>CACVCF010000012.1 GCA_902729415.1 Terasakiella magnetica | reverse complement strand
AGCACCGTGCCGCCGTCGCCGTCGCTGATGGTGTAGCTGAAGGTGACCGGGCCGGTATAATTGGCAGTGGGGGTAAAGGTAATGGTGCCGTTGCCGTTATCGACCACGGTGCCGTGATCGGCGGTGACGGCGCCGGAAATGCTCAGGGTGTCGCCGTTGGCGTCAGTGGCGTGAGCCAGCAGATCGGCCTTGGCGATGGTGACCGGAACGTTCTTGGCATCCGCTGTCAGCGTCACCGCGCTGCTGTTGGTGGGGGCGGTATTGGTCAGGGTCAGGTCGGCGCTGGCGAGCACCGTGCTGCCATCGCCATCGCCGATGGTGTAGCTGAGGGTGACCGGGCCGGAATAACCAGCAGTGGGGGTGACGGTGATGGTGCCGTTGCCGTTATCGACCACGGTGCCGTGATCGGCGGTAACGGTGCCGGAAATGCTCAGGGTGTCGCCGTTGGCGTCGGTGGCATGGGCCAGCAGATCGGCCTTGGCGATGGTGACCGGGGTGTTCTTGACTTCCGATGCCAGCATCACCACGCCGCTGTTGGTGGGGGCGGTATTGGTGATGACCGCCTCGGCGGTTCCTCGGGCCTCTCCCCCCCGGTTGTCGGCAACCACGTAACTGACGGTCAGCGGTCCCTTATAGCCCGTATTGGGGGTGACGGTGATGGTGGCGCCGTTATCGGTGACGGTGCCGTGCGTGACGCTGAAATTCTTGACGGTCAGGGGGTCGTGATCCTGGTCCGAGGCGTGGGCCAGCAGATCCGACTTTTGAATGGTGATCGCGGCGCCGCTCGAGCTTGAGCCCAACGACACCGGATCGGTGGTCGGCGCGTGGTTCGGCGGCGGCGGCGGCGGCGGCGGCGGGGGAGGCGGCGGCGGCGGAGGAGGCGGCGGC
>CACVCF010000011.1 GCA_902729415.1 Terasakiella magnetica | reverse complement strand
TGACAGGATGACTCCGATATCGGAAGCCGAAGGCGCAGCCTTTAGCTACATCAAGAGTCTGCATGACCGTGATGCGCGTGCGGATGAATTGTTACAGCGACGACCGCTCTGAATCATCACACCTGTGCATTGATTTCGTACGCTGGCTGTCACACACTTACAAAAAAGTGCTCCATCCTCAGGCAGTTCCCCTGTTGCACTGATATGTTACGCAGCCAGTTGTTACAGAGAGTCAATCCATGCCTCGTCTCATGTCCAATAAACAGGTAAAGGCAGCCCTTGCTCGCGAGGCAATGCCAATGATCGCAGAGCGCCGCGCGGCGGGTTGGACATGGCAGAAAATTCTTGATGATGCTGGCGATGCCTTGCCCGATTTTACAGCGGCGACGCTCCGGGTGTACTGGGCGCGGCACGCCAAAGGACGCGCACCCGCCGAAATCCTCCTCGATCACATCCGCCAGCAATGGGACGAGGCCGATGCTCAATGGGCCACCCTACAGGCCCGTCTCGCCAAAGCTGAAGCCGGCGCAGCAGAGGCGCGGGCCGACCAAACCTATCTCGAACAAAATTTCAAGGTCGCCCGCGCCGAGGACCAACAGACCATTGTTGAGTTGCGTGACCGCGTGGCTGACCTCGAAGGGCAATTACGCGCTGTCGATATTATGTCGCTTGGAATCGGACAGCGGAGGCGCTGACCTTCACCGGACGGGTCACCCCTGAGATGCCCGGCATTTTGCCGATGTTACCTGGTAAAGAGTTCGTAGCCCTTGACCGTGACCTCGCCGGGAGGCCCTCGGCCGTGATCACCCGCTTCTCCACCGGTACAGTCGGTTTCTTGGGCCCGCGCCGGCGCTTACGGTTAGCCTTGCGCGCCGCCTTCTCGGCCGATCGCTCCATCCCGGACG
>CACVCF010000010.1 GCA_902729415.1 Terasakiella magnetica | reverse complement strand
GAATTTGCGGCGCACATGCGCCCAGCAGGCAACCTCCGTCACCGGCGGCGGTTTGTCCTCCTTGGCCAGGTACAACTCGCCGAAGCCGGCATAGCCGTCGGCATGGAGGTGACCACGGAAATGGGCGAGATGCTTCTGTGGGCGCTCGCCCTTGCGGTCAGGACTGTAGCGGTAGGCTACGGCGGGTGGAGCCGGTCCATCCCAGGGCCGCTCGTCGCGCAGATACGCCCATAATCGGCCGGTTTTGGTCTTACCGGTCCCCGGCGCCAGCACCGGCACCGGCGTGTCGTCACCATGGATCTGGCCGCTGGCCATGGCATGGGCCTCGGCCGCCTCGACCAGGGGACGGACCAGGGCGGCGGCCTTGCCTACCCACTCGGCCAGCAATCCACGGTCGAGATCGACGCCGTCGCGGGCATAGATTCCCGATTGGCGATAGAGCGGCAGGTGGTCGCAGTATTTCGACACCAGCACATGAGCCAGCAAAGCGGCCGAGGGCAGGCCGCGCTCGATCGGCATTGAGGGCATCGGCGCTTGGACCATGCCCTCGCAGGCTCGGCAGGAATAGGCGGGTCGGATGTGGCGGATCACCTGAAAGCGGCCGGGGACGTAATCGAGGATCTCGGTGACGTCTTCGCCGACCTTGCGCATCGCTCCGCCGCAGGAAGGACAGGTACAGGCGCTGTCGTGGACCACCTCGCGGTGCGCGGCAGGTGTGGCGGCAGTGGCCGCCGGGCACGATTGCGCTTCGGCGCGGCGCCGTCGCTCGCACCGTCCTCGGCTGGCGCCAAGGCAGCGGCGGCACTCGCCTCCACCTCCTCCAGCATCAGCTCCAACTGGTCGGCGGCGCGGGCGATCTTCTCCGACGAGCGGCCGAACTGCATCCGGCGCAAACGGGCCAGCTCGACCTTTA
>CACVCF010000009.1 GCA_902729415.1 Terasakiella magnetica | reverse complement strand
AGATTCAACTAAACAGGTGTCGTGACGCTGGTGCCCGGCGTTTTGCCGGTGTTACGATGAATTCTTGATGCCGGTGGCGTTGCATACATTTTCCGATGACCTTGCCTTCCAGCACGTTGAGGGCTGCAAACAGCGTGGTGGTACCATGCCGCTTGTAATCGTGGGTCATGGTTCCACACCGACCGGGCTTCAACGGCAAACCGGGTTGGGTGCGATCAAGGGCCTGAATTTGGCTCTTCTCGTCCACGGACAGGACAATGGCATGTGCCGGAGGATTGACGTAGAGGCCAACGATATCGCGCACCTTGCTTGCGAAAAGGGGATCGTTGGACAGCTTGAACTGACGCCAGCGGTGTGGTTGCAAGCCATGGGTGCGCCAGATCCGTTGGACCGAGCTGACGCTGACGCCGACCAGCTTGGCCATAGCTGCCGCCGTCCAGTGCGTGACTTCGCCAGGCGGATCGGTCGTGGTGGTCAGGGCTACCACCCGCTCGGCCACACCATGATCGAGCGCCGGAATGCGCGGTGGTCTGGTCTTGTCGCGCAACAGGCCGTCGACGCCTTCATGCATGAACCGCTCCTGCCACCGCCAGACGGCAGTCTTGGCTTTACCGGTCTGACGCATGATCTCGACGGTCCCGTGGCCATCGGCGGTCAGCAGCACAATCCGCGATCGCCAGACGTGCTTCTGGGGGCTGTTCCGGTCGCTCACAACCGCTTCAAGGCGGCTGCGGTCGGCGGCACATACTTCGATGAGAATCCCTTCGCGCATTCCCCAGACTCGCATATCCGCCGAGCCGAGGGAATCCACCACGGGACTCATCCGTCAGATTTTATCCACTAGGTTCTGTTGACAATAAGGATTCCCAAATTGGTTCCGATGTGATTCAAGATTCCTGCTGGAGCAGGAGGCCAG
>CACVCF010000008.1 GCA_902729415.1 Terasakiella magnetica | reverse complement strand
CAAACGGGTTTGTCTGCCCGAAATGCGGTGCGCAGAACGCCGCCCGTCTGAGCAGTCGCGCCTATACGTTCGCGTGTAGGGACTGTGGATCGCAGACGTCGGCGACAGCCGGAACCATCATGCATCGGACCCGCCTTTCGCTTCGGGCGTGGTTCTGCGCCGCCCACCTGATGGTGACACATTCCAACGGAATGTCGGCGCGACAGATGGCTGGGCAACTGGGAATCACCTATCGGGCTGCCTGGCTGCTGGAGCAGAAGCTTCGGCGAGCGATGATCGATCCGGAGCGCGCCCCACTGAATGGCGTCATCGAAATCGACCAGACCGAGATGCCGTTCCACGACCTGGAGGAACCCGGCAAGCCGCTCAAGGAAGGAAAAATCCTCGTGATCGGCGCAGTCGAGGTCCGTGATCGAACCACGGGAAAGCCGCAGAAACCCAAAGCTCTTGGCGCAAAATACCTCGACACCCTGTCGGGCCGCTGCCGGATGGCCGTGATCCCCAGCAACGAGAAGCCAAACATCCACGCCTTCATCAAGGCCAACATCGTCCCCGGCGCCACCCTGGTTTCCGATGGCCACGCATCCTACACCGGGCTGGTCGGATACCGGCATGATCCCCGCGTCATCGGCAATATGGCCGCTCATATCCCCCTGCACTGGATCCATCGGGTCTTCGCCCTTCTGAAGCGCTGGGGGCTCGGCACCTATCATGGTTTCCGCCGCGAGCACATCGACACCTACCTCAATGAGTTCGTCTTTCGTTACAACCGGCGCTTTTACCGCCACGTCTCGTTCGAGACCATCCTCGGCCTGTCCGCCGACCATGCACCGATGTCGTACTGGGAAATCATAAAACGCGACAATCCCAGGAAGGGTAGACCGGTGAACCGAAAAAGCCCCCGCCAACGCAAGACCCAGGACGGCGTTCAGATCGACGGGACCGGGCCGAAAAAGCGGCGCCCGAAACCGGATGATGACGCTAATGGGTCAGAGGCATAAGCCGC
>CACVCF010000007.1 GCA_902729415.1 Terasakiella magnetica | reverse complement strand
ATAACCGGCAGCCTTGAAGAAATTCCGGCACTCTTCGGGCTCGTAGAGATCGCAGATTCGGCCGATGGCGTCCCATAGGTCCTGAATAGTCCTGGCCTCCCTTTTTCGGAGGTGGGCCTTGAGCTTCGAGAACGCCATTTCGATTGGATTGAGGTCGGGGGAGTACGGCGGTAGGAACAGGATGAAGGCCCCTCGGGCCCGGATGATCCGTTCCGCCAGAGGGCTTTTATGGGCCGCGAGATTGTCGAGGATCACGACGTCGCCCGGTTCCAGGGTTGGGGCCAGTTGGGTCTCGATATAGGCCTCGAACATCTTCCGGTTCATCGGGCAATTGATGACAAAGGGGGCCACCAGGCCATCATGACGCAGCCCGGCGATGAATGTCTCCGTCTTCCAATGCCCAAAGGGCACAGAGGCTTTCAACCGCGCCCCTTTGGGGGAGCGGCCCCGCAGACGGGTCATTTTGGTATTGGTTCCGGTCTCGTCGAGGAACACCAGACGATGGGCTTGACGCCGCATCAGCGGTTGGCGGCCCTTAATCCACTCCTCGCGCAGCAACCGGACATCCGGCCTCATCTGCTCGGAAGCGACCAAAGTTTTTTTTATAGGTCAGCCCCTGTGCTCGCAGAAACCGGGCAAGGTTGGAAAGATGGATTTGAACGCCCCGCTCGGCCAGTTCTTTGGTTAAATCGGCCAAAGAGATATCCGGAACCTGCTTAACACGCAGCAGAACATAGGCCCGATGCTCGCCCAGTTTACTGCGCCGGTCACCGCCTTGCCGCTTTGGCGCCACCGTCCCACTCGACAGATATTGCGCCACATAGCGGACTGCCGAGCTCACCGAAATATTGAAGACACTGGCCGCCTGTCGGCGCGAATGGCCAGCCAGAACATATCGTGCAACACGATCGCGCAGATCTACGGATAAAGCTCGAGTCATCGTGGGCCACCTCCACAGGAAGTGAATCACGATTAGCTGCGCATGTGAATCCCCTGCGATTCAGTCAGATCGCGAATTGCTCTA
>CACVCF010000006.1 GCA_902729415.1 Terasakiella magnetica | reverse complement strand
CAGAATCGCATGGATCAGACCCGCCGTGAATCCTCTGATTGGGTCAGTGCACTAGCAGGTTGGTCTGTCCAGCGATGTCATTGATCAGTTTGACGATTTCGCCGATTTTGCCGACATTCTCGGACAGGGACCGGATCTGCTCGGTGGTGTGCTCCGCCTCGGCGTTGGAACGGATGGAAACCGACTGCGAACGCTCTACCTGATGGGCGATTTCGTTGATGGATGCGGCAAGTTCCTCGGTGGCGGACGCCACGGTTTGGACATTGGCCGATGCCTGTTGCGCCGAAGTGGCCACGACAGTGGCCTGGGCGCTGGTCTTTGTTGCGGTCCCCGCCATCTGGCTTGATGCCGCTTGAAGTTGGGTTGCAGCAGAGGTGACGGTGCCTATCGTCATGGCCGTAATGCTTGCGGATCATCTCCACGCTCGTGCCCATGTTCTTCGCCAGCAGCCACACATCCACCCTGCCGTTGATCAGCCGGTCGGTGGCATAGCTGTGACGCAGGCTGTATGGGGAGAATTTGTCGCCATGCCGATCTCGCTCAAGCCCAACGGTCTTCAAAAGCGCTTCCATTCCCTTCGTAAAGGTCTTGATCGCCTTTCCTGTCACTCGGTCTGCGAAAACGGGATCATGGGGCTTGGTCCAGGGTGAAAACGCCCTGATCTGGTTCAAAACCTGCCATGTTTCCTCGCTGCTGACCGCAAGGCGCTTGCCCGTTTTGGTGTCGTCACGGACATGGATGTGCGTAATCCCCACATGCCCCACCTCCGCCTTCTGCTTCACCAGTTCGCAGTCGGCCCATGTCAGTTGCTGATGCTCCTTCCCCGGCCGCAGGCCGGTTTCGAACATGAATTGCATGTAGGCGCAGAGCAGCTTGCGGTCGTGTTCCGACACGGGGCCATTCGCGCTCTCTATATATCTGGGCATGGCCGCAAGGATGCGCTTCCATTCCGAGGCTGAGAATGCGGGTCGGCGGTTCCAGACGCCCTGCCCACCGATATCGTCGCGCTACAGGCCATCATCGCCACC
>CACVCF010000005.1 GCA_902729415.1 Terasakiella magnetica | reverse complement strand
TAGAGCGTCGTGCGTTTAATCTGAAACATAGCCGGCCTCTTTGAGGTAGTTCCAGCATTCGTCTGGGGTGTAGAGATCGCAGATATTACCGACGGCCTTCCAGAGGTCGTCGATGGTGCGCGCACCGATCCGTCGGAGATGAGCCTTCAGTTTGGCAAATGCCATCTCGATTGGGTTGAGGTCTGGGCTGTATGGCGGCAGGAACAGGAACCAAGCGCCTCTCTCCTTGAGGATGGCCTTGGCCTTCTCGCTTTTATGACTGGAGAGGTTGTCGAGGATGACGACGTCACCCGGCTGGAGCGTCGGCACCAGTTGTGTCTCGACGTAGACCTCGAAGGTTTGCCGGTTCATGGGGCCGTTGATGATCCAAGGTGCGGTCAGGCCGTCACAGCGCAAGGCGGCGATGAAGGTTTGCGTCCCCCAGTGGCCGAATGGCGCGCGGGCCTTGAACCGTTGCCCTCGCCGTGCCCGTCCCCGCAACCGGGTCATCTTGGTGGTGGTGGCGGTCTCGTCGATGAACGCCAGCCGGTGAGGCTCCTGGCGCATCCGGGGCTGGCGGTGGCTCCGCCATGTACGACGCTCCACCACCACATCATCGCGACCGGCTTCGGTGGCCAGCAGTGTTTTTTTTGACGCTGAAGCCTTGCCCGATCAGAAACCGTGAGAGCGACGCGGGGTGGGCTGTTATGCCGCATTCGGCCTTCAGCTTGGCCGCCAGTTCCGGCATCGTGATGTCGCCTTGCGTCTCCACCCAGCCGACCAGAAGAGCGGCAAAGGCCGCCAGCTTCCCACCGCCCGGTGGGCGGCCTTGCCGTAAGGGCTCCAGCGAACCCGTCGCCGCCATCCGTTGTGCAAGACGGACGCTGGTCGCGGCGCTCACTCCAAAATGCCGAGCCACCGCTCGCCGCGATTCGCCTTGTTCGATCTTACCGTAAACCCGGACCCGAAGATCTGATGATAGCCATTTGCCCATGATCCACCTCCAATGAGGTTGAATCACTTTTCGGCCCAAAAGGGAATCCCCTACGATTCAGATTTCAGGCTCGATGCTCTA
>CACVCF010000004.1 GCA_902729415.1 Terasakiella magnetica | reverse complement strand
AGGCCGGGCGCTTCCAGGGATCGAGCAGATCGCTGTCAATACGGCGCTGGTACTGCTTCAGCGCATTGAACGTCAGGATATCCATCGTCAAACCTCCGTGATGGCGGCGATCTGCCCGTCGGGCGTATAGGAGAAGCTGTAGGTGCGGGTGTAGGTGATGCCGCCGAGGGTCAGCTTCTCGGCATAGCCGGCCATGGTTCCGTCGTCGTTGTAGGTGATGCCGTTGATCAGACGCGGGCCCTGGCGGATCGAAGCCGCCCTTCCGGCAACGTCGTAGACGATGTCGCCCGCGACGATGCCCCCCGTGAACAGGGCAGCATTGGCGGCACTGACCGAATATCCGGCATTGGTTCCGAGGTAATTGGCGAGATTGACCTGAAACTCGGTCATCTGATTGTTGATGCGGGTTTCGATCCCGTTGGAGAAGGTCTCGATCTTGGCAAGGGCGGCGTTGAGACCGGCGATCACAGTGCCGTTGATGAAGCTGGTGGCCGTGGCCAGCCAGAGTGTGTTGATGTGATCCTTCAGCGCCTGGGCGATGGCATTGAGCCGGGTCGGGATTTCGCGGGCCTTGGAATTGCTGAAGATGCCGACATTGTCGGAGAACGCCGCGAAGGGAGCGGCATTGGGGATCGGGGGGATGGTCAGGGGCATGGGATCAGGTCTCCGCGTAGAAGGTTTCAAGGACACGGTCGCCGAATGATTCCAGGGTGCGCTCGCCGACCACCACGGCCCCGGTAACATCCATGTTCCGTTCATCGCGATTGAGCAGCATCCACCGCTCCTCCCCGCCATGGGGGATGTCGCCCAGCCTGGAAGCCCGAGTGAGCATGAGGATGTCCTCGCCGCTTAAGTCCGGGGCATAAAGTCCGGCGGCCTTGGCGGCCACCTTGCGCAGCAGGGCGTCGTAGGCATCGGTGTCCTGGACGGTCTCGATCAGTTCGATGGCCTTCACCATCAGCGCGAAATCGTCCATCCGCAGGTTGGGATCATCGAGCTTGGCTGAGATGGTGGCAAAGGCGTTGTCCTGGGCGGATTTGAGCGTCAGGTAATGGGCAAGGGTGGTCATGGGGCTTCCTCTCATGTGTGAACGACCCCGGGTTTGCAAGGGCTGGCTTGACTCTGTTTGTTACCG
>CACVCF010000003.1 GCA_902729415.1 Terasakiella magnetica | reverse complement strand
CTAGTGCACCGATTCATTCAAAAGATACCGGCAGCCGCCTGAGCTTTTCGAGGATGGTCTCGGCGGTCTTGGTCCAGACGAAGGGCTTGGAAGAGCGATTGTGCTCCTTGATGTAACGGCGGATGGCGTCCTGGAGGTCGGCGACGGACTTGAAGACGCCGCGCCGGATTCGCCTGCGGGTAATGATGGAGAAGAAGCCTTCAACGGCGTTGAGCCAAGAGGCCGATGTGGGGGTGAAATGGAAGACCCAGCGCGGATGATCTGCCAGCCATTCCCTGACCTTGGGGTGCTTGTGGGTGGCGTAGTTGTCGGCGATGGCATGGATGATCTTGCCCGCCGGAACGGCCCGCTCGACGGCGTTGAGGAACTTGATGAATTCCTGGTGGGTGTGCTTGGGCATGCAGCGGCCGATCACGGTGCCGTCGAGGATGTTGAGCGCGGCGAACAAGGTGGTGGTGCCGTTGCGTTTGTAGTCATGGGTCATGGTCCCGCATTTGCCCGGCTTCAACGGCAGGCCGGGCTGGGTGCGGTCGAGGGCCTGAATCTGGCTCTTTTCGTCGATGGACACGATGATCGCATGGGCGGGCGGGTTCATGTAGAGGCCGACGATATCCTCGACCTTGGCGGCGAAGGCCGGGTCCTTAGACTTCTTGAAGGTGCGGATGCGATGGGGTTGCAGGCGGTGCGCATCCCAGATTCGCTGTACGGCGCGAAGGGAAATGCCAACGGCCTTGGCCATTGCCCGGCCGGTCCAGTGGGTGACTTCGCCGGGCGGCTCGGTGCAGGTCAGCGCCACCACCTTGCTGATGATGTCGGCGGACAGCGGCGTCTTGCCGGGTTTGCGACTCGGTTCCCGCAGCAGGACATCAACCCCATGCTCGGCGAAACGCCGTTGCCAGCGCCACACCGATGGGCGGCTGACGCCGGTTTGCCGTGCGATCTCATGCACCGGCAGTCGTTCTGCCGAAAGCACAACGATTCGGGCGCGCTGAACCTGCTTGAGAGGACGATTGCGGTCGCCGATGACGGCGGCCAATCGCTCGCGGTCCTCGGCATTGACGATAACGCTGACTGTCTGGGCCATGGCTCCAGAATCGCACGGTCAGCGGTCTCGTGGAATCCCTTGTTTGCGTCAGTGCACTAG
>CACVCF010000002.1 GCA_902729415.1 Terasakiella magnetica | reverse complement strand
CCGGGCGCCGCAATGGCGCCGCGCTTCGCTCGGTCTGCCCCTCAAACGCCGGGCGCTTTCCCATCCCCATGTTCAGCCTCCCTCGTTGCGGTTCTGGATGTGGCGGAAGGCCATCAGCGGCACCACCAGCACCACCAGCATGGCCACCGCCACCGCCGAGGCCACCGGCCAGTCGCGGTTGTCGAAGAATTCCGCCCACAGCACCTTGCCGATCATCAGGGTATCGGGACCGCCCAGCAGATCGGGGATGACGAATTCGCCCACCGCCGGCACGAACACCAGCAGCGACCCCGCCAGCACGCCGGGCATGGACAAGGGCAGGGTGACCGCCAGGAAGGCCTTGAGCGGGCGGCAGCCCAGATCGGCGGCGGCCTCCAGCAGCGACAGGTCCATCTTCTCCAAGGTGGCGTAAAGCGGCAGCACCATGAAGGGCAGATAGGAGTATGTCATGCCGATCAGCACCGCCAGATCGGTTTCGAGAATCTGCAACGGCTCGGAAATCACCCCCAGCCACAGCAGCAGGGTGTTGAGCAGGCCCTCGGTCTTCAGGATGCCGATCCAGGCATAGACCCGGATCAGGAACGATGTCCAGAACGGCAGCGCCACCAGCATCAGCAGCGGATTCCTGAGATGCAGCGGCGCGCGGGCGATGGCATAGGCCATGGGATAGCCCAGCGCCAGACAACAGGCGGTGGCGATGGCCGCCAGCCGCAGCGAATTGACATAGGCGAAGGCGTAAAGCCCGTCGCTCAGCAGCATGGCGAAATTGGCCCAGTTGAGCCGGAGCTGGACACCCGCCTCCTCGGTCCAGGTCAGCAGCGGCAGATAAGGCGGAATCCCCACCTGGGTCTCAGACAGGCTGATCTTGACCACGATCAGGAACGGCACCAGGAAGAACAGCACCAGCCAGCCATAGGGCGGCAGGCCCACCAGGAACCGGCCCCAGCGCTTCAGCCCTGTCTCCACCCGGCTCATCGCGTCAGGGCCAGGGCGTTGGCGGGATGCCACACCAGGAAGACCTCGTCCTCCCAGGTCAGCTTCTGCTCGCCGGTGTGGCGCAGATTGGTTTGCAGCACCTGCACCACATGGCCCGAGGCGAGGCGGATGTGATAGGTGGAGACGTCGCCGAGATAGGCGATATCGGCGATGGTGCCGCTGGCCCAATCCATGCCGTCGGCGGGCTTTTCCCGCTGCACCACCATCTTTTCCGGCCGCACGATGATGGTGACCGGGCTTCCCGCCGCCAGGGTTCCCTCGTGCTGGACCACCAGATCGTGGCGCAGCTCGGGGCAGGCCGCCACCAGCCGCCCATCGGCGCAGGTCTTGACCGTGGCATCGAACATGTTGGCGGCACCGATGAAATCGGCCACATAGCGGCTGGTGGGGTATTCGTAGATCTCCACCGGCGTGCCCACCTGGGTGATGGCGCCGGCATTCATGATGCCGATGCGGCTGGACATGGTCATGGCCTCGTCCTGATCGTGCGTCACCATGACGAAGGTGATGCCGACCCGGTCCTGGATATTGACCAGTTCCAGCTGGGTCTTTTCCCGCAGCTTCTTGTCCAGCGCCCCCAGCGGCTCGTCCAGCAGCAGCACCTTGGGCTCCTTGGCGAGCGAGCGCGCCAAGGCGACGCGCTGGCGCTGGCCGCCTGACAACTGGTGCGGCTTGCGGCCGGCGAACTGGCTCATCTGCACCAGATCGAGCAAGGCGGCGACCTTGTCCTTGATCACTGCCTTGGCCAAGCCGTCCTGCCTGAGGCCGAAGCCCACGTTCTGCTCCACGCTCATATGGGGGAACAGGGCGTAGGACTGGAACATCATGTTGACCGGGCGCTCATAGGGCGGCACCAGTGAGACGTCGGCGCCGTCGATGAAGATACGGCCCTCGGTGGGGGTCTCGAATCCGGCCAGCATGCGCAACAGCGTGGTCTTGCCGCAGCCCGACGCCCCCAGCAGCGAGAAGAATTCGCCCTTGTGGATGTCGAGGGACACATTGTCCACGGCGGTGAAATCGCCAAAGCGCTTGGTCACGCCCTCGATGCGGATCATGGGGGTTGCCGCCGCATCATTCCACGGGGCGAAGACTTTCCGCTGCGGGTTGTCCTGAGCCATTACCGCCCCGTCTTGACCGAGGTCCACAGGCGGGTGCGCTCGCGCTCCTTGGGCTGGTCGGCCAAAGGCGCTGTGATTTCCTTGGCCAGCACGTCGGCCGGGGGATAGATCACCGGGTCGGAGGCGATCTCCTTCTTGAGGAAGGGCTTGGACTCGGGCACCGCATTGGCATAGCCGGTGGTGTTGCTGATGGCGCCGACGATCTCGGGGCTCATCAGGAAGTCGATGAATTTGTGGGCGTTGTCGGGATGGGGGGCGTCGGCGGGAATGGCCGCCGAATCGATGTTGATCACCGCGCCTTCCTTGGGGATGACGATGACCAGCTTGACGCCCTTGCCGGCCTCGGCGGCGCGGTTGCGGGCCTGGACCAGATCGCCGACATAGCCGTGCGCCAGGCAGGTGTCGCCATTGGCCATGTCGTTGATGTATTTCGACGAGTGGAAGTATTTCAGCGAAGGCCGCACCTTGGTCACCGCCTCGGCGGCGGCCTTCATGTCCTCGGTGGCGAGGCTGGTGCCGCTGCGTCCCAGGTAAAGCTGGGCGGCGGCGAACACCTCGGTGGGGGTGTCGAGCAGGCTGACGCCGCAGGATTTTAGCTTGGACACCACCGCCGGATCGAACAGCAGCGACCAGGAATCGAGGGCGGCGTCGGGGGCGGCCTTCTTCACCTTGTCCAGATTATAGGCCAGACCGGTGGCCGAAATCATATAGGGCACGGCGTAGAGATTGCCGGGATCGGCCACGCCGGCCAGGGTCTTCATCACCGCCGGGTCCAGCTTGGCGGCGTTGGGCAGCCGGGCACGGTCCAGCTTCTGATAGATGCCGGCCTTGATCTGCTGGGCCAGGAAGGGCGAGGCCGAGGGGAACACCACGTCATAGCCCGAGCGCCCGGCCTGAAGCTTGGCCGACAGGATTTCGTTGCTGTCATAGACGTCGTAATTCACCTTGATGCCGGTGGCCTTGGTGAACTTCTCCAAGGTATCGGGCGCCACATAGTCCGACCAGTTATAGACGTTCAGCACCTTGTCTTCCTCGGCCCGCGCGGGCGGGGCCAGAACAGCCGCTGCCACCGCCGCCAAAGCCAGCATTCCCCTCACAGAAAAGCGCATGGTTTTCCCCCTGGTCCGGACAACTCGCGGGCCGATATTCAAGATGGCGCCCCCGCCTTGTCAACGGTCAAGGCGAATGCCGGGGGTGGAAAGTGGACGAGGCGGCGGCTAAAGTGCGCGTCCCCCTGTTTTGGAGCCCGGAAATGGCCGTTCTCGATGATCAAAGCCACCAGCGTCTGCTCGATTTCCTGCTCCAGTCCATGGATAAGGACACCGCGCGCGACATGGAGGCCTTCGCCCAGGCTTTCTTACACAATGGTCGTATCTGGGATGTGATCGCCGAAGCCTTTCCCGACGCCTCCGCCTCATCGGTGCGGGCGGTGATGATGGAGGCCTTCGCCGCCTGGCAGAGTACCCGATCAACCACCCACTGACCGAAAGCCCTCCCATTGGGCAAGAGATCGTGCTTTATTGGCCACCTTTCTGGGCCTTTTAAGTCTTACGGATTCAGATGCAAAGCTTGAACACCTACCGCGCCGGCCCCGATGAACGCGGCCATTTCGGAATTTTCGGCGGTCGCTATGTGGCCGAGACTCTGATGCCGCTGATCCTCGAAGTGGAGGCGGCCTATAAGGCGGCCAAGGCCGATCCGGCGTTCGAGGCCGAGTTCCGCTCGCTGCTGGAACACTATGTCGGGCGACCCAATCCGCTGTACTTCGCGCCGCGCCTGACCGCCGAATTCGGCGGCGCCAAGGTGTTCCTGAAGCGCGAAGACCTCAACCATACCGGCGCCCACAAGATCAACAATTGCATCGGCCAGATCCTGCTGGCCCGCCGCATGGGCAAGCAGCGCATCATCGCCGAGACCGGCGCCGGTCAGCATGGCGTCGCCACCGCCACGGTCTGCGCCCTGTTCGGCATGCAATGCGTCATCTATATGGGCGCCACCGATATCGAACGGCAGATGCCCAACGTCTACCGCATGAAGCTGCTGGGGGCCGAGGTGCGCCCCGTGACCTCGGGCGCCGCCACCTTGAAAGACGCCATGAACGACGCCCTGCGCGACTGGGTGTCCAACGTCGAGACCACCTATTACCTGATCGGCACCGTCGCCGGTCCCCATCCCTATCCCGCCATGGTGCGCGATTTCCAGTCGGTGATCGGCGACGAGGTGCGGGCGCAGATGCACAAGCAGGAAGGCCGCCTGCCCGATTCCCTGGTGGCCTGCATCGGCGGCGGCTCCAACGCCATGGGCCTGTTCCACCCCTTCCTCGATGATGCCTCGGTACGGATCATCGGGGTGGAAGCGGCGGGCCATGGCCTCGACAAGGCCCATGCCGCCTCCCTGACCGGCGGTCGCCCCGGTGTGCTGCACGGCAACCGCACCTATCTGCTGCAAGATGCCGACGGCCAGATCGCCGAGGCCCATTCCATCTCGGCCGGTCTCGATTATCCCGGCATCGGGCCGGAACATTCCTGGCTGCACGAGACCAAGCGGGTGGAATACGTCTCGGTCACCGATGACGAAGCGGTGGCGGCGTTCCAGCTCTGCACCCGGCTGGAGGGCATCATTCCGGCGCTGGAATCCAGCCATGCCATCGCTCATGCCGCCAAGATCGCTCCCGCTTTGCCCAAGGATCATCTGATGGTGGTCAACCTGTCGGGCCGCGGCGACAAGGATGTCAGCACCATCGCCAAGGCGCTGGGTGACGTTCATCTCGGAGGGCTGGTGTGATGGCGAGCGAGCGTAGCCAGCGCGGGCGCCCCGTCGGCTTCGCCGACAATAGAACTTTGTGCGCCTGCGCGCACGGGGAGCGCCCCGGAGCGCCAGCGGAGGTAAGCCAAGGGGCCGGGTGGTCCCGCCCGGCGATTGAGGGACACTACAAATAATGACTCGTATCGCCACAAGATTCGCCGCCCTCAAGGACGAAAAGCGGGCCGCGCTGGTGACCTTCATCACCGCCTGCGATCCCGACCGCGCCACCTCGCAAAGCCTGCTGAACGCCATGCCCGCCGCCGGTGCCGACATCATCGAACTGGGCATGCCGTTTACCGATCCCATGGCCGACGGCCCCGCCATCCAACTGGCGGCGCAACGGGCCTTGGCGGCGGGCGGCTCGCTGAAAGTGACGCTGGAGATGGTGGCCGAGTTTCGCGCCACCGATGCGATGACCCCCATCATCCTCATGGGCTATTACAACCCCATCTATGCCTGGGGACCGGAGAAATTCGCCGCCGATGCCGCCAAGGCCGGGGTGGATGGGCTGATCATCGTCGATCTGCCGCCGGAAGAGGCCGACGAGCTGGTGCCGTTCTTGCGCGCCAGCGGCATCGACTTCATCGTCCTGACCACGCCGACCAGCGACGACGCCCGTCTGCCGGTGGTGTTGGCCAATGCCTCGGGTTTCGTCTATTACGTCTCCATCGCGGGTGTCACCGGCACCGGCTCGGCCACGCAAAGCGCCATCGACCAGGCCGTCGCCCGCATTCGCCGTCATACCGATCTGCCGGTCTGCGTCGGCTTCGGCATCAAATCGCCCGATCAGGCGGCCCAGGTGGCACGCGTCGCCGACGGTGCCGTGGTGGGCTCGGCCATCGTCCAGGTTCTGGCCGATGGCGGCAAGCCGCTGGATCTGGTCCGCGCCCTGGCGGCCGGCGTGCGCGGCGCGAGACAGTAAGGATAGAGAGACATGAACTGGCTGACCAATTTCGTTCGCCCCAAGATCCAGCGTCTGGTCGCCCCCAAGGAGGTGCCGGACAACCTGTGGCACAAATGCCCAAGCTGCGGTCATATGATCTTCCATCGTGATCTGGAAAAGGCGTTGAACGTCTGCCAGCACTGCGGCCATCACATGCGGCTGACGGTGAAGAAGCGTCTGGGCATGCTGTTCGACGATGGTCAGTATCAGCGTATCGAACTGGCCAAGTTTGCCGACGATCCCTTGAAGTTCAAGGACCAGAAGCGCTATTCCGACCGCCTCAAGGATACCCGCACCAAGACCGGCGAGCATGACGCCATCGTGGTGGCCCACGGCCGCATGGGCGGCATGAACGTGGTGATGGCCTGCTTCAACTTCGACTTCCAGGGCGGCTCCATGGGCATCGCCGTGGGCGAGGGCATCGTCGCCGCCGCTGAATTGGCGGTGTTGCAGGATGCGCCCCTGATCGTGGTGCCTGCTTCGGGCGGCGCCCGCATGCAAGAAGGCATCTTGTCGCTGATGCAGATGGCGCGCACCACCGTGGCGGTGGACAAGGTCAAGGAAAAGCGCCTGCCCTATATCGTGCTGTTGACCGATCCCACCACCGGCGGCGTCTCGGCCAGCTTTGCCATGCTGGGCGATATCGCCATCGCCGAGCCCGGCGCGGTGATCGGCTTTGCCGGAGCCCGCGTCATCGAAAGCACTATCCGGGAAAAACTGCCCGAGGGCTTTCAAAAGGCGGAATACCTGCTGGAGCATGGCATGATCGACATGGTGGTGCCGCGCCGCGACCTGCGCGCCACCATGGTCAAGATTTTATCGCTGCTGCGCAACCGCGCGCCCTCGGGCGAGCTGGTGTCGCTGCCTATCGATGCCCCCGATCCGGTCGATATGGATTGATTGACGCCGTCCTCGAACGCCTGACCCGGCTGCATCCCAAGGTCATCGACCTGTCGCTGGACCGGGTGTTGCGGTTGCTGGCGGCGCTGGGCGATCCGCAAGACCGCCTGCCGCCGGTGATCCATGTCGCGGGCACCAACGGCAAGGGTTCGACGGTAGCAACGCTGCGGGCGCTGTTCGAGGCGGCGGGGTGCCGGGTTCACGTCTATACCTCGCCCCATCTGGTGCGCTTTGCCGAGCGGATCAGGATCGCCGGAAGCCTGCCCAGCGATGCCGGGATGCTGAGCCTGCTGGAAGAGGTCGAGGCTGCCAATGCGGGCCAGCCCATCACCTTTTTCGAGATCACCACGGCGGCGGCTTTTCTCGCCTTTTCCCGTGTTCCTGCCGATGTCTGCATTCTGGAGACCGGGCTGGGCGGGCGGCTGGACGCCACCAACGTGGTCGCGCACCCGGCCCTGACCCTGCTGACTCCCATCGCCATGGATCACGAGCAGTTCCTTGGCGGGCGGATCGAGGCCATCGCCGCCGAGAAGGCCGGGATCATGAAGCGCGCCGTGGCGTGCATCGTCGCCAAGCAAGGCCGCAAAGCCATGAAGGTGCTGGAAGCCCGCTCCAGCGAGATCGGCGTTCCCCTGATCAAGGAGGGCGAGGATTTCTTCGTCCGGACCGTGTCCGACGGCACGCTGGTCTATAAGGGACGGGCGGTGGAGTGGCGCTTGCCGCCGCCGGTTCTGGCGGGTGCTTTCCAGCACCGCAACGCTGCTTTGGCCCTGGCCGCCATTGAACGGCTGTGGCCGGATTTCCCCGGCCTGTCGCTGGCGGCGCTGGAAAAGGGGATCCGCGCGGTGGAGTGGCCCGCCCGGCTGCAACGCCTGACCACCGGACCGCTGCTTGATCTGCTGCCCGCCGATTGGGAGCTGTGGCTGGATGGCGGTCACAATCCCCATGCCGCCGAAGCCCTGGCCCAGCATACCCGCACCTGGCGCGACAAGCCGCTGGCCGCCGTGTTCGGCATTCTTGCCAACAAGGATGTGGATGGCTATCTGGAGCCCCTGGCGGCCCGTTTTCACACCCTGCGGACCGTGGCTATTCCGGGCGAGCCCAGCGCCCTGGCGGCCGAAGCCGCCGCCGCCGCCGCCATCCGTCATTTCTGCCTCGACGCCAAACCCGCCACCTCGGTCGAGGCCGCCTTGCGCGATCTTCGGACGTGTGTTCCCGGTCCCGCCCGCATCCTGATCTGCGGCAGCCTCTATCTTGCCGGAACGGTGCTGGCTGAGAATGGGTAGGGATGCCGCCGGTATGAAAATACCATGTTAAACCTCTCTCCTATCCCATCGGGTAGGAATTCCCGCCGGAAAGTGTAGCTCGGATCGTTGACTCTCAGGGCGTGAGGGGCTAAACACTTGCCGCATCGCCGCATAAGGGCCGACACAGGCTCTCGTCGTCCGCACTTCAGGGGCTCTTCGCCATGACATCGCGCAATCGGCCGCTTTCCCCCCATATTCAGGTTTACAAGATGCCGTTCACGGCCATCTTGTCCATCACCCACCGCATCACTGGCATCGCGCTGGGAGTCGGCACCCTGGTTCTGGCCTATTGGCTGGCGTCTGCCGCCTATGGCCCGACCGCCTATGCCCATGCCCAGGCCGTCCTTGGCTCCGCCATCGGCAAGCTGGTGCTGTTCGGGTGGACGGGGGCTCTGTTCTATCACCTGTGCAACGGTATCCGTCACCTGTTCTGGGACGTGGGCCGTGGCTACGAAATCGCCGAAGCCGACAAGTCGGGTCGTCTCGTGGTGGCCAGCGCCGCCGTGATGACCCTGTTGGCTTGGATCATCGGTCTTTAAGGGGGCAGGACAATGAGCCTCAAATCATCTTTGGGTCGCGCCCGCGGCCTGGGTTCCGCCAAGGAAGGCGCCGGTCACTGGTGGATGCAGCGCGTCACCGCCGTCGGCCTCATTCCGCTGGCGCTGTGGTTCGCGGTGTCGGTCATCGGCTTGTCGCACGCCGATTACGCCACCTTCAAGGGTTGGATGGGTAAGCCGGGCAACGCCGCGCTGATCCTGATCACCGTGCTGAGCGTGATGTATCACGCCAAGCTCGGCCTCCAGGTGGTGATCGAGGACTATGTCCATTGCGAAGCGAAAAAGATCGCCTCGCTGATCGCCCTCAAATTCGTCGCCCTCTTCCTCGCCGTCTTCATGGCGGTGTCGATCCTGAAAGTCGCAGCCGGAGTCTGACGCCATGGCCGCCTACAAGATTATCGACCACACCTACGACGTGGTGGTCGTCGGCGCCGGTGGCGCCGGCCTCCGCGCCACCATGGGCATGGGACAGGCAGGCTTTAAGACCGCCTGTATCACCAAGGTGTTCCCCACCCGCAGCCACACCGTTGCCGCCCAGGGCGGTATCGGCGCTTCTCTCGGCAATATGGCCGAGGACAATTGGAAGTGGCACATGTACGACACCGTCAAGGGGTCGGACTGGCTGGGCGACCAAGACGCCATCGAATATATGTGCCGTGAGGCGGTGCCCGCCGTTCACGAGTTGGAGCATTTCGGCGTGCCGTTCTCGCGCACCCCCGAAGGCAAGATCTACCAGCGCCCCTTCGGCGGCCACATGTCGAATTTCGGCGCCAAGCCGGTGGAGCGCGCCTGCGCCGCCGCCGACCGTACCGGTCATGCCATCTTGCACACGCTGTATCAGCAGTGCCTGAAGCATCAGTGCGAATTCTTCATCGAATATTTCGCCATCGACCTGATCATGGAGAACGGCGTCTGCCGCGGTGTCGTCGCCTGGAACCTGGACGACGGCACCTTGCACCGCTTCCGCGCCCACAAGGTGGTGTTGGCATCGGGCGGCTATGGCCGCGCCTTCTTCTCCTGCACCTCGGCCCATACCTGCACCGGCGACGGCCATGGTCTGGCCGCTCGCGCCGGTCTGCCGCTCCAGGACATGGAATTCGTGCAGTTCCATCCCACCGGTATCTACGGTTCGGGCTGCCTGATCACCGAAGGCGCCCGTGGCGAAGGTGGCTATGTCACCAATTCCGCCGGTGAGCGCTTCATGGAGCGTTACGCCCCCACCGCCAAGGATCTGGCGTCCCGTGACGTCGTCTCACGCGCCATGACCATGGAAATCCGCGAAGGCCGCGGCGTGGGCAAAGAAAACGACCATATCTATCTGCATCTGGAGCATCTGGGGGCCGAGACCCTGGAACTGCGCCTGCCGGGCATTTCCGAGACGGCGAAGATCTTCGCCGGCGTGGATGTGACCAAGGAGCCGATCCCGGTGCTGCCGACCGTGCACTACAACATGGGTGGTATCCCCACCAATGTGCATGGCGAAGTGCTGCGTCCCACCGCCGAAAACCCCGATGCCACAGTCGAAGGCCTGATGGCCATCGGCGAGGCGGCCTGCGTCTCGGTCCACGGCGCCAACCGCCTGGGCACCAATTCACTGTTGGATATCGTGGTGTTCGGCCGTGCTTCGGCTCTGCGCGCTGCCGAGACCTTGAAGCCCGGCACTCCGCATAAGCCCCTGCCCAAGGACGGCAGCGATCTGGCGCTGTCACGCTTTGATCGTCTGCGCAACGCCAACGGCTCGATGCATACCAGCGAGATCCGTCTCGCCATGCAAAAGACCATGCAGATGGATGCGGCGGTGTTCCGCACGTCGAAGTCGCTGGCCGAGGGCTGTGCCAAGATGGATCAGGTGGCCGGGACTTTGCCGCAGCTCAAGATCAACGACCGTTCCACCGTGTGGAACTCGGATCTGGCCGAAGCCCTTGAGCTTGAGAACCTGATGGATTGCGCCCTGGCCACCATCGTCTCGGCCGAGGCTCGTCACGAGAGCCGCGGCGCCCATGCCCACGAAGACTTCCCGGACCGCGACGACGTGAACTGGCAGAAGCATTCGCTGGCTTGGGTCGAGAACGGCAAGGTAAAGCTGGATTACCGCCCGGTCCACACCTACACGCTGACCGACGAGGTCGAGTACATCAAGCCGCAAAAGCGCGTGTACTAAGGCCTCGGAAGGAGAACGGAAATGGTCGAATTCGCCCTGCCCGCCAATTCGCGGGTCCAGCCCGGCAAGGTCTACAAGGCCGCCGGAGCCAAGCGGGTCAAGGTCTTCAAGATCTACCGCTACGATCCCGACGCCAACGCGAACCCGCGGCTGGACAGCTACGAGATTGATCTCGATAACTGCGGCCCCATGGTTCTGGACGCCCTTTTGAAGATCAAGAACGAGATCGACTCGACCTTGACCTTCCGCCGGTCGTGCCGTGAAGGCATCTGCGGGTCATGCGCCATGAACATTGATGGCACAAATACCTTGTCCTGCCTGAAGCCCATCGAGGACATCAGCGGCGACGCAGCGATCTATCCGCTGCCGCACATGCCGGTGGTCAAGGATCTTATCCCTGATCTCACCGTCCCCTATGCGCAGTTGGCCTCCATTAAGCCGTGGATGCAGACTGTCAGCCCGACACCGCCCGATGGTGAGCGCCTGCAAAGCCCGGAAGAGCGGGAAAAGCTCGACGGGTTGTGGGAATGCATCTTGTGCTTCTGCTGCCAGACCAGCTGCCCCAGCTATTGGTGGAACGGCGACCGTTATCTCGGGCCGGCGGTGCTGTTGCAGGCGGCGCGTTGGATTCTCGACTCCCGCGATGAATGCACGGGCGAGCGTCTGGACGACTTGGAGGATCCCTTCAAGCTGTACCGTTGTCACACCATTATGAACTGCACCAAGACCTGCCCCAAGGGCCTGAACCCCGCCAAGGCGATCGGTGCCATCAAGGAAAAGCTGATCGAGCGCCGTCTCTGATCATCGTGCTCCAAAGCCGGGGCGGCCTTGACGGGTCGCCCCGATCACGAAAAAAGCCCCCGCCTTTGGCGGGGGCTTTTGATTCGGACCTTGGGATGGGGCCTGAAAAAAGGGGGGAGAGGCTTCTCCCCCCCCCGTTCCGTCAGGAGGCCTTGCGGCGCGGGATCAGGACGGTGTAGTCGAAATCCAGCACCACGGCGGGGTCGAACTCCTTGCCGTTCTCGGCCTTGAAGGGGAAGCCGGCGCAGGGCTGGTTCTTGGTGGCGACAAGGCGCAGGCGCAGCGCTCCCACATCGGTGCGGCCGGGGATTTCGATCCTCTCCAGCACTTCGGTCCAGGCGTGGATGGTGTCGCCCGCGAAAGTGGGGTTGGTGTGACGGCCGCCATTGATGGCGACGATCTTGAACGCGTTGGCCAGGCCGTTGAACGACAGGGCACGGGCCAGGCTGATGATATGGCCGCCATAGATCAGGCGGCGGCCGAAGCGGCCTTGGCCTTCAGTGAACTGATTGAAGTGGACTTTGGCGGTGTTCTGCCACAGCCGGGTCGCCATCATGTGCTCGGCTTCCTCGATGGTCATGCCGTCCACATGGTCGATCTTTTCACCCACGGTATAATCGTCCCACAGATGGCTGCTTCCGGCCAGGACGGTATCATAAGCGGCGAGGTTGAGGCCGTCGGGGATAGGCAGGTCGGCAGCCGCGACGGCGGCGGGCAGATCCGGCACCGCCTCTTCGGCCACGACGGCGTTGACGTCGCGCTTTCTCACCATCACCCAGCGCACATACTCCACCACCATTTCGCGCATCTGGTTGGTGCCCACCGAGCGGACATAGACGACGCCGGTCTGCTTATTGGAGTTTTCCTTAAGACCTATGACGGTCGACGTGGTGGTCAGGGTATCACCGGGATAGACCGGCTCGCCGAAACGGCCGACGGCATAGCCCAGATTGGCCACAGCGTTGAGGCTGATATCGGGTACGGTCTTGCCGAACACCACATGAAAGGCCAGCATGTCGTCCACCGGCGCCATATGGCCGAAGGACTCGGCGGCGATGCCGATACTTTTGGCGAATTCAGCCGAGGAATTGACGGCAAAGCGTGCACCGTAGAGGGCAGTGTAAAGCGCCACGTCGCCGGTGGTGACGGTGCGCGGCGTGGCGTGGTTGATCACCTGCCCGAGGCGGAAATCCTCGAAAAAATTACCAGAATTGGTCTTGTTGCTCATGGTGGCAGTCCTTGTTCTGTGTGTCCCTCAAACGCCGGGATCTTTACCCCTTCAGATCGGCCTCCAGCGCCGCGATCAGCTCGGCCTGGCCCACAAGGCGGCGGGCGTTTTCCACGTGCAGGTTCTCGATCAGCTTGCCGTCGACCACCACCACGCCTTTGCCTTCGGCGGCGGCTTCGGCATGGGCGGTGATAATCTTCTTCGACCACTCCACCTCTTTTTCCGACGGCGCGAAGACGCGGTTGGCGGCGTCGATGGTCTTGGGATGGATCAGGGTCTTGCCGTCGAAGCCCAGCTCCAAACCCTGGCGACAGGCATACTCGAAGCCCTCGTCGTCATTGAGGTCGAGATAGACCCCGTCGAGCGCCGCCAGGCCATAGGCCCGCGCCGCCAGCAGGCACAGGCCCAGCGAGGTGATCATGGGCAGGCGCTCGCGGGTATGAGCGCAGTGCAGATCCTTGGCCAGATCCGAGGTGCCCATGACGAAGCCGCCCATGCGCGGGCTGGCGGTGGCGATCTCCTCGGCGCGCAGGATGCCCTTGGGGGTCTCCATCATGCACCAGATCGCCATGGATTCGGGGGCGCCGTTGGCGGCCATGATGGCTTCGACCTGACGCACGGCGTCGGCGCTTTCCACCTTGGGGATCAAAATGGCGTCGGCACCTGACGCCGCGGCGGCGGCGACGTCGGCGTAAAACCACGGGGTTGCAAGGCCGTTAACGCGGATCAGCAGCTCGCGCTTGCCATAGCCACCGGCCTTGACCGCGTCGCACACCTGGGTACGGGCGACTTCCTTGGCGTCGGGGGCGACCGCGTCTTCCAGATCGAGGATCAGGCCGTCGGCGGCCAATGTCCTGGCCTTGTCGAGGGCGCGGGGGTTGGAGCCGGGCATGTAGAGGACGGAGCGGCGGGGCCGCGCGGTGGTCGCCATGGGGTAATCTCCCGAGTGAAAAATCGACAGGGACACTAGCAATCCGCCTGGGGGAAGGCAAGGTTGCAGCGCAACAATGCGTCGTATATACCCGGTGAGGCATGAAGATTGTTTCTTTTCAGTCGGCGGTGGCCTTCGGCCATGTGGGCAATTCAGCCGCGGTATTCCCGCTGCAGCTGTTGGGATTCGACGCCTGGCCGGTGGACAGCGTCCAATTCTCCAACCATCCCGGCTATGGCGGGTGGAGCGGCGGCCCGATGCCTGCGGCCCATATGGCCGACATGGTCGAGGGGTTGAGCCGTATCGGCGCCCTGGCCCAATGCGATGCGGTGCTGTCGGGCTATCTGGGTGAGGCGGACACTGCCGAGGCCGTCGCCCGCGCGGTCAAGGAGGTAAAGGCGGCCCGTTCCCAGGCACTCTATCTTTGCGATCCGGTGATGGGTGACGACGGCACCGGGCTTTATGTCTCGTCCGGCATCCCGGAGGCCTTCACCCGAACATTGCTGCCGCTGGCCGATATCGTGACTCCCAACCGGTTCGAGTTGGAACATCTGAGCGGCCGCACCGTTGCCTCCATGGCTGATGCGGCGGCGGCGGCACGCACGCTTTTGGCCCACGATCAGGCGCTGGTGGTGGTCACCAGTCTGGATGGTGCGGCGGGAAGGGTGGCTTGTCTGGCGGTAACCGCCCGCAAGGCCTGGGCGGTGGAGACGCCACGCATCGATTTCCCCATCGCGCCCAATGGTGCTGGGGATACCCTGGCGGCTCTGCTGCTTGGCCATCTGCTGCGGGGCTGCCTCCCGTCCGAGGCCTTGTCGCTGGCGCTGTCCGGTCTTTACGGCGTTCTGGCGGCGACGCGGCGGCTGGATCAGCGCGAATTGGCCCTGGTGGCTGCCCAGGGCGAGATCGTCCGCCCCAGCCATATCTTTCCGGCGGCGGAACTCTCGCTGTAACGCCTGTGCGCTTGCCTGCCTGCGGCTTTTGGTCTTTTCTGGCGCCGTCACCCGCTTACCGGAGCCCAAGGCTTGGACCCTATCCCCTTTCTACGCGGCATTGCCATTGGCTTTTCCATCGCCGCCCCCATCGGGCCGGTGGGAATCTTGTGTATCCGCAAGGCCTTGGCCGACGGACGTCTTGCCGCCTTTGTCGCCGGATTGGGGGCGGCCCTGGCTGATACCTTGTTCGGGGCAGTGGCGGGATTGGGCATTGGTGCGGTCAACGCCGTCCTTGATGGTCAGGTGCCGCTGTTGAAGCTGGCGGGCGGTGCCTTCATGGTCGTGCTGGGCGGGCACACTTGGCGCAGCGCCGCCATTACCGTGAATGGCGATGGCGCCAAGGGGCCGGGCATGGCGCGCGATTTCTTCTCTACCTTTTTCATCACTCTGACCAATCCTGGCACCATTTTAGGAGTGGCGGGGGTGTTTGCCGCCCTGGGGCCGTCGGGGCGGCCTAATGGCGGCTGGGAGAGCTGGGTGCTGGTGGCGGGAATCTTCTGCGGCTCCACCTTATGGTGGCTGGTGTTGTCGGCCATCGCCTCGGCGGCGCGGTCGCGCTTTACGCCCGAACGGATGCGCCTGTTCAACCATCTGTCTGGCGGCATGTTGGTGGTGTTCGGTCTGGCGGCGGCGGCAAGCCTGCTGTTTTAAACCGCTTCATCCTGGCGCAGGCCGAACCGGCTGGAAAGGGTGGTTCTGGCTGCATCCCAGACCGGGTCAAGATTTTCGATCAGCCAGTGGGCCTCGTCATGGCAGGCGCGTCCGGCGGCATCTTCGATGCTGGAGGCGAATTCGGCCAGAGAGATGCATCCGACACTTCCGGCCATACCCTTGATGTTGTGCGCCAGCTCTTTGATCAGTGCGAGGTTGCCCTTGGCTTGGCGCAGCGCCCCGCAGGCGGCTGTCCCTTGGGACAGGAAGACCTTGATAACCTCGACCACACCGTCATGGCCGATATAGCCCACCAATTCATCCAGATTGGGACCAAGGTTCAGAGCGGTGTTTTTTTCTTCGGCGGGGGCGTCCACGTCTGCCGCGAGAGGTTGCATGACACCGATAACCTGGGCGATGGCGGCGAAAAGCTGCTCCACCTCCACTGGCTTGGGAACGTGGGCGTTCATTCCGGCGGCGGTGCAGCGGTCGAGATCCTCGCGCATGGCATTGGCGGTCAGGGCGATGATGGGGATGGCGCCAACGGGTGGGGGCAGGGCGCGGATGCGGCGGGTGGCCTCCAGACCATCGATCTTGGGCATCTGCATGTCCATGAGGATGAGATCGAAATTGCCGGTGGTGGCCATGACCACCGCCTCGGCGCCGTCATTGGCGACGCTGACCCGATGATCGCCCTGGGCAAGAAAGCCCAGTGCCACCGCCTGATTGACCGGATTGTCCTCGGCGAGCAGGATGGAAAGACGAGGTATGGCCGCAAGACGGGGGTGGCTGGAGACCGGTGCGGCGGGGGGCTCGGCCTCGACGCAAGGCAAGTGAAACCAGAAGCGACTGCCGCGGCCGGGGGTGCTGTCTACGCCGATTCCGCCGCCTTGGGCTTCGACCAGCCGCTTGGAAATCGCAAGGCCGAGGCCGGTGCCGCCAAACCGGCGGCTGACCGATGAATCGGCTTGGGTAAAGGATTGGAACAGGCGGGATTTCTGCTCTTCGTCCAGGCCAATGCCGGTGTCGATGACGGAAAACTCCACCATGGCCCGCCCGCTATCGGCGGTCACCGGCCCGACATGAAGGGTCACGCCACCGGCTTCGGTGAACTTGATGGCATTACCGACCAGATTGAGCAGCACTTGACGCAGACGGGCGGGGTCACCGCTCAGCCAGGTCGGCAGGCTGTCGGAGATGCGGGTGCCGAAAATCAGGCTTTTGTCGCGGGCGCGCGATTCCATCAACGCCACCACCGAAGCGACGGTGCGCGTGAGGTTGAAAGGAACGCTTTCGAACTCGATTCGTCCCGCCTCGACCTTGGTTATGTCCAAGATATCGTCGAGGATACCGAGAAGCGCCTCAGCCGAGTGATGGACCATCTCCAGCCGCTGCTGATCCTCAAGCGGGCGTGGGTGGTCCAGCATCAGCCGCGCCATGCCGAGGATACCGTTCATGGGAGTGCGGATTTCATGGCTCATCACCGCCAGGAAGTCGGTTTTGGCCTGGGTCGCGTCCCGCGCTGCCGCCAGCGCCGCCTGAAGCTCCTGGTTGGTCCTGCGCTCGGCCTCCAGGGAGAGGAAGCGCTTGCGGCGCATGCGGCTGAACTGAATGCGGGCGGTACCGCCGATCACATAGGCCACCATGGTCATCGCTCCGATGACGGCAAGGTCGGCAGGCGTTTCCGGCTGGGGGCGCAAGGCGACCCAGAAGATTAGACTGACCGCGGGCGCATATGCACAAAGCGGAGCAACTCGCCGGAACGGCCCAGGCATATAGGTAAACAGCGTCATGGCGATGAGCGGGAAAAAAATGCCGCCGTGCCGGTCGAGAACGGGATGGGCGAAAACCAGGGCATTCAGGCTGAAGAACGCGAGCTGATGCATGTGGGTGAGGCTCACCACCCGCTGGGCGGTGGCGGCCTTGGCCAGCAAGGCCAGGGTCACGGCAAGAAGAATGGCGATCAGACCGCGATCGGCCAGAAAAAAGGCCAAGCGCCCTCCCTCCAGGGTCAGGAGGTCGAGGGGAATGAAGCCAAGACTGGTCAGCGAGGTGCCGACAACACAAAGATAGGCACCGTCGAGGGATTGCCGCCGGGTAGTGGCCTCGTAGGCGGTTTCCTGAGCCGGATTGGCAAGCTCACCGAACCATGTTGTAATTTTTACAGTGTTAATCATGCAACCGCACGTAACCCATGGCTTGACATTGGTCAATCGGGTAAACGGTGTATCTGCTCCCACAACTTCATGCTTATGCGGGAAGTCTCCCCCTCCCCTGGTCGGGGAGAGGGAGGAGATGTCTTACTTTCCGGCGCTCCAGCGCACGGCGGCTTCGGCCACCCGCTGGCCCAGATGCCGAGCGGTCTGGTGGTCGGCGGTGGTCACGCCTTCCGGCCCCTGGTCGGCATTGTTCTGAGCCATGGCGCCGAGATAGCTGCCCAGGCGGTTGAGATCCTCGGGGCTGCCCTTGGAGGTGTTGTTGCCGGGCAGCAGATTGGCTCCTACCCACACCATTCCGTGCTGGGCGGCGAACACCGCCATCTGGATCAGGACGTTAAGCTTGTCGCCGCTTTGGCTGGCGGAGGCGGTGAACCCGGCGGCGAGCTTGTCGGCCCAGCCGCGGACGTACCAGATCTTGCTGGACCACTCCATGAACTCTTTGAACTTGGCAGAGGCCGATCCCATGTAGGTGGGCGAGCCGAAAATAATGGCATCGGCGGCGTCAAGGATGTCGGCCTTGGCTTCGACCTCATCCACCGCGATCAGATGCACGCTGCTGCCCGCGACTGTGGCCGCGCCGTCGGCGACGGCTTCGGCCAGGATTTTGGTATGGCCGAAGCCCGAATGGTAAACGATGGCGATCTTCGTCATGATGCTCTCCATGTAAGAGTAATCGTTACTGTTTCAAATATGGGCAAAAAAAGGGCTTAAGCTTCGTTGCGCAGTGCCCCCACCACTTCGGCCAGGGTGGTGGTGGCCAGCACCGCCTCCTTGGCAGCTTCGGCCCGATCCATCACCCGGATCAGAACCGATTGGATGTTGCGCCCCACCGGGCAGGCCGGATTGGGCGGCTGGTTGTGTAGGGCGGGGGTCTCGTCCTCGGCCACCGCCCGGTGAATATCCAGCAAGGTGATGCGTTCCGCCGCCTTGGCCAGAATTGATCCGCCCGTGCTGCCCCGGGTCGAGCTGACCAACCCCGCCTTCGCCAGCGCCGATAAAATCCGGCGGACCACCACAGGGTTGGTGTTGACGCTGCCCGCGATCCATTCGGAGGTACAGGGCTGCGGCGCCATGGTTCCCAGCAGGGCGGTGACGTGGACGGCGACGGCAAAGCGGCAATTTCTAGTCATAAGCATTATGTAACAGAGTCAGTTTCTTTTTGCAAGGGGGTGTGGTGAAGCCGGTCTTATGCTACTTATCAGATTATCGAGGGATAGAGATGATGACGCAGCAGAGTCTCAATGTGGGGGAGGTCTTCGCTCTGGCCATGCGGGCGTATGACGCCGGTAATGCCGTCGAGGCCCGGCGGCTGGCGCGCCTGATCGTCGATGCCAAGCCTGATTTTGGCGGTGCCCATTATCTTTTAGGACTGATCGCCCTGGATCAGGACCAGGCCAAAAAGGCGGCCGAACATCTATCGCGCGCGGTGGCCGCCGACCCGCACCAGATCATTCCGCGTTTGGCGCTGGGCCGGGCGCTGGAGCATCAGGACAATTTCAATTCCGCCATTTTGCAATATCGCCACATCGTGGCGGCCGAGCCCGGCCACGCCGAGGCTAATGCCCGCCTGGGCGGGCTGTTGGGACGGATCGGCCGGATCGATGAGGCCATCGGCCATTGTCGCCGGGCGGTGGAGGCCAATGCCGACCATGCCGAGGCCCTGTGCACCTTGGGCGGCCTGCTGCACCAGCAGGGCCGCGACCAGGAGGCGGCAGGCCTGCTGGAACACGCCCTGGCCCTGCGGCCCAATTGGGCGGTGGCTCTGCATAATTACGGTCTGGTGCTGCGCGCCTTGGGGCGGACCGAGCGGGCGGTGGCGATTTTGACCGGTGCGGCAGATCTGCGCCGCGATCACGGCGGTATCCGGGCCAATCTGGCGGGAGCCTTGCGCGAGATGCGGCGGCTCGACGACGCGCGGGTGCAGGCCGAGCGCGCCACCAAGCTGGCCCCGCGCGAGGCCGAGGGCTGGATGGAACTGGGGCTGGTGCGCCAAGCCCTGGGCGCACCCGAAGGGGCGGCGGCGGCGTTCGAGCGTGCCCTTGTCGTTGCTCCAAAATCGGTGGAGGCCCGGTGGTGTCTGGCCGAAGCCTGCCGTCTCATGGGAGAAGACGCGCGGGCGGCAGAGCATTACCGTCATTGCCTGAAGCTGGATCCCGAAGACCGTCACGGCGCCGCCCTCGGCCTGGCCCAGTTGGGCGGTGAAACCCCCGAGCGTGCGCCCCAATCCTATGTCCGCCAGCTCTTCGACGATTATGCCGAACGTTTCGATACCGCCCTGGTGGAAAAGTTGGCCTATCGCGCCCCGGCCGTATTGGCCGAGGTACTGGGACGGACGCTGCCGCGTGAACGTAGTCTCGACGTTATGGATGCGGGCTGCGGGACGGGGCTGATGGCGCCGATTCTACGCTCTCTGGCGGCCCGGCTCGATGGTCTTGACCTTTCTCCCGCCATGATCGAGAAGGCGCGTGAGCGGAATCTCTACGATGAGTTGATCGTGGGCGATCTGGTGGCCGTACTGACCGAGCGGGGCGGTCGCTATGATCTGCTGGTCGCCGCCGACGTGCTGGTCTATCTCGGGGATCTGGCGCCGGTGCTGCGGGCTGCCGCCAACGCCTTGCGGCCCCGAGGTGTTTTTGCCTTCACGGTCGAGCGCGATGACGAGATCGGTTCTTATGCCCTGGGGCCAAAACAGCGCTATGCCCACGCCCCCGATTATGTCCGTGCCGAAGCCGAGGCCGCCGGGTTCACGGTGGCGGTGCAGGAAAATGTTTCCACCCGTCAGGACGGTGGTCACGACGTTCCCGGCTTGATGGTGGTGCTGCGGCAGGGAGATTGAGGGCGTTCACGCCCAGCGCCTGAGACTCTGATTTTAAAGCAAACTTCCCTGGCGTCCGTCGGCGGGGCTGGTTTTGCGCGGTTTTTGGGGCGGTGCGGCGGGCGGTGCGATGCTGCCCTGCACCACCACCGGTGCGGTGCCGTCACTGAATTCGACGGTCAGTGCCGTGCCGGGCAGGGCGGCGGCGGCGGCGATCACCGGCTGGCCGCGGGCGTCGCGCACTACCGCATAACCGCGCTCCAGTACCTTGCGATAGGAAAAGCTCTCCAGCAATTTGGCGGCGTGGTCGAGGCGGGTGGCGCGCTCGGCCAGCAGCCGGGCCATAGCCTCGGGCAGGCGGCGTGAGCCCTGATCCAGTTGCAGTCTTTTACGCTCCACCTGCGATTGCTCGGCGGCGCGTGCGGTCTTCAACGCATGGCCGAGGCGGGTGGCCAGGGCGGCCAGGGCATGACCACGCTCGGCCAGCATCTCGCGCGGGCTTTTCAGTCGGGCCGCCAGCCGGTCCAATTCGGCGCGGCGACGGCTCAGAAGATTGGGCAGGGCGTTGCCCAGGCGCTCTGCCCGGTCGTCCAGCCTGCGGGCGCAATCTTCGATCATCCGGCGGGGATTGGGCAGCGCGCGGAATGTGTGGCCGAGGCGGGCACGCCGCTCTTCCAGGCCGCGCTGGATGCCGCCCACCATGCGTCCGCCCAATTCGGCCACGCTTGCCACCAGTTCGGCCCGCACCGGCACGGCTTTTTCAGCCGCCGCGGTGGGGGTTGGGGCGCGTAAGGAGGCGGCGAAGTCGATCAAGGTGGTGTCGGTCTCGTGCCCCACCGCCGAAATCAGCGGAATGACGGATTCCGCGGCGGCGCGGACCACCTCTTCCTCGTTGAAGGCCATCAGGTCTTCCAGCGAGCCGCCGCCGCGCGCCACGATCAGCACGTCGGGGCGTGGCACTGTTCCGCCGGTGGACAAGGCGTTGAAGCCCCGGATGGCGGCGGCGACTTGCGCCGCGGCACCTTCGCCCTGGACCGCTACCGGCCACAGCAGCACCCGGCGTGGGAAGCGCTCGGCCAGACGGTGGAGGATGTCGCGGATCACCGCCCCGGTGGGCGAGGTGATGACGCCGATGACCTGGGGCAGGAAAGGAATGGGACGCTTTCTTTCAGGGGCAAACAGCCCCTCGGCCATCAGGCGCTTCTTGCGGTCTTCCAGCAGCTTGAGCAAGGCGCCCTGGCCCGCCAGCTCCATGCGCTCGATCACCATCTGGTATTTGGAGCGGCCGGGATAGGTGGTCAGGCGTCCGGTGGCCACCACCTCCATACCGTCTTCCGGGGCCAGCCCCAGGCGTTGGGCCGCGCCGCGCCAGCACACTGCATCCAGTACCGCGTCGGCATCCTTCAGCGCCAGATAGAGATGGCCGGAGGAATGGCGCTTGAAGCCGGAAATCTCGCCCCGCACCCGCACGAAGGAGAACGTCTCCTCCACCGTCTTTCGCAGCGAGCCCGAAAGCTCGCTCACCGAATACTCGGGAACGTTGGAGGCGGAATGGGGAGGGGGGGGGCTGTCGGTCATCAGACGGCGATGGTGGCGCAAAGGCGGGCGTTTTGCAAACTCCGACCGCCATGCTACAACCCGCCTCTATCACGGTACGGGACAGGTGGAGACGAGTTATGAAGGTTCTGGTGGTCGGGTCGGGCGGGCGCGAGCATGCCCTGTGCTGGAAGCTGAAGCAATCGCCGCTGCTATCCCGGCTGTGGTGCGCCCCCGGCAATGCCGGTATCGCCGCTGTGGCGGAATGCCTCGCCATCGGGTCCGAGAAGGTGGATGAGCTGGTGGCCTTCGCCGCCGCCAATGCGGTGGATCTGGTGGTGGTCGGTCCTGAGGCGCCGCTGGTTTTGGGGCTGGCCGACAAGTGCCGCGCCGTGGGCATCAAGGTGTTCGGCCCCTCCGCCGCCGCCGCCGAGCTGGAAGGCTCCAAGGGCTTCATGAAGGACGTGGCCGCCAAGGCGGGCATTCCCACCGCGTGGTACGGCCGCTTCCGCGACATGGACGCCGCCAAATCCTTCATCCGGGAAAAGGGCGCGCCCATCGTGGTCAAGACCGACGGCCTTGCCGCCGGGAAGGGCGTGGTGGTGGCCATGACCCTGGACGAGGCTCTGGCCGCCGTTGATGCCATGATGGGCGACAAGGTGTTCGGTGATGCCGGTGACGAACTGGTGATCGAGGAATTCCTCGACGGCGAGGAATGCAGCTTTTTCGCCCTGTGCGACGGCAAGACCGCGGTACCGCTGGCGGCGGCCCAGGATCACAAGCGGGTGGGCGACGGCGATACCGGCCCCAATACCGGCGGCATGGGGGCGTATTCCCCCACGCCGGTGGTAACCCCCGACATCCAGGCCAAGATCATGGAAAGCAGCATCCTGCCGTTGGTGCGCACCATGGCCGGGATGGGGCGGCCCTATACCGGCGTGCTGTTCGCCGGAATCATGGTGACCGAGCATGGCCCCAAGCTGCTGGAATATAATGTCCGCTTTGGCGACCCTGAATGTCAGGTTTTGATGGCGCGGCTGAAATCGGATCTGCTGCCGGTGCTGCTGGCCGGGGCCGAGGGGCGGCTGTCCGAGGTCACCCTGGAGTGGCGGGACGAGGTCGCCCTGGTGGTGGTGATGGCGGCCATGGGCTATCCCGGCTCCTACGAGAAGAATACCGTCATCGGCGGTCTGGAGGCGGCGGGCGCGGTCGAAGGCGTTACTGTGCTGCATGCCGGAACCGCACTCAAGGATGGCAAGGTGGTGGCCACCGGCGGCCGGGTTCTGGGTGTCACCGCCATCGGCGCCACGGTCAGCGAGGCGCGCCAGCGCGCCTATGCCGCCGTTGATTGCCTGGATTGGCCGCAGGGCTTTTGCCGCCGCGATATCGCTTGGCGGGCGGTGGCGCGCGGGTTGTAGGAGGATAGGCGGCCGCCCATCGTACTTTTTTCGCAGAAAGGAGTCGCGCCATGCCCGAATTGCCCGAGGTCGAGACCGTCGCCCGGGGACTGGCCCGAGTGTGGGAGGGGCGGCGCTTCGCCTCGGTCGTCACCCGCCGGGCGGGACTGCGGCTGCCGTTTCCGCCCCATTTCGCCCAGCGTCTGACCGGGCGGACGATCGAGCGGGTAGGGCGCCGCGCCAAGTATCTGGTGGTGCGCCTGGACGGCGGTCTGGTCTTGCTCGGCCATCTCGGCATGTCGGGCCGCATGGTGATCTCGGGCCTGAAGAATACGCCGCCCGGTCCCCACGATCATGTGGAGTTCGTCACCGATGACGGCGTCGTGGTGACGTTGACCGACCCCCGCCGCTTCGGCCTGATGATTCTGTGCGATGCCGCCGAGGTGGAGGCCCACCCTCTTCTCGCCGGGATCGGGCCGGAGCCGCTGGAGGCCGGGTTCGACGCCCAGGTGCTGGCCGGGGCGCTGGCGGGCAAGGCAACCCCCATCAAATCGGCGCTGCTGGATCAGAAGGTGGTGGCGGGGCTGGGCAATATCTATGTCTGCGAAAGCCTGTTCCGGGCGCGGATTTCGCCGTTGCGTCCGGCGCGCGACGTGACCAGGGATGAGATCGGGCTGCTGGTGGGGTGCGTCAAGGATGTGTTGACCGAAGCTATTGCCGCCGGGGGCTCGTCCTTGCGCGACCACGTCCGCCCCGATGGCGAACTGGGGTATTTCCAGCACGGTTTCAAGGTCTATGGCCGCGAAGGCGAGCCTTGCCCCGACTGTGCCGGGGCTCCCGCCTGCGGTGGAATCCGCCGCATCGCCCAAGCGGGGCGGTCAACTTTCTATTGTGCGGAGCGGCAAAGGTAGTGGTATAGCGTTTGCTATGCTTCGAGTCCGGTCGCTCTTCCTCGCTCTCGTTCTCGCCGCCGCCACCCTCGCGGGGACGGCCGGTGCGGAGCCGTTCTTGAGTCAGTACGAGGATCTGCCCCTGGCTCCTGGCCTGACCGAAACTCTGGAAACCGGGGTTTCGTTCGACACTCCGGGCGGCCGCATCGTCGATGCCTATGCCCATGGCGCCGTCGCCACCGCCGAAGTTCTGAAATTCTATGCCACGACCCTGCCTCAGTTGGGTTGGACCCACGTGTCCGACCGGCAGTACCGCCGCGAGGCCGAGGTGCTGCGCCTGGAACCGGTGGCCAAGGGTCGGCATCTCACCATCCGTTTCGCCATCACACCCGAATAAGCCCAAGGGGAGAAGAGATACCATGGCTTTCGAAAACATCACCGTCGAGACCCGCGGCCGCGTCGGCCTCATTGCTCTGAACCGGCCCAAGGCCATGAACGCGCTGTGCGCCGCCTTGATTTCCGAGCTGGGTCAGGCTCTGAACACCTTCGAGGCCGACGACGGCATCGGCGCCATCGTGCTGACCGGGTCGGAGAAGGCGTTCGCCGCCGGTGCCGACATCAAGGAGATGAAGGACCGGGATTACATGGACGTCTATATGTCCAACTTCATCACCAACGGCTGGGAGCAGGTCACCGTTTGCCGCAAGCCGATCATCGCGGCAGTGGCGGGCTTTGCCCTGGGCGGCGGATGCGAGGTCGCCATGATGTGTGACTTCATCCTGGCCGCCGATAACGCCAAGTTCGGCCAGCCGGAAATCACCATCGGCACCATTCCGGGCGCTGGCGGAACCCAGCGCCTGACCCGTGCCGTGGGCAAGTCCAAGGCCATGGAAATGTGCCTGACCGGTCGCTTGATGGATGCGGCCGAGGCCGAGCGTTCGGGTCTGGTCAGCCGCATCGTGCCGGTGGCCGAACTGGTCGATGAGGCCGTCAAGGTCGCCGACAAGATCGCCGGTCTGTCGCGTCCGGTGGTTATGCTGTGCAAGGAGGCGGTCAATGTCGCCTTCGAGACCCCTCTGTCTCAGGGCATCCGGTTCGAACGCCGCTTGTTCCACTCCACCTTCTCCACCCAGGATCAGAAGGAAGGTATGGCCGCTTTCACCGAGAAGCGTCCCGCCGTCTTCAAGAATGCCTGAATCCCGCCGGATCGCGGCACTTTCTCCCGCGATCCGATTCACCGCTTGACGAGACGAAGGTGCGGACATATAACCGCGCCTTCGATTTCGCATCCCAGTTCCAAGGTTCCGATCCATGGCCCATCATAAGTCGGCTAAGAAGCGCATCCGCCAGACCGAGACTCGTACCGAGGTCAACCGCGCCCGCGTGAGCCGTATCCGTACCTTCGTCAAGAAGGTGGAACTCGCCATCGCCGCCGGCGATAACGAAGCCGCCAAGACCGCCCTCCACGAAGCCGAGCCGCAGCTGATGCGGGGCGTTCAGGCCGGGGTGCTGCACAAGAATACCGCGTCGCGCAAGGTTTCCCGCCTTGTCGCTCGCGTCAAGGACATGAAGCCGCTGGCCTAACCTTAGGTCTTTGGTTTCAGACGGATTTTACAAGGCCGCGCCCTCGGGCGCGGCCTTCGTCGTTTTCAGACTCTCGCGGCGTTTCTTCGAGTCTGGGAATGCAAGTGAAAAATTTCGAATGTTCGCGTTCCGGTCCGGTTGCGAGTCTCGGCGCAGGTCGCTAGAGTCTCGGATCTCGATGGGTAACTAGAAATACCCGCGGGAACTCATAATAATTTTATGTTCTTTGTTAAGGACTGCGCTTCACTTCTGTGAAGTGGGTCACAGTGTATTTGTTGTTTTTTATGGTACCGGATGTGAGCTGTATTTACAGCTCGGGACTGTTCGGAGTATGACGCCGCCAGGGCAGGCTTTGCACGGATCGCGGGAGGGCGGTCTATTGCGCCGAAAGGCTTGTCTCAAGCCGGATTTTCCGGCCAGGGGGGATTGAATTCGCTCAGATCCGGCTCGGGCGCGCTTGTATGGCGTGTCGTCGAGAGAAGGACTCGTTGCGGATGAGGGACCGGTAGTGAAGGATTCGGTAGTGGCCATGGTCAAGTCTGAATGGGATCGGGTCAAAGTCAGGCTCCGGGACGAGGTCGGCGACGCCGCCTATCGCTCGTGGCTGCGCCCGATCACCCTTCACGGCAGAAGCGACGACAGCGTTCGTCTGGCACTGCCTACCCGGTTTATGCGTGATTGGGTCGCCACCCATTACGGCGAGCGTATCCGCACCCTGTGGGGCGTGGAGAATCCGACCATCCGCACCGTCGAGATCGTGGTCGAGGCCGCACGCGCCGCCGCCAAGGCGGTTGTGGTCAAGGCGCCCGTCCCCGAGGTCTGTGCCGCTCCGCCCGCTCCCCTTTCCGCAAAGGCCGCCGCTCCCGTCGCGCCGGTCCTGGCCATGACTCCCGCCCCTGTTCCGGGCGGCGGCAATAGCGGCGGCGCCAGCAATGGCGACCTTGATGAGCTGGGAGCCCAACTCGACCAGCGCTTTACCTTCAAGAATTTTGTGGTGGGCAAGCCCAACGAATTCGCCTGGGCGGCGGCACGGCGGGTGGCCGAGGCTGATCAGGTCTCGTTCAATCCCCTGTTCCTCTATGGTGGAGTCGGTCTGGGTAAGACCCACCTGATGCACGCCATCGCCCATCACATCCGCGAGCGCAACCCCGAACGCACGGTGCTGTATCTCTCAGCCGAGAAATTCATGTACCGCTTCATCCGGGCGCTGCGGCATCAAGATACCATGTCGTTCAAGGAGCAGTTCCGCTCGGTGGACGTGCTGATGATTGATGATGTCCAGTTCATCGCGGGCAAGGACGCCACCCAGGAAGAGTTCTTCCACACCTTCAACGCTCTGGTGGATCAGGGACGGCAGATCGTCATTTCCGCCGACAAGTCGCCGTCGGATCTGGAAGGCATCGAAGAGCGCCTGCGGTCGCGCATGGCCTGCGGTCTGGTGGCCGATATCCATGCCACCACCTATGAACTGCGTCTGGGTATTCTCCAGTCCAAGGCCGAGCAGATGGGGGTCATCATCCCTCAGAAGGTGATGGAGTTCCTGGCTCACAAGATCACCTCCAATGTCCGTGAACTGGAGGGGGCGCTGAACCGCGTCGTTGCCCATTCCCAATTGGTGGGGCGCGCCATCACCCTGGAGACCACCCAAGAGGTGCTGCACGATCTGCTGCGCGCCTCCGACCGCCGGATCACTATCGAGGAGATCCAAAAGAAGGTGGCCGAGCATTTCAACATCAAGTTGGCGGAAATGTCGTCGGCCCGGCGCTCGCGCCAGGTTGCTCGCCCCCGCCAGATCGCCATGTATCTGGCCAAGCAGTTGACGTCACGCTCGCTGCCCGAGATCGGACGCAAATTCGGCGGCCGCGACCATACCACCGTCATGCACGCGGTGAAGAAGGTCGAGGAGCTGAAGGAAACCGACAACAATTTCAGTGAAGATGTGGAACTGCTGCGGCGCATGCTGCAGGGGTAGGGGGGCGCTTTGAAATCGCTTGGGGTCTCCCGAGCCTGTGATATACTGCTCAGCCCTGCCTAAGGGGGGCAGTTAAAGATCACATCGGGTAGTCAGCAAACCGCCATGAAACTGACCATCGAGCGTGCCGCGCTATTGAAGTCGCTGGCCCACGTCCAGAGCGTCGTAGAACGCCGGACCACCATTCCGATCCTCTCGAACGTGAAGTTGGAAGGTCGCTCTGGCGCCCTTTCTCTGAACGCCACCGATATGGATCTTGATATCATTGAGTCGGTTCCGGCCGACGTGGTGCGCCCCGGCGCGACCACGGCCCCGGCCCACACCTTCTACGAGATCGTCCGCAAGCTGCCCGATGGCAGTCAGGTGGAGATCGAGTTCAGCGCTGAGGCTGGGCTGCTGACCTTGCGGTCGGGGCGCTCCAAGTTCTCGCTGTCGTGCCTGCCGGTGGAGGACTTCCCGGTCCTGTCGGGGGGAGATCTGCCGTTTTCCTTCGCGGTGACGGCGGCGGAACTCAAGACCCTGATCGATCGCACCCGCTTTGCCATCTCGACGGAAGAGACCCGTTATTACCTCAACGGCATCTACCTGCATGCCGCCAATGGGGCCAATGGCGAGGTTCTGCGGGCCGTGGCCACCGATGGTCACCGTCTGGCCCGGGTTGATATTACCATGCCCGCCGGTGCCGCCGGGATGCCCGGCATCATCATTCCGCGCAAGACCGTGGCTGAGATCCGCAAGCTGATCGACGAGACCGATGCCGAGATCACGGTGTCGCTGTCGGAAACCAAGCTGAAGTTCGCGTTTGGCGATGCGGTTCTGACCTCCAAGCTGATCGACGGTACCTTCCCCGATTACGAACGGGTGATTCCGGCCGACAACGACAAGGTGCTGGTGGTCGATTGCAAGAGCTTTGCTCAGGCGGTGGACCGCGTTTCGGCCATCTCGACCGAGAAGTCACGCGCCATCAAGCTGAGCCTGGAAAAGGGCACCGCCACTCTGTCGGCATCCAGCCCCGAGAACGGCAGTGCCGTGGAAGAGATCGAGGCGGATTACGAGTCGACGCCGCTGGAAATCGGTTTCAACTCCCGCTACCTGATGGATATCCTGGCCCAGGTGGAGGGAGAGACCGCCCGTTTCGCTATGGCCGACGCCGCCTCTCCCACCGTGGTGCGGGAAGTGGCCGATGGCGGTGCCGTCTATGTGCTGATGCCGATGCGGGTGTGAGCAATCGGGCGGTGGGCGTTTCGCCGGGGGGGCGCCGTTTTTTGGCGGTGCGTCGCCTCGGTCTCAGCAATTTTCGTTGCTACGCCCATCTTCGCCTCGACACCGAGGCTCGCCCGGTGGTGCTGACCGGCCCCAATGGTGCAGGGAAAACCAACCTGCTGGAGGCGCTGTCCTTTCTGGTTCCCGGCCGCGGCATGCGCCGTGCCGGTCTCGGCGAAATCGGGTGCCATGCCGCCGGGCCGGGGGCGCCCTGGGCGGTTTCCGCCACGGTGGAGGACGGCATCGACCGGGTCGAGGTGGGGACTGGCCGCGAAGCGGGGCACGAGCGCCGTGCGGTCAGAATCGACGGTCAGCCCGCCAAGCCGGGCGATCTGGCCGGATTGGTTTCGGCGCTGTGGCTCACTCCTGCCATGGATCGCCTGTTTACCGAGGGAACTGGCGGCCGCCGCCGTTTCCTCGACCGGCTGGTGTTCGGGATCGAACCCCGCCATGCCGCCCAGGCCAGCGCCTATGAGCACGCCATGCGGGAACGGACGCGGCTGCTCAAGGCTGGAGGGGCCGATCCATCCTGGCTGGCGGCGCTGGAAGAGGGCATGGCCCGCCACGGCATCGCGGTGGCCGCCGCCCGGTTAGCGGCGGTGGCACGGCTGGACGAAGCCTGCCGCCAGGGTTTGGGGCCCTTTCCCGCCGCCCGGCTGGCGGTGGTGGGCGAGGTCGAGGGCTGGCTGGCGGAGGGATCGCCGCCGCCCCAGGTGGAGGACCGGCTGCGCGGCGCCTTGCGGGCCTTGCGCGGCCGCGACGAAGCGGCGGGCGGTGCCACGTTGGGGCCGCATCGGAGTGATTTGCTGGTGCGCCACGCCGCCAAGGATCTGGCGGTCGGGCAGTGCTCCACCGGCGAGCAGAAGGCGGTTCTGGTGTCCATCGTGCTGGCCCAGGCCCGGGTTCAAGGCGCGCGGCCGCCGCTGTTGCTGCTGGACGAGGTGGTGGCCCATCTGGATGTGGCTCGCCGCACCGCCTTGTTCGACGAGCTGTGCGCCTTGGGGGCGCAGAGCTGGATGACCGGAACCGACGCGATGCTGTTCGACGGTTTCGGAGACAGAGCCCAATTTTTCCGGGTGACGGATGCCACCGTCACCCAAGCCTGAAACAAAGGTGAGTAGACATGACGTCCGTGCCCCCGACTCCCGAGCTTACCGCCACCCAGGCGGCCGCCGAGGATTACGGCGCTGATTCCATCAAGGTACTGCGTGGCCTTGATGCCGTCAGGAAGCGCCCCGGCATGTATATCGGCGACACCGATGATGGTTCGGGCCTGCATCACATGGTCTATGAGGTGGTGGACAACGCCATCGATGAGGCCCTGGCGGGCTATGCCGACCGGGTCGAGGTGCAGTTGAACGGCGACGGCTCGTGCACGGTGCGCGACAACGGGCGCGGCATCCCCACCGACATCCACAAGGAAGAGGGCGTTTCGGCCGCCGAGGTCATCATGACCCAGCTGCACGCGGGCGGGAAGTTCGACCAGAACTCCTACAAGGTCTCGGGCGGTCTGCACGGCGTCGGTGTCTCTGTGGTCAACGCGCTGTCGGAATTCCTCGATCTCAGGGTCTGGCGCGCCGGGCACGAGCATTCCATGCGCTTTCGCATGGGCGAGGCCGAGGCGCCGCTGAAGATCGTGGGCGAAAGCGGCGACAAGACCGGGACCGAGGTCACCTTCCTGCCGTCCACCACGATCTTCACCAAGACCGAGTTCGATTTCACCACCCTGGAGCACCGCCTGCGCGAGCTGGCCTTCCTCAATTCCGGGGTCAATCTGATGCTGACCGACCTGCGGCACGGCGACGCCCAGATTTCGCGTCTGCATTACGAAGGTGGCATCGAAGCCTTCGTCCACTATCTCGACCGCTCCAAGACGGCGTTGCATTCCCCCCCCATCGCCGTCAAGGGCGAGAAGGATGGCATGACCGTGGAAGTGGCCATGGAGTGGACCGACAGCTATCACGAGACCCAGCTATGCTTCACCAACAACATTCCCCAGCGTGACGGCGGCACTCATCTGGCGGGCTTTCGCGCCGCGCTGACCCGCACCATCAACAATTACGCCAACGAATCCGGTATCGCCAAGAAAGAGAAGGTGGCGCTGTCGGGTGACGACATGCGCGAAGGGCTGACCTGCGTGCTGTCGGTCAAGGTGCCCGACCCCAAGTTCAGCTCCCAGACCAAAGACAAGCTGGTTTCGTCGGAAGTGCGTCCGGTGGTCGAGAACGTGGTCAGCGAAAAGCTGGCCGAGTGGTTCGAGGAGCATCCCGCCGAGGCCCGCAAGGTGGTGACCAAGGTGGTCGAAGCCGCCGCCGCCCGCGAGGCTGCCAGGAAGGCGCGCGAGCTGACCCGGCGCAAGGGCGTGCTCGACATCGCCACCCTGCCCGGCAAGCTGGCCGATTGTCAGGAGCGCGACCCGGCCCTGTCCGAATTGTTCATCGTCGAGGGTGATTCGGCCGGCGGTTCGGCCAAGCAAGGGCGTAACCGCGCCAATCAGGCTATCTTGCCGTTGCGCGGCAAGATTTTGAATGTGGAGCGTGCCCGCTTCGACAAGATGCTGGGCTCGGCCGAAATCGGAACTCTGATCGCGGCGTTGGGCACCGGCATCGGGCGCGAGGATTTCAACGTCAACAAGGCGCGCTACCACAAGATCATCATCATGACCGATGCCGACGTCGATGGCAGCCATATCCGCACCCTGCTGCTGACGTTCTTCTATCGCCAGATGCCGGAATTGCTGGAGAAGGGCTATCTCTACATCGCCCAGCCGCCGCTGTACCGCGCCAAGCGCGGCCAGAGCGAGGTCTATCTCAAGGATGACCGGGCGCTGGAGGAATATCTGATCGACGGCGGCCTCGCCGACGCGGTGCTGAAGCTGGCGGGCGGTGCCCGCATCGGCGGCGCCGAACTGCGCGAACTGACCGAACAGGCCCGCGCCATCAAAGCGCTGTTGGGGCCGCTGACGCGCCGCGTGCCCATGAAGGTGGTGGAGCAGGCGGGCATTGCCGGGGCGCTGGATTCGTCGCTGCTGACCGACGCCCAGCGTGGCGCTGTCGTCGCCGAGGCGGTGGCCCAACGGCTGGATGTGCTGGAAACCCATTTGGAGCGCGGTTGGCGCGGCGAGTGGCTTGAAGGCGACGGCTTTGTCTTCACCCGCACCCTGCGCGGCGTTACCGAGACTCACCGCCTTGACGCCGCCATCATCCGCTCGGCCGAGGCCCGCAAGCTGCACAGCCTGTCGCCCCGCATCCGCGAGACCTTCACCGAGGCCGCGACCCTGATCGCCAAGGATAAGGAAACCGTCCTGTCCGGTCCGGTGGCCCTGGTCACCGCCATCATGGAACATGGCCGCAAGGGCATCGCCATCCAGCGCTATAAGGGCCTGGGCGAGATGAACCCGGAACAGTTGTGGGAGACCACCTTGGACCCGCAGGCGCGCTCGCTGCTGCAAGTCCGCGTCGCTCAGGCCGACGAGGCCGAGCAGGTGTTCTCCACCCTGATGGGCGACGTGGTCGAACCACGGCGCGAATTCATCCAGACCAACGCGCTCAAGGTCTCGAATCTGGACGTGTAGGACGCTCCCCCTTCCCGATGGCTCGGGAAGGGGCTCTTATCTCGGATTGCTTATTGCGGCTGGCCGCGGCGTTCGCCACGGTCTTCACCGCGGCGCTCGCCGCGCTCTTCGCCGCGGTGCTTGCCCTGGTCGTGATGGCGGTCGCGGCGGTCTTCACGCATTTCGCGCTTGTCCCCGCGTTTCTCTCCTTCATCCTTGCGCAATTCCTTGCGGTCCTTACGCAGTTCCTCGCGGTCGGCGGCGAGGGCGTCGGTATTACCCGCCTTGCGGTCTTTGCGCATCTCGCGGCGGTCGTCTTTGATCTCACGGCGGTCGCCTTTGATCTCGCGCTGGTCCTGCTTGATCTCTTGGCGGTCCTGGCGCACCTCCCCCTGACCTTGGGCCAAGGCGGGGACGGAGACCAGCAGCGGCAGCGCGGCAAGGAGAGCGGCGGCAAGCTTTTTCATGAACGGAACTCCCATGAAGGCCAAGTGGAATGGTCATCACTCCACCATGAAATTACGACGGAAATAGGGCGTGTGCGTGTTCCGCCAATGTGGCGGGCCAAGAGGATTGGGTATAGTCTCTCGACCGCATCCACCCCGCATTCTACAGGTTGCTACGCCCATGTCTTCCCCCGCCGCCTCCCGCCCTCGTCCCGTTGTTCTTTGCATCCTGGATGGTTGGGGGTGGCGCGAGGACCCTACCGACAACGCTATCGCCCAGGCCGACACCCCCAATTGGGACCGGTTCATGGCATCTTATCCCCATGCGCTGCTGGCGACGTCGGGGCTACAGGTGGGGCTGCCCGAGGGGCAGATGGGCAATTCCGAAGTGGGGCACATGAATTTGGGGGCCGGGCGGGTGGTGATGCAGGAGCTGCCGCGCATCGATACCGCCGTGGCTGATGGCTCGCTGGCCCGCAATCCCGTTCTGATCGGCATGATCGCCGCCGTCAAGGCCAAGGGCGGCACCTGCCACCTCATGGGGCTGCTGAGCCCCGGCGGGGTCCATTCCCACCAGGATCATCTCGCCGCCTTGGCCCGCATCGTCGCCGATGCCGGGGTGCCGGTGGCGGTTCACGCCTTCCTCGACGGCCGCGATACGCCGCCGTCCAGCGCCAAGGGCTTTCTCGATCGCTTTCTGGCCGATGTCACCGGGCATGACGTAAGCGTCGCCACCGTTTCCGGCCGCTATTACGCCATGGACCGGGACAAGCGCTGGGATCGGGTCAGCCTCGCCTGGGCGGCCATGGTCGAAGGCCGGGGCGAGGCTGCCGCCGATGCGGTGGCGGCGGTGACGCAATCCTATGCGGCAGGTAAGACCGATGAGTTCGTGCTGCCGACGGTCATCGCCGGATATGGCGGCATGAAGGATGGCGACGGCTTGCTGATGGGCAATTTCCGCGCCGACCGCGCCCGCGAGATTTTATCCTGCCTGGTGGACCCGGCCTTTGACGGCTTTGCCCGCACCCGTCAGGTGAGCTTTGCCGCCCGGCTGGGCCTGACCGAGTATTCCAAGGATCTGAACGCCTTTCTTGGCGCCCTGTTCCCGGCGGAATCCCTGACTAATATCCTGGGCGAGGTGCTGAGCGCCGCCAATCTGCGGCAATTGCGCATCGCCGAGACCGAGAAATACGCCCATGTCACCTTCTTCTTCAACGGTGGGCGCGAGATGGTGTTTCCCGGTGAGGAGCGCATCCTGGTGCCCAGCCCTAAGGTCGCCACCTATGACCTCCAGCCGGAAATGTCGGCGGTCGAGGTCACCGACAAGCTGGTGGCGGCCATCGCGGGCGGCACTTTCGACGTGGTGGTGGTCAATTACGCCAATGGCGACATGGTGGGCCATACCGGCTTCATGAATGCGGCCATTGCGGCGGCCCAGACGGTGGATACCTGCATCGGGCGGCTGGAGACGGCGGTACTGGCGGCGGGCGGCACCATGCTGATCACCGCCGATCACGGCAATGCCGAACTGATGAAGGACCCGGTGACCGGCGAGCCCCACACCGCCCATACCACCGGCCCGGTTCCGGCGGTGCTGGTGGGGGCGCCTGCGGGGGTGGCGGGCATCGATAACGGGCGCTTGGCCGATGTGGCGCCGACGCTGCTGGCCCTGCTGGGCTTGCCGCAGCCCGCCGAGATGAGTGGCCATTCCCTGCTCGGTCCGGGAGCCCAGGGCCTCCGTGCGGCGGGCTAATCTCCTCTTTGCGGCAACGCTGATGCTGGGCTGGGCGGTTACCGCCTCGGCCCAGTGGCAGCCCCCCATGGATGCGGGCCAGCGCCTGAAGGAGCTGGAAGGTCAGTTGGAGCATTCCCGCAGTATCCACGCGGAAATCAAGCAGAAGGCCGAGACCCTGGCGGCCGAGACCGCGCGGCTGCGCAGCGACATGGTCAAGGCAGCCCGTGCCGCCCAGGAAAGCGAGGATCTGCTGTCCGAACTGGAAGTGCAGTTGGACGATTTGCGTGGGCGCGAAATCAGCCGCTCCGAGGCCTTGAAGCGCCGCTCGGCCCAGATGGTGGGGGTGCTGACCGCGCTTCAGCGCTTGGCGTGGCGGCCGACCGAGGCCCTGCTGGCCCAGCCCCAAAGCCCCGCCGATACCGTGCGCTCGGCCATATTGCTGCGCGCGGCCGTGCCTCAGATCGAGCAATCGGCCCGCGACCTCAGGGTGGAGATCGATAACGTCACCCGCCTGCGCGGCGAGATCGGCGACCAACGCAAGCGGATCGCTTCGACCGCCCAGCGGCTGGAGCAGGATCACGTCCATCTCAAGGACATGTTCGACCGTAAAAGCCAGGTGCAGCAGGCGACCGAGCAGGAACGCCGTGCCGCCGAGCTGCACATGACGGAACTGGCCGGTCAGGCCGAGGATCTGCGCGATCTGTTGATCCGGCTGGAGCAGGAGCGTGAACGCCGGCTGGCTGAAGCCGCCGCCAAGGCCGCCGCCGAGAAAGCCGCCCGAGAGGCGGAAATCCAGGCCCGGCGTATCGCCCAGGAGGCCGAGGCCGCCGCCCAGCGTGCCGCCCGTGACGCCGAACTGGCACAGCAGAAGGCCCAGGCTCAGGCGGTCGCAGCGGCGCGCGAGCGCGAACTGGCCCAAGCACGTCTGGCGCGCGAGGCCGAGCTTAAGGCCCAGGCCGAGGCCAAGGAAAAGGAACTGGCGGCGCAGCAGGCGGCCCACAAGGTCGAGACCGCCGCCCGCGAGGCGGCCGCCACCCGGCCGGTACGGGTGGAAAAACCGTTCAGCCAGGCCATGGGCAAACTACCCTATCCGGCACGCGGCAAGGTGGTGCTGGGCTACGGCCAGGCCAACGATGTCGGCCATGTCACCAAGGGCGTCACCATCCGCACCCGCAAATTAGCCCAGGTCATTGCGCCTTATGACGGACAGGTGGTATTTGCCGGTCCGTTCCGGGGCTATGGCCTTCTCTTGATCATCGAACACAGCGAAGGCTATCATACGCTTCTCGCCGGGATGGCCGAGGTTGACTGTACGGTCGGTCAAAGGCTGTTGGCGGGAGAGCCCGTCGGCGTGATGGGGCAGGACGAGACCAACCCCGACCTTTATGTCGAGCTGCGCCATAACGGCCAGCCGGTTAACCCGTTGCCTTGGCTCACGGCACACAAAAGTAAGGCTAGTGGATGATTCGCAAGATTTTGCTCGCGGCGGGTACCATCGCCCTGCTGTCGACGACGGCCCTGACGCCGGTCCCTGCTTCCGCTGCGGAGCGCAAGGAAACCTACAAGCTGCTCGAACTGTTCGCGGATGTCTTTGACAAGGTCCGCTCGGAATATGTCGAGCCGGTCCATGACGACGAGCTGATCGAGGCTGCCCTAAACGGCATGCTGTCGTCGCTTGATCCGCATTCGAGCTATCTCAACCCCAAGAACTCCAAGGATATGGACATCCAGACCCGGGGCGAGTTCGGCGGCCTGGGCCTCGAAGTGACCATGGAAAACGGCTGGGTCAAGGTGGTGTCGCCTATCGACGACACCCCGGCCTTCCGTGCCGGCATGCAGCCGGGTGATTTCATCACCCATCTGGACGGCGAGCCGGTTCAGGGTTTGTCGCTGTCCGAGGCGGTGGACCGCATGCGCGGTGTCGTCAATACCGACATCCGCATCACCGTGCGGCGCGATTCGCTGGAACCCTTCGACGTCAAGCTGACCCGCGCGGTCATCAAGGTGCAGACCGTCAAGGGGCAGCTCCATGGCGACGTCGCCTATATCCGCGTCTCGCAATTCAGCGCCACCACCAATTCCGATCTGCGCCGCATCATGGCCCAGTTGAAGAAGGATATGGGCAAGACGCCGACCGGTTTTGTGCTCGATCTGCGCAACAATCCCGGCGGCCTCCTGGATCAGGCGGTGGCGGTGTCAGACGACTTCCTGGAAAAGGGCGAGATCGTCTCCACCCGTTCGCGCCGTCCCGAAGACACCCAGCGCTATAACGCCCGCTCCGGCGATATCGCCGATGGTCTGCCGATGGTGGTGCTGATCAATGACGGTTCGGCCTCGGCGTCGGAAATCGTCGCCGGTGCGCTGCAAGACCACAAGCGCGCCATCATTCTGGGCACCCGCTCGTTCGGCAAAGGCTCGGTCCAGACCCTGATCCCGCTGCCCGGTCACGGCTCCATGCGTCTGACCACGGCGCGCTATTACACGCCGTCGGGCCGTTCGATCCAGGCCGTGGGCATCGAACCCGACATCAAGGTGCTTCAGTCCCGCGTCGAGCCCATCGCAGGTGCCGAGCGCGAGCGCCGGAGCGAGGCATCCTTGCGCAAGGCATTGCCCAATCCCAATGGCGACAAGGACAAGCCCGCCGACAAGGACAAGGACAAGGCCGCCGAGCCGGTTGCGCCGCCCAAGCCCGAGGCCACCGCGCCCAAGGCTCCCGGTGCCAAGCCCGAAGCCCCCGCACCGATCAAGCTGGGCGACCCCGCCCAGGATTATCAGTTGGCCCGGGCTTTGGATCTGCTCAGGGGGCTGTCGGTCTACCATCCGGCCCAGTCCCGGTAGAGCGGGGCCTCGCCCGCCATGGCCAAGGATCTCCACGACGATCTCGACGAGATGCCGGATGAACCGGCATTCGAGATCGCCGTGGACGAACCGCCGCCCCGACGAACGCTGAACCTCAATCTGAAACAGAAGCTCAAGCCGATACTGATCGGCTTGGGCGTTCTGATTCTGGGGGGAGGGCTTGGCTTTGGGGTCTATCTATTCACCGCCTATGACACCCGTGATCTGATTGGTCTGCTGGATCTGGCCGATTCGTCACCTCGCCTCGCCATGGAACTGCCGGGTCGGGGCGGCGAGGAGGCTCCCCCCAAGGTGGGGAGCACCGGATCTGGTCTCCTGACGCCGCCCGCCGTTCCGGGCGCGGCCTCGGGCGTGGTCGAGAAGCTGAAGGCCGTGCTTGACGACAGTCCGGTGCCCGAATCCGCTCGCGGCAGCGTGCCCGAGGGCGGTCCGGGGCAACAGGCGGCGGCACCACCCTTGGGCACGCCCTCGACACCGCCCACCTCTGAACCGCTGGTCGATCCTTCCAAGCCGGTGGGGGTGGTGGTCAAGGCGCCCAGCGAAGACACCAGCGGCATTCCGTTCCAGCCCAACCCCCGGACCGCCGAAAAGCCGCCCAGCTTCGACACCCTGGCGGCGCGGCCCCAGGCGACGCCGCTGCCTGCCGCCCCGGTCAAGGAGATGCTGCGCAAGACCCAGGCGGGCGATCTGCCCTATCCCGGTCCCGACGGCCGCCAGCCCTGGCAGGTCTATGGCCGCCCCTGGTCCGGCCCCGCCGACAAGGGCAAGGTGGCGGTGGTGGTGGTGGACATGGGCCTCGACAAGGCCGCCACCGAGGCCGCTATCGCCAAGTTGCCGCCTGACGTGACTCTGGCCTTCAGCCCCTATGCCCCCAGTCTGGACAAGTGGGTGAAGAAGGCCCGTGATTTCGGCCACGAAGTGCTGTTGATGCTGCCCGCCGAGGCCGGTGATTTCCCCGCCCGTGACCCCGGCCCCTTCGCGTTGCTGACCGCCTTGTCGCCCGAGGCCAATCTGACCCGGTTCGAGGCCGTGCTGTCCAAGGCCGCCGGATATTCCGGCGTAATCTCTTTAGGCAACCGCTTTGGCGGGTCCGAGCAGATGACGGCCATCCTGGGCCGCCTGCGCGATCATGGACTGCTGTATCTTGGCGATGGCAGCGCCCCCGCCGACCGGCTGCCGCCCCAGGCGGTGGTCAGCGCGGTGGTGGACCAGGATCTGTTCCGTGAAGCCATCGATATCCGCCTGTCCCAGGTGGGTCTGACCGGACGGGCCAAGGGCCGCGCCGTGGCGGTGCTGCGCCCGCGTCCGCTGTCCTTCGACCGCCTGTTGACCTGGATCATCACCATGGACGCACAAGGGGTGGTGCTGGCCCCGGCCTCCATGGTGGTGCAGCCGCCGCCCGCACCGGGGAAATCATGAGTAAGAACGGGTCCAAATCCAAGAAGCCGCTGCTGCCGCTGGCGGCTCGTCCCTATCGCCCCGGCATCGGTCTGGTTCTGCTCAATGCGCAAGGCTTGGCCTTTGTCGCTCAGCGCAAGGACACGCCCGGTGACGCTTGGCAGTTTCCCCAGGGCGGCATCGACGAGGGCGAAGACCCGCGCCAGACCTGCCTGCGCGAGATGGAAGAGGAAATCGGCACCAACAAGGCCGAGATCATCGCCGAATCCAAGGACTGGGTCGCCTACGACCTGCCCGCCGACATCGCCGATCAGGTCTGGAAAGGGCGTTTCCGCGGCCAGAGACAGAAATGGTTCTGCGCCCGCTTCACCGGCGCTGACAGCGACATCAATCTGGAGACCAAACACCCGGAATTCTGCCGCTGGCGCTGGATGGCGCTGGACGAGGTTCCGGCCCTGATCGTGCCCTTCAAGCGGGCGCTGTACGATCAGGTGGTGGCCGAGTTCTTGGCCTTGGCGCGGGGATGCGCGTCGCGGTAAACGCTGGTCAGTTTGGCGGCATCCACCTCGGTATAGCGTTGGGTGGTCGACAGCGACGCATGTCCCAGCAATTCCTGAATGGTCCGCAGATCGCCTCCGCCCGCCAACAGATGGGTGGCGAAGGAATGTCGCAGCGCATGGGGCGTCGCCGTCTCCGGCAGGCCCAGCAGCAGCCGCAGGCGGCGCATCTGGCGCTGGACCACGCCGGGGTTGAGCTTGCCGCCCCGTGCTCCCAGGAACAGTGGCCCCGACGCCTCGGCCGGATGGGGGATTTGCTGCATGTAATCGGCGATGGCTTCGCGCACCACCGGCAAGATGGGGACCAGCCGTTGCTTGCGGCCCTTGCCGGTGATGACCATGGTTTCGCCCTTGGGGGCATCGCGGCGGGTCATGGACAGAGCCTCACCCAGGCGCAGGCCGCAGCCATAGAGCAGGGTGAACAGGGCGACGTCACGGGCGGCCAGCCAGGGCTCGTCATGCAACTCTCCGGCGGTGGCCAACGTTTCAAGCGCTTCGTCGGCGCCCAGGGGCTTGGGGACTGAACGCGGTGGGCGCGGGGCTTTGACCGCCGTGATGGCGGGATTGTGCACCAGGCCGTTGCGGTCGAGAAAGCGGAAGAAGCCGCGCAACGTCGACATGGTCCGGGCCATGGAGGAACGCGCCAGACCGTCATGGGAGCGCCGTGCGAGAAAGGCGCGGAAATCCGACGGCGTCAGGGCCGCCATGACGGCAAGGTCAGCCTCGCCGCCGTGATGATCGGCGAGAAATCCCATGAATGAGGCGAGGTCACGGCCATAGCCGTCCAGGGTGTGGGGCGAGGCTCGCTTTTCCCCCGCCAGCCATTGCCGCCAGGACTCCACCGCTTCCCGCAGATCGGCGCTTACCGCGAAGTGGATGGGGGTGGCGGCCATGGCGGCTGGGGGTCAGCCGATCCAGCGGTTGACGCTGCGTTCCACCACACGGGCCAGGAAAGAGATCAGCTCGGTGGCCTGACCGGCGTGGAAGGTGCGGCCATGGCGTGAACCCAGGGCCATGACGCCTTCCGGGCAGCGTCCGCCGGGGGTCAGGCGCACCACCGCCGAGGATTGGACCAGGGCTGCTGCCTCACCGAACAGGGCCGGGTCGCCGGGCATCTCCTCGGTCAGGGCGCATTCGCGGTCGCCGCCGCCCATCATGGGCACCACGGTGCCGGGGGCAAGCGAGCGCAATCCCGGCGCCTCCAGCTCTTCCAGCGGCTCGGCGGGGGTCTCGAAACACAGGGTCGCCACATCCACATCCAGCAAGCCGGGTAGATCGTCGGCCACCGCCTCCACCAACTCGGCCAGGGTGTCGGCGGCCAGGATGGCCAGTACCGCCCGGTGGGTACGGGTCTGGATCGACATATTGCTGCGGCTGGTGTGGATCAGATGCTCGGCGGCGCCGCGCACCCGCTCGATCTCATCGCGCAGCCGTTCGATCATGAAGACCTGCATGTCGAGGATGCCGTCATCCTCGCCCCAGCGCGACGGTGGTGACAGCGACAGCAACAGGTCGGGATGACGGACCAGAAAGTCGGGATGTGCCGAAAGAAAAGCCTCCACCTGCCGTTCGTCGGGCAGGGGAAGGGCCTGGGCCGCGTCGTCGCGCTTACGCGCCATACTTATCACCTTCAGCCGGAGAGCTGGAAAAACCAGCGGCAAACCCCTATGAACCGGCTTCTGTTGGGCCGGTGTTTGGATCATAACTCTAGTCTATGTCCTTCGACTCCATGACTTCAACCCCTCCCATCATGGCGCCCGGCACTTGTGTCGCGGTTTTGTTGCCGCTGCCCCTGGCCGGAGCCTATGACTATCGGGTGGGAGACGAACCCTTGCGCCCCGGTGATTTCGTCGAAGTGCCCCTGGGTCGCCGGGTTCAGGTGGGGGTGGTGTGGGGAGAGGCCAAGGGTGATGTCGCCGAGGCCAAGCTGCGCCCCGTCGGCCGTCGTCTGGCGGCGCTGCCGCTGCCCGAGGTATCGCGCGCCTTCGTTGATTGGGTGGCGCGCTATACCCTGGCCCCGGCGGGGGCGGTGCTCAAGATGACCATGAGCGTGCCCGCCGCTCTGGAGCCGCCGCGCGGCCTGGCCGCCTGCCGCCGGGTGGATCCGCCCCCTGCCGACCTGCGCGCCACTCCTGCGCGAGCCAAGGTGCTGGCGGCGGCGGCGGCGCTGCCGCCTCTGACGGTGGCCGATCTGGCGCGTGAAGCCGGGGTGGGGATTGGGGTGGTCCGGGGATTGGTGGAGGCCAAGGCCCTCGAAATGGTGGAACTGCCGACGCCACCCGCCTTCCAACGGCCCGATCTGGAACGGCCGGGCCCAAGCCTGTCGCCCGGTCAGCGCGCGGCCGCCGACGCCTTGGTAGCGGCGGTTGGCAGCGGTTTTTCCGTGCAATTGCTCGACGGCGTCACCGGCTCGGGCAAGACCGAAGTCTATTTCGAGGCGGTGGCGGCGGCGGTGGCGCGTGGCGGTCAGGCCCTGGTGCTGCTGCCCGAGATCGCCCTATCCTCCCAGTGGCTGGAGCGTTTCACCCGCCGTTTCGGAGTCAAGCCCGCCCAGTGGCATTCCGAATTGGGCGATGCCCGCCGCCGCGACACCTGGCGGGCGGTGGCCGACGGCTCGGCCCGGGTGGTGGTGGGGGCGCGCTCGGCCCTGTTCCTGCCGTTCAAGGATCTGGCCCTGATCGTGGTCGATGAAGAGCATGACGGCGCCTTCAAGCAAGAAGACGGCGTCAGCTACCACGCCCGCGACATGGCGGTGGTCCGGGCGCAGTTGGGTGCCATTCCCGCCGTGCTGGCCTCGGCGACGCCGTCGCTGGAAAGCTTCGCCAATGTCCAGGCCGGGCGCTACGTCCGGTTGCATCTACCCGACCGCCACGCCGGGGCGCAGATGCCCGATATCCAGGCCGTGGATCTACGCCGCCATCCGCCGCCGCGCGGGCAGTGGCTATCGCCGCTCCTGGTCGAGGCGCTGGAAGGCGCGTTCGCGGCGGGAGAGCAGGCCATGCTCTATCTCAACCGGCGCGGCTATGCCCCCCTGACCCTGTGCCGGGGCTGCGGCCATCGCCTGCAATGTCCCCACTGCACCGCCTGGCTGGTGGAACACCGCTCGGCGGGGCGGCTGATCTGCCATCATTGCGGCTATCGCATCCGTCTGCCGGAAAAATGCCCCCACTGCGAGGCCGTCGACAGCTTCGCCGCCTGCGGTCCGGGGGTCGAGCGGGTGGCCGAAGAGGCCGAGGCCCGCTTTCCCGGCATCCGCATGGCAGTGATGACCTCGGACACCTGCCAAGGCCCCCATGCCGCCGCCGAACTGGTGCGCAAGGTGGCCGATCACGAGATTGATCTGTTGGTGGGAACCCAGATCGTGGCCAAGGGCTATCACTTTCCGATGCTGACGGTGGTCGGCGTGGTCGATGCCGATCTCGGTCTTGAAGGCGGTGATCTGCGGGCGGGGGAGCGGACATTGCAATTACTGTCTCAGGTGGCGGGGCGCGCGGGCCGTGCCGAGCGCCCCGGTCGGGTATTGTTGCAAACCTATCAACCCGACCATCCGGTGATGCGGGCTTTGCGCTCTGGCACCCGCGATGCTTTCATGGCGCGGGAGGCCGAAGCGCGCCGCGATTGCGCCATGCCGCCCTATGGCCGTCTGGCGGCCCTGATCCTGTCTGGCCCCGATATGGGCGTCCTCGACGGCTTTGCCGCCCGACTGTCGCGCAAGGCGCCGGTGGGGGCGGGAATCGAGGTGCTGGGACCGGCGCCCGCTCCCATGGCGTTGCTGCGGGGGCGCCATCGCCGCCGCTTCCTGGTCAAGGCGGTGCGCACCGTCAATCTTCAGGCGTTGCTCCGCGACTGGCTGGGCCGTGAAGAGGTGCCGGGTGGAGTCCGTGTCCAGGTGGACATCGACCCCTATAGTTTTTTTTGATGATTTTTCGGGCTCGGGTAGGTGGGAAAATGCGGAAAAAACCCCTGAAATCCAGGGTTTGCCTGGACTTTACCCCCCCTGAACCCCCCGCATTCCCCTCCCCCGAATGGGCAGGAGTCGTCTTGCAACGCAAAACTTGATGTGCTAGTTAACCGACGCGCTAACGGGGGTGCTTCCCCGCCGGTGCCAGAATGGTTTTGCCTATCAATAGGTTACGGCTGCCGGTTCGACCCCTACCAAGGACTTGCCCAGGTGCCATCGGAAACAATTGGCGTGATCGCCGACCGCTACGCCGCCGCCCTCTTCGACTTGGCCGATTCGTCGTCCAACCTCGATCAGGTTGCCGGTGACCTCAAGACGTTGCAGGCTATGCTCCGCGAAAGCGCGGATCTACGTCGCCTCGTCGACAGCCCCGTGTTGAGCCGGACAGAGCAGGGCAGGGCCATTGCGGCCGTCGCCAGCGCCGCCGGTTTTACCGAGCTGACCACGAAATTTCTCGGACTGGCGGCTAAGAACCGCCGTCTGTTCACCCTTTCGGGGGTGATACACGCCTATCTTGGCCGGTTGGCGGCCCGCCGCGGTGAGAAATCCGCGACGGTGGCTTCTGCCGTGGCGCTTTCGCCGGCCCAACAAGACGCACTTGTCTCTGCCTTGAAGACGGCTTTCGGCGGCAATGTCGCCGTTGACGTCAAGGTCGATCCCAGCTTGCTGGGCGGTCTGGTGGTGCAGGTCGGCTCCCGTATGGTTGACAGCTCGCTCAAGACGAAGCTGCAGCATCTCAAGCTCGCTATGAAAGGGGTTGGATAATGGAAATCCGCGCCGCGGAAATCTCCGCAATCCTCAAGCAACAGATCTCCACCTTTGGAACCGAGGCGGAAGTTGCCGAGGTCGGTCAGGTGCTGTCGGTTGGTGACGGTATCGCCCGTGTCCACGGCCTCGATAAGGTCCAGGCCGGCGAGATGGTCGAATTCCCGGGTGGGATCAAGGGCATGGCGCTGAACCTCGAGACCGACAATGTCGGTGTCGTGATCTTCGGCGACGACCGCACCATCAAGGAAGGCGATGTCGTCAAGCGGACCGGCTCCATCGTGGACGTACCCGTGGGCAAGGGCCTGCTGGGCCGCGTGGTCGATGGTCTCGGCAATCCCATCGACGGTAAGGGACCGATTGAAGCCGCGTCGCGTCAGCGCGTGGACGTCAAGGCCCCGGGCATCATTCCGCGTAAGTCGGTGCACGAGCCCATGTCGACCGGCATCAAGGCCGTCGACGCTCTGATCCCGATCGGGCGCGGCCAGCGCGAATTGGTCATCGGTGACCGTCAGACCGGCAAGACCGCCATTCTGATCGACACCATCATCAATCAGAAGCGCTGGCACGACGCCAGCGACGAGAAGGCCAAGCTGTTCTGCATCTACGTCGCCGTGGGTCAGAAGCGTTCCACCGTCGCCCAGATCGTCAAGACCCTGACTGATTACGGCGCGATGGAATACACCATCGTGGTCGCCGCCACCGCGTCCGAGCCTGCTCCGTTGCAGTTCATCGCGCCCTATACCGGCTGCACCATGGGTGAGTATTTCCGTGATAACGGCATGCATGCCCTGATCATTTATGATGATCTGTCCAAGCAGGCCGTGGCCTATCGTCAGATGTCGCTGCTGCTCCGCCGTCCGCCGGGCCGTGAAGCCTATCCGGGCGACGTGTTCTATCTCCACTCGCGCTTGCTCGAGCGTGCGGCGAAGATGGGCGATGCCGCCGGTGCCGGTTCGCTGACCGCTCTGCCGGTCATCGAAACCCAGGCTAACGACGTCTCGGCCTACATCCCCACCAACGTGATCTCCATCACCGACGGTCAGATCTTCCTGGAAACCGAACTGTTCTATAAGGGCATCCGCCCCGCCGTGAACGTCGGTCTGTCGGTGTCGCGCGTCGGCTCTGCCGCCCAGATCAAGGCGATGAAGCAGGTTGCGGGTTCGATCAAGCTGGAACTGGCCCAGTACCGTGAAATGGCTGCCTTCGCGCAGTTCGCTTCCGATCTGGACCCGGCCACCCAGAAGCTGCTCGGCCGTGGCGCCCGCCTGACCGAGCTGCTGAAGCAGCCGCAGTTCGCACCCATGCCGACCGAAGAGGAAGTGATTTCCATCTACGCCGGTGTGAAGGGCTATCTCGACAAGATCGAGGTTCGTGACGTGGGTCGTTTCGAGACCTCGCTGCTGGCCGAGATCCGGTCGAAGGGGGCGGACATTCTTTCCGCCATCGCCACCGAAAAGCAGATCACTGCGCAGACCGAAGAAAAGCTGAAGGCGTTCCTCGACGCGTTCACCAAGACCTTCGCGTAACCGTCCTTATCGGAGTGTAGGTTATGGCGAGTCTTAAGGACCTGCGGATGAAGATCGTGAGCGTCAAATCGACGCGCAAGATCACATCCGCCATGAAGATGGTTGCGGCCTCGAAGCTCCGTCGCGCGCAAAGCGCGGCGGAAGCGGCGCGGCCGTTCGCCGAGCGTATGGAACGTATGTTGGGCACCCTGGCCGCCAGTCTGGCCGGTCAAAGTGGTGCTCCCAAGATGCTGACCGGGACCGGGGCCGATAAGGTGCAGCTGATCGTGGCGGTGACTGCCGACCGCGGTCTGTGCGGCGGCTTCAACTCGTCCATCGTCCGGGCTACCAAGCAGATGGCCGCCGACCTGTTGAAGCAGGGCACGCTGGTCAAGATCCTGCCGGTGGGCCGCAAGGCCCGCGAGCAGCTCAAGCGCGAATACGGTCAGTATATGATCGAGGGCTTCGAGCAGCTGGGCCGCAAGGGTATCGTCTTCGCCGAAGCCGACATGGTGGCCACCAAGGTCGCCACCTTGTTCGAGGCCGGTGAATTCGACGTCTGCACCGTGATCTACAACCGCTTCAAGTCGGCTATCGCGCAGGAAGTGACCCGCCAGCAGGTGATTCCCTTCCCGGTGCCCGAGCAGGCGGCGAAGACGGATAGCGCGGCCAAGGCCATCTACGAGTTCGAGCCCGACGAAGAAACCATCCTCGCGGAAATCCTGCCGCGGAATCTCGCCACCCAGATGTTTCGGGCCTTGCTGGAAAGCCAGGCCTCCGAGCAGGGCGCGCGCATGACCGCCATGGACAACGCGACCCGCAATGCGGGTGACATGATCAATGCCTTGGCGATCAAGTACAACCGGTCGCGCCAGGCCCAGATCACCAAGGAACTGATCGAAATCATCTCCGGCGCCGAAGCGCTGTGACGGAAGAGTAGGAGCACACCATGGCAAACAAGAACGTCGGCACGATCACCCAGGTCCTGGGCGCCGTCGTGGACGTGCGCTTCGAAGGCCAACTGCCGGCCATTCTGAACGCGCTTCACCTCGATCATCAGGGTAAGAAGCTGGTTCTCGAGGTTGCTCAGCACCTCGGCGAGTCCACCGTGCGCACCATCGCCATGGACTCCACCGACGGCCTGACCCGCGGCACCGAAGTGGTCGATACCGGCTCTCCCATCCAGATGCCGGTCGGCCCCGAGACCCTGGGCCGCATCATCAACGTGATCGGCGAGCCCATCGACGAGCGCGGCCCCATCGGCAACAAGTCCACCCTGCCGATCCATGCCGACGCCCCCGATTTCGTCGATCAGTCCACCGAGACCGAAATCCTCGTCACCGGCATCAAGGTCATCGATCTGTTGGCGCCTTATTGTAAGGGCGGCAAGATCGGCCTGTTCGGCGGCGCCGGCGTGGGCAAGACCGTGCTGATCATGGAATTGATCAACAACATCGCCAAGGCCCACGGTGGGTACTCCGTGTTCGCCGGTGTGGGCGAGCGTACCCGTGAGGGTAACGATCTCTATCACGAAATGATCGAATCCGGCGTTATCAAGCTGGATGGCCCCGGTTCCAAAGTGGCCCTGGTGTACGGCCAGATGAACGAGCCGCCGGGCGCCCGTGCCCGCGTCGCCCTGTCGGGTCTGACCGTCGCCGAATATTTCCGTGACGTTGAAGGCCAGGACGTGCTGTTCTTCGTGGACAACATCTTCCGCTTCACCCAGGCCGGTTCGGAAGTGTCGGCGCTGCTGGGCCGTATCCCGTCGGCGGTGGGCTATCAGCCCACTCTCGCCACCGACATGGGTGCGCTGCAGGAACGCATCACCTCGACCAAGAAGGGCTCGATCACCTCGGTGCAGGCCATTTACGTGCCCGCCGACGATCTCACCGACCCGGCTCCGGCCACGTCGTTCGCCCACTTGGACGCCACCACGGTGCTGAATCGTCAGATCGCCGAGCTGGGCATCTACCCGGCGGTGGATCCGCTCGACTCCACCTCGCGCGTGCTCGACCCCCGCGTCGTTGGTGCGGATCACTACCAGACCGCCCGTGACGTGCAGCGTATCCTCCAGACCTACAAGTCGCTGCAGGACATCATCGCCATTCTGGGCATGGATGAACTGTCGGAAGAAGATAAGCTGGTGGTGTCGCGCGCTCGTAAGATCCAGCGCTTCCTGTCTCAGCCGTTCCACGTGGCCGAAATCTTCACCGGCTCGCCGGGCAAGCTGGTCAACATTGAAGACACCATCAAGGGCTTCAAGGCGATCGTTGCCGGTGAGTACGATCACCTCCCCGAATCCGCCTTCTACATGGTCGGCGGCATCGACGAGGTTGTCGAGAAGGCCAAGAAGATGGCCGCGGAAGCGGCTTAATCCTGTCGAAGGAATCTCGCTATGGCCGAGAAGATCCAGTTCGAGTTGGTGTCACCTGCGAAGCTCTTGATGTCTTCGAAGGTTGACATGGTGGTTGTGCCGGGCGGCGAAGGTGACTTCGGTGCTCTGGCCCTCCACGCCCCCATGATCACCACCGTCCGTCCGGGCGTCATCGACGTCCATGACGGCGGCAAGGTGTCGAGCAGCATCTTCGTGGCTGGCGGCTTTGCCGAGGTCAACGAGGAGCGCATCACCGTTCTGGCCGAAGAGGCCATTCCGGTGGGCGAACTGACGGCGGAAACGGCTGCCGGGCGCGCGAAGGCAGCCAACGACGCCCTGAACGACGCTAAGACAGACCGTGAGAAGGCTCAGGCCGAGCGCCTGATTCTGATCGCCGAAGCCATGGCGGCGGCCGTTCGCTAAAGCGGACGGACAGTGTTGTATTTGGAACGGGCCGCCCCAGAGGGGCGGCCCTTTTCGTTGATGCCAGCGCGGAATGCCAAATCGCGTTGATCGGAACTGACCCGCGAGGCTCTCAGGCGACGGGCGGGTTTCTCCGATACGAGCCGCGCGGCCCTTGGGATTAAGGGCGGGGTAGGCAAGCTATGTCGCAGCGCAGCGTTATTTTCGGAAAGATGCATAGCTCTGCCTAATAATTATGTTGCGTGCCGCCGGGGTATTTGTGTAACAAATGAGTCATGTTGTTCGTAACCGAGAGGTCTCCGGGGATGCTTTACCAGCTGCATGAACTCCAACACCACGCCTTCGCTCCCATGCGCATGTTTGCCGAAGCGGTGCAGACCGTCTACAGCCATCCCTGGGTGCCGGTATCCTATACCCGTCTGGGCCGGGCCATGGCCGCAGGCGCCGAACTGGTGGAGCGCACGACCCGCCGCTATCCCAAGCCGCCCTTCAACCTCCCCTTCACCTCGGTGGATGGCGTCCAGGTGGCGGTGACGGAAGAGGTGGTGCTGGACAAGCCGTTCTGCCAGCTGCTGCATTTCCGCCGCGAGATCGAAGGCCGTGCTGACCCCAAGGTGCTGGTGGTCGCGCCGATGTCGGGCCACTTCGCCACCTTGTTGCGGGGCACAGTCGAAACCTTGCTGCACGAGCACGACGTCTACATCACCGATTGGGTCGATGTCCGCCACGTGCCGCTGTCCGAGGGTAATTTCAGCCTGGACGACTATATCGACCAGGTGATCGAATTGCTGACCTTCCTCGGCCCCGACACGCACGTGGTGGCGGTGTGCCAGCCGTCGGTGCCGGTGATGGCGGCGGTGTCTTTGATGGCGGCTGAGGGTAATCCCTGTCAGCCGCGCTCCATGACCATGATGGGCGGCCCCATCGATACCCGCGCCAATCCCACCAAGGTCAACGAGGTCGCCACCACCAAGCCATTCTCATGGTTCGAGCAGGCGGTGATCCACACCGTGCCCATGAACCACGAAGGGCGCGGCCGTCGGGTCTATCCCGGTTTTCTTCAGCTTCAGGGCTTCATGAGCATGAACCTGGAGCGCCATGTGGGCGAGCATGTGAAGCTGTATCAGAACATGGTGCGCGGCGATGGCGATTCCGCCGAACAGCACCGCGAATTCTATGACGAATACCTGTCGGTGATGGATCTGTCGGCGGATTTCTACCTCGATACCATCCGCAAGGTGTTCCAGGAGCACCACCTGCCGCGCGGCATCATGGTGTCGCGGGGGCGCAAGATCGACCCCGGCGCCATCCGCCAGACGGCGTTGTTGACCGTCGAGGGCGAGAAGGACGATATCACCGGCGTCGGCCAGACCAAGGCGGCCCATGCTCTGTGCGTCAACCTGCCCGCCGAGAAGCAGCACTACCATCTTCAGCCCAAAGTCGGCCATTATGGCGTTTTCAATGGCCGTCGTTGGCGCGAAGAGGTCTATCCCCATGTCCGTGCGTTCATCCGCACCCACGCCCACGCCTAAAGCGTTTTCCGGTCAACGGAGTACCCCCAGTTGACCGGAAAACGCTCTAACCCGGATGCTCTGCCGTTCTGGCGGAGCAAACCGCTCAGTGCCATGACGCGGGCGGAATGGGAAAGCCTGTGCGACGGCTGCGGCCGCTGCTGTCTGCACAAGCTGGAAGACGAAGATACCGGGCAGGTGCACTACACCGAGGTGGCGTGTCTTCTGCTCGATATCGGTTCGTGCGCATGCAGCGATTACCCCAACCGCCGCAAGCACGTGCCCGATTGCGTCCAGCTGACGCCCGAGATGATCCCCAAGCTGACCTGGCTGCCGTCCACCTGCGCCTACCGGCTGTTGTGGGAAGGCAAGACCCTGGCATGGTGGCATCCGCTGGTCTCGGGTGATCCCGACGCCGTGCACCGCGCCGGAATTTCGGTGCGCGGGCGGGTGATCACCGAATCGCGGGCCGATTTCCTCGACTACCACATCGTGACCTGGCCGGAATAAGACCCGCTGCGGGAGCGAAGCCTTACCGGACCGAGAACACTGGCAGGACCGGCGGGCAGGTCAGGCGCGCTTCCAGCCGTCCGGTGGCCAGTTCGTCGGCGACCTTGGCGACGGCACGGTCCCAGGCGCCGAGCACCACGCGCACATCCTCGGCATCGTGGGCGTAAGAGACGTTGTGGCTGGCAAGGAACAGAACCCCCGAATGCAGCATCTCGACCATGAACAGGGTCTTGATGGCTTCCTTGCGGGCGGTGGGGTGATCCTTGAAGGCGGCGATCATCCACGGCGCCTTGCCCACCAGATCGATGATGTCGGACAGGCCGTGGCTGGCGACGATTCGGCGCACGCCCTCGGTCAGGATGCCGCCCACCTCCCACAGCCGTTCAATCACCGGTTCGCGCTTCATCTTGTCGATGGTGGCGATGGCGGCGGCCAGCGACAGGGCCTCGCCGCCGAAGGTGCCGGAGAGGAAGACGTTTTCCATCTCGTGCATGATGTCGGCGCGTCCTACCACCGCCGAAATCGGCATGCCGTTGCCCATGGCCTTGCCGAACGAGGCGAGATCGGGGGTGACGCCGAACATGGTCTGCGCTCCGCCCAGGGCATAGCGGAAGCCGGTGATGACTTCGTCGAACACCAACAGCGCGCCGTTGGTGTGGCACAGCTCGTTTAGCGCTGCCAGATAGCCGGGCTTGGGATCGACCGCGTTCATGGGTTCCATGATCAGAGCGGCAACACCGTCGGGATGGGCCTTGAACAGGGCATGGGCTGCGTCGAGATCATTATAGGGCAGCATGTGGGTCAAGGCGCCGACCGCGCCGGGAATCCCCTTGTTGCGGGTGGTGGCGCCGATATACCAGTCCTGCCAGCCGTGATAGCCGCACACCGCCACATGGTCGCGCCCGGTGAAGGCGCGGGCGAGGCGGATGGCGGCGCTGGTGGCGTCGGTGCCGTTCTTGCCGAAGCGTACGGCTTCGGCGCAGGGGATCAGCTCGACCAGCCGTTCAGCCAGCTCGGTTTCCAGTGGCGAGGCCAGACTGAAGGAAATGCCGGCGTTGAGCTGGGCGCGGATGGCGCCGTCCACGTCCGGATCCTGATAGCCCAGCACCACCGGCAACAAGCCGCACACCATGTCCACATAGCAATTGCCGTCCAGATCCCACACCCGGCTTCCCTGGCCGTGGGTCAGGAACATGGGAGCGCCCTCGGGGTACTGAATCCGGCTTTTGGAGAAGGTCTGACTGCCGAGCGGAATGACCTTTTCCGCCCGTTTGAGGAAGGCGGTGCTGTTTTTTGTGCCGTTATAGGGCGGGGCGGCTTCCTTGCGCAGGGTGGCGGTGAACCCCTCGTTGCGGCTGATGGCTTTGTTGAGGTCACGCAAGGATGGTTCGGCATCGAGGAGGGTCAGCACCTCCAGATAGGAGGCGGGGTGGTCGCCTGCAGGCAGGCGGGCGGTGACGGCTTCAAGGAAGCGCAGGTCGCGCTCCTCGTCCAGGGTCCAGCGCTCGTGGTGCAGCCCCGGCAATGGGCAATTGACGTTGGCTTGGGGGAAGGCGTGGCGGCGGTCACGGATGAACACAGTGACGTGCTCGCGGTCGGCGGGGCGGGTGGCTTCGGCGGCGGCCTGTTCCAACGCCGCCATGGTGAAGGCTTCGCAATCGGTGCCGTCGGGCCAGGACGGCGGGTTGACGTTGCTGGCATAGGCGACCCGGCTGCGGCGCAGCAGCGCCAGCACTTCGCCCCCCACCTGGGGGTCGAGCAGGGGGCAATCGCCGGTGATGCGCAGCACGAATTCGGCCTTTTCGGCCCGTGCCGCCAGTAGAAAGCGGGCAAGAACGTCGTCCAGCGGCCCGCGATGGCAGGTGATGCCCTGGGTGGCGCAATAGGCGGCGATGGCGTCGTCGGAGGGATCGACGCTGGTGGCGACTACCGCCTTGGTGACGCCGGGAATGGCCTGGGCCGCCTTGACCACCCAGTCCAGCACTGGCCGCCCCCGCAACGGCAGCAGCACCTTGCCGGGCAGGCGGGTGGAGGAAAAACGGGCCTGGATAATGGCGATGGCGGTCATGATGGCAACCCTGCGAGAGAGCGGGCGGAAAGAACGGTGCGAAGTACGGCCAGGGCCTCGGCCCCACCGCAGACGGGTTCTGCCCCCCCCATGCAGGCGAGGAAGGCTTCCATCTCGGTGATGTAATCATCGCCATAGCTGCCGGGGAAGCTCAGATCTTCTACGATGGCGCCGGTGGGATCGAGGTGGCGGAAGGTGCGACGGTCGAGGTCGGCCTCGATGCGCCCTCCGGTACCACTGATCTGGAACACCCTCAGGCGCGGCCGGGTGACGTAATCCACATGGATGGTGGAGTGGCAGCCGTCGGCATGCCTGAGGATGGCGTCGGCCATGTCTTCGGACTCCAACCCCAAGGTGCCCGAGCAGCGGGCGGCGCAGGCCAGGGCTTCGGCCTCGCCCAGCAGATGACAGGCGAGGTCGAACTCATGGATGTAGTCGAAAATGGCACCGCCGGTGCGAGGGTCGTTGGCATAGCCCTGGCGCCAGTCCTGCCCCGGCCGCCAATCGGGCAGATAAAGCGCGGCAGTGAAGGCGGCCCACAGCGGTGTTCCCAGTCCTCCCTCGTCCAGCACCGCCTTGGCGCGGCTTACGGCGGGGTGCAGGCGCAGATTGAGCGCGGCCGCCACCGTGACGGCCTGGGCCTCGGCCTCGGCCAGAATTTCGGGCAGGCAGCCGACGCGGTGGCCGATGGGCTTTTCCACCAGGGCATGGCATCCGGCGGCGATGGCGGCGGCGAGGTCATCCTCGTGACGGTCGGAGGGGGTGGCGATCACTACCCCGTTAACACTGCCCAGCAGGTCGGCGCGGTCGGCAGTGACGCGGCCACCTTCGGCCGCCAGGAGGGCACGACGTTCAGGTGACGGGTCGCAGCCCATCACCTCGCGGCCCAGGGCGAGGGCGTTGCGGGCATGGCGCAGGCCGATGCTGCCCAGGCCAAGCACGCCGATCATGGCGAGATATCCAGCACACGGGCCAGGGCGGCGCAGACTCGTGTTACATCCGACTCCTCCATGCCGACGAACAGCGGCAGGGTCAGGCAGGACTGGTAATAGCCATCCGCCCCCGGCAGTGACAGGCCGGGTGACAGGTGGCGGTAATAGGGTTGGCGATGGACCGGCAGGTAATGCACCTGGGTCAGGATTTCTTCCGCCAGCAAGGCGCGCATCACTTGGGCGCGGCTTTTGCCCGCCGTTGCGAAGTCGATCTTGACCACCTGGACATGCCAGGAGGGAACGCAATCGAGCCTGCGAGGCAGGGGGCGGACCAGCGGTGCCAGCGGCGCCAAGGCGCGGTCATAGGCTGCCACCAGGGCGGTGCGGACGGCCATGAAGCGGTCCAGCTTGGCCAACTGGCTGGCGCCCAGGGCGCAGGCAATGTCGCTGGCGCGGTAGTTGAAGCCGGGCTCGGCCATTTCGTAATACCAGGGATTGGGCTGGCCCTCGGCGTCGAAGGCCTGGTCAGGCACCAGGAATTCGGCCGGGTCGCGGGTCATGCCGTGGCTGCGCAACCGTCGGAGCGCCTGCGCCAGGGCGTCGTCGCGGGTGGTCAGGGCGCCGCCTTCCCCCATGGCCACGGTTTTGACCGGATGGAACGAGAAGACCGCCATGTCGGAAAAAGTACAGGCGCCGGTGGGCTGGCCGTGCTGGCGGCTGCCCAATGCGTGGCAGGCGTCTTCGACGATCTTCAGGCCATGGCTGCGGGCCAGGGCGGCGATGGCGGCCATGTCGCAGCACTGGCCGTTGAGATGGACCGGAAACACCGCCTTGACCCCGTCTCCGGCGCGGACCAGAGCTTCGGCCAGGGTGGCGGGGGTCAGCAGGCCGGTCCCGGCATCCACATCGGCGAACACCACCTCGGCCCCGACATAGCGGGCGGCATTGGCGGTGGCGAGGAAGGTGAGAGTCGGCACCACCACCTTGTCGCCGGGGCCAAGCCCCAGGGCCAGCGCTGCCAGATGCAGCGCCGCCGTGCCCGATGAGCAGGCGATGGCATGGGGGGCGGCCACGGTCTCGGCCAGTAGGGCTTCGAAAGCGGTGGTGGCGGGGCCGGTGGTCAGGCAATCCGAGCGCAGCACCGCCGTCACCGCGGCGATATCGTCGTCCTCGATAAGCTGACGCCCGTAAGGAAGGCGCCGCATCATGGTTACAGCTCCATCTGGCTGATCATGCCCAGCAATTCCGGCTCGGACAGCCACCAATCATTGGTGTCGCTGGCGTAGCGGAAGCCTTCCGGCACCGGTGTGCCTTCGGACTCGGCCTCTGACCAATAGGACAGCATGGGGTGAATGACATAGCGATCGGCCAGTTCCACCGTGGTGCGGGCCTCTTCCTCGTTGACCATGACCTCGTGCAGCTTTTCGCCGGGGCGGATGCCCACCATCTTTTGCGGCAGATCGGGTGCCATGGTGCGGGCCAACTCGGTCATCTTCATGCTGGGAATCTTGGGGATGAAGATCTCGCCGCCCCGCATCCGGCACAGGCTGGACAGCACGAAATTCACACCCTGTTGCAAGGTGATCCAGAACCGGGTCATGCGGGCGTCGGTGATGGGCAGATGGTCGGCATTCTGGGCGATCAGGCTGCGGAAGAACGGCACCACGCTGCCTTTGGAGCCGACCACATTGCCATAGCGCACGGCGCCAAAACGGGTCTTGCCCTGGCCGCTCAGATTGTTTGCGGCGACGAACACTTTTTCCGCCGCCAGCTTGCTGGCGCCATAGAGGTTGACCGGGCTGACAGCCTTGTCGGTCGACAGGGCCATGACCGCTTCGACACCGTTATCCAGGGCGGCGCGGACCACGTTCTCGGCGCCCCAGACGTTGGTCCGCAGGCATTCGGTGGGGTTGTACTCGGCCAGGGGCACATGCTTTTGCGCGGCGGCGTGAATGACGATATCGACGCCGCGGAAGGCCATCTGCAAGCGCTCGAGATCGCGGACATCGCCCAGGAAATAGCGGATGGCGGGATATTTCTGGTCGTTGAAATCCCGCATCATGTCGAAATGCTTCTGCTCATCGCGGGAGAAGACGATCAGGCGGCTGACTGTGCCCATCTCCAGCACGGTGCGGACGAATTGCTTGCCGAAAGAGCCGGTGCCGCCGGTGACAAGCACGGACTTTCCTGCCAGCCGGTCTTTGATGTCGTCTTGGCGGAAGGTATTGAGCAGCGTCACGGGAGCCCCCTGCATATTCGAATGGTTCGACCGTCGGATAAGATCGGTCATCCTCCGACGGGGGTGATAGAGCTGATATTTTAGGGGCTGGAATGGTTAAGATTTCTTTGTTCGTACCGTCATTAAGGCCAAAGAAAAAGGCCCGTCCGTTGCCGGACGAGCCCCTTCCCTAACGATCGGACGCTGTGGATGCGCCGATTTAGTCCTTACGGCGCTCGGCCTTTTCGGCCTCAAGCTGGGCGGAGATGTCCTCGCCGGTGGCCTGATCCACCTGCTTCATGGACAGCTTCACCTTGCCGCGGTCGTCGAAGCCCAGAACCTTCACCTTCACGGTATCGCCCTGCGACACCACGTCGGCGGTCTTGGCGACGCGCTCGCGGGCCAGTTCCGAGATGTGGACCAGACCGTCGCGCGACCCCAGGAAGTTCACGAAAGCGCCGAAATCGACGACCTTCACGACCTTGCCGTTGTAGATCACGCCCACTTCCGGCTCGGCGACGATGCCGCGGATCCAGTCGATGGCGCGCTGGGCGGCATCGGCATCCACCGAGGCAACCTTGATGGTGCCGTCGTCGTCGATGTCGATCTTGGCGCCGGTCTGCTCGCAGATTTCGCGGATGACCTTGCCGCCGGTGCCGATCACTTCACGGATCTTCTCCTTGGGAATGGAGATCGTGGTGATGCGCGGGGCATTGCCGGACACGGAATCACGGGCATGGTCGAGGCCCTTGTTCATCTCGCCCAGGATGTGGATACGGCCGTCCTTGGCCTGACCCAGAGCGATCTTCATGATCTCCTCGGTGATGGAGGTGATCTTGATGTCCATCTGGAGAGCGGTCACGCCATCGACGGTACCGGCCACCTTGAAATCCATGTCGCCGAGGTGATCTTCGTCACCCAGGATGTCGGTCAGCACCGCGAAATCGGTACCTTCCTTGATCAGGCCCATGGCGATACCGGCCACCGGCCGGGGCAGGGGAACGCCCGCATCCATCATGGCGAGCGAGCTGCCGCACACGGTGGCCATGGACGACGAGCCGTTGGACTCGGTGATCTCGCTGACCACGCGCATGGTGTAGGGGAAGGATTCCTTGGTCGGCAGACAGGGGCGCATGGCACGCCAAGCCAGCTTGCCATGACCGATTTCACGGCGGCCGGGAGAGCCCATGCGGCCGGCTTCGCCCACCGAGTAGGGAGGGAAGTTGTAGTGCAGCATGAAATGCTCGCGGTACTCGCCCGCCAGCTGATCAATGATCTGCTCGTCCTGGCCGGTGCCCAAGGTGGCGACCACCAGGGCCTGGGTCTCACCGCGGGTGAACAGAGCGGAGCCATGGGCGCGGGGCAGAACACCCACTTCCACTTCGATCTTGCGCACCGTCTTGGTGTCGCGGCCATCGATGCGGATGCCGGTCTTCAGGATATTGCCGCGAACCACGTCGGATTCCAGGTGCTTCAAGATGCCACCGGCGACGGCCAGCTCGGGCGCCTCGGTCAGCAGGGCCAGGGCCTTCTTCTTGATGTCGCCGACGGCGGCATAGCGGTCCTGCTTCTTGACGATCTTGTAGGCTTCGCCCAGTTCGGCGGGGATACCCGCCGTCACGAACTTCTGGGTCACCACCGCCACTTCGGCGGGCGGCTCCGGCAGGTTCCAGGGCTCCTTGGCGCATTCCTCGGCCAGATCGATGATCGCCTGGATCACCGGCTGGAATTCACGATGGCCGAACATCACGGCGCCCAGCATGATCTCTTCCGACAGCTGCTTGGCTTCGGATTCGACCATCAGCACGCCTTCGACAGTGCCGGCGACCACCAGATCGAGATCACCCTTGGCGATGTCGCCGACCAGCGGGTTCAGCACGTACTTGCCGTCAACATAGCCGACGCGGGCGGCGCCGACGGGGCCCATGAAGGGCAGGCCGGAAATGGTCAGGGCCGCCGAGGTGCCGACCAGGGCGGCGATGTCGGGGTCGTTCTCAAGATCGTGCGACAGCACGGTGCAGACCACCTGGACTTCGTTGCGGAAGCCATCGGCGAACAGCGGGCGGATGGGGCGGTCGATCAGACGGGAGACCAGGGTCTCCTTCTCGCTCGGACGGCCTTCGCGCTTGAAGAAGCCACCGGGGATCTTGCCCGCGGCAAATGCCTTCTCCTGGTAATTCACGGTGAGCGGGAAGAAATCGATACCGGGCTTCTGGCTCTTGGCGCCGACCACGGTGCAAAGCACGGTGGTTTCGCCATAAGTCACCATCACGGCGCCGTCGGCCTGGCGGGCAACCTTGCCCGTCTCCATGACCAGCTTGCGGCCACCCCAGTTGATTTCCTTGCGGTGTACATTGAACATCGACATTAAGTCGTTCCTTTTCCTTAGGACCACCGCCGGATTGCGGCCGGTCCCGGCGTCATAGAATACAAATGCGGACACCCGCGTGAAGCCATCCCCACGCGGGTTCCGTCCCGGCCGACGCCCGGCCGATTATCGCAGAAGCTGGCCTTACTTGCGCAGGCCGAGACGGGCAATGAGAGTCTCGTAACGCTTCTGATCCTTGCTCTTCATATAGTCGAGCATGCGACGACGCTGGCCGACCATGATCAGCAGGCCGCGGCGCGAGTGGAAATCCTTCTTGTGCTCCTTCAGGTGCTCGGTCAGGTTGCGGATGCGCTCCGACAGAATAGCGACCTGGACCTCGGCGGAACCGGTGTCGTTTTCCTTGGTCGAATATTCCTTAACCAGCTCCTGGGTGCGTTCAGGCGTGATCGACATCGTCAACTCCTTGTTCATTGGTGAGATTAAGCACGCGCACCGGGCGGATTTCTCCGCTTTCGATACGCGCCAGCGCCACCATCCGCTTGCCGTCCATGGCGCGGCACATTGTGCCAGCCGCGAAACGGGTCTGTGGATGCCGGGCTGCCACGTGCAAAACAGAGACGGGACAGCCGCTTTGGAGGCGCCGGGCCTCACTTTCCGTCAGGGCCAGGGCCGGGATGTCGTCCAGCGCGGTCTCGATGGGAAGTAGAAAGGTCCGAGGGCCGGGACCATGCCCCAGCTCTTCGAGAGTTTCAAGGGAAATCGCGTTTTGCTCGGTGAAGGGGCCGCAGGCGATGCGGCGCAGTTCCGCCACATGGCCGCAGGTCCCCAGCGCCTGGGCGATGTCGCGCGCTAGCGAGCGGATATAGGTGCCCTTGCCCGCAACCGTCTCGAACACGGCATGGTCGGCATCGGGCAGATCCACCAGCCGCATGGATTCGATGTGAACGATGCGGGATTTCAACTCCACCTCTTCCCCGGCGCGGGCCAGATCATAGGCGCGCTCGCCATCGACCTTGATGGCTGAGAAGGCGGGGGGAATCTGTTCGATCGCACCCTCGAACCGTCCAAGAACGGCTTCGATGACGGCACGGTCGGGGCGGATGTCCGAGGTTTCGGTAATTTCGCCTTCGCGGTCGAGGGTGGTGGTGGCCTGACCCCAGCGCAGCCGCCAGCGATAGGTCTTGCTGCCGTCCATGACATAGGACACCGTCTTGGTGGCCTCGCCGAGCGCGATGGGCAGAACGCCGGTGGCCAGAGGGTCAAGGGTGCCGCCATGGCCGACCTTGGCGGCGTTGAGCAGCCAGCGCACCTTGCCCACGACTTGGGCCGAGGACAGGCCCAGCGGCTTGTCGATGGCCAGCCAGCCATGGATCGGCGTGCCCTTGCGCTTACGGGCCATTACTCTCCGTCATCCTCGCCGTCGGGCTGATCGAAATCGGTCCGACCTTCCAGCGGGGGCGGGGCGATGTCGCGCTGCACTTCCGGGCTGCGCAGCAGGGCGTCGATGCGGTTGGCTTCGTCAAAGGTCTCGTCGGACTGAAACCACAGATCGGGGACGGCGCGCAATTGCACCATGCGGCTGATCTCGTGACGCAGGAACGACTTGGCCCGCTTCAGCCCCGCCAGGATCGGCGCCACGTCTCCGCCGCCCAAAGGCACCAGGAACACGGTGGCGTTGCGAAGATCGGGGCCGACCCGCACTTCGGTAATGGTGATGGCGCGGCCCTGCAAATCAGGGTCGCGGAACTCGCCACGCTCGATCACGGTAGCGATGGCGTGGCGCAGTTCCTCGCCAACGCGCAATTGGCGTTGGGACGGAGGCTTGTTACCCCTGGGCATGGCTTCCTCCGGTGTTCGAGAGGTGGAAGTCGCAGCTCCCCCTAAAGGGTAGCCGCGATCTCCTCAATCTCGAAGCACTCGATAACGTCACCGACCCGGATGTCTTCATAATTGGTGAAGGACATGCCGCACTCGTAGCTGTCGCGCACTTCCTTGACGTCTTCCTTGAAGCGCTTGAGCTGAGCCAGATCGCCGGTATGGATGACCACGTTGTCGCGCAGCAGACGAACCTTGGACCCGCGCTTGACGATGCCCTCGGTGATCATGCAGCCCGCAACCTTGCCGACCTTGGTGATGTTGAAGACTTCGCGGATGTTGGCGTAACCCAGGAAGCGTTCCCGCAGCACCGGTGCCAGCATGCCCGACAGCATCTTCTTCAGGTCGTCGGTCACATCGTAAATGATGGAGTAGTAGCGGATATCGACACCATCGCGCCGGGCCATGTCGCGGGCCTGGGGATTGGCGCGGACATTAAAGCCGATCAGCAGGCCGTTGGAGGCCTTGGCCAGTGTGATGTCGGATTCGTTGATGGCGCCCACGGCGGCGTGCAGCACGCGCACCTTGACGTTTTCGTTGCCCATCTTCTCGACGGTGGAGACGATGGCCTCGATGGAGCCCTGCACGTCGCCCTTGATGACGACCGGCAGTTCCTTGGCTTCGCCCGACTTAATGGCCGAGAACATCTGTTCCAGCGTTCCGCGCTGGGCCAGCTTGGCCTTGGCGTCGCGGTCCATGCGCTGGCGGTAGCTGGCGATTTCACGGGCGCGGGATTCGTCTTCGACGGCGACGAAATCGTCACCGGCCGACGGCGTGCCCTGCAGACCCAGGACTTCGACCGGGCAGGAGGGGCCGGCTTCCTTGAGGGAGGTGCCGTGGAAATCCACCAGGGCGCGGACGCGGCCCCATTCGGCACCGGCCACGAACACATCGCCAACCCGCAAGGTGCCCTTCTGGACCAGGACGGTGGCGACGGAGCCACGGCCTTTTTCCATCTTGGCTTCCACCACCACGCCTTGGGCGGCGCGCTCGGGGTTCGCCTTGAGGTCGAGGATTTCCGCCTGCAGCAGGATGGCTTCTTCCAGCTTTTCCAGGTTCAGGCGCTTCTTGGCCGAAACCTCGATGGCCAGCACGTCGCCGCCCAGATCCTCGGTTACCAGTTCGTGCTGAAGCAGTTCCTGGCGGACGCGGTCGGGATTGGCCTCGTGCTTATCGATCTTGTTGATGGCGACGATGATCGGCACCTGCGCCGCACGGGCATGGCGGATGGCTTCCACCGTCTGCGGCATGATGCCGTCGTCGGCGGCCACCACCAGCACCACGATATCGGTCACCTTGGCGCCGCGGGCGCGCATGGCGGTGAAGGCTTCATGGCCGGGGGTGTCGATGAAGGTGATCTTGCCGCCCGTGCTCATGGTCACCTGATAGGCGCCGATGTGCTGGGTGATGCCGCCGGCCTCGCCGGAAACGACGTCGGTTTCGCGCAAGGCGTCCAGCAGCGAGGTCTTGCCGTGATCGACGTGGCCCATGATGGTGACCACGGGCGGACGCGAGAACAGCACCTCGTCGGTGTCTTGCTCACCCTCCAGGCCCACCAGCACGTCGGCTTCCGACACGCGTTTGATGTTGTGACCGAATTCGGTCACCACCAACTCGGCGGTATCGGCATCGATGTTCTGGTTGATGTTGGCCATCACGCCCATGCGCATCAGGGTCTTGATGACGTCGGCGCCACGGACGGCCATACGGTTGGCCAGTTCTTGCACGGTGATGGATTCGGGGACGATGACCTCGCGGATCACCTTTTCCGAGCCCTTTTGCATGTGCTTGAGGCGCTCACGCTCACGGGCGCGCTTGACGGCGGCCAGCGAACGGCCCCGCTCGGAGCGGTCGTCGTCGGTCAGCGCGTCGGTGATGGTCAGCTTGCCGGTGCGGCGTCGCGGTTCGTTGCGCTTGACCGGGGCGGGCTTATGGGCGGCGGCACGCTTCCTGGCGCGTTCCTCTTCCTCTTCCTCTTCCTCGCTGCGCTGACGGGCGGCGGCGGCATCGGCGGGGGACAAGGTGGCGGCGACCACGGGGCCGGGAGCGGCGGCGGTTGCAGCCGCGGCAGGGGGGACCGGAGCGGGAGCAGGAGCCGCCGTGACGGCGGGGGCGGGGGCAGCCGCCGGAGCGGGAGCGGCAGCGCTGTCTGCCGACGCGGATTGCGCCTTCTCGGCAGCCAGACGGGCTTCCTCTTCGGCCTTGACGCGGGCGTCTTCCTCGGCCTTGACGCGGGCCTCTTCCTCGGCGAAGCGCCGGGCCTCCTCTTCGAGGGCGAAGCGGGCAGCCTCTTCCTCGGCGCGGCGGCGGGCGTCTTCCTCGGCGCGGAGCGCTTCTTGAAGCGCCTTGGCGCGGGCGGCCTTTTCGTGGTTGGTCAGGTCATGGACATCGACGGCCTTGGCGGCCGCCTCGACCTTGGCGACGGCGGCGGCGAGATCGGCCTCGGCCGCCGAATGGCTGGCTCCGTCCTTGATCTCATGCATGGCGCCGCCAGCACTGCTGAAGGTGCGCTTCTTGCGGACCTCAACCGTCACGGTCTTGGAACGACCATGGGAGAAGCTCTGCCGGACCTGGCCGGTTTCGACGGTCTTCTTCAGCTCCAGCTTGCCCGGTTGGGACAGCTTCAGCGGCGTCTTACGATCTTGATCCTTGGAATCGCTCATGTACGACTTCGTCTCTCACGCGGACAGAATGGCGGCACCCGAGCCACCGAAAAAACAGATCCCGTCAGCCTGCCTGCGTCGGGTCTGCCGGGGTGTCACCGCGAAAGCCGCCCAGCAACGTCGCATCCTCGCGGAGGCGACGGGCCAGCTTACCCGGGGACAAACAAACATGTACGGCCTCATCACGGCCGAAAACGGCGCCAAGCTCGGCTCCGTAGAAAACTTCAAGGACCGGGACACGGCCCGCAACCAGGGCACGGACCTTTTCGCGGCCACCACCTGCGGCGTCGCGGGCGGCAAGAACAAGGGCGGCGCGTCCAGACCGGACTTCGGCACACACCTTCTCAAACCCGCAGACCGCATGCCCGGCGCGGCGCGCCAGTCCCAATCCATCAAGACAGCGCCGCAACAGCAACGCCTCAATCCGATCGGCCAGACCTTCCGGCACACTCACCGCGCGGCGAGCCGCCCGAGAGAACAGCCGCTTGGTCACGGCTGTATTTACCACATCCCGATGAGCGCTCAACCAGAATCCCCGACCGGGCAGAACATGCCCGAGGTCGGGAAAAAGCGTGCCATCCGGCCCTACCGCAAATCGCAGCAGCTCATCCTTCGGGGCCTTGCGGCCGGTGACGATGCACCGGCGCTCCGGTCCCGTGTCCTCACTCTCGGGGACGGAACCGGGATCGGCGCCGTCCGTTTCGATCTCTTCGGGGGGCTCTGCTTGTGGCATGATCCCGCCCTCCGGGACCGGCTTCAGCCTTCACCCTCGAACCAGTGGGCCCGCGCCGCCATGATGACGGCATTGGCCTCGTCCTCGTTCAGCGCGTCCTTGCCGACGATATCGATCAGTTCGTCGCTGGCCAGGTCGCCGAGGTCGTCCAGGGTCTTGATCCCCTTGTCGCCAAGCTTGACCAGCATGGCGGGAGCCAGACCCTCGATTCCGGCCATGGCGTCTTCGACACCCATGTCCTTGCGCATCTGGTCATAGCGTTCGTCCTGCTCGGCCAGGAAGGTGCGGGCGCGGGTCTGCAGTTCGTCGGCGACATTCTCGTCGAAGCCTTCGATCTCGGCCAGATCCTCTTGCGGCACATAGGCCACTTCCTCGACCGACGAAAAGCCTTCGGTCACCAGCAGGTGAGCGATGACGTCGTCCACGTCGAGAGCCTGGATGAACATGTTCGAGCGCGAGCGGAATTCCTCGGTGCGGCGCTCCGATTCCTCGGCCTCGGTCAGGATGTCGATGTTCCACTGGGTCAGCTGGCTGGCCAGACGCACATTCTGGCCGCGACGGCCGATGGCGAGGCTGAGCTGATCGTCGGGAACCACCACTTCGATGCGGCCGGCTTCCTCATCCAGCACCACCTTGGTGACTTCGGCGGGGGCCAAGGCGTTGACCACGAAGGTGGCGACGTCGGGCGACCATTGAATGATGTCGATCTTTTCGCCCTGCAGCTCGGCCACCACCGCTTGCACGCGCGAGCCGCGCATGCCGACGCAGGCGCCGACCGGGTCGATGGAGGAATCGTGGCTGAGCACCGCGATCTTGGCACGCGAGCCGGGGTCGCGGGCGACCGCCTTGATCTCGATGATGCCGTCATAGATTTCAGGCACTTCCTGGGCGAACAGCTTGGCCATGAACACAGGATGGGTGCGCGACAGGAAGATCTGCGGTCCACGAGCTTCCTGGCGGACGTCGTAGATATAGGCCCGCACGCGGTCGCCGGTGCGGAAGGTCTCGCGCGGGATCAGCTCGTCGCGGCGCAACAGTGCCTCGGCCCGGCCGAGATCGACGATGACGTTGCCGAACTCGACGCGCTTGACCAGGCCATTGCTGATCTCGCCGACGCGGTCCTTGTATTCGTTGAACTGGCGCTGACGCTCGGCGTCGCGCACCTTCTGGACGATGACCTGCTTGGCGGTCTGGGCGGCGATGCGGCCAAAATCGATGGGCGGCAGCGGATCGACCAGGAAGTCACCGACCTGGGCGCCGGGATTCTTGCGCAGAACCTGCTTCAGGGTCTGCTGCGTCGCCTCGTTCTCGATCTCCTCGACCACCTCGATATACCGGGCAAGCTGGATTTCGCCGGTCTTGCGGTCGATATGGGCGCGAATGTCGTGCTCGTGACCATACTTGGAGCGGCCGGCCTTTTGAATGGCCTGCTCCATGGCTTCCAGAACCTCGTCGCGGTCGATGCCTTTGTCGCGGGCGACGGCGTCGGCTACCTGGAGAAGTTCGGGGCGGGGAAGTGCTGCGATCCGTTCCATCGTCCTAATTCGTCCTCAGTCTTCCTGATTCTGGGTGGTCGCAGCGATCAGCTCGTCGGTCAACACCAGTTTGGCGCCTCTGACGTCGGCGAAAGGAATAGCCACCTCTCCGGTCTCGATGGCAAGGCGGATATTACCCGCCTCGTCCAGACCCAGCAGCTTGCCCCTGAACCGCTTGCGCCCTTCGATCGGCTGGATCGATTCCAGCTTGGCCTCAAAGCCGACCCATTGCGCGAAATCTTTGGCCCTGGTCAACGGCCGGTCAATACCCGGCGAGCTGACTTCAAGGGTGTAAGCCCCCTGAATGGGATCATCGACATCAAGCAGGGCCGAAAGCGAGCGACTAATGTCGGCACAATCTTCAACCGCCATCACCGCGCCATCCTTACGGTCAGCCATGACCTGAAGGGTGAGCCGCTGCTTGCCTTGCAGCTGCGCCCGCACCAACTCGTAGCCCATGGCGTCCAAGGATGGCGCGATCAGGGCCTCCAAACGGCTTTGAAGATCCATACCGTCTTGCGACCTTTTAGTCCCTAAAAAACGAAAAAAGTGGGCCAAAGGCCCACCCTCACAATCCCGTCGAGCGGGAGAATAAGAATGTGTCTGAGGCGTACTATAGCGAAAACCGTGACCGAGGCAAGGAAGTTGTCTCAACCTTTCAGAATCTTCGGTACCGGATGGCCTCGGAGACGGAAGGCATCGGGCATGCCCGAACCCAGCAGGGGACGCAGATACATGCGGAAGGCGTCGGTGACGTCGGTGCCTGACGGCGCGATGAAATGCTCGTCCATCACCCGAGTCTTGCCCGCCACCATCTCCAGCGGCAACAGCTTGTAATCGACCGAATAAAAGCCGGTGCGCTGAATGGTGACCGAGCCGTCCACCGCCCCCCACATGGCGTATTGCACCGCCTTTTCGCCCACTTCGCGGGCTTCGCGCTGGTCGACGTCGGAAACGCAGCCGATGAACGAGCGCTGGAGATAGCCGAAGGTGTCGCCGCGCACCCGCTTGATCCCCAGCTTGGACTTGATCTCCTCGCACAGCAGGTCGGCCAGGGCGCCCGTGCCCGAAAGCTGGAGATTGCCGTGGGCGTCCTTTTCCACATCCTGGGCCAGTTTGGTAATCATGGGGGCGCCGTTCTCATCGTGAATGCCCTCCGACACCGCGACGACGCAGCGGCCATAGCGGTCATAGGTGGCCTTGACGTCCGCCAGGAAGCTGTCCACCGAGAACGTGCGCTCGGGGACATATATAAGGTGGGGGCCGTCTTCGGGAAATTTCTTACCCAGTGCCGAGGCGGCGGTGAGGAAGCCTGCGTTGCGGCCCATCACCACCGCCAGATAGACCCCTTTCAGGGCGGAATTATCCAGATTGACGCCCATGAAGGCCTGGGCCACGAAGCGCGCCGCCGAGGGAAAGCCCGGAGTGTGGTCGTTCAGGACCAGATCGTTGTCGATGGTCTTGGGGATGTGGATACAGCGCAAGGGATAGCCCGCCTTGTGGGCCTCCTCGCTGACGATGCGCACCGTGTCCGAGGAATCGTTGCCGCCGATATAAAAGAAATAGGCGATGCCGTGGGCCTGGAGAATCTTGAAGATCTCCTGACAGTACTTCAGGTCGGGCTTGTCCCGCGTCGAGCCCAGCGCCGAAGATGGGGTCTGGGCCACCAGTTCCAGGTTATGGCTGGTTTCCTGAGTGAGGTCGATGAACTCCTCGTTGACGATGCCGCGCACCCCGTGATGGGCGCCGTAGACCAAGTCCACATTGCGGAACTTGCGCGATTCCAGGACGGCGCCGACCATGGATTGGTTGATCACGGCCGTGGGGCCGCCGCCCTGGGCCACCAATACCTTACCGTGCAGCATGCCGACACCTCCTTTGCAACGATCTCAAGGATACGCCCGGAGGCCTTTTCCGGCAATGGAGTGCCCCTTATATGGAAAATGTAGAATCTGGAGGTTCCACGTGGCTGCTCCCCCCCTGAAACTGTTCAATTCTCCATGCACCTCGGTTTGCCGCATCGACCCGCACACCGGCTGGTGCGAAGGCTGTCAGCGTACCATCGCCGAGATCAAGGCCTGGAAAACCGCCAGCGAAACAGAGCGCAGGGCCATCCTCGATCGGCTGCCCGCCCGTAAGGTTGAGAAGGCTTGCATTACAGATTTATGACATGCGCGTATCACTTTTGCATGTCTGGTATGCAATGCTGCATCTGAGGTATTCACCTGATGGCTATATTGGCTCTGGGGTGAGTCGGCATTCGACGGGGGGGGATGATGCAGCGTGTATTGTCGCGGTTTTCTTTGAAGGTTCAGATCGGGTCTTTGGTGGTTCTCGCGGGATTGATCCTGGGAGGCTCCATTGCAGTGCTGTGGGGGGCTCAGGCCCGCTCCGATGCCGCAAATGCGGTTCTGGCGCGCGAGACCACCGTCGCCCAGCAGGCGGCATCGCTTGATTCCGCCTTGCTTAGCGCCCGCCGCCAGGAAAAAGACTTCCTGCTGCGCAAGGATGCCAAATATGCGGACGAGCACGCCCGGTCTGTGGCTGACGCCAACGCCAGGCTGGATGCCATCGCCGCCGCCATGGCCGAAGGTGATCCCCGCCGCGCCCAGGTGGAGATGGTACGCAAGGGGGTTGGCGTTTATGTCGAGGCCTTCCTCAAGGTCTCTGGCGAGCAGACCCGTGTCGGACTGACCGAGAAGGAGGGTCTGATGGGGGCGCTGCGCGCTTCGGTGCACGAGGTCGAGAGTATCCTTAAATCCAACGATGACCTGCGCCTGGCCGTGCTGATGCTGATGATGCGCCGCCACGAGAAGGATTTCCTCGCCCGTCTTGACCCCAAGCTGGTGGATGAGCTTGGCAAGCGGGTGGCTGAATTCGAAAAGGCCATCGCATCCTCGCAGGTTCCGGCGGCCGAGCGCCCGGCGGTGCTGGAGCGCATGGCGGCCTATCACCGCGATTTCAAAGCCGCTGCCGCCGCCATCCTTGGCGCCGCCACGACCGCGACCACCATGAGCAAGTCCTATGCCGAGGTGCAGCCGGTCATCTTGTCGGTGGTAACCGCCGCCCGCACCGACATGGCCGCCGCCAAGGCCGAGGCCGAGCGCATCACCCAGGCCGCCAACCACGCCATGAGTACGGTGATGCTGATCGGTTTCGGATTGATGGTGGTGATCGGTACCGCCATCGCCCAGTCCATCTACCGTCCGCTCCAGGCCATGACCGGGGTGATGCAGGCCTTGTCCAAGGGCGATATGTCCGTGGTGGTTCCCGCCCAGGACCGAGGCGACGAGGTGGGGGTGATGTCGCAGGCGGTTCAAAAGTTCAAGGAGGAGCTGATCGAGGTCGACCGCCTGCGGGTGGCGCAGGAGGAAAGCCGCAAGCAGGCCGAGCGCGACAAGGTCGCCGCCCTTCAGGCCATGGCCGAAACCGTCGAGCGTGAGACCCGCGCCGCCGTCGAGCAGATTGCGGTTCTGACCAACCGCATGGCCGGGACCGCCGAAGATATGGCGCAATCGGCGGGTGCGGTCGGTGACAACAGCACCAGCGTCGCCGCCGCCGCTTCTCAGGCTTTGGCCAACGCCCAGACCGTGGCCGCCGCCGCCGAGGAGCTTTCGGCCTCGATCCGCGAGATTTCCGGCCAGATCGGCACCGCCACCCAGGTGACGGGGAGTGCGGTTTCCGCCTCTACCCGCGCTCAGGACACGATCATGCAGCTATCGGAGACGGTGGGGCGCATCGGTGAGGTGGCCGGTCTTATCGCCGATATCGCGTCGCAGACCAACCTGCTGGCCCTGAACGCCACCATCGAGGCGGCACGGGCGGGCGAGGCGGGCAAGGGCTTTGCCGTGGTTGCCAACGAGGTCAAGACCCTTGCCAACCAGACGGCGCGGGCGACCGAGGAGATCACCATTCAGATTGCCGCTATCCAGGCTACTACCGACGAGGCCGTTGCCGCCGTACGCGAAATCACCTCGGCCATCACCGAGGTCGAGGGGGTCTCGGGCGCCGTCGCCGCCGCAGTGGAGGAGCAAGGCGCCGCCACCCAGGAGATCGCCCGCAACGTGGCCCAGACCTCCGACGCCGCCCATGAGGTGGCCCAACGCATTGCTCGCGTCTCCGACGAGGCCCGCTCCACCGGCGAGCGCGCCGCCGAGGTCGGTGTGGTTTCCGGCGAGGTAGCCGGGGGGATCGACCACCTGCGGGAGGTTTTGATCCGGGTGGTCCGGACCGCGACCAAGGAGGTCAACCGCCGCCACAAGCCACGCTATCGGCTGGAGCGGGAGTGTGTCCTCTCGGCGGGTGGGGTTTCCGTGGAGGCCCGGCTGGGCAATTGCTCCGAGGGCGGCTTTACCGCCACCGGCGAATTTGGCACCTTGCGGGCGGGTAGTCGCCTTGAGGTCAGCATCACCGGACTGGGCCGCAAACTCGCCGCCACCGTCAAGGATGTCGAGCGCGGGCGTCTGCATGCCAAGTTCGATCTGGTCGAATCCGAGATATCCTCGTGGGGGCAGGATTTCGCCCGCATGGTGGTGGGATCGGTGCCTTTGGCCGATGTGGCGTAAAAGCCGTTGACTCTCATGTGCGCGTGAGTATAGTTCGGCCCTCTCGCACGGGGCACAACTCCGCGCGTCGCTAAATTCTTTTGCTCAGGTAGAATCGTCATGTTCGCAGTCATCCAGACCGGCGGTAAGCAGTACAAGGTAGCCAAGGACGACGTGATTCGCGTCGAAAAGCTGGCTGGTGAGGCCGGTTCCGAGGTCGTGCTCGATCAGGTGCTGATGGTCGGCGAGAAGATCGGTGCCCCCGTGGTTGCCGGTGCCCAGGTGAAGGCCACCGTGGTCGCCCAGGCCCGCGGTGAGAAGATCATCGTCTTCAAGAAGCGCCGCCGCCAGAATTCGCGCCGTAAGAACGGCCATCGTCAGGACCTGACGATCCTGCGCATCACCGATATTTCCGCTGGCTGATTGCCGTTCGCGGACACGAGGAGACTAGAAAATGGCTCATAAAAAGGCTGGCGGCTCATCCCGCAACGGTCGCGACTCCGCGGGTCAGCGGCTTGGCGTCAAGAAGTTCGGCGGCGAGCTGGTGATTCCCGGCAACATCATTGTTCGCCAGCGCGGCACCAAGTTCTATCCTGGCACCAATGTGGGCATGGGTACCGATCACACCCTGTTCGCCAAGGTCGAGGGCAAGGTCGCATTCAAGCACAAGGCCGAGGGCCGCACCTACGTGGTGGTGGAGCCCCTGCCGGAGGCTGCCGAGTAGCGCCGTTCCCGGACCTGTTTGCATGTGGAAAGGGGGAACGGTTCGCCGTTCCCCTTTTTCGTTTTCCGCCTCCCCTTATCCGGGCAGAGTCATTGCCATGAAGTTTCTCGATCAGGCCAAGATTTTTGTGAAAAGCGGCGATGGCGGAGCCGGGTGCGTCGGTTTTCGCCGCGAGAAGCATATCGAGTTCGGCGGCCCCGACGGCGGTGACGGCGGGCGCGGCGGCGATGTCATCCTGGAATGCGTCGCCAACCTCAACACCTTGATCGATTACCGCTATCAGCAGCACTTCAAGGCTCAGAAGGGCCATCACGGCCAGGGCCGCAACAAGACCGGCGGCAAAGGCGACGATGTGGTGCTGAAGGTGCCGGTGGGTACCCAGGTGCTGGACGAGGACAAGGAGACGGTGCTGGCCGATCTCACCACCGCCGGAACCCGTCTGGTGCTCAAGCGTGGGGGCGACGGCGGCTTTGGCAATATGCACTACAAGTCTTCGACCAATCAGGCACCGCGCCGCGCCGATGAAGGCTGGCCCGGGGAAGAGGCCTGGATCTGGCTGCGGTTGAAGCTGATCGCCGATGCCGGTCTGGTGGGCAAGCCCAATGCGGGCAAATCCACCTTCCTGGCGGCGGTGACGCGGGCGCGTCCCAAGATCGCCAATTATCCCTTCACCACCTTACACCCCAATCTGGGGGTGGTGACCCTGGGTGACGAGGAATTCATCATTGCGGACATTCCCGGCCTGATCGAGGGTGCCCACGAGGGTGCTGGGATCGGTGACCGCTTCCTGGGTCACATCGAGCGTTGCCGGGTGCTGCTGCATCTGATCGACGGCACCGAGGACGACGTGGCCGAGACCTATCGCGTCATCCGTCACGAACTGTCGGCCTATGGCGGCGGGCTCGACGAGAAGCCGGAAGTGGTGGCACTGAACAAGTGCGATTCGCTGACCTCGGATGATATCGAGGCCAAGCTTGAGGCCCTGCGCGAGGCGTGTGGCGCCGAGGTCTTCCCCATGTCCGGCGTATCTGGTGTGGGCCTGAAGCCGGTTCTGGCGCGTCTGTTCGAGCATATCCGCATCGCCCGCGAGGAAGAGCCTGCCGTGCTGGCGGCAAGCTCCACCTTCGGCGCGGGCAAGCGCTCGACCCCCACCTTCCGCAAGAATGCCGAGGCGGATGAGGATGACGCCGAGGACGGCCATTACGGCCCCGACGGTGAATGGATCTGGAACGATATCGACGGGGATGAAGACGAGGCCGAGGAGGGCGTCGAAGAATGAGTCTGTTGTCCAAGGCCCGGCGGCTGATCATCAAGATCGGCTCGTCGCTGCTGGTGGACGAAGCCTCCGGCCAGATCCGCCGGTCGTGGCTCGACTCGTTGTGTGCGGATCTCGCCGCCTGCCGGGCACGCGGGCAGGAAGTCATCGTGGTGTCTTCGGGCGCGGTGGCGGTGGGGCGGCGCCAGCTTGGCCTTAAACCGCCTTTGAAGCTGGAAGAAAAACAGGCCGCCGCCGCGACCGGACAGATCCGGCTGGCCCATGCCTATCAGGAGGCTTTGGCCAAGCACCACATCACCGTGGCCCAGGTGCTGCTGACCTTGGAGGATTCCGAGGACCGCCGCCGCTATCTCAATGCCCGCAATACCCTGGACACCCTGCTGCGCCTGGGGGCGCTGCCGGTGATCAACGAGAACGACACCGTCGCTACCGCCGAAATCCGGGTGGGCGATAACGACCGTCTCGCCGCCCGCGTCGCCCAAATGGTGTCGGCCGACGCGCTGGTTCTGTTTTCTGACATCGATGGGCTTTACACCGCCGATCCGCGTAAGACCAGCGATGCCCGTTTCATTCCCGAAGTGCGCGAGCTGACTCCCGAGATCGAGGCCATGGCGGGTGATCCCGGCTCGGCCTATGGCTCGGGCGGCATGGTGACCAAGCTGGTGGCGGCCAAGATCTGTCTGTCGGCGGGCTGCCGCATGGCCATCACCCGGGGCGAGACCTTGCATCCGCTGAAGGCTATCGAGGATGGGGGGCGCTGCACTTGGTTCATCCCCCAGTCCGAACCGCGCACGGCGCGCAAGCAATGGATCTTCGGCTCCATGAAGCCCGCCGGGACGCTGGTGCTCGACGATGGCGCGGTCAAGGCGCTGCAATCCGGCCGTTCGCTGCTGCCCGCCGGGGTGGTGACGGTGGACGGCGAGTTTGACCGGGGTGATTGCGTTCTGGTCAAGGATGCCGCCGCCCGCATTCTCGGGCGGGGGCTGGTGGCCTATTCCGCCACCGATTCGCGCGCCATCATGGGGCGTAAAAGCGGCGAGATCGAAGCCATCCTGGGCTTTCGCGGCCGCGACGAGATCATCCACCGCGACGATCTGGTGATGGAGGGATGACGTGCTCCGGTCCACCATCCTTGCCACCATCCTGCTGCTGCCGCTTCCCGCCCGGGCCGGTTGCCTGATTGCTCTCGATATCGGCCATTATGCCGAGGCACCGGGCGAGATCAGCGCCCGCGGCGTGCCCGAACTTGTCTATAACATCGCTTTGACGGAGCGGGTGAAGGCGGCGCTGGACCGGGCCGAAATCGCCGCCGTCGTGATCAATGCCCACGGCGATATCGCCGAACTGGCCCAGCGTCCCCGTCGTGCCCAGGCGGCCGGGGCCAGCCTGCTGGTCTCGCTGCATCATGATTCGGTGCAGGACGGCTATAAATCCACCTGGGAGTGGAAGGGGGCGTACCGCGCCTATTCCGATGTCTTTTCCGGTTTCGGCCTGTTCGTATCAGGGCGCAACCCGGCCGTGGCTGAAAGCCTGAAGGTGGCCGAAGATCTGGGTGACGGGCTGACGGCGGCGGGGCTGTCGCCCAGCTTGCATCACGCCGAGGCCATTCCCGGTGAGAACCGGCCGCTTTTAGATGTCGGGCGCGGGATCTATCGTTTCGACGATCTGGCGGTGCTGCGTCAGGCTGCCATGCCTGCGGTGCTGGTCGAGGCCGGGATCATCGTCAACCGCGCCGACGAGGAGGTGATCACCTCCGAGCCCTATCGCGCCGTTTTCGCCGCCGCCATCGCTCAGGCCGCCGCCGGTCATTGCCGCCGCCTGGAATCCAAGGCGGCGATCCAGTAATCTGACCGACGCAAAACGTGAGATCAAGATCATGAGTACCGAGCTTTCTGTAATGATGACCGACCTTGGCCGCCACGCCCGCGCCGCCGCGTATACGTTGGCCCAGGCGCCCGCCGCGGCCAAGGACAAGGCCTTGCGCGCCGCCGCCGCCGCCTTGCGCGATGACGCCGCCGCCATCCGGGCCGCCAATGCCGCCGACATGGCGGCGGGGGCGGCCAAGGGGCTGTCCGCAGCCATGCTGGACCGCCTCATGCTCAACGACGCCCGTATCGAGGCCATGGCCAAGGGGCTGGAGGATATCGCGGCGCTGCCCGATCCGGTGGGCCGGGTGCTGGCGCGATGGACCCGGCCCAACGGCATGGAGATCAGCCGGGTGGCGGTGCCGCTGGGGGTCATCGGCATCATCTATGAAAGCCGTCCCAATGTGACCGCCGACGCCTTTGGCCTGTGCCTGAAATCGGGTAACGCCGCTATCTTGCGCGGCGGCTCGGAAAGCTATCACTCGTCGCGGGCCATTCATGCCGCCCTGGTGGCCGGGCTGTCCATCGCTGCTCTGCCGATGGATGCGGTGCAGATGGTGCCCACCACCGACCGCGAAGCGGTGGGGCTGATGCTGCGCCTGTCGGAGTATATCGACGTCATCGTGCCGCGCGGCGGCAAGTCGCTGGTGGCCCGCGTGGTGGAGGAAAGCCGCATCCCGCTGTTCCAGCATCTGGAAGGCATCTGCCACACCTATGTGGATGGTTCCGCCGATCTGGAGATGGCGAAAAACGTGGTACTGAACGCCAAGATGCGGCGCACCGGCGTGTGCGGCGCTACCGAAACCCTGCTGGTGGACAGGGCCGCCGCCGCCACCCATCTGAAGCCCCTGGTCGCGGCGTTGCTGGCGGCGGGGTGCGAGGTGCGCGGCGACGCGGCGACCCAGGCGGCCGATACCCGCGTCCGGCCCGCTACCGACGAGGACTGGCGGACCGAGTACCTGGATTCCATCATCGCAGTGAAGCTGGTTGACGGCGTTGATGAGGCGGTCGAGCACATCAACAGCCACGGTTCGCACCATACCGAGGCCATCATCGCCACGGATGAGGCGGCTGCGGCGGCGTTTCTCAATGGCTGTGACTCCGCCATCGTGCTGTGGAATGCCTCGACCCAGTTCGCCGATGGCGGCGAGTTCGGCATGGGGGCCGAGATCGGTATCTCCACCGGCAAGATGCACGCCCGTGGCCCGGTGGGGGTCGAGCAGCTTTGCACCTTCAAATACGTGGTGCGCGGCAATGGGCAGGTGCGGCCGGGGTGACCCACTTTCCTCCCAATCCCTGGGGCGATCGCCGCCGGGTGCGGGTCGGCCTTCTGGGCGGGTCGTTCAACCCCGCCCATGAGGGCCACGCCCATGTGGCCGAGACGGCGTTGCGCCTGCTGGCGCTGGATGAGGTGTGGCTGTTGGTCAGCCCCCAGAATCCCTTGAAGCCGGTGGCGGGCATGGCGCCTCTGGCGGTGCGTCTGGCCTCGGCCGACAGGGTGGCGGCGCGTCATCCCTTCATCCGCGCCACCGCCATCGAGACGCGTCTGGGCACCGCCTATACCGCCGACACCCTGATGGCGCTGCGGCGGCGCTTTGCCAAAACCCGCTTCGTCTGGCTGATGGGGGCGGATAATCTGGCCCAGATGCATCGCTGGGCGCGGTGGCCCCGCATCTTCCGGGCCGTGCCGGTTGCCATTCTGGCGCGCGGCCCCTATTCTCAGCAGGCATTGGCCACCAAGGTGGCCCGCCGGTTTTCGCGCAGCCGCGGCACCCCTGACGGCGCGCGGTCCCTGAGTGAGAAACAACCCCCGGCATGGGTTTTCCTCCATACCCGGCTGCATCCCGCCTCTTCCACCGCCATCCGGGCGCGAAACAACAATCCATAGGAGCCTATCATTCCCAGCAAAGCCCACTCCACCGCCACGCCGACCCCCAGCCTGACCGATCTGGTGGTCGCCACCTTGGAAGATCATAAGGCCGAGGATATCGTGGTTCTCGACCTCAAGGGACGCACCTCCATCACCGATCACATGGTGATCGCCAGCGGCAAATCGGCGCGTCAAGTTGGCGCCATGGCCGATCACGTGCAGGAAGCGCTGAAGCATGCCGGTCAGGCCGTCGCCATGGAGGGAATGGCCCAGTGCGACTGGGTGCTGGTGGATGGGGGCGACATCATCGTCCATCTGTTCCGGCCCGAGGTCCGCGCCTTTTACAACCTGGAAAAGATGTGGGGCGCGCTGGAGGCCAAGGCCGATGCTCCCACCGCCGCTTCGGTGCGCGCCGCGGCCATGAAGGACGGCTGATGCGGCTGCTGCTGGCGGCGGTCGGCAAGGCCAAGGCTGGGCCGGAGCAGGATCTGTTCCGCCAATATCTGCGCCGCCTGTCGCCGCCGCTGATCCTGAAGGAGGTCGAGGAGAAGCGCCCCCTGACGGGGTCTCAGCTCAAGACCCGCGAAGCCGAATTGCTGCTGGGCGCGGTCCCGGCGGGCGCGGTGGTGGTGGCCCTGGACGAGCGGGGCCGCGACATGGGCTCGGAGGAGTTCGCCGCCTGTATGGGCCGTTGGCGCGACGGCGGAACCGGTGATCTGGTCTTTCTGATCGGCGGCGCCGACGGCCATGGTGATGCGGTGCGCGACCGGGCCGACCTGCTGCTGTCCCTGGGGCGGATGACTTGGCCGCACATGCTGGTGCGGGCCTTGTTGGCAGAGCAGGTGTGGCGGGCTCAGGCCATCCTGGCCGGGCATCCCTATCATCGGGTATAAGCGAGAAGGCCTCTTGAAATTGTTGCCGTCATGGCGCAAGGATGGGGCTGCGGGGGTTTCGCCAGGGGAATGAGGAGGGGTGGTGACGGATTCGGATATTCCGCCGGAAGAGCGGGCGGGCTTTGAGGAATTTGCCGCCAAGGTTGACGGCACCAATATCAGCAGCCAGACTCTCCTTGCCACTGACTACCTCAATCACTTCAATGAGATCGTGATGCTGCTCGACATGGTCCCGGATATGCCGGACATGATCGAGGAGTGCAAGTTCTGGCAGCCCAAGAGCTATCCCGAGCACTTCGCCGATTCGTCGTTCAAGGACAAGCTTCTGGCCATCGAGGCCTATGAGCGGGTGCCCACCAAGTTCCGCCGACCGTTCGAGGAAACCCTGAACCAGCTCAACACCCTTATTCTTGGGGGCGTCAATAAGCTGGAGGAGGAGATCGTGGCCGGTGCCGACCCCGGTCTGGTCACCGAGCACGTCAAAGCCATCAGCCGCGCCGCCCAGGCCCTGATGGATTGCGCCAATGCCATCATCCACGGCTCCGACCGGGCCATGGCCCAGCTGGAAATCGACGGTCTGCTGGGCTGAGGCAGGGCGCTCGGCCTCTCATCGGCACGTTAGAGCACGATCATATCCCACGATAACGGTGTGCCGCGGGCCAGGGGCCGGGACGCCGCCCGCCCCAGCACATCGGGCAGATGCTTGGGCGCCATGCCCCAGCCGGGCCGGATCGAGCGCAGATTGGCCGGGGTGAAGGCCTCCCCCGCCTTGATGTCCTTGACGACGTACAGCGACCGGCGGAACTGAAGATTGCCCTGTTCGGACGGTGCGATGTCGTAGGACACACGCCCCAGGGCGGCCCAGGCGGCGTGGGATTCGCTCACCAGGGCTTTCATCTCCTCGGGCTCCAGCGAGAAGGCGGCGTCGGGGCCGCCATCGGCGCGGGCCAGGGTGAAGTGCTTTTCGATGAACACCGCGCCCAAGGCCACCGCCGCCACCGAGACCGCCACCCCCAGGGTATGGTCAGACAATCCGGCTTGGACGCCGAAGGCCTGGGCCAGATGGGGAAGGGTGCGCAGATTGGCCTCGGCGGGCGAGGAGGGATAGCCCGAAACGCAATGCAGCAGCATGAGATCGCGGCATCCGCCGTCCCGTGCGGCCGTGACCGCCTCGTGGACCTCGCCCAGATGGGCCATGCCGGTGGACATGATCATGGGCTTGCCGGTGGCGGCGATGCGGCGGATCAGGGGCAGGTCCACCAGCTCGAACGACGCCACCTTGTAGGCGGGGGCGTTCAACTGCTCCAGCAGGTCCACGGCGGTGGCGTCGAAGGGTGAGGAAAACAAGGTGATGCCCAGCTCGCGCGCCTTGGCGAACAGGGCGCCGTGCCAATCCCAGGGGGTGTGGGCCTCGGCATAGAGGTCGTGGAGGCTGCGGCCTCCCCACGGCCCGCCGTCGATGACGAAGCCGGGGCCGTGATGGTCGATGGTGATGGTGTCGGCCGTATAGGTCTGGATCTTGACCGCGTCGGCCCCGGCGGCCTTGGCGGCCTCCATGATGGCGAAGGCGCGTGCGATGTCGCCATTGTGATTGCCTGACATTTCCGCCACCACATAAGGCGGATGGGCGGGGCCGATGGCACGGCCAGCGATGCAAAACGGAGTCTCGGACACGGGCGGGCTCTCCACCGGAGGCTGGGAAATTCGACATATCCTAGCGCCAAGGCAGGGATTCGACCAAGGCTCGATGAGGATGGCTCATCGAACCTTTGGTTAGGCCCAAGGGGCCGCGGGATTCGTGCCGCGGGAGGCAATGGGTGCGGAGAAACCCGCCCGCCGATCGAGGGGCTCGGTGATCGGTTCCGATCACCGAGATTTGGGATTAGACTATGGGGCTTGGAGAAGGATGTCCTTGAGTGATCCTGTTTCGCGCCGATGCCAGTCCCGGCCTGGGAGTGGGCCATGTCATGCGCTGTCTCGCCCTGGCCGAGGCCTTGCGGCGGCGGGGGCGGGACTGCCGCTTCGCCTGCGGGTCCGAGACCCTGGCCACCGTCCCGGCACTGCAAGATTCGGGCTTCCCCGTCACCAACCTTGCCGATGATCAGGGGGGCGACCCTCAGGCCCTGATGGCCGCCGTGGCGCCACCCCGCTGGCTGGTGGTGGATCATTACGGCCTGGATGAGGCCTATGAGCAGCCCTTGCGGTCGTGGGCGGGGCGGATCGCGGTGATTGACGACCTTGCCGACCGCAATCATGCCTGCGACCTGCTGCTGGACCAGACGGCGGGCCGCCGGGCGGAGGACTACGCCGCGCTGGTGCCGCCGGGCGCCCGCGTGCTGACGGGGCCATTCCACGGCCTGCTGCGTCCGGGATTCGCCCAGGCCCGGCCCATGGCTCTGGAACGCCGCCGCCGGATGGAGACGGTGGAGAGCATTCTGGTCAGCCTGGGGGGGACAGACCCCGCCAATGCCACCAGCCTTGCCCTCGACGCCCTGGCTCGGGCCGATCTCAAATGTCGGGTGGTGGTGGTGATGGGCGGCGCCGCACCGCATCTGGACGAGGTGCGCACCCGTGCCGCCCGGCTGGATCCCCCCGCCGAGATGCGCCTCGATGCCCGTGACATGCCCGCGCTGCTGGCCGCTGCCGACCTTGCCATCGGCGCGTCGGGCGGGTCTGCGTGGGAGCGCTGCTGCTTGGGGCTGCCCAGCCTGACCGTGGTCAGCGCCGACAATCAGCGCGAGGTGGCGCGGGGGCTGGCGCTTGCGGGGGCGGCGGATGTCTGCGGCCTCGATCCCGCCGCCATGGCCCGGGCTCTCGTCCGTTTGGCCAAAGACGGGACGGCATTGCGGCGCATGGCCGAACAGGCGGCGGCCCTGTGCGACGGTGACGGTGCCGGGCGGCTGGCCGAGATGCTGCTGGCGCTGGAAAGCGACGATCTGGCCCTGCGCCGCGCCGTTCCCGAGGACGGCCCTGATCTGCTTTCTTGGCGCAACGATCCCCTGACCCGCACCAATTCCAAGGACCGGGGCGAGGTTGCCCTGGCCCCCCATCTGGCATGGCTGGCCCGAGTCCTGGCCGATCCGGCACGGCTGCTGCTGCTGGCCGAGATGCCCGGCGGCAAGGCGGGGATGGTCCGCTTCGACCAGACAGAGAATGGGGACTGGCTGGTTTCCATCGCGGTGGCTCCGGCCTTCCGGGGGCGGGGGCTGGGCTGCCGGGTGCTGGCCGCGGGCATCCGCGATCTGGCCGCCCGCAAAGGGGCGGTGACGCTGGTGGCTGAAATCGCCCCGGCCAATTCCGCCAGCCGAGTCTTGTTCGAGGCCTGCGGCTTTACCGCCTGCGGCGCGGCGGACGGTTTTCTCCAGTACCGGGCCGTGGTGGCAGAGGCGTAGCTGTTTATCCCCAGCTGGGCTTGCGCTTGTCCAGGAAGGCGGCAAGGCCCTCGCGCCCCTCCTCCGAGGTGCGCAAATCACAGAAATGGGTGGCGGTATAGCGCATCAGGTCCGGCCCCATGGGGCTGTCCTCCACCACCCGGATCAGTTCCTTGGTGGCAGATTGGGCCTTGGGGCCGCCCTTCAGGCAGGCCTCGACCACATGATCGCGGGCGCTGGCCAGTTTGTCGGCGGCGACGACGCCGTGGACCAATCCCAGGCGCAGGGCTTCGCGGGCGTCAAAGCGTTCCCCCGTCACCATATAGCGGCGGCAGGCCCGCGCCCCCATGGCGGCGGCGAGATAGGGCGTAATCAGCGACGGCGCGATGCCCAGGCGCACTTCCGACAGGGCAAAGCTGGCCTCTTCCGCCGCGATAGCGACGTCGGCCACCGCGACCAGACCGGCCCCTCCCCCCAGGGCGGCACCGTGGACCATGGCCACCACCGGCTTGGGGCAGCGGTCGATGGCGTCCAGCATCATGGCCATCTGCATGGCGTCGCGCTGGTGTTCGGCCGCATCCTGACCGGCGGTACGGCTGACCCAGGCGATGTCCACCCCGGCGCAAAAGCTCGGCCCCCGGCCTTCCAGCACGATCACCCGCACCGCATCGGCGACGGAAAGTTTCTGGAACGCCTGGGTGAGGTTGCCGGTCAGCACCGCGTCAAAGGCGTTATGAACCTCGGGACGGCTCAGCGTCACCGTGGCGACGGCACCGGAAACTTTGACGTGGAGGCTTTCGTTCATGGCGCCCGTCCCTTTGGTTGGAAGAGGGTAGTAAACCACCGAAGCGCCGATCCACCAAGAGCGCGCGTGACAGGCGATGGCGCGAAACGCTATTGTCCGCCTCCTTCAAGTCCTGCTGGCGGAGGAACCATGGACGACCGCGAAATGTTCAATGAGATCAATGCCCTGATCGGCTCTGTCGCCAAGGCGCTCGATATTGGCGAGGGCGAGGTGATCGCGGCGATCGAGCAAGGCGATCTCGGCATGGAGCTTATCGCCGATGACGAGGGCCGCAAATGCGTCGAGGTCACCCATGGGGGCCGTACCGTGCGGGTCTATCAGGGCGCCATCTTTCGTGTCGGCGATCAGGCACCGGTCACCGATGACGACGAGTGCGGTGGCGGCTGCACCTGCGGGCACTGACACCCAACGCCCGAGGGCCTGCGGCGTTATTTTACGAAGAAGGGGGGATGGGGCGAGTGATCGGAATCGAACCGACGACATCCAGGACCACAACCTGGCGCTCTAACCAACTGAGCTACACCCGCCACCGAGGAGGCCGCATGTGTAGCGAACTCCGGCCTGTGTCGTCAAGGCATTAACGTAGGAAAAAACGCCGGAGACGATCGATTGCCTCGGAAATGGCGGTTTCGGTCTTGGCAAAGCAGAAGCGGGCGAAGGATGTGACGTCCTTGCTCTGATAGAACGCGCTGACCGGAATGGCGGTCACCCCCGCTTTTTCAGTGATGTGACGGCAGAAGGCCTCGTCGCCGCCGCGAAAATCCAACCGGCTGAAATCGGCGGTGATGAAATAACTGCCGCCGGTGGGCAGCACCTGGAACCCTGCCCCGGCCAGTCCTTCGGCCAGCAGGTCGCGCCGTGCCGCCAGCATGGCGGTCAGGCCGTCGTAATAGGCATCATCCTTGCCCAGGCCATAGGCCACCGCCGTCTGAAGGTTGGGAGGCGTGGTGAAGGTCAGGTATTGATGGGCCTTGGCCACCGGGTTCAGCAAGGCGGGCGCTGCGATGACCCAGCCCACCTTCCAGCCGGTCAGGGAAAAGATCTTGCCCGCCGAACCGATCTTCAGGCAGCGCTCGGCCATACCGGGCAGGGTGATCAGTGGAATATGACGCCGCCCGTCATAGACCAGATGCTCGTAGACCTCGTCGCAGACGGCATAGGCGTCGAAGCGTTGCAACAGCCCGGCCAGGAAGTCCAGCTCGTCTTGGGTCCACACCTTGCCCGCCGGATTGGTGGGAGAGTTGAGGATGATCAGCTTGGTGCGCTCGGAGAACGCCGCCGCCAGGGCCTCACGCGGGAGATCCCAGGCGGGCGGGGCCACCCGCACCAGCCGGGGGATGCCCCCGGCGCGGCGGATAATGGGGAGATAGGAATCGTAAAGCGGCTCGATCAGCACCACCTCGTCGCCGGGCTCGATCAGGCCGAACAGGCAGGCGGCCAGCGCCTCGGTGGCGCCCGAGGTCACCATCACCTGGGTGGTGGGATTGAGGTCCATGCCGTAGAAGCGTCTGTCGTGGGCGGCGATGGCGGCGCGCAGCTCCGGGGTGCCCATCATGGATGGGTACTGGTTGGGGCCGCTGGTGACCGCTTCGGCGGCCTTGGCGATCACATCGGCGGGTTCCAGCCCCTCGGGGAAGCCTTGGCCGAGATTGATCGCGCCATGGGCCTGGGCCAGTCGCGACATGGTTTCAAAGATGGTGGTGCCGAACGACGACAGAATGCTGTTGGCGGGCTTCACCCTGCTAGTCTTCCTTTTTGGCCTTGGCGGGCGCCTTCTTTGCTGCCGGTTTCTTGACTGCGGCCGTTTTGGGTGCGGCGGCTTTCTTAGGCGCGGCGGCAGCCTTCTTCGGCGCGGCGGCCTTCTTGCCCTTGACCGGTCCCTTGGCAGCCTTGGCGGCGATCAGGGCCAAAGCTTCGGCCAGGGTTACCGCCTCCAGGGCCGTGCCCTTGGGCAGGGTGGCATGCACGCCGTTGCACGACGCATAGGGGCCGTATTTACCCTCGTGCAGGGTGACGGGCTTGCCGTCGTGCTCGCCCAGGGTCTTGAGCGGCGTGGCGGCACCCCGGCCCTTGGCCTGGGACAGCAGCTCCATGGCGCGGTTCATGCCGATGGTCAGGACGTCGTCGTCCTTGGCCAGGGACTTATAGGCGCCGTCATGAACCAGATAGGGGCCAAAGCGTCCGACACCGGCGCTGATGGTCTTTTTGGTTTCGGGGTGGGTGCCGACTTCGCGCGGCAAGGCCAGCAGGCGGCAGGCGATGTCCAAGGTGACGGCGCCGGGCTCCAATCCACGGTACAGCGAGACCCGTTTGGGCTTTGGGGCTTTGGCCGCCTTGGGCTTGGCCGCTTTCTTGCCCTTGGCCGGGGCGGCGGCAGGATCGGGTTCGGGCGCCGGTTCGGCCTTGATGGTGGTCTCGTCGCCCAATTGGACGTAAACGCCGTAGGGGCCTTTGCGCAGGCTGACCATCAGGCCGGATACGGGGTCGGTGCCCAATTCCTTGGGGCCTTCGCGCACTTCGTCGGCGGCGCCGTTCTCGCCGCCGGTGGTCAGCGGACGGGTAAAGCGGCATTCCGGGTAGGTGGAGCAGCCGATGAAGGCGCCGAACTTGCCCAGCTTCAGTGACAGCCGTCCGGCGGTGCAGGTGGGACAGGACCGGGGGTCGTGACCGTCGGCGCGCGCGGGGAAGAAATGCGGCCCTAAAAGCTCGTCCAGGGCGTCGAGCACCTGGGTGACGCGCAGGTCCTTGGTGTCGTCCACCGAGGCCGAGAACAGCTTCCAGAACTGGTCCAGCACCACCTTCCACTCAAGCTGGCCGCCGGACACGTCGTCGAGCTGGTTTTCCAGTTCGGCAGTGAAGTTGTATTCGACATAGCGGCCGAAGAAGCTTTCCAGGAAGGCGGTGACCAGACGGCCGCGATCTTCGGGGATGAAGCGCCGGGCATCAAGGCGGACGTAATTGCGGTCCTGCAGCACCGACAAGATGGAGGCATAGGTGGAGGGGCGCCCGATGCCCAGCTCTTCCATGCGCTTGACCAGGCTGGCTTCGGAGAAGCGCGGCGGCGGCTGGGTGAAGTGCTGGTCCGCTGAAATCGACTGGCGCTTCATGGGGTCTTGTTCGGTGACGTCGGGCAGCAGCTTTTCCGCCTCGTCGTCCTCGGGCTCGTCGCGGTCTTCCTGATAGACCTTGAGGAAGCCGTCGAACACCACCACCGAGCCGGTGGCGCGGAAGGTGATCTTGCGGTCGGCGCTGGTGATGTCCACCGCCACCTGATCCAGCTCGGCCGAGGCCATCTGGCTGGCCAGGGTGCGCTTCCAGATCAGCTCGTACAGGCGCAACTGGTCCTTGTCCACATAGGCCGCCACCTGTTCGGGCGTGCGCGACAGGTCGGTGGGGCGGATGGCCTCGTGGGCCTCCTGGGCGTTCTTAGCCTTGGTCTTGTAAAGGCGCGGCGCCGGGGGGACGTATTCCTTGCCGAATTCCTTGCCGATCACATCGCGGGCGCTGGCGATGGCCTCGGCGGCCATCTGCACGCCGTCGGTTCGCATATAGGTGATGAGACCCACATGCTCGCCGCCGATATCGACGCCTTCATACAGGCGTTGGGCCAGTTGCATGGTCTTGACCGCGCCGAAATACAGCTTGCGGCTGGCTTCCTGCTGCAGGGTCGAGGTGGTAAACGGTGGGAAGGGATTGCGCTTGGCCCGCTTGCGCTCGACGCTGGCGACGGCATATTCGGCCTCGGCGGCCTTGGCCTCGGCGTCACGGGCCAGGGCCTCGGTGTTAAGGTCGAACTTGTCGAGCTTCTTGCCGTCGAGATGGGTGAGCGAGGCCGACAGAATCGCCTTTTTCGGCGTCAGGAAGTCGGCGCCGATGCTCCAGTATTCGCGGGCCTGGAAGGCCTCGATCTCGGATTCGCGCTGGCAGATCAGGCGCAGCGCCACCGACTGGACCCGCCCCGCCGAGCGCGAGCCCGGCAGCTTGCGCCACAGCACCGGCGACAAGGTGAAGCCCACCAGATAATCGAGAGCCCGCCGCGCCATATAGGCGTCCACCAGTTCCTGGTCGATATCGCGGGGATTGCGCATGGCGTCGAGCACGGCGCTTTTGGTGATCTCGTTGAACACCACGCGCTTGACCTCGACGCCCTTCAGCGCCTTGCGCTCCTCCAGCACCTTCTTGACGTGCCAGGAAATGGCCTCGCCTTCGCGGTCCGGATCGGTGGCGAGGTAGAGCCCCTCGGCCCCCTTGACGGCGGCGGCGATCTCCTTGATGTGGCGTTCGGACTTGGGATCGATCTCCCAGTCCATGGCGAAGGCCTCGTCCGGCCGGACTGAACCGTCCTTGGCCGGCAGGTCGCGGATATGACCGTAGGAGGCCAGGACATGGAAATCACTTCCCAGGTACTTGTTGATGGTCTTGGCCTTGGCCGGGGATTCGACGACGACGACTTTCATCCGTACCCAATCGCTGTGCTAGGGCAGTCAGGCTCAGCCGATCAGCAGCGAGACCCGGTTGCCGGGGTGGCGGTCCAGACGGCCGGCGAGCTCCAGCTCAAGCAGCACCCAAGACACCACGGAGGCTGACAATTGGCATTGGCGGATGATTTCGTCAACCGTCACCGGCGAGGGGCCCAAAGACTCTGTGATGTCGGAACGGGCGCGGGCCAGTTCGTCATCGGAGGGGATACCGGCCGGTGAGGCGCGGAAAGCATCGCGTTTGCCCTCTCCCAACGGCCGCCGCAACTGCCCGGACAGGGCGTCGAGTACGTCATCGGCTTTTTCCGTCAAGGTGGCGCCGTGGCGGATCAGATCGTTGGGTCCGGCCGCTCGCGGGTCTAAAGGCGAGCCCGGAACCGCGAACACCTCGCGTCCCTGTTCGGCGGCGAAACGGGTGGTGATGAGCGAGCCTGAACGCAGATTGGCCTCCACCACCACCACCCCCAGGGCCATCCCCGAGATGATGCGGTTGCGGCGGGGGAAATAGCTGGCCTGGGGCTGGGTTCCCACCGGCATTTCCGACACTACGGCGCCGGTTTCGATGATTTCACGCCACAGTCCGTCATTCTCAGGCGGGTAGATCACATCGGCGCCTCCGGCCAGAACTGCCACCGTGCCCGAGGCCAGTGCTCCTTGGTGGGCGGCGGTGTCGATACCGCGGGCGAGGCCGCTGACCACCACCAACCCGGCGCGGCCCAGATCAGCCGCCAGCCTGCGCGCCAGATTACGGCCGTTGAGCGAGGCGTTTCTGGCCCCCACCATGGCGATCATGGGCTTGGCGAGGGTGGCGGCATTGCCCATCAGGCCGAGCAGCGGCGGCGCGTCGTCGATGGCGGCCAGCCAGCGGGGATAGCCGGGTTCGATGGTGGCGATCAAGCGGGCGCCGGCCCGCTCGGTGGCGGCCAATTCCCGCTCGGCCTCTGCCTTGGCGCACACGGTGATGGGGCGGCGCGATCCGCCGCGCTTGGCCATGTCGGGAAGGGCGGCCAGGGCGGCGGCGGCATTGCCGAACCGCTCCAGCAGACGGTTGAAGGTGCGCGGGCCGACATTCTCGCTGCGGATAAGCCGCAGCCAGTCCAGTCGTTCTGTGGCCGAAAGATTTCGTGTCTGTGCATCCATCGCGGGCAGCTTGACTGAGCGGCCGCCATCGGTCAAGCGCATGGAGCAGGACATAGAAGCCCCCTCCCGCGGGAAGAGGGGGGCGCGGCCGCTTTGCGGCCGGACCCGACGGCAGAATTTAAGGAATTCCTGCCGTTGGTGTTACTTTTCCCGTGTTGAGATGGCCTTGCGCGCCAGGATGCTGTCGCAAAGCGAGGTGGTATCCCAGGACGAGCTTTTGCCCAAGGCGGGCTGGATGCTGGGCCAGGCCTTGGTGAAGGCCTCGCGGCCCAGGTCGCGCAGATGGACCAGGAAGTCCCAGGCGGGGGCGTCCTTGGAATAGACCCCCAGCTTGGCGATATCCTCGTCGGCATGAATGCGGTGGAGATTGACACGGTGATAGGGGTGTTGGCGGCCGGGCGCCTGATCCTTGACCATGCCAGCGTCGATCAGGCGGTTGATGGTCTCGATGGCGTTGACCTCGTGCACTAGCGACGAGTTGAAGGTGATCTCGCTGAGACGGTCCAGCATCTGGCGCGGCCCCTTGGGTGGGCCGCTACGGTGCAACGGGTTCAGCGTCACCAGGATGACGTCGTGGGCGTCGGTCTCGCGCAGGCACTCGATCAGAGGAGTCAGCGGCGGATTACCCATATAGCCGCCATCCCAATAATGGTGATCGTTGATGGCTATGGTCTGGAAATTGGTGGGCTGGCAGGCGCTGGCCCGGATCACGTCGGGCGAGACGGCGCCGTCGATGAACAACTGACGGCGGCACTCCTCCACATCGGTGGCGGCGACCACCAGCATGGGGGTGCCGGGCTGGGGCAGGGCGAAAATGGCGGGAATTTCGGGCAGAACCTCGCGCAGTACCGTGCCGAGCGTTCCGCCCAGGCTGGTGTCGACCGATTGCATGGAGGTGGCGGCGACATCGGCCCAGCGTGCCGCCGGGCTGTCGTCGATGTTCCAGTCCTGGGTCATGCCGATGGCGGCGACAAAGGGGTTGCCGCCCCAGAAGGCGGCGCGTGCCACGGTCTCCCATAATTCGCGGATTTTGACGCGGGCCTGTTCGGCCATGCGCCGGGTCTTGGCCGAGGCCGGGCCGGGCTGGGTCGCGCCTTCATGATAACCATAGGTCAGGGCGGTGGCGGTCAGTGCTCCGGACGATGCGCCGCTGACACCGACGATCTCCATATTGCCCTTGATCACTTCATCCAGTAGAGCTTCCAGGACGCCCCAGGTGAAGGCGCCATGGACGCCGCCGCCTTGCAGGGCAAGCCCGATCTTGCACACCTTTGCCATTGTTCTCTCCTCCCGGGGGGGGCGATGGTTGCCTCACCTTATTTTTACCCAGAGTACACCGCACCCCAACCCCCGGCAACCGGAGGGATCGGCCCCCGAAGGGGAGGGAGTCAAGGGGTTGCTTAAAAATTAGGCTCTGTTGCCTGAAAAAAAGGCAGGGTGCCTCTCTCGTTCCCGCATGTTTCCTGTCTTTTCACGGTGGTCGAGTTGGCATGAGGCATGCTAAGAGTCGCCCGCTCTAGTGAATCGTGCGCCCGGTGTTCCGGCACCCGGCGCCCGGTACGGGTTCAACGCCTTTTCAGAGACGGCCAAATCATGAAGAAGATCGAAGCCATCATTAAGCCCTTCAAGCTCGACGAAGTGAAAGAGGCGCTTCACGAGGTGGGGCTCCAGGGGCTTACCGTGACCGAAGCCAAGGGCTTTGGGCGGCAGAAGGGGCATACCGAACTCTATCGCGGCGCCGAGTACGTGGTGGACTTCCTGCCCAAGGTCAAGATCGAGCTGGTGATCGAGGATAATCTGGTGGAGCGCGCCGTCGAGGCCATCCAGCAGGCGGCTCATACCGGCCGTATCGGTGACGGCAAGATCTTTATCTCGACGGTGGAGGAGGCCATCCGCATCCGCACCGGAGAGCGTGGCAGCGACGCCATCTGATTTTGATTTCCCCCGGGCCAGGCGTGCCGAAGTATCGGCACCGGACCGGGGGCTTTAGTTTAGTGCCTTAAGTTTCGTTTCAATCCCAACTGTCAGGAATTGACCATGTCCGACGACGTTAAGAAGGTCCTCGAACTGATCAAAGAGAACGACGTCAAGTACGTCGATTTCCGTTTCACCGATCCCAAGGGCAAGTGGCAGCACACCGCTCAGCACGTGTCCACCGTGGACGCCGAGATGCTGAACGAAGGCATCATGTTCGACGGTTCGTCGATCGCCGGCTGGAAGAGCATCAACGAGTCGGACATGATCTTGAAGCCCGACGCCTCGTCGGCCGTGATGGATCCGTTCGCCGCCCAGCCGCAGCTGATCATCAACTGCGACATCGTCGAGCCCGCCACCGGCCAGCTCTATGACCGCGACCCCCGCTCCATCGCCAAGCGCGCCGAAGCCTATGTGAAGTCCTCGGGCGTGGGCGACAGCACCTATTTCGGCCCCGAGGCCGAATTCTTCGTGTTCGACGACGTCAAGTTCTCCGTCGGCATGAACAAGGGCTATTACGAGCTGTGCGGCGAGGATGGCCCCGAATCCTCCGATAAGGAATTCGGCGAGGGCAATCTGGGCCACCGTCCGGGCGTCAAGGGCGGCTACTTCCCGGTTCCGCCGGTGGATGCCCATGTGGATATGCGCGCCGAGATGCTGACCGTGATGGGCGAGATGGGTCTGCCCATCGAGAAGCATCACCACGAAGTGGCGTCGTCGCAGCACGAACTGGGCATCAAGTTCGGCGGCCTGGTGCAGGCCGCCGACTGGATCCAGATCTACAAGTACGTTGTCCACAACGTGGCCGCGTCCTATGGCAAGTCGGCCACCTTCATGCCGAAGCCCATCTGCGGCGACAACGGTTCGGGCATGCATGTCCACCAGTCGATCTGGAAGGCCGGCAAGCCTCTGTTCGCTGGTTCGGGCTATGCCGATCTGTCGGACATGGCGCTGTACTATATCGGCGGCATCATCAAGCATGCCAAGTCGATCAACGCCTTCACCAACCCGCTGACCAACAGCTACAAGCGCCTGATCCCCGGCTTTGAAGCCCCGGTTCTGCTGGCCTACTCGGCCCGCAACCGTTCGGCCTCCTGCCGTATCCCCTACTCGGCCTCGCCGAAGGGCAAGCGCGTCGAAGTCCGTTTCCCCGACCCCGGCGCGAACCCCTATCTGGCCTTCTCGGCCATGCTGATGGCCGGTCTTGACGGTATCGCCAACAAGATCCACCCCGGCGATCCCATGGACAAGAACCTGTACGATCTTCCCCCGGAAGAGCTGTCCCAGGTTCCGACCGTGTGCGGCTCTCTGCGTGAAGCCCTGGAAAGCCTCCGGGCCAGCCATGACTTCCTGCTCAAGGGCGACGTGTTCTCCAAGGACTTCATCGAGAGCTATATCGAGCTCAAGTACGAGGAAGTCTACCGCTTCGAGCACACCCCGCATCCGATCGAGTTCGAGATGTACTATTCGGTCTAATCGACCGTGGGCGAGGCGGAAAACCTCCGCTTCGCCCCTCGTTGCGCAAAGCCCCATCGGCCCTGGCCGGTGGGGCTTTTTGCTGGCAGGCGAATCCCGCGAAGAATGCCGCTTCGCCGCTGCAAAATCCCTTTGCGCCCCACCCCTCTTGGCGCTATAAGAAGCGCCTCGCAGGCACCGGAGTGTAGCTCAGCCTGGTAGAGCACTGTCTTCGGGAGGCAGGGGCCGGAGGTTCGAATCCTCTCACTCCGACCAACGAAAAGCCCAGCTAGATCGTCTGATCTAGCTGGGCTTCGTCGTTCTGGAGGCCGACTTCATCTCTGCTCAGTCCATTGTATTTGAATGTTATGTTTTTCTTGGATCGGCGTGCCTCCCTGGCATAAATTGGGCTGGGGTTCGAAAGGGATTGATAGGGCGGCGGGAACTTTATGCGACTCAATGAACCCATCACCGACCAGGAGCTTGAGCTCCCGGAAGGTACCGTATTGGTTTCCCGGACCGATCTTGGCGGCCGGATCACCTTCGTCAACCAGGCCTTCGTCGATATCAGCGGCTATTCCGAGGAAGAGCTGATCGGCGCCCCCCACAATCTGGTGCGCCATCCGCACATGCCGGCCGTGGCCTTTGCCGATCTGTGGGCGACGATCAAGGCGGGCAAGCCATGGGAAGGCATCGTCAAGAACCGCTCCAAGTCGGGCGACCATTACTGGGTGCGCGCCAACGCCACGCCCGAGGTCGAGAATGGCCAGATCACCGGCTACATCTCGATCCGCACCGCCCCGACGCGGAAGCAGATCGAGGCCGCCGAGCACCTTTATGCCGCGGTCCGCACCGGGCAGGCCAAGAATGTGAAGGTCAGCGAGGGGCGGGTGATCAGCACCACCCTGGCGGCCCGTCTGGGCCGCACCTTCAACAGCATCACCGGGCGGCTGATCGCCATTCTGGTACTGTTGCTGCTGCTGGCGGGATTCAGCGTCGTCACGGCGCTGGACGGCATGGGTGATTCCAACGACGCCTTGCGCGCGGTTTACGAAGATCGGACCGTCCCGGCGGGGCAATTGGCCGATATTGTCGATCGCATGCGCTATAACGTCCAACTCAGCCAGCAGATGCTTATCGACCTGGGGGAAGATCCCGGCAAGATCAGCGGACTGGCGGGGCGGATCCGGGCCAACGCCAGCCATATCACGGCGGTGTGGCAGGCCTATCGCGCGGCCAAATTGACCGATGAGGAAAAGGTGCTGGCCGACACCTTCCAGGCCGAGCGGGGAACCTTTGTCCGCGAGGGGCTCGAGGTCGCCATCGCCCTGGCTGAAAAAGGGGATGCGGTGGAACTGCGCCGCCATCTGTCGAGCCGAATGCTGCCGCTTTTTTCCACCGCCCACGATGCGCAGAGTGAATTGCTGGCTTTGCAGATCCGGGCCTCGTCCGAACAGTACGCCGCCGCCAAGGATGATTTTATTCATCACATGCGGCTCGGTCTGTCGGTGCTGGCGGTCAGCATTCTCCTGGCTTCGGTGCTGACGGTTTTGCTGGTCCGCTATCTGCGCCGCCCACTGGCCGATCAGGAGCGCTATTTCGACATTATCGCCCGGGGTGACCTTTCCTGCGACATTCCCGGCGAGGAGGTTCACGAGTTCCAGCGCTCCAACGTCTTGCTGCGCGCCATGAAGGCCAAGCTGGCCTATTCCGCCATGGAGGTGGTGGAGAATAACCGGCGGGCGCAAGAGCAGCTCAAGAAGGAGATGCTCACTCTGACCGAACTGCTGGAGGGGGAAGTCGATACCACTGTCGCCGAAATCTCCACCCAGGCCGAGCGTCTGAAAGAGGGGGCTGCCAAGCTGCTGGAAACGGCGGAAGGCTTACGCATTCGGGCCGAGGAGGTGTCGTCGTCCATTCAGGTCACCAGCGGCAATGTCCAGACGGTGGCTGGAGCGACGGAGGAACTGGAGGCTTCCTCGCGCGAGATTTCGTCGCGGGTGGGGCGCAGCTCCGAACTCAGCGACGCGGCCCGCCACAAGGTGGCGGCGGCCAGTGCCAGCGTCGGGACGCTGACCGAGGCCACCGCCCGCATCGGCGACGTGGCGGCCCTTATCCAGACCATTGCCGGGCAAACCCGCATGCTGGCCTTGAACGCCACCATCGAGGCGGCGCGCGCCGGGGAAGCGGGCAGAGGCTTTGCCGTGGTCGCCAGCGAGGTCAAGGGCCTGGCCGACCAGACCGAGCAGGCTATCGGGCGGGTCAATGCCCAGGCGCGCGAGATCGAACAGACCACCCAGGTGGCGGTCGCCACGGTCGAGGCAGTGGCAGAGACCATCAAGGACATGGACATCATCGCCGGCCAGGTGGCGGTTTCCGCCGACGAGCAGCGTGCAGCTACGGCGGAGATCATGTCCAGCGCCGTTCAAGCCGCCGACCACACCCGCGATGTGGCCGATGCTGCTCGGGAGGTACTACTGGGGGCGGCCCAGACCGGCAGTACCGCCCGCAAAGTCAGCGAGTTGTCCGCCCTGGTCAATCACGATATCGGCGCGCTGCAACGGCGGCTGAACGTGATTTTGCGCACCTCCTACAGCGGCAATCGCCGCACGGTCGAGCGCATTCCCGCCGCCATGCCGTTTGTCGCTACCTTTTCCGGTCAGACCTTCACCGGCCATACCGGCGATGTTTCAGTCCGGGGCGCTCTGCTGGTGGTGGGCGGAACCCCCAAGCTGGAGGGCGAGACCGGCACCATCGAATTTCCCGGCATCTGCACCATTCCCGCCAAGGCGGTTCTCGGCAGTGCCCTGGGCATTCAGTGCCAGTTCCTGAAATACGGCTCGGACAGCAAGAAGCTGCTGGAGGCGGGGATCGAGGCGGCCAAGGCCCGCGACCTGCCCCATATCGCAGTGGCGCAGAAGGTCGCCGCCAGTGTCCAGGAAGCCTTCGAGCGGGCGGTGCGCGAAGGGGTGATCGATCTGAAGGACGTGTTCGACAACGAGTATGTGCCGGTGGAAGACACCGATCCCATGCAGGTCATCGCCAAGCATACCGATGTGACCGACCGGCTGCTGCCCGCTATTATCGAACCGGCGCTTTCGGGCAATCCCGACGCGGTATTCTGCTGCGCCACCGACCGCAACGGCTATATCGCCACCCACAACCGGATTTATTCCGAGCCCCAGCGCAAGGATGATCCGGTGTGGAATGCCGCGCACAGCCGCAACCGCCGCATGTTCGACGATCGCACCGGTATCCTGGCGGCCCGTACCACCAAGGCCTATCTGGCCCAGACCTATGCCCGCGACATGGGCGGCGGCCAGCACGTGCTGTTGAAGGAGTTCGACAGTCCGATCGTGGTGGGCGGGCGGCATTGGGGCGCAATCCGCTATGGCGTCAGGCTATAATACCGGCGGACTTTTTCAGTTCGAGGGTGAGACTGCAAGGGCAGGGCCCGCCGCGCCACGTGGCTCGCCGGTATAAGCGCTGGCGGTATCGGTGTTCACCCGTATTCCTGCCGGGTATCTCTTCTGGCACGCTGGTTCGAAGACGATGCTAATCCGAGAGTGAGAGATCAACATGCCGAACAGTGATAGCTATGATTCCGTCGCCAAGGCCCTGCACTGGATCATGGCCGCAGTCATCATCATCCTTTGGGTTGTCGGGCATCTGATCGATGCCATTCCCAAGGGGGACTTTCGCAGCAATATCATCGGGATGCACAAGGCGTTCGGCGTTGTGATAGCCATTCTGGCGGTGGCGCGCCTGACATGGCGTTCGACCCGACCCACCCCGGCCTTACCCGCGACCATGCCCCCAATGGAGCAATTTCTGGCCAAGCTCGGCCATGTCGCCCTTTATGTCTTGATGCTGGCGATTCCGCTGGATGGAGTTTTGCTGTCGCAATCGGGAGGGCGCGCGGTCTCGGTGTTCGGTCTGGTGCTGCCCACCATCGTCGAAAAGAGCGATGCCCTCAAATCGGTGTTCAAGCAAGGCCACGAAGTGATGGGCTGGATGCTGGCCCTGCTGCTGGTCGCCCATGTGGCGGCGGCGCTGCGCCATCACATCATTCTCAAAGACGATATCTTGCGCCGGATGATGCCGGGCCGGGGATAGCCCCTATTCCCGGTCCATGGCGTGGTATTGCGGGTTGGGCATCATGTCCAACCCGTGGGCCATGCGGTTGGTATAGTTGAAAAAGCCGGTGACGTCGGTGATGTCGAAGATATCGACGTCGCTGAAGCCTGCGTCGCGCAGCCCCTGGCGGTCGGCCTCGCCGATGTCGTGGGGGCTGGCGGTCAGCTTCCAGGCGAAATCCAGCATGCGGCGCTGGCGCGGAGGCAGTTCCGCCACCCGGTAATTCATCGCCAGCATCTCGGCCAATTGCGGATCGCCCGATAATTGGCGCAACGCCTGACCATGGGCGACCAGACAGTAATAGCAACGGTTGGCCGAGGACACGACCACGGCGATCATCTCGCGCTCCAGCTTGGATAGTCCCGAATCCTCTGTCAGCATTAGCTGGTTGTAGAATCGGGTGAAAGTACGGAACTTCTCTGGCCGGGCGGTATAGGCCACCAGCACGTTGGGGCGCATTCCCAGTTTTTCGTCGCATTTGGCGAAATAGGCGGCGATGTCCTCGGGATAGTCCTCGGGTGCGGGCAGGGCGATGCGGACGACGTGGTCGGGCTGGGGCACCGTCTTTAAGCCTCCTTCAGGCACATCATGGTTGCCAGCATGGTCGCCACCGGCTTTTCTTCCGTTCCGGTGATTGCGACCACGTCCGAACGTACCACCATCAAGGTGCGTCCGGGCTTGATGACCTGGGCACGGGCGATCAGGCGTTCGCCCTTGGCGGGGTTGAGCAGGTTCATCTTGAATTCGACGGTCAGCACATCGGTGCCCGGCGGCATCAGTGAGAAGGCGGCGTACCCGGCGGCGGTATCGGCCAGGGCCGTGGTCGCCCCGGCGTGGATGAAGCCGTTCTGCTGGCAGAGATCGGGCCTGGACGCCATTTCGAGGACGCAGTGTCCAGGCTCCAACCCGGTCATCCGCGCCCCGATGGTGGTCATGAAGGCCTGACGGTCAAAGCTGTCCCTGACCCGCCGCTGATGCTCCATCAATTGGACATCAACACCGGCACGGTCATGTGCGCCAGGACATAGCGGGTGCCGCTGCCACGCTTCAGCGACAGGCCGTAATGGCCATGGGCGCCCATGACCACCAGATCGGCGCCCAGATCGCACAGCCGCGACAGCAGCATGTCCATCTTGCCGATATGCTCGCCCGCCAGCCGTTCGGATTCGGCCTTGATGCCCCAGGTTGCAAGGTGATCGATGATATCCACATGGGGAACCTGAACCATGTTGGCGGCGGCGGCATCCTGGGGGCCGCGCAACGACAGCACCGTGACTGACCGGGCGGTCTGCATCAGCGGACGGGCGTCGGCCAGGGCGCGCACCGCTTCCTTGCCCGCATTCCAGGCTACGGCGATACGCTCGCCGATGGTGGGGAAGCTGCCGGAATTGGGAATGACCAGAACCGGACGGCCGCAATTGAGGATGGTGTGCTCCACCAGCTCTTCCGGCACGTATTTGCTCTTGGGTTCGAACTGTCCCATGATCACCAGATCGGCATAGCGGGCGCAGAACATGGTTTCGCTGACCACGTGGCCGGGTTCGCCATGGGATAACTGCCACCAGCGGCCATCGACACCGGCGGCCTTGGTGGCTTCGGTGAAGCGGGCTTCGGTCTGGGCGCGGGCGGCGGCCAGGGCTTCGCTGGCCTGATGGACCACGGTGCTGGGGCGATGGCTGTCGGTGCGGGCAAACAGACCGGTCAGTCTGGCCGAGAACTTCTTGGCCAAAGCGACGGCGATATCGAGGCGAACGGCGCAACGCTCGCTGTCGTCCAGGTGAACCAGGATGTCTTTCATCTCAAAACCCCCAAACCATTACACCTCGGCCACGAGGGCCCGCGAGATCACCAGCCGTTGAATATCACTGGTGCCTTCATAGATTTGACAGACTCTCACATCCCGGTAAATGCGTTCCACCGGGAAATCAGCGAGATAGCCGTAACCGCCGTGAATCTGGATGGCATCCGAACACACCCGTTCCGCCATTTCGCTGGCGAACAGCTTGGCCATGGATGCCTCCTTGAGGCAAGGCCTGCCCGCATCGCGCAAGGCGGCCACGTGCAGCACCATCTGCTCGGCCACCTCGATCTTGGTCGCCATGTCGGCCAGACGGAAGGCCACGGCCTGATGCTCGATGATGGCCTTGCCGAATTGCCTGCGCTCCTTGGCATAGGCCAAAGCGTGCTCCAGGCTGGCGCGCGCCATGCCCACCGATTGGGCGGCGATACCCAGGCGGCCGCCTTCCAGATTGGCCAGGGCGATCTTCAGGCCCTCACCCTCCTGCCCCAGGCGCAAGGCGGCCGGAAGGCGCAGATCGTCCAGGGTGATGGCGCAGGTGTCCGACAGGTGCTGCCCCAGCTTGCTTTCCACCCGCGCCACATTCCAGCCGGGGGTATCGGTAGGGACCAGGAAGGCCGAAATACCCTTCTTGCCCGCCGCAGGGTCGGTGACGGCAAAGACGATGGCGATCTTGGCGTTGCGGCCCGAGGTGATGAACTGCTTGGCGCCGTTCAAGACATAGAAATCGCCGTCCCTGCGAGCGCGGGTGCGGATGGAAGCCGCGTCCGAGCCCGCTTCCGGCTCGGTCAGGCAAAAGCAGCTCAAGCTTTCACCGCGGGCCATGGGCTTCAAGAAACGCTGCTTCTGCTCTTCGGTGCCGAAGTTCAGCACCGGCATGCAGCCCACTGAATTATGGACGCTCATGATGGTCGACAGCGGGCCGCACCCGGCGGCGATCTCCATCACCGCCATGGCATAGGCGACATAATCGGTTCCGGCACCGTCATATTCGGGCGGCACCACCATGCCGAGGAAGCCAAGTTCACCCATGGCGGCCAGGGCCTCGGCGGGAAATTCGTGGCTGCGGTCCCAATGCTCGGCCTGGGGCGCCAGCTTTTCGCGGGCGAAGGCGCGGGCGGTGTCGCGGATCAGCTGCTGCTCTTCGCTGGCGATCATGGCAGTTCCACCGCCAGGGCGGTGGCCTCGCCGCCGCCGATGCACAAGGACGCCATGCCGCGCTTCAAGCCGTATTGCTTCAGGGCCGCCAGCAGAGTGACGACGATGCGGGCGCCCGACGCGCCGATGGGATGGCCCAGCGCGCAGGCGCCGCCATGGATGTTGACCTTGTCGTGGGGCAGCTTGAGGTCGTGCATGGCCGCCATGGTGACCACGGCGAAGGCCTCGTTGATCTCCCACAGATCGACGTCGGCGGCCTGCCAGCCAATACGTTCCAGCAGAGCCTTCATGGCGCCCACCGGGGCGGTGGTGAACAGATTGGGGGCCTGGGCGAAGTTGGCATGGCCCAAGATGGTGGCCAGCGGCTTCAGGCCGCGCTTGTCGGCCTCGGACCGGCGCATCATCACCAGAGCAGCGGCGCCGTCGGAGATGGAGGACGAATTGGCCGCCGTCACCGTACCATCCTTGCGGAAGGCGGGCTTCAAGGTCGGGATCTTGTCGGGCTGGGCCTTGCGCGGCTGTTCGTCGATGGCGATCAGGGTGTCGCCCTTGCGCCCGGCGATGGTCACGGCCGCGATTTCGGCCTCGAAGCTGCCGTCGGTCCCGGCCTTCTGGGCGCGGGCCAGGGAGGCCAACGCGAAATTGTCCTGGGCCTCGCGGGAAAAGCCATAGCTGTCGGCGCATTCCTCGGCATAGCTGCCCATCAGGCGGCCCTTGTCATAGGCGTCTTCCAGGCCGTCGAAGAACATGTGATCCACCACCCGGCCATGGCCCAGGCGATAGCCGCCCCTGGCCTTGTCCAGCAGGTAGGGGGCGTTGGTCATGCTTTCCATGCCGCCCGCCACCATCACCTGTGCGGTCCCGGCCAGCAGCAGGTCATGGGCCAGCATGGCCGCCTTCATGCCCGAGCCGCAGACCTTGCTGATGGTGGTGCAGCCGGTGCGGTCAGGCAGACCGGCGCCGCGCGACGCCTGCCGTGCGGGGGCCTGGCCGACGCCCGCGGGCAGGACGCAGCCCATGAACACTTCGTCCACCTGATCGGCGGCGATCCCTGCCCGTTCGACCGCCGCCTTGATGGCGATTGCGCCCAATTGCGGCGCCGCCAGCCCGGCAAGTTCGCCCTGGAACCCGCCCATGGGGGTGCGGGCGGAACCAACGATGACGATGGGATCGGAAGTGCTCATGGGTCTTTTGGTCCTTATTCTCGGGCGCCCGGCTGTCTCGGCGGCATCATTTCATGTTGAAGATGATGGTCTTCTTGTGGGTGAAGTGTTCCAGCATGGATTCCAGCGAGGCTTCCTTGCCGAGGCCGGAGGTCTTGACCCCACCGTAAGACAGTGTCGGCTGCACCACCAGATTTTGGTTCACCTGGACGAAGCCTGCCTCCAGACGCCGGGTGGCATCCATGGCGATCTTGATGTCGCGGGTCCAGATGGAGGCGGCAAGGCCGAACTCGCTGTCATTGGCCTGGGCGATCACCGTGTTGTAATCGCTCCATTTGATGACGGCGCAGACCGGCCCGAAGATCTCTTCCTGGCAGATGCGGTCGCGGTTGGTGACGCCGGTGAAGATCACCGGCTGGACAAAGCGGCCCTTGGCGAGCCGGGGATCGGTGGGCATGGCCGAGCACACATGCTTGGTGGCGCCCTTGGTCTCCTCGCCCAGCTTGATATAGGACTTCACCCGCTCCAACTGGCCGTCGGAGACGATGGTGCCGATATCGGTCTTCTCATCTAACGGGTCGCCCATGACCATGGCATCGACCTTGGCTTTGACGCGGGCGACGAACTCGTCATGGATGCTTTCGTGTACAAACAGGCGCGAGCTGGCGGTGCAGCTCTGGCCCTGGCGGGTAAAGCGCATACCGGCCAGGGCACCGGCCACCGCCTGATCCATGTCGGCGTCGGCGCAGACGATCATCGGGCTCTTGCCGCCCAGTTCCAGGGTGACGGGGATCAGCTTTTCCGCTGCGGCGCGGTAGACGATGCGACCGGTCTCGACCGAACCGGTAAAGCTCACCTTCTTGACGTCGGGGTGTTCCACCAGCGGCGCACCGCATTCGGGGCCGAAGCCCGACAGCATGTTGAACAGGCCGGGTGGCAGTACGGTATTCATGATCTCGGCGACGCGCAGAACCGTCAACGGCGCTTCTTCCGCCGACTTGACCACCACGGAATTACCAGCGACCAGGGCGGCGGCGGCCTTCATGGCCATCAGCAGCAGCGGCACGTTCCACGGAATGATGCAGGCGACCACGCCCACCGGCTCGCGCACCGTTACGGTCAGCATGTCGGGGTTGAAGGGAATGGTTTCGCCCTTCAGTTCCGAGCCCAGACCGCCGAAGAACACGAACATGTCGGCCAGCACCCCGGCTTCGACCCGGCTTTCGGTGCGGAGCGCCTTGCCCGTCTCCAGCGCCACCAGACGCCCCAACTCTTCCACATGGTTTGCCAGGACACGGCCGCATTCGGCCACCAGTTTGCCGCGCTGGCGCGCAGCCACCTTGGCCCACTCCTTCTGGGCGACCTTGGCCGAAGCCACGGCGGCATCGACATCGTCTTTGGTGCCGAAGGCGGCGCTGGCGATCTCTTCGCCGGTGGCGGGGTTATCCACCGGGAAGGTCTTGCCCGATCGGGCGGCGCAGAACTTGCCGTCGATCAGATGCTTGGCCGAGAGCTGGGCGGCCAGTTTACGGGGGTCGAGTTCCAGGGTGAGGGTCATGATCAGGCTCTTTTGTCTTGGATGACGATGCCGTCGTTGGGCAATTGGCCGGGGGTATGGAACGTCACCTCGGTCTTCAGCTTGCACAGCGACTGGAAGGATTCGCGGATAGCGGAGGACAACGTATCACCGTGCTCGGCGCATTCGACATTGAGGGTCACCACATCGGCATCGCCGGTCTTTTCGATGACCAAGCGGGCGCGGGTGATACCTGGGTGACGTTTGACCACGTCGGCGACCTGACGGGGATGGATGAACATACCCTTGACCTTGGTGGTCTGATCGGCCCGGCCCATCCAGCCCTTCAAGCGCTGGTTGGTGCGGCCGCAGGGGCTGAGACCGGGGAGCATGGCCGACAGGTCGCCGGTGGCGAAGCGGATCAGCGGGTAATCGGCATTGAAGGTGGTGACCACCACCTCGCCGACTTCGCCCACGGGAACGGGATCGCCGGTGCCGGGGCGGACGATTTCGACGATGATGCCCTCGTCGATGATCAGGCCTTCGCGGGCGGCGGTCTCGTAGGCGATGAGGCCGAGATCGGCGCTGGCGTAGCACTGGGTGACATCGACGCCGAGATCCTTGAGCCCTTGGCGCAGGGGCGGCAGCAACGCCTCGCCCGAGACGCAGGCCTTGGTCAGGGAAGAGTGGTCGAGGCCCATTTCCTCGGCCTTTTCCAGGATGATTTTCAGGAAAGACGGCGTGCCGCCATAGCCCTGGGGCTTGAGGTCGGCCATGGCCTTGGCCTGCTGCTCGGTATTGCCGACACCCGCCGGGAACACGGCGCAGCCCAGCGCATGGGCAGCGGTTTCGAACATGAAGCCGCCCGGCGTGAAGTGATAGGAAAAGCAATTGTGCATCAGATCGCCGCGGCGGAATCCGGCGGCATGAAGGGCGCGGGCGATACGCCACCAATCATTGTCCCAGCCCTCGGGGTCATAGATGGGGCCGGGCGAGGCGAAGACGCGGCGCAGTTCCCCCTTGGGGGTAGCGGTCAGCGAGGCGAAGGGCGGATCGGCCTGTTGCAGGTCGATCAGGTCGGATTTGCGCAGGACCGGCAGTTGGGCCAAAGCCGCGCGGCTGGTGACGGCCTCGGGGTCGATGTCAGCCAGCAGACGGGCGAAGGCTGCGGACTCGGCCTTGGCCAGCCCGACCTGTTCGGGCAGAGCGGCGAACAATTCGGCCTCACGCGCGTCGGGCGAGCGGGTTTCCAGGGAATCATAGAAATCGGTCATGAAGGTCTCTTTTCTTTACGCCTCAGGCGCCGGTGGGCATGTCCACAGCCCACGGCTGTCCTCGCTTTTGTCTTCACTTCGCTCTCGACAACGCGTTAGTCGCGGCACTCAAGCGCCCACGGCGCCCCTAGAGCCAGCGCTTGCGGCGCTTGTAGGATTTCAGGTTCTTGAAGGATTTGCGTTCCTTGTCGCCGCCCAGATAGAACTCCTTGACGTCTTCGTTGTTGACGAGGTCGTCCTTGGCACCGTCCAGCACGATCTTGCCCGATTCCATGATGTAGCCGAACTCGGCGATCTTGAGCGCCATGCGGGCGTTCTGCTCCACCAGCAGCATGGTGATGCCGGTGTCCTTGCACAGGGTCTCGATGATGGCGAACACTTCCTTGACCAGCAGCGGCGACAGACCCATGGAGGGTTCGTCCAGCAAGATCATCTTGGGGCGCGCCATCATGGCACGACCGATGGCCAGCATCTGCTGTTCGCCGCCCGACAGGTAGCCAGCCAGGCCGGTCCGCTCCTTCAGGCGGGGGAAGTAGGTGAACACCTGTTCGATATCGTTGCGGATGGCGGCGCCGCCATCCTTGCGGGTGAAGGCCCCCAGGCGCAGATTCTCCGTCACCGTCATATCTTCGATGATGCGGCGGCCTTCCATGACCTGGAAGATGCCCCTGCGCACGATCTCTTCCGGCGAGCGGTTGGCGATCTCCTCGCCCATGAAGGTGATGTTGCCGCGGGTGACCTCGCCGTCCTCGGTGCCCAGCAGACCGGAAATAGCCTTAAGTGTGGTGGACTTGCCGGCGCCGTTGGGGCCGAGCAAGGTGACGATGCGGCCCTTGGGGACTTCCAGGCTGACGCCGCGCAGGACCAGGATGACGTCGTCATAGACGACTTCGATGTTGTTGACCGAGAGGATGGACTCCTCGGCTTCAAGCTTGGGTGCGGGTTCGCCCATGACCGTATCCACTTCAGAAGAGATAAGGAGTGGGCGGCAGCATGGCCGCCGCCCACGGTCTTTAACGGATTACCAGCCCAGCCATTCCTTGCGGCGCGGGATGTCGGCGGTGAAGACCTGCTTCATGCCGATGGTGCCGCCCTTGGTCGCGGCCTGATAGACCTTGACCTGGGTGGTGCCGCGATGGTCCTCGGCGCTCCAGCCCGACGGCAGGCAGACGCCTTCAAGACCGGCGGGCACCCAATCCTTCTTGGTGTACATGGCCTTCTTGATGGCGGGGCCGCTGATGCCGCCGCTGGCCGCGGCCATTTCCATGGCTTCCTTCATGTAATAGACCGAGCAGATGCCGCGGATGTAGTGGACCGGACGGGAATCGTTGCCGGAGGCGTCGGAGATCTTGGAGATCTCCTTGACCAGCTTCATACCGGGAACATCGTCGTTCCAGGTCGAGGCCGCCACCACCCACACCAGCTTGTCGGCGGCATCGCCCGCAGTCTTGAGCGAGGGTTCGTCCATGCCCCAGATGTTGGCCATGAACTGCACCTGCACGCCCACGGTCTCGCACGACTTCAGCAGTGAAATGGTCGAGCCCGAGGTGTTGGCGAGATAGGCGTAATTGGCGCCGGATTCCTTCAGGCTGAGGCATTGGGCCTTGAAGTCACCCGGCTTCAGCGAGTACTGGATCTCGTTCAGGATGTCGAAGCCCAGTTCCTTGGCATAGGCGCCGCAGGCCTGCTTGGGCGAATTGGGATAGGGGTGGTTGTCGCCCATATGGACGAATTTGGGCTTGCCCGCATTACCCTTCTTCTTCCAATCGTCGGCGGCCCACTGGACCAGGCCACGGCAGGAATCGGAATAGCTGGGGCCGTAGAAGAAGTTGTAGGGCGCGGCCTTCACCGAGGTCTTGCCGGTGGGGTCGGTCAGGTGGCCGGAGTACGACGCCGAGAAATAGGGTATCTCATCCTTGGCCACCGAGCTGACCAGTGCTTCGGTATCGCCGGTGCCCCAACCCTGGATGGCGACGGCCTTGTCCGAGCCGGTCAGTTTCTTATAAGCCGACATGGCGCGCGGCACTTCATAGGCATAGTCCACGGTCTCGAAGGCGATCTTCTTCCCGGCGACGCCGCCATGGGCGTTGATGTAGTTCATGGCGTCGGCGATGCCTTGGCCATAGGGCTTGCCCACCGACGAGGTGGCGCCGGTCAGGTCGGCCAGATGGCCGACGGGAATGCCATCGGCGGCAAAGGCGCCCGAGGCGGCGGTGACGACGGCCAGGGCCGCTCCGGTAAACAGAATCTTCTTCATGTGGTTTTACCTCCCAAGTGGTTTGATTTCCCGGCTCTTTGTCCGGGTGTGCGCTTAGTAGGAGAAAGGGTAGAGCTTCCAATAGGACTTGATCAGGCGCCAGCGGTGAACCAGACCGTCGGGTTCGAAGATCAGGAACAAGACGATGGCCAGACCGATGGTGGCTTCCTTGATATAGGCCAGGGCGCTGGTCAAAGCGGGGATGTCGCCGGTGACGTGCTTGATGGCGCTGACCGCGCCTTCGGTCGCTTCCGGCAGCAGAACCATGAACACAGTCCCCATCAGTGTCCCCATCACCGAGCCCATACCGCCGATGATGATCATCCCAAGGAACTGGATCGACAAGAGAATGGTGAAGCCCTCGGCCGAAACGAAGCCGAGATAGTGGCCGTAAAGGGCGCCGCCGATCCCTGCGTAGAACGACGAGATGCCGAATGACAAGATGCGGTACTTGGTGAGGTTGATGCCCATCACCTCGGCCGACAGATAGTGGTCGCGCACAGCGACGAAGGCGCGGCCGTCGCGGGTGCGCAGCAGGTTGGTGCCGATGATGAACATCACCACCAGCCACGCCAGCACCACGTAGAAGAAGCTTTTGTCGCCGTTCAGCTCATAGCCGAACAGGCTGACCGGATTGGCCATGGCGCCCGACGAGCCGCCGGTGAACCAATTGGCCCGCGAAAAGAAGTCTTCCAGGATGAATTGCGAGGCGAAGGTGGCGATGGCGAGGTACAGCCCCTTCAACCGCCCGGCGGGAATGCCGAACAGCAGGCCCAGCAGGGTGGTCATCACCCCGGCCAGCGGGATCGACAGCAGCACCGGAACGCCGAAGGTGTTGTTGAGCCAGGCCGAGGCGAACGCCCCGAAGCCGAAGAAGGCGGCATGGCCCAGCGAGATCTGCCCGGTGGAACCCACCAGGATGTTGAGCCCCAGGGCGGCGATGCCGTAATAACCGATCTGGATCAACAGGGCGAGCAGGTAGTTGCTGAGCACCAAAGGCGCGCAGGCCGCCAGGATGATGCCCAGGATGCACCAGTTTCGCGACGCGGGCGTCAGGAAGATGGTGGTATCGGCGGCATAGCTGGTCTTGTACTGGCCGCAGGGAATAAGGCTGCTGGAAATCATGGCGCTACACTCGCTCGATGGTCTTGGTGCCGAACAGGCCGTAGGGCTTGATCATCAAGATGATGACCAGGACGTAGAACGGCGCCACGGTGTAAAGGTTGCCCAGATGCAGCCATTGGCCGTCCACGTATTCGGCCACGTTCTCCAGCACGCCGATGATCAGGCCGCCGATGATGGCGCCGATGATGGAATCAAGTCCGCCGACGATCACCGCCGGAAACACCTTGATGCCGAAGAAGGACAACGCCGACGACACGCCGTTGACCATGCCAACCACCACGCCTGCCAGGGCCGAGACCATGGCCGAGATGGCCCAGGCCATGGCGAAGACGTTCTTCACCGAGATACCCAGGCTTTGCGCCACCTGCTGGTTGAAGGCGGTGGCGCGCATGGCCAGACCCATGCGGGAGTATTTGAAGAACCAGGCGAAGGCCACCATGATCACCAGCGACACCACCAGACTCATCAGGTAGGCGGGCTGGACCGCCAGGCCGAAGACGTCCACCGACTTCATGGGGAAGATCTCGGGGAAGGGCTGGGGCCAGACGCCGAAGATGGACTTCATCACTGCCTGGAAAAAGATGGACAAGCCGATGGTGACCATGATGACCGAAATCACAGGCTCGCCGATCAGGGGCCGCAGAACCACCATTTGCAGCACGATGCCGAACACCATCATGAAGGCGAAGGTCATGGGAAAGGCCAGCCAGAATGGTAATTGCATGCTGGTCACCAGCCACCAACAGGTCCAGGCGCCGATCAGCAGGAATTCGCCCTGGGCGAAGTTGACCACCTGGGTGGATTTGTAGATCAGCACGAAGCACATGGCGACGACGCCATAGAGCGTGCCGACGATAAGGCCGTTGATGATCAATTGGAAAAGCAGGTTGCTCATGTCGGGCGCTCCTACTCGGCGGCCATCTGTTGGGCGGGCGGCGGCAGCAAGGTGACCACCTTCAGCTCGGTCTTCACCCGGGTGGTGGTGCCGTCCTGGAAGGTGATGACCGCGTCCACCGGAACCATCTCGCGGTCGGCATAGATGGAATCGATGATGTCGCCATACTTTTCGTTGATGACGCCGCGGCGCACCTTGCGGGTGCGGGTCAGCTCGCCGTCATCGGCATCCAGCTCCTTGTAGAGCAGGAGGAATTTGCGGATGCGCTGGGGCTCGGGCAGGGTCTCGTTGACCTTCTCCACCTCGGCCTTCAACAAGGCGTAAACCTCGGGCAGAGCCGACAGGTTGGTATAATTGGTGAACGAGATACCCTTGCTTTCCGCCCATTTGGAGACGATGGAAAAGCGGATGCAGATCAGCGCCGAGAGATAGGGCTTGGTGTCGCCCAGGATCACCGCTTCAGCGATGAAGGGTGAGAATTTCAGCTTGTTTTCAATGAACTGGGGCGAGAAGCGCACGCCGAGAGCGGTGGTGGCCAGATCCTTGATGCGGTCGATCACCACCAGATGGCCGTTCTCGGGTTTGATATAGCCCGCGTCGCCGGTCTTCAGCCAGCCGCCGGGCAGCATGTCGGCGGCGCTGGTCTCGGGGTTCTTGTAATAGCCGGTGAACATGCCGTCGGTGCGGGCCACGATCTCGCCGACACCGTTATGGTCGGGATTGTCAATGCGCACTTCGGCGTCATCGAAGGCGACGCCGACGCTGTCGAAATCGATGTCGCCTTCGCGGTGGACGGTGTACGACCCCGCCAGTTCGGTCTGGCCGTAGATCTGGCGCAGGGGCACGCCCATGGCCAGGAAGAAGCGGAAGGTGTCGGGGCCGAGTGCTGCGCCGCCGGTGGCGGCCGAGCGCAGGAACGAGAAGCCGATCCGGTCGCGCAGCGCTGCGAACAAGATCCAATCGGCCAGCTTCGAGCGCTTGCCCGCGTCCAGCGCCTTCATGCCCAGCTTCATGCCCAGATTGAACATCGCCTGCTTGAACTTGGTGGAATCCATCATCTTGGAACGGACTTCGGCGGCGATGCCCTCCCACATGCGCGGCGCCAGCAGCACGAAATGGGGGCCGATCTCGCGCATGTCGTCCATCATCGTCTCGGGCTCTTCGACGAAGTTGACGATGTTGCGGCAGACCAGCGGCTGGGCCACGGCATAGATCTGTTCCATGATCCAGGGCAGCGGCAGCACCGAGACGTAATTGTCGCCGGCCTGCTTGGGGTCGGCCCGCAGATAGGCGGCGGCGTGGCGCAGGAACGGCCCGCCTTGCAGCATGGCCAGCTTGGGATTCGACGTGGTGCCCGAGGTGGTGCACAAGATGGCGACGTCGTCGCACTTGCCCTTGGCCACTTCCTCTTCGAACAAGCCGGGCTGGGCAGCGATGGTGGTTTCGGCCAGGGCGCGCAGATCCTCGACCGAGGTCAGGCGCGAATCCTGATACTTACGCATGCCGCGCGGGTCGAAATAGACGATGTTGCGGATGGCGGGCAACTCGTCGACGATTTCCAGCAGCTTGTCCACCTGCTCCTCGTCCTCGGCCAGTACGATGGTGGCCTGGGTGTAGTTCAGCAGGTAGGCGACTTCCTTGTTCATGGAATCGTGGTAGATGCCCATGGACAGGGCGCCGATGGCGTGGGCCGCCACTTCGCCCCAGACGCTTTCCGGGCGGTTCTTGCCCAGGATGGCGACCACGTCGCCACGCTTGACGCCCAAAGCGTGCATGCCCACGGCCAGGGTCTTGACCCGGTCCAGGTAATCGGCCCAGGTGAAGGCGTTCCAGATGCCGAACTCCTTTTCGCGCATGGCGGTATCGTTGGGCCAAGTGCGGGCGTTGTGCAGCAGCGCCTTGGGGAAGGTGTCGTGGATGGCGGTATCGAGGAGATTCTGCGCGCTCATTTTAGTCCCATCCCCCGTTTAAGCCGCCGAACCGGCTTCGGCCGGTTCGTCGTCGTCGATACCCAGATAGGCGACCTTGACGCGCTCGTTCTCCATGACCTCGGCGGGTAGGCCCTCGGCGATCTTGCGACCGAATTCCAGCACCATCACCCGCTGCGAGATGTCCATCACCACGCCCATGTCGTGCTCGATCATCACTACGGTCATGCCCCACTCTTCGTTCAGATCGACGATGTAGCGGGCCATGTCCTCCTTCTCTTCCAGGTTCATGCCCGCCATGGGCTCGTCGAGAAGGATGATTTTGGGCTCGACCGCCATGGCGCGGGCCAGTTCGACCCGCTTCCTGAGGCCATAGGGCAGGGTGCCCGCCACCGCCTTGCGGATATGGGCGATTTCCAGGAAGTCGATGATGTCTTCGACCTTGCGGCGGTGGGACAGCTCTTCCTTGCGGGCGCCGCTCAGCCAATAGAGGCCGCCGGTCAGGGCGTTGTTGTTCAGCAGGTGGTGGCGGCCGACCATGATGTTGTCCAGCACGCTCATATGGCCGAACAGCGCCAGATTCTGGAAGGTGCGGCCCATCCCCAGGGTGGCGCGGATGTTGGGCGTCAATCCCGTCACATCGCGGCCGTCGAGATAAACCCGCCCCGAGGTCGGCTTGTAGCGGCCCGAGATGCAGTTGAGCATAGAGGTTTTGCCGGCGCCGTTGGGGCCGATGATGGAGAACAGCTCTCCCCTCTTGACCTCAAAGCTGACCTCGCTCAGCGCGCGCACGCCGCCGAATCCCAGCGACACGTCACGCACCTCCAGTACGGGAGTATTTTCCACGGACATTCCCTTGCTCCTGGACCGGGCCGATGATGCCATCGGCCTCGACGTTCACCCTGTTGTGGGGGCCTCGATTAAGGGAGAGGCTCCTCCGACTTGAAAACGAGCATACGTTTTTTTAATTGTCACGCAAGAGGCTTCACGCCTTCCCGCGCAGCATGTGGATGATCCCGGAAAAGTCGAGGCCGCCTTCGCCGCTTCCGACCATCAGCGCATAAAGCTGGGCCGCTTCGGCACCCAGCGGAATGACCGCTCCAGAGCCTTGCGCCGCTTCAACCGCCAGCTTCAAATCCTTCAGCATCATGGCGGCGGCAAAGCCTGCCTTATAATCACGGTTGGCGGGCGAGGTGGCGACCGGACCCGGGACCGGGCAATAGGTGGTCATGGACCAGCATTGGCCCGACGATTTCGAGGCGATGTCGAACAGCTTCTGGTGATCGAGGCCCAATTTCTCTGCCAAGGCGAAGGCCTCGCAGGTGCCGATCATGGAGATGCCCAACAGCATGTTGTTGCAGATCTTGGCGGCCTGACCGTTGCCGGGGCCGCCGGCGTGGACGATGGTCTTGCCCATCACCGCCAGGATGCTTTCAGCCCGTGCGAAGGCGTCGTCGGCGCCTCCGACCATGAAGGTCAGGGTTCCTGCTTCGGCCCCGCCGACGCCGCCGGAAACCGGGGCGTCGATGAAGGCGTGCCCCGCCGTGGTGGCTTCGGCGGCGACCACGCGGGCGGTGGCGACATCAATGGTGGAGGAATCAATGAACAAGGTATTGGCGCGGGCGGCGGCGAATAAACCGGCCTCACCCAGCATCACCGACTTCACATGGGCGCCGGCGGGCAGCATGGTTACAACGACATCCACATCCAGCGCGGCCTCGCGGGCGCTGACGGCGGCGACGGCGCCCGCATCAACGGCGGCCTTGCGCGCGGTCTCGGACAGGTCGAAGGCTTTGACGGCATGCCCCGCCTTCAGCAGGTTGCGCATCATGGGGGCACCCATATTGCCCAGGCCGATGAATCCGACGCTCGCCATAACTCTCTCTCCCTCGTGTGTGTTGCCCCCTCAGCCGGTCAGCGACCGGCCGATGATCACCCGCATGATTTCGTTCGAGCCTTCCAGGATCTGGTGGACCCGCAGGTCGCGGAAATAGCGCTCGATAGGATATTCCTTGATGTAGCCATAGCCGCCGTGCAGTTGCAGCGCGGCGTCGACCACGGCAAAGCCGGTGTCGGTGGCCAGACGCTTGGCCATGGCGCAATGCACTGTGGCCTCGGGCGAGCGGGCGTCCAGGCTGGCGGCGGCGCGGTGGATCATCAGCCGCGCGGCCTCCAACTCGGTGGCCATGTCGGCCAGGCGGAACTGGGTGGCCTGGAAGGCGCTGATGGGCTGGCCGAATTGCTGGCGCTGGCCGGTATAGTCGATGGCAAGCTCCAGGCAGCGCCGGGCGCCGCCCAGGGAACAGGCGCCGATATTGATGCGCCCGCCGTCCAGGCCCTTCATGGCGATCTTGAACCCGTCGCCCTCTTCCCCCAGGCGGTTGGCCACCGGCACTCGGCAATCTTCAAAGATGACGCTGGCGGTTGGTTGGGACTTCCAGCCCAGTTTCTTTTCCTGCTTGCCGAAAGACAGGCCGGGGCTGTCCTTGTCCACCACCAGGCATGAAATGCCCTTGGGGCCGGGATCGCCGGTGCGCACCATCACCACATAGACATCCGAACGCCCACCGCCGGAGATGAAGGCCTTGGAGCCGTTCAAGATATACTCATCGCCGTCGCGTACCGCCTTGGTGCGCAAGCTTGCGGCGTCGGACCCGGCATTGGCCTCGGTCAGGCAATAGCTGGCAAAGGTCCGCATGGAACACAGATCGGGCAGCCAGCAACGGCGCTGTTCGTCGCTGCCGAAGGTGTCGATCATCCAAGACGCCATGTTGTGGATGGAGATATAGGCGGCGGTGGATGGACAGGCGGCGGCAAGTTCCTCAAAGATCAAGGCTGCGTCGAGGCGCGACAGCGCCGATCCGCCCACATCCTCCTTGACGTAGATTCCGGCAAAGCCCAGCTCGGCGGCCTTGCGCAGCGCGTCCTCGGGGAAGATGGAGTCTTCATCCCACTGGGCGGCATGGGGCGCCATCTCGCCCTCGGCGAAATCGCGCGCGGCACGTCGAAAAGCGTCCTGGTCCTCGCTCAGGCCAAAATTCATTGCACATCCATCCCTGACGCGGGGTCTTTTGCCCCATTGGTTCATAAGGAAGTACCACAATGGATGCCATCGGTCCATATTATGTATACGAGAAAGGCGATTTTTGTGTGCAAGGTTCAGATGTCCCTTAGACAACATGGCGGTTGGATGTATATTGGCGGCGCAGGAAGGCGGGGATATGGGAGGCGGTATGAGCGATCAGAATAAGCCGGCGACCAGGGCCGACGAAATCCGTCAGGCCCTGGAGAAGGAGATCTTCCAGGGGCGTCTGCGTCCAGGAACCCGGCTGGATGAAGAAAGCCTGGCTACCCGCTTCGGCCTGTCGCGCACTCCGGTGCGCGAGGCCATTCTGCAACTGGTCTATTCCGGCCTGGTGGTAAAAAAGCCGCGTCAGGGCGCGGTGGTGGCGCCCTTGGATCTGCACCGTATGGTGCAGATGTTCGAGGTGATGAGCGAGGTCGAGGGGTTGTGCGCCCGCTACGCCGCACGCCGCATGAGTCCTGAAGAAAAGGCTGCTCTGGCCGATTTGCACGCCGGGGCGGCGGCCCTGGTGGAGGGGCGTGACCTGGACGAGTACTACGCCATCAACCGCGCCTTCCATGACGCCATTTACGATGGCAGTCACAACGAGGTGTTGAAGGAGATGGCGCGCGGGCTGTTCGCCCGCCTCGCGCCCTATCGCCGCTATCAGCTCAATCACCCCAGCCGGATTACCGGTTCATTCGGCGAGCATGGCGAGGTGGTGGCCGCCATCGAGGCTTCCGATCCCGAGCGGGCACAGAACGCCATGCGCAAGCATGTCACCATTCAGGCCGATATCTTTGCGGAATTTGTGTCCATTATGGCCTGATCCTGTATCCAGAAAATCAATTTCTGGATACAATCCGCTGGCGCCGATCCGGTGGCTGTGTTATCGCCTTTTTCGGTGCCAATGATTCAAGCGGGGGACTCTCCATGAAGGACAATCTGTTCGAGCTGTTCCGTTCGCGCTTTCCGGCCGACCGCTCGCGCCCCTTCATCGATGTTCCCGGCGGCGCCACCCTCAGCTATGGCGCGCTTGAGGCCGCTACCGGCCGTTATGCCCGCGCGCTGACCGATGCCGGGGTCAAGCCCGGCGAGCGGGTGGCGGTGCAGGTGGACAAATCCCCGGAAGCGGTGGTGCTGTATCTGGCCTGTGTGCGGGCCGGGGCCATTCTGCTGCCGCTGAACACCGCCTATCAGGCCGACGAGTTGGAATACTTCCTGGGCGATGCCGCCCCCACGGCGGTGGTGTGCCAGCCCCACCGCAAGGATGAGATGACCGCGCTGGTGGGCAAGGCCGGGATCAAGGCGCATGTCTTCACCCTGGGCAGCGTCGGTGACGGCACCCTGCCCGAGCAGGCGGCGGACAAGGCGGCGGAATTCGAGACCGCCAAACGAGGCGGCGACGACATCGCCGCCATCCTTTATTCCTCGGGCACCACCGGGCGGCCCAAGGGCGCCATGATGAGCCACACCAATCTAGGCAGCAACGCCGCCACCTTGCATAAGCTATGGGGATTCCGCCCTGACGATGTGCTGCTGCACTGCCTGCCCATTTTCCACACCCACGGGCTGTTCGTGGCCATCAACTGCGTACTGCTCAACGGCAGCGCCATGATCTTCTGCCCCAAATTCGATGCCGAGCAGGCCATTGCCCTGTTCAAGCGCGCCACGGTGTTCATGGGGGTTCCGACCTTCTACACCCGCTTTCTTACCAGCCCCAACCTCAGCCCAGAGGCCTGCACCTCCATGCGGCTGTTCATCTCGGGGTCGGCGCCGCTGCTGACCGAGACCTTCGAGGCCTTCAGCGCCAAGACCGGGCACACCATTTTGGAGCGCTACGGCATGACCGAGGGCGGCATGTTCACCTCTAACCCGCTGGACGGCGACCGGCTGGCGGGGACGGTGGGCTTTCCCCTGCCCGACGTGGATTTGCGCATCACCGGCGAGGACGGTCAGGTGCTGCCCCAGGGCGAGGTCGGCATCATCGAGGTCAAAGGCCCGAACATCTTCAAGGGCTATTGGAACATGCCCGAGAAGACCAAGGCCGAGTTCACCGCGGATGGCTTCTTCAAAAGCGGCGATGTCGGCGTGATCGACGCGCGCGGGTATGTCTCCATTGTCGGACGCGCCAAGGATCTCATCATCTCGGGCGGCTATAACGTCTATCCCAAGGAGGTGGAGGATGCCATCGACCGCCTGGAGGGCGTGGTGGAATCCGCCGTTATCGGTATGCCGCATCCCGATTTTGGCGAGGCCGGTCTGGCGGTGGTGGTGACCGCGCCGGGCGGCGGCGGCCTCACCCCCGACGGAATCACCGCATCCTTGCGCGGGCGGCTGGCCAATTACAAGGTGCCCAAGCAGGTGGTTCTGGTGACAGAATTGCCGCGCAACGCCATGGGCAAGGTGCAAAAAAACGTGCTGCGCGAGAGCTATGCCGCCCTGTGGCAGGCCGGTCTCGGCAAGGCCTCGTGACGGAGTTCTCAAGGTGATGAGTACGGAAATCCATTTCGAACGTACCGGTAATCTCGGCCGCATGGTGCTGGACCGGCCCAAGGCGCTGAACGCCTTGACGCTGGATCAGGTCCACGCCATGCATCCGCAACTTGAAGCCTGGGCCAAGGATGTATCCGTCACGGCGGTGGTGATCGAGGGCGCGGGCGAGAAGGCGTTTTGCGCCGGCGGCGACATCAAGCAGTTGCAGGAAGCCTGCAAGGCGGGCGACATGGAGTTCGTCGCCGCCTTCTACCGCGACGAATACCGCCTTAACCGCCGCATCAAGACCATGCCCAAGCCTTATGTCGCTCTGATCGACGGCATCACCATGGGCGGCGGCGTCGGCGTTTCCGTCCATGGCCGCTTCCGCGTCGCCACCGAACGCACCTTGTTCGCCATGCCCGAAACCGGCATCGGCTTTTTCCCCGATGTGGGCGGCAGTTACTTCCTGCCGCATCTGCCCGGCGGCATCGGCATGTATCTGGGGTTGACCGGTGCCCGCCTCGGCCCCGCCGACACCTTGCATGTGGGGGTGGCAACCCATTATGTGGAGAGCGAGCGGCTGGGCGCATTGCGCGAGGCCCTGTCCGAAGCCCGTGACGAGGCCGAGGTCGCCGCCACCCTGGACGGCTTCGCCCAGGAGCCGGGACCGGCGCCTCTCGACGATAAGCGGGCTTTGATCGACCGCTGTTTCGGCCAGGAGAGTCTGACCGGAGTGCTGGCGGCGCTGGCGCAGGAAAGTGACCCCTTCGCCGCCGAGACCCTGGCCCTGCTTCGCAAGAAGTCCCCCACCCTGGTGGCGGTCAGCTTCGAGATGATTCGGCGCGGGCGGGATCTGTCATTCGACGAATGCATGACGATGGAGTTCCGGTTGTCGCAGGTGCTGGCCCCGGCCCATGATTTCATCGAAGGTATCCGGGCGCTGCTGATCGACCGCGACAACAAACCGGCTTGGCACCCCGCCACCATCGAGGAGGTCTCGGCCCAGGCGGTGCTTACGGCGTTCGACACCGTGCCGGTCTGCGGCGATCTGACGTTTTAACCCCCCGCCCGGCGATTGAGGGGCGAGGGGGCCTCTGCCCCTGACGAGCCGAAGGCGAGGAGTTGCGGCCAAGGGCCGGCGCGGCTGATGCCGCGGGAGCCAAGGGTTGCGGAGCGACCCGCCCGGCGATTGAGGGGCGAGGGGGCCTCTGCCCCTGACGAGCCGAAGGCGAGGAGTTGCGGCCAAGGGCCGGCGCGGCTGATGCCGCGGGAGCCAAGGGTTGCGGAGCGACCCGCCCGGCGATTGAGGGGCGAGGGGGCCTCTGCCCCTGACGAGCCGAAGGCGAGGAGTTGCGGCCAAGGGCCGGCGCGGCTGATGCCGCGGGAGCCAAGGGTTGCGGAGCGACCCGCCCGGCGATTGAGGGGCAAGACCAATAGAGGGAGCATTAGTCATGAATATCAATGGTTTGGCTGCCATCGTCACCGGCGGCGGGTCGGGGCTGGGTCAGGCGACGGCGCGTGCTTTGGCCGCCGCGGGCGCCAAGGTCGGCGTGTTCGATATTGACGCGGCGCGGGCCGAGGCCACAGCCAAGGAAATCGGCGGTATCTGGGCCGCCTGCGATGTGTCGGATGAGAAATCCACCATGGCGGCGCTGGCCAAGGCACGTGACGCCCATGGCGCGGCCCGCATCGCCGTATCCTGTGCCGGGGTGGTGACGCCGGGCAAGGTGGTGGGGCGCAAGGGGCCGATGCCGCTGGAAACCTATGCCCGCGTCATCCAGGTCAATCTGATCGGCACCTTCAACGTCATGCGTCTGGCGGCGGCTGATATGGCCGAGCTGTCGCCTCTGGCGGGCGGCGAGCGCGGTGTGATCGTCAATACCGCCTCCATCGCCGCTTGGGACGGTCAGGTCGGCCAGTGCGCCTATGCCTCGTCCAAGGGCGGCGTCGCCGCCCTGTCGCTGCCTGCCGCCCGCGAATTCGCGCCCTTGGGCATCCGGGTGGTGGCGGTGGCACCGGGCTATATGGAGACCCCCATGCTGGCCGGCATGCCCGACGAGGTGATGGACACTCTGGTGGCCTCGACCTTGTTCCCCCACCGTTTGGGCAAGCCCGAGGAATACGCCAAGATGGTCCTGGCCATCTGCGACAATCCCATGCTGAACGGCAGCGCTATTCGCCTCGACGGCGCGGTGCGCATGCCGCCGCAATGATTTAGGGAAGGGATCTTTTCATGGCTTATGAAAATGTCCTGGTCGAACGTCATGGCGCCGTCGGCCTGATCCGGCTGAACCGGCCCCAGGCGTTCAACGCCCTGTCATCGGCGCTGTTCGCCGATCTCAACGCCGCTTTCCACGAGTTGGACGCAGATGATGCCGTCGGCTGCATCGTGCTGGCCGGGTCGGCGAAGGCCTTTGCCGCCGGGGCCGACATCAAGGAGATGCAAGACAAATCCTTTGTCGAGGTGTTCGCCGAGGATTTATGCGGCGCCGAGTGGGAGCGCATTCTTGGCGTCAGAAAGCCCATTGTCGGCGCGGTGGCGGGTTGGGCGCTGGGGGGCGGTTCGGAGCTGGCCATGATGTGCGACGTGGTGCTGGCCGCCGATACCGCCCGCTTTGGCCATCCTGAAATCACCATCGGGACCATGCCGGGAACCGGCGGCAGCCAACGTCTGCCCCGGACGGTGGGCAAGGCCAAGGCCATGGAGATGATTTTAACGGCGCGGCACATGGACGCCGCCGAGGCCGAGCGCTCTGGGTTGGTCAGCCGGGTGGTGCCCGCCGCCGAGTTGGAGGCTGAAGCCTTGAAGGTGGCGGCCACGATCGCCGCCATGAGCCGCCCGGCGGCGATGATGATCAAGGAGGCGGTCAACGCCGCATTCGAGACCACGCTGGCCGAGGGCATCCACCTGGAGCGTCGTCTCTTCCACGCAACCTTTGCCACCCAGGATCAGAAGGAAGGCATGGCCGCCTTTGCCGACAAGCGCCCGGCGGTGTTCAGGAATCGATAGCGGGCAGGCGGCCCCGCCACGGAATGAAGGCGGGAACCTGGGCGCAATAGTGGGCATAGGCGTCGCCATAGCGGCGGAGCAGGCGCTTTTCCTCGCAGGCGGTGCCGATCAGCAGATAAAGGCTGCCCCACAAGGCGGTGGCCAACCCCAGGGGCGATACCGCGCCGCCCCACAAGATCAGGAAGGCACCGGCATAAAGCGGATGGCGCACCCACCGATGGGGGCCGCCGAGATGCAGATCTTCGTCCTCGGGCTGGTCCGGGTGGCGTAGTTGGTAAAGACCGCCGAGGCGTCCCAGATCATAATAGCGCGCCGCCAGCAGCATGACGGCCCAGCCGCAAAGATGGATCGTCGCCAAGGCGGCTTTGCCCCAGGCGGGCAGAGCGAAAAGTGGTTCGGCCCCCAAGGCCCAGGCGCCGACCATGCCCACCGCAATGAACAGGGCCACGGCGAAGAGGTTATAGCCCAGGCGATAGCCCCGCCCCAGCAGCGGCGCCAAGGCGCGCTTGGCCGTTTCTCCGGCAGCCAAGCTGTGGCAGGCCCCGAACACGGCCCAGGCGGCGGCGTAGGCGAGGTGGGAGAGGATCATAAAAGGCCCCTTGATCGCCGGGCGCGGGCCTCCGGCTCGCTTGGCTCCCGCGCGAATGGTGGCGCGCCGGCCCTTGGCCGCAACGCCACCCCCATGAGCACCCTCATGAGGGTGGCGAAGAAAGAGGAGCGATATCGCCCAGAGCTTCCATCTCGGCGGCCTCGCGGGCGAAGTCGCTCACCCGTTCATCCTTGATGGCGGCGCGCAAACCGGCCATCAGAGTCTGATAGGCCTGGATGTTGTGCCAGGTCAGCAGCATGGGGCCGAGGATCTCTTCCGAGCGGATCAAGTGGTGGAGATAGGCGCGCGAGTGGTCGCGGCAGGCCGGGCAGGGGCAGCCCTCTTCCAGTGGCCGGGGATCATCTTGGTGTCGCGCATTGCGCAGATTGACCGTGCCGCGCTTGGTGAAGGCCTGGGCGGTGCGGCCCGAGCGGGTGGGCATGACGCAATCGAACATGTCGATGCCGCGCAGCACCGCACCGATGATATCGGACGGACGCCCCACCCCCATGAGATAGCGGGGACGGTCGGCGGGCAGCAGCGGCGTGGTGACGTCGAGGGTGGCGAACATGGCCTCCTGGCCTTCGCCCACCGCCAGCCCACCGACGGCATAGCCGTCAAAGCCGATCTCCATCAGCGCCTTGGCCGATTCGGCCCGTAATTCGGGATAGATGCCGCCCTGGACGATACCGAACAGGCCATAGCCGGGACGCGGCACGAAGGCGGCCTTGGAGCGGACTGCCCAGCGCATGGACAGGCGCATGGACTCTCTCGCCTGTTCGGGTGTGGCGGGGAAGGGGGTGCATTCGTCGAAGGCCATGGTGATATCGGCATCCAGCTTGTTCTGGATATCCATGGAGCTTTCCGGCGTCAGATGGTGCTTCGAGCCGTCGTGATGGGATTGGAAGGTGACGCCGTCCTCGGTCAGCTTGCGCAGCTTGGCCAGGCTCATGACCTGAAAGCCGCCGGAATCAGTAAGAATGGGGCCGGGCCAGTTCATGAACTTGTGCAGGCCCCCTAAGGCCGCCACCCGCTCGGCGCCGGGGCGCAGCATCAGATGATAGGTGTTGCCCAGCACCACCTGCGCCCCGGTCGATGCCACCGAGGCGGGCAGCATGGCCTTGACCGTGCCCGCCGTACCCACCGGCATGAAGGCGGGGGTGTCGATGGCGCCGTGGGCGGTGTTGATCCGTCCCAATCGGGCCTGACCGTCGGATGCCAGAAGGTCGAAGGTGATCACGGATTGGAACTCCGATGCAAAAGGCTGGTGTCGCCATAGGAATAGAAGCGATAGCCCGCGGCCTTGGCGTGCTCATAGGCCGCCTTCATGCGCTCCAGCCCGGAAAAGGCGGCGACCAGCATGAACAGGGTCGAGCGTGGCAGGTGGAAATTGGTCATCAGCACATCCACCAGCCGAAAGCGATAGCCCGGCGTGATGAAGATGTCGGTGGCGGCATCGAAGGGGTGGAGGACACCCGCTTCATCGCTGGCGCTTTCCAGCAGCCGCAGCGCCGTGGTGCCCACCGCCACCACCCGTCCGCCCGCTGCCTTGGCGGTATTGATGGTCCGGGCGGCTTCGGGCGTGACCACGCCGATTTCGTGGTGCATGCGGTGGTCGCGGGTATCGTCGACCTTGACCGGCAGGAAGGTTCCCGCCCCCACATGCAAGGTGACGGTGACGCGGATGATGCCGCGCGCATCCAGGGCGGCCAGCAGGTCGGGCGTGAAGTGCAACCCGGCGGTGGGCGCCGCCACCGCGCCATTTTCGCGGGCGAAGACGGTCTGATAATCGGCGCGGTCGCGCTCGTCGGCCTCACCATGGCGGATATAGGGAGGAAGGGGCAGGCGGCCGAATTGCTCCAGCGCCGCCATCAGGTCCTCCCCCGAACGGTCGAACTCCAAGGTGACCTCGCCGGCCTCACCTTTTTCGGCGACCAGGGCGGAGAAATCCTCGGCGAAGTCCACCCGGTCGCCCAGACGCAGCTTTTTGGCAGGGCGGGCGAAGGCCTTCCACACGTCGGAGCCGGTGCGCTGGTGCAGCGTGACCTCGACCCCCGCCGTGCCGCGCTTGCCGAACAGGCGGGCGGGAATGACGCGGGTGTCGTTGAAGACCATGACGTCGCCGGGCACCAGCAGGCGGGACAGGTCACCCAGTCCGAGATCATCCAGACCGTTGGGGCGCACATGCAGCAGGCGCGCCGAATCCCTGGGTTCGGCGGGGCGCTCGGCGATCAGTTCGCGCGGGAGGTCGAAGTCGAAATCATCCACTTTCATGACCGCCGGTTTAGGCCGGGGAGTGGGCGGGCGTCAAGTCTGGGCAGGGCTGTCCTGCCGTGGCATAGTATCGGCCCACGTCTCCCCCCCCCCCCCCGGATTTCGAGTTCATGGATTTATTCCCGCCTTTCGATCCCCACGCCTCTGGCATGCTGCCGGTGGGTGACGGCCACGAGCTGTATTGGGAAGTGTCGGGCAATCCGGCGGGGCCGGTGGCACTGTTCGTCCATGGTGGGCCGGGGGCGGGATGCTCTCCCAGCTTCCGTCGCTTCTTCGATCCTAAATTCTGGCGCATCGTGCTGGTTGATCAGCGCGGCTGTGGCCGCTCGCGCCCTATCGCCACGGTGGCGGCCAACACCACCGCCCATCTGGTGGCCGATCTCGAGGCTTTGCGCCACCACCTGGGGGTCGAGCGCTGGCTGCTGTTCGGTGGGTCGTGGGGCAGCACTCTGGCCCTGGCCTATGGTGAGGCCCATCCCGAGCGCTGTCTCGGCTTTGTCCTGCGCGGGGTGTTTTTGTTCCGCCGTCACGAGATCGAGTGGTTCATGTCGGGCATGGGGCATTTCTTCCCCGAAGTCTGGCGGCGGTTCATGGCTCATCTTTCGCCGCTGGAGCGCGCCGATCCCTTGGCCTCCTACATGACGCGTCTCAGCGATCCCGATCCGCTGGTTCATATGGCGGCGGCCAGGGCGTGGTGTGCCTATGAAGAGGGCTGTGCCCGGCTGATTCCCCATCCCAATTCCGCCGATGGCGATGGCATGCAGTTGTTGGCGCTGGCCCGCATCGAGGCCCATTATATGGCCCATGATGGTTTTTTACGGCCCAATCAGCTGTTGGAGGGGCTGGGGCGCATTCGCCACCTTCCTGCTGCCATCGTGCAGGGGCGCTATGACATGGTCTGCCCCCCCGCCACCGCCGAGGAGCTGGCTTTATCCTGGCCCGGCGCCCGCTTGCAGATGGTCTCCGATGCCGGGCATTCTGCCATGGAGACCGGCACCCGTATGGCCCTGACCGAAGCGGTCGAGCAGATGAAGCGGTTGATCAGAGATTGATTTCCGCAAGACGCGGCCTATAACCGTTCGAGACCCTTTTTCGGAGCATGCGATGATTCTCGTTACCGGCGGCGCTGGCTTCATCGGTTCCAATATCCTGGCGGCGCTGGAAGAGCGCGGTGCGGGCAAACTGGTGGCGTGCGACCGTCTGCGGTCCGGCACCAAATGGCATAACATCGCCAAGCGCGAACTGGCCGATATCGTCCACCCCGAGCAGGTGTTCGACTTCCTGGAGGCCAACCGCAAGCATATGGAGGTGGTGATCCATATGGGCGCCATCTCGGCCACCACCGAGACCGATGCCGACAAGATCATCGCCAACAATTTCTCGCTGTCGCTGGCGCTGTGGAAGTGGTGCGCGCTCAACAACGTGCGCTTCATCTACGCCTCGTCGGCGGCGACCTATGGCGACGGCCAGCAGGGCTTCGAGGATGATTATTCCATGGAGCATCTGGCCAAGTTGCGGCCGCTCAATGCCTATGGCTGGTCCAAGAATCTGTTCGACCGCCGGGTGGCGCGCAAGATCAGCGTTGGCTCGCGCCGTCCGCCGCAATGGGCGGGGCTGAAGTTCTTCAATGTCTACGGCCCCAACGAATATCACAAGGGCGGCCAGCAGAGCGTCGTCGCCCAGGTCTATCCCCACGCGGTGGCGGGTGCGGCCTATCAGCTGTTCAAGTCCCACAATCCCAATTACGCCGACGGCGGCCAGCTGCGTGATTTCGTCTGGGTGGGCGACGTGGTCGATGTGGTGATGTGGCTGCTGGACAATCCCGCCGTCAACGGCATCTACAACGTGGGTACCGGCAAGGCGCGTTCGTTCATCGATCTGGCGGGCGCCGTCTACCGCTCGGTGGGCAAGGAGCCCAACATCAAGTTCCGCGATACCCCGATCGAGATCCGCGACAAGTACCAGTACTTCACCGAGGCCGACATGGACCGGCTGCGGGCGGCGGGCTATGCCAAGCCCTTCACCTCGCTGGAAAAAGGGGTCGAGACCTATGTGAAGAGCTTCCTCGCCGCCCCCGATTCGTATCGCTGACCGCCATGCTGCTGTCACTGGCCTATCCCCAGATCGATCCCATCGCGGTGCAGTTGGGGCCGTTTGCCATCCGCTGGTACGCCCTGGCCTATATCACCGGGCTGATGCTGGGCTGGCGCGTCGTCAAGTTCTTGTCGGCGCGGCCGCCCTTCGCCATGACCGAAGCCGAGGTCGACGACTTCCTGGTCTGGGCGACCCTGGGCGTGGTGCTGGGTGGGCGTTTGGGCTATGTCATCTTCTACAAGCCGCTGCACTACCTTCAAAACCCGCTGGAAATCCCCATGGTGTGGCAGGGCGGCATGTCCTTCCACGGTGGCGCCCTGGGGGTGATCTTCGCCATCATCCTGTTTTCCCGGATGCGGGGGCGCAACCTGTTCCAGGTCGGTGACGTCATCTGCTGCGTCGTGCCCATCGGCCTGTTCTTCGGGCGCCTGGCCAATTTCGTCAATGGCGAGCTGTTCGGCCGCATCGCCCCCGATTTCGCCTGGGCCATGGTGTTTCCCCATGGCGGTCCGCTGCCCCGCCATCCCAGCCAGCTTTACGAGGCCGGGCTGGAAGGCGCGGTACTGTTCGGCGTCATGATGCTGCTGTGGAAGGTCACCGATATCCGCCACCGCGCCGGAGCGTTGTCGGGGGTGTTCCTGGCCGGATACGGCATCGCCCGCATCATCTCCGAGTTCTTCCGTCAGCCCGACGCCCATCTTGGCTTTTTGTGGGGCGGCGCCACCATGGGCCAGTTGCTGTCGCTGCCACAGGTGGCGGTGGGGCTGATCTTACTGGTCTGGGCGTGGCGGCGGTATCGGCCCGAGGGAGCCCAATGACCGAACTGGCGGCGCTCCTCGCCGGGCGCATCCGGTCTTCCGGCCCCCTTCCGCTGTCCGAGTTCATGGCCGAGGCGCTGGGTCATCCCCAATATGGCTATTACATGGCCCGCGATCCCTTCGGGGTGGCGGGCGACTTCACCACCTCGCCCGAGATCAGCCAGATGTTCGGTGAACTGGTGGGGCTGTGGTGCGCCATCGTCTGGCAGGCCATGGGCTCGCCGCCCAAGGTGGTGCTGGCCGAGATGGGGCCGGGCCGCGGTACCTTGATGGCCGATATCTTGCGCGCCGCGCGAACCTTGCCGCCCTTCGCCGCCGCCCTCGACGTGTATCTGGTGGAAACCAGCCCTTCCTTGCGGAACCGTCAGGCCCAGACCCTGGCGGGTCAGCCCGCCACCTGGGTCGAGCGCTTCGAGGATCTGCCGCCGGGGCCGCTGCTGCTGGTCGCCAACGAGTTGTTCGACGCCTTGCCCATCCGCCAACTGGAAAAGCACGGTTCGGCATGGCATGAGCGCATGGTCGGGCTTTCGGATGCGGGCTCCCTGGATTTCGTCACCGGGCCGGAAGTGCCCGCCCCGCCCCTGGCCGAAGCGGTGCGCCAGGCCCCCGACGGGGCGGTGGCTGAACTGTGCCCCCAGGGACGCGCTTTGGCCCAAGCCATCGGATGTCGGGTCGCGGCCAGCGGCGGGGCAGCCCTGATCATCGATTACGGCTATACCCGCAGTGCCGTAGGAGATTCGCTGCAAGCCCTGCGGCGGCATTGCTATCACCCGGTGCTGTCCGATCCCGGCGAAGCCGACCTGACCGCCCATGTGGACTTTCAGGCCCTGGCCGAAGCCGCTGGGGAGGCCGCAGTCCACGGGCCGGTGGCGCAGGGACGCTTTTTGCTGCGTCTTGGCATCGAGGAGCGGGCGGTGATGCTGATGCGCAACGCCACCCCCGAGGTGGCTGCCGATATCGCCGGCCGCGCTCGGCGCTTGATCGATCCCGGTGAAATGGGCACCCTGTTCCAGGTGCTGGCGTTGTGCCACCCCACCTTGCCGGTTCCTCCCGGCCTGGAGCCTTAGATGATCAGCCTGTCCGCCCTGAACGAGTTTACCCGTATCCGTCATGGTTTTTTCACCCGCGAGGGTGGGGTGTCGGAGGGGATCTACGCCTCGCTCAATTGCGGTCCCGGCTCCAAGGACGACCCCAAGGCGGTGGCTGAGAACCGCAGGCGCGCCATGGCCATGATAGACTTGCCGGCGGAATCCCTGGTCACCCTTTATCAGGCTCATACCGCCGATGTGGTGGAGGTGCGCGAGCCCTGGGATAGCAGCGCGCCGCCCACCGCTGACGCCATGGTCACCGACCGGCCGGGAATCGCACTGGGCATCCTTACCGCCGATTGCTGTCCGGTTCTGCTGGCCGACAGCAAGGCGGGCGTCATCGGCGCCGCCCATGCCGGATGGCGCGGCGCGGTAGGAGGCGTTCTGGACAGCACTATCGACGCCATGGCCCGGCTGGGGGCCAGGAAGTCCCATATCGTCGCCGCCCTTGGTCCTTGCATCGGCCAGCGCAGCTATGAGGTGGGGCCGGAATTCCCCGCCCCCTTCCTGGCCGAAGACGTCGCCAATGCCGATTTCTTCGCGCCGTCGCCCGTTCAGGCCGGTCACCACCTGTTCGATCTGCCGGGCTATGTATCGCGCAAGCTGGCGCGGCTGGGGATTCACGAGGTCACGCGCGTGCCCGCCGATACCTGCCGCGACCACACCCGCTTTTTCAGCTATCGCCGCGCCACCCTTCGGGGCGAGGCCGATTACGGGCGGCAATTATCGGCGATCTTCCTGGAGCGCTGAACGTCCACATGCCGAGCCTGCGTCTCGCCATCCTGCTGTTGGCCTTTGCCGCGGCGGGATGCGGCGAAATTCCCCAGCCCTTCCGTCATGAAGGCATCAATGCCGCGTTGGCGCCACGGGTGGCGCGCGGCGTGGTGGTGCGGCTGGCCGATGACGCGCCCCAGGCGTCAGCCCTCGGTCAGGCCGTAATTAAGAAGTTGGTGGAAGCGGAAGTGCCGGTACCGACTCGCGAGACGGTGCTGGGGGTCTGGGTGTTGTCGGGAATCGTGGATCGGGGGGCGGATACAGTGTTCGTCTCGTGGACGCTGACGCCTCCGGGCGGCGAGGCGATGGCAAATCTTCGCCAGAAGCTTCCCGCAATCGCCTGGGGAGCGGCGACGCCGCGCCTGATCGAGACTCTCGCCACCGAGGTGGTTGCCCGCATGATCGGGCCGCTTCACGGCGAAGCCGATGCCCCCGCGCCAAGCCAAGCCGCCGCTGCACCGCGTCTTGCCGTGCTGCTGGCGCCTCTGGCCGGGTTGCCGGGAGACGGCGATAAGGCGCTGGGGGGGGCCATGCGCCGCCTGCTGCAACGGGCGGGGTATCAGGTGGTGGACAAGGGCGAGGCTCAATTCGCCATCCGGGGGCAGGTCTCGATCACGCCCGGCCCTCCGGGCGAAGAGATACTTTCGGTCGCCTGGACCGTCAGCCGTGGCGCCGAGGATCTCGGTTCCGCTGCCCAGAACGGGGCGGTACCCAAAGGGCGCCTTGCCGGACCGTGGGGCTCGCTGGCGGGCGATATCGCCGCTGGTGGGGTGGAGGGTGTGGTTCAAATCATCGAGGCCGCCTCGGGGAAATGACTCGTATTCTTACATAAAGCCGTCATGAATCGGGGCCAAGGCGGTTTACAGGCGGGGGGTTCGGCTGCTATACCCAACGCGATTTTTCGGGGCGGAAATTGCGTCGTGCGGGAATATCTGGGGCCGCACGATCCTGGGCATTGTTCAGCCCGCACCGGTTTGGGAATGGCCGTTTGTCGCCATGGTTCACGCTCGCTCCACGGGTAAATCACCATGAAGATCCTTGCCTGCAACAGCAATCGGCCCCTCGCGGAAGCGATCGCCGGATACTTGACCATGTCGATCACCAATGCGGTCATCCGCCGCTTTTCCGACATGGAAGTTTTCGTCGAAATCCATGAGAACGTCCGGGGCGAGGACGTCTTCGTCGTCCAGTCCACCTGCTATCCCGCCAACGACAATCTGATGGAGCTGCTGGTCACCCTCGACGCCCTGCGCCGCGGATCGGCCCGGCGCATCACGGCGGTGATCCCCTATTTCGGCTATGCCCGCCAGGATCGCAAATCCAGCCCGCGCTCGCCCATCTCGGCCAAGCTGGTGGCCAACCTCATCACCACCGCGGGCGCCGACCGCGTGGTGACGCTGGACCTGCATTCGGGGCAGATCCAGGGCTTCTTCGATATTCCGCTCGATAACCTTTATGCCGCGCCGGTGTTCACCAACGATATCCGCGCCCGCTATCAGGGCGACGACGTCATGGTGGTGTCGCCCGACGTCGGCGGCGTGGTCCGCGCCCGCGCCATCGCGCGCCGTATCGACGCCGACCTTGCCATCATCGACAAGCGCCGCGAGAAGGCCGGGGTGTCCGAGGTCATGAACATCATCGGCGATGTGCGCGGTCGCCGCTGCATCATGGTCGATGATATCGTCGATTCCGCTGGCACCTTGTGCAACGCCGCCGAGGCGCTGATGAAGGCCGGTGCGGTCTCGGTGGCCGCCTTCGTCACCCATGGCGTGCTGTCGGGCGGCGCGGTGGCCCGCGTCACCGCCTCGCCGCTGGAAGAGTTGGTGATCACCGATTCCATCCCCGCCACCGAGGCGGTCAAGATGGCTCATAATATCCGTCAGGTCACCATTGCGCCGCTGATGGCCGAATCCATCCAGCGTATCAGCGAGGAACGCTCGGTCTCTAGCCTGTTCGATTAGGGTGGTGGCTGCGAAGCGCCGGGCGGACTAACGCCGGGAATCAGGATCAGCGTCCCAGGCGCTGACGGATTTCGGCCTCGCACTGCATCAGCCCCGCTACCTTTTTCAGGCGGCGGCTTTGTTCGGCGGCTTCGGCCCGTTCCCTTTCCGCGCGGTCGTTGATCACCATCTCCTCGCGGGACAGCCGGGCCATGCGGCCCTCCACATTGGACATCTCGCGCATCAGCTCGGCATCGGCGCGGGCGCGGCGGGCGGGCTGTGTCAGCAGGTTGTTCCGCTCGGCGATGGCGGCGTCCAGTTGCTTGCCCCAGAACCACGAACTGAACACGGCAGCGCTCAGCGATGCAGGCCCGCCCGCGGGCTCGCACGAATCGTTGAAGGCGACGGAATCGGGGGGGATCAGAACCCAGACCAGGGCGGCCAGACTGCACGCGATGATCGTCAGGTCTCGAGCTCGGGTGTTCGCCATGGCGCTCCTCCTGTTTCCCTGAACCCAGGGTAGGAGGATTGTCCCGCAATGGCAACTTAGACTGCGGAGGTCAGGCCTTCCTCGGCAGCCTTGTCGGCCTCGCGCTCGGCACGGATTACATGCCGCCATGCACTGATGGAAATAAAGATCCCGGCAACGGCAAGGATCCCGATGGCGGTCATTACGATGTCGGTGGTCGACAAGATCATCTTTCTCTCCTCAGATCCGGCCATCGGAATGGCGCTTGATCATGAGGAATGTCTCTACACGTCTTTTTGCATGTGCGAAATGGGTTAGAAGGCCGCTATGCAGAAACGTCATGGCTTGGGATGTCATAAAAATTGGTCGAGGTGATGAAAAAGAAGGGCTGCCCCCATGAGGGCATTCGTTTCTGTTTGTCTGGCCAGTATTAAGACTGCGCTCTTGCTGCGGATGGCGGGAATTCGGTATGAGTATTTCGCGTATTTGCCGGTATTGCGCTGTTGCTGGCGCAGATACGATAAAAGGGCCGCACCCAGCAGAGCGTGGCGGCACCACGGTCAAGCCGTCCGGCACAGCCTTGCGGCCGGCCTCCCCGCATGGAACATCGGAGTGATCCCAATTGACCGGAAATTGCTCTAGACGGAACATGGTGCGCGTGCGCCACGCTGCTCACCCCGGACGGCCCAGATTGGCTGCCAGGGGTATGTTCCAGGGGATGGTGGGGATGAAAATCATCGGAAAGTTTGGCGCAACCGTTGAGATTCGAACTCAAGACCTCTGCCTTCGGAGGGCAGCGCTCTATCCAGCTGAGCTACGGCTGCGCGGGTCTCGGGTGAACGAGAGGCGAGGGTTATAGCGCAAGGCGGCAGCGGTGGGAAGGGGGGAGTTGCGTTGTTCTCCTCCGGCATCGGCCGCTGGTTCGAATCCAGCCGATTGCGCCTGATGTGGCTGGGGTGTGGCGGAGCCGACCTCTACTGCGAACTGCCATGCAGGACGACGCTGATCTGTTCGTCACCGCCATCGGCGTCATCTATGACCGTTGTCCCTCCGTCAGTTGCCGCTCAAAGGGAACGCTCGCTATGCCGTGTGGGTCAGTTGGGGCCGACCGGCCCCATCTCTGTGTCTGACCGCTCTACCCCCAGACACCCGTCGTTCGGCGAGAACGGCTGCTGCGGCACCAGTTCGCGCTTGATCGGCTGCCCGGTCATAGAGCGCGCTGGCGTCTTTGGGCAAATCGGAATCATGCCAAGGTTTCGCCCTTTATTTTCGACAGGGGGAGCGTGGAGCGCTTGAGCCTCCCTCCGCGCACGCTTGCCTTTCCCCACTGGCTGTCACAACCGACCGAGCGTACGCCGAGCAGCGTGACCTGGGCCAGCTTCCGCGCGTGCGTGGCGTTTCCAGCCTTTACCTTGATTATTACGGTTGCCTGATACGTGTAGGTCTTCTTCATGGCTTGCGCCCTCTCTTCGCATTCTGCCGGGGAGTGCCCCTGGGTGGCACAAGATTGCCGCAAGGCTCGGAAATATCCATATTATTTCCAAGGTCCGGGTTGGGTCAGGTAGGGCCGGTCGGTCCCTGCGCCGCATTCGACTGCTGTACCCCCTGGCAACCGCCATTCAGATCGAAGGTTCGCAGCGTCCCACGCGGACCAACATGGGGGACAACCTGGCCCCACTTCCGTCGCACCATCGCCTGCCAGCGACCACGGAGTTTACGATACGAAGCCATCTCAACAATCCTCATCAGTGATTTTCGATGAGATGATTCTAGGATGCCGCAGTGGTCGGGCCAAGGGTAAGCCCAGCGGATACGCCTGAATTACGCCGCAAGTGCTCCTGTAGCAGAGCCGCAGATGATCGTAACATCGGGAATGTCGCAGGCAGCCAGGAGTTCTTTGTTTGCTGCGCGAATACTGGCGGGAGCCTTCGGAGGGCTGCGCTCTATCCAGCTGAGCTACGGCTGCGTGGGTCTCGCCAAGACACAAACCACGACGAGAGGCGAGGGTTATAGCGCAGGACGGGGCGGATGGCAAAGGGGGAAAAGTGTGTTGGGGGGCGGCAGAGTCGGCTGTGGTGTGCCGGGGGGGGGGCTCGGCCCGCCTTTGTCGTTCTCTAGCTCACCTCGTCGCCTCTTTCAGGTTTCCGGGATGGTTTGTGTCGGCTCGCTATCATTCGGGCTCTCGGTCTCCATGCGCTCGGCGGTGCCGATGGCGACCGCCATCGCGGCCATGGCGGCCCGCCCGGCAATCTCGTTCCGATCCTTTGGGGTGCTGCTCTCATCAAAATTGATACAGCGCTCGGGCGGCAGGTAACGCGCAAAAGTGTCGGCCAGTTCTTGGCTGGAAAGCGATAGCTTCAATGGGACCAATTGAAAGCCAATGTTGGTCAGGTTCTCGCTGTGCTTAACCCCCAGGTCCGTAACTTTGCTATCCAGGACGATCTCGAAGGCATCGTGGCGTGAAATGCTTTCCAGCATCAGGGCCGCAACACTGCTGCTGAGGAGCGATACTTTCTTTGCCCCGCGCGTGACAGAGGTTACCAAATCCCATGGGATCAGCGCGTCATCGCAGGTTCGAGCCTGCAATCCCTGCGCGGAAAGGGTCAGAATCGGTCGGCCCGACAGGATCAGCCACAGAGAATGCATCAGCATCAGCATGAAGATGATTGCTGTACCCGTTCCGAGCCAAAGCAGCGCCCATTCGGGCTCTGCGGAGGCCGGGTCGGGGCGTGAAGCGGTATAGCCCACGGCTGCGAAGAATGCGGCGAACAGGGCGGAGCGGACCGGCGGATACCACCCCAAACGGACGATCGTCAGGTCCGACATGTCGCGCCATCCTCTTCCAAGCTCTGCAGATCGGGCAACAATACGGGTATTACCAACGGAATCAATGGGGCGCGGGCTGCCGTTCTCTTTGCCTCCTTCGATTGATCGTCACCATGGCCCTCGTTCCCCACTGCTGATGTCGTGTTCGCCTGGCTGTTTGGGGCAGGGCGTTACGGTACGCCAGCCTGATGTCATCAACCATTCCGCCCGGGTCCGGACTCTGTCTTGGTTCTCGGGCGGGTTTTGTATCGCCTGCCCCCGCGACGGCTATCTCGTCATCGCTGACGAGATCATCGAAACACCCATGTGCTGGCGGTCTCGTTATTTTGAAGGTGACGCCTATCGCTCCTTGTTCAAGGAATACTTCCGTGCCGGCGTACGCTGGAGTTCGGCGGCGTGGGAACCTGGAACGCTATTGCTGATCTTGTCCTTCGGAGCGCGCCCCTTCTCCGGTTAACGCATGTGCGGCGTTATGACGGCGGGGGGGGGGGGGCGCCACGCTCGGTAAGGTGAAGCACAGCCGCGCCCCCACCACCGGAGGAGGGTCGATCCAGATCCGGCCGCCATGACGCTCGATGATGCGGCGGCAGATGGCAAGACCGACCCCCGCACCCGGATAGCGGTCGGGACCGTGCAGGCGGCGGAACATTTGAAAGATTTCTCCGGCATAGGCAGGATCAATGCCGATGCCGTTATCCTCGATGGCAAATGAAATAAATCCATCGCCCGGCTGCGCGGAGATGCGGATATGGGGAGCGACGCCGCTGCGGGCGAATTTGATCGCATTACCGATCAGGTGCTGGAACAGTTCGGTCAATTGGGCGAGGTCGCCGCTGACCATGGGCAGGGGGGGCGCCTCGACCTGGGCGCCGGTCTCGGCGATGGATTCGGCCATGGCCGTCCTAGCCTGGTCCAGGGCGATGTCCATGGAGACGGGTTGAAAGATATGGTTGGAGAATCCGGCACGGGCATAGCCCTGAAGGCCCTGAACCTGCTGCTGCATACGCAAGGCCGCGGCGACAAGGAAATGCAGGAAGTCCTCGGTCTCGGCATCGATATGGCCGTGGAGATGGCGCTGGAGCAATTGGCTGAAGCTGACGATACCGCGTACCGGTTCCTGGAGATCGTGGGACGCGATATAGGTGAAGCGTTCCAGTTCACTATTCGCCTGAACCATCTTTTCCACGGTCAGGGCCAGGGTGTGTTCGGCTGCCCGGCGCTCGGTGACGTCTTCCAGCGCTACAATCACCCGGTCGAGCCTGTCGCCATGACCAGGGGGCACCACCCAGTGAACCACCACATCCCGCATCTCGCCATCCAGGGTCTTGACCTGGCTCTCGAGTGAAAGCTCATTCTCTCCGTGCCAGATCGCCAACAATTGACGGCGGAAGGCGATAAGAGACGCGGGCGAGAAGGTCCGGTCCAGCGCCCCCAGCAACTCAGTACGGTCGTTGGCGCGGTGCAAAATCACAGTCGCGGTATTGATGTCGATGACGCGGACCTGGGCGGCAAAGTCTCCCACCCGTCCGGGATACAGGGTCAGATAGCTCTCCAGGTCGCCGCCGATCTCGGAGCGCAGGCGGTCGAGAGCCGTCTTGACCGCTGAGAAGTCCTCCTCCCACAACGATATCGGCGAACTGGTGAACAGCATCCGATGGCGGGCCTCGCTTTCCTGGAGGGCGAGATAGGAGGCGCGGATCGCCTCCAACATGTCGGAAAAGGCGGCTGCGAGGTCCGAAAACTCGTCATTGGCGGCAGCGGAGGGCCGCTCCAGGGCGGGAGCCCCGATCAGATCGGTCCCGGTCAGCGACCGGGCATAGGCCGCCATTTCGCTTAAAGGACGGGTCACCAGCGGCGCCACCATGCCGTACAAGGTGACCAACAGGGCGCCGACGATGGCCAGGCTGGCCATCAAGATGCCCCAGGCGCGTTCAAGAACCGGGTGGCGGATTTCATCCAGGCTGATGGAAACGCGAAGGTGGCCGATGGACTGCTGGTGGCCCAGATAGCTTCGAATCAGAGGAAAGCTGCGGTCGATGGTCTCGTCCCCCCTCTGATCGCCGCTGTGGGCCAGAACGGTGCCATCGCTATCGACAACTTCGGCCAGAATCGTATAGGGCATGCTTTTGATGCCCAGGGTCAGCGCGGCGAGGCGGTCGCGGTCTTGCAGCCAGGTATTTTCGACAATACTAGGCAGGTGCCCGCTTTCGATCTGGTCCAGGCGTTCCACCGCCCGCTCTTTGACCAGATGATAATCGAAGGCCACAACCCCAGAGGTGGCAAGCATCACGATCACCGCCCCGGCCACCCCCATGCGGGCCATCAACTGCCGGGCCAGCAGGATACGGGGCCTGGGCTTGATCATGAATCCCTACTTCAGTCCGGTGACCGATGGCCCCAGCCCGCCGAACACCTGTTGGGCAATGGCTTCGTAGGAACCGTCCGCCTTCATCTCGCGCAGCGTCGCGGCAACCCGTTCGGTCAGGGCGGCATGGCGGGAATGAAGATAGATATACATAGGAACCCGTGCCAAAGCCGGTTCCTGGACGTAAAGCCGCAGTCCCATGGCCTTAGCCAAAGACATAACCTGCCAGCGCTCGTGCAGTATCACCTCGGTCCGCCCAGCCTTAAGAAGGTTGAGAAGCTGGGACGAATCCTTGGTCTGGGTCAACTCCCGCACCGGCGGCAGGTTATGCTCGAACACCTGCCAGCCGATGATGTAGGCCACCGCCTTCGGCCTCAGCCCGCCCCATGTGGCGGGCTGAGGATCAGGCGTCAGAGTGCACGCCACGAAATCGTTCATGAACATGGGTTCGGGCACCCGGATCAGATTGGGGTATTCCTTCTCCATCCCGGCCACCCGCCCGGCCAATCCATCAGTCACTCCATCATTGGCCAGGGAAAATGCCCGTGACGAGGCCAGATTGATACCCACCTCCGCCGCCATCCCCAACCGGGCGAAAACCGCCTTGACCAGAAGCTGGTGAAAGCCATCGCCCTGAGACGTCGTCCACGGCTCGATCATGCCGGTGGATAAACGCATGGATTCCGCCGCCGCTGCGTCGGGGCAAGCCACTCCCGGCACGGCCATCGCCACCAGTAGAATCAGAACCATTCGGGTGAGTATAGTCATGGCATACTTATGGCATAAGTTGGTGGTGCTTAATATGGCCGAAAGCTAATGATCGTCATGTCGTCACGTAATTCCTGGCCGCCGCGATGGGCGGCAAGAACCTCTTCCAGGCGGGCGACCTGGAGGGTCAGGGAGAGCTCCTGACTGGCGGCAAGGATTTCGGTCAGACGGCGGCGGCCGAACAACCGCGGCGGTGTACCGCCCACATGATCGGTCATGCCGTCGGTGAACATATGGACCGAGGTTCCCGGCTCGATGGGAAGCACGTGGTCGGTGAACTCGGCAGGCTTGGTGTTGGTGCGATAGCCCAACGAATGGCGGCTGCCGCGGATGGTATGAGCGGTACCCGCCACACAATAGACCAGCGGCATATTCGCTCCGGCAAAAGTCAGGGTCCGGGTCTCGCCATCCCACAGACAGACCGATGCATCCAACCCATCATCGGACGAGCCCTCCGACCGATCCTGACGCAGGCGCTCCCGCACCGCCTTATCTAAGTGGCTAAGAATGGTCGAGGGCAATAGATTGCCGGTCTCCAGCAGGATGCGGTCCAAGGCGGTGGCGACCACCACGGTCATAAAGGCTCCCGGTACGCCGTGGCCGGTGCAATCGGCCAGCAGGATCAGGGCGCGGCGGCCCTGGCGGTGCAGCCAGTAATAATCCCCCCCCACCTGTTGCAGCGGCTGCCAGCGCACGTGAAACTCGGCAACGGTCTCGCCCAAAGTGGAGGCGTCGGGCAGCAGGCCATCTTGGATCTTGCGGGCATAGCCGATACTGTCGAGAACCAGCCGGCTGGCCTTTTCCAGGGCGGCATTATTCTCGATCAGCTTGTTCTGGGCGATTTCCAGCTCCCGCAGCAGGCGTTTGGCCTCATCGCCCGAACGCAGGCCGTCGACCATGCGGTTGAAGGCGGCGGTGACGCGGCCGATCTCGTCACCACTGGACCAATCGACGCGGGTCCATTGCTTGCGCTCGACCAAAGCCATGGCGTCCAGCAGACGCCCCAGCGGATGCAGCACCAAACGGCGGGTGGCCCGGTGTAAAATAGTAAAGCTGGCCAACAGCAGGGCCATGACAGCGGCAATACCGATCCCGATCTGGGCGCGGGCACTTTCCTCTAACTCGGCCTTGGAGAGGATCAGCTCAAACTCACCGATCCCGTCGGCCCCGCCCGCCGGATCGGGGATAGGCTTTCTGACCCGAATGACCTTGGCGTCGGGGGAGGGGGCTGCGCCATGTCTGAACGTGGTCGCGCCGGTTTCGTCGATCAGCCGGGCCATGACAAAGCCCCGGTCGCTTTCCAATGCCATGACCTGGGCCTGATAGATGGGACGATCCAGATTCCACACCGGGCGAGCGATGGCCTGGGTGGTCAGGGTCGCCATCAGTTCGGCACGGGCCTGCAGCGCGTCCAGCCGGGCGGAGAAGTTCACCCATCCCACCGCCAACTGGGTCAACAGCACCGCCGCCACCAGAACCGGCAAGGTCAGGGTGAACATCTTGACCGCCAAGCCACGGCGGGAAGACGAGGGAAGGCCGATATACTCTGAATCAGTCACGGTGCCGCATCCAGGATGCCAGACGCACGCCACAATCCCGACAGCGTCCCGTCCGCCTCCATGGCATCGAGAAGGGTGTTGACCTCCCCGGCCGAGATCGCCCCGTCCGGACGCACCAGGATACGATGGGAATAAGGCTGATCAAAATGCTGCGAGATCAGCAGGCGCGAGGCCGCGTCGGGATGCTGGCGAAGATAGCGCTTCAGATAGGCGTCGGTGACCACGGCCACGTCGCCACGCTCTTTCAAGATCAGTTCGATGCTGGCGGCGGTATCGTTGACCAGGGTCATGCGGTAGGTCCGCGCCAGGGTCACGGGGTCGGCCTCGAACTTGGCGAAGCCATAGTGATAGCCCAGCATCCCCACCATGCGCTTACGGCCGAAATCGCGGAAGTAATCCTGCCCCCGTCCCGGCTTGGCCAGGGCGATATACTGCTCGCCGCCGGTCAGAAAAACCCGAGAGGCATCCACCGGCGTGGTGTGGGCCTGCCATCCCCAGTCGGGACTTTCGAAAAACATCACGTCGAATTTACGCGCCTCGAAATCCGCGTAACGGCGGTTGGGCGAGGTCAGGACGAATTCAAAGGCAAAGCGGTCCTGATGGCGGTTCAAGGCTTCGATAAAGGCCAGGGTCAGGCCGGAAACCGGACCACCCGCACTGCGCTCGACAAACGGCGCGAATTCATAGCCGCCGACCTTGACCACCTGCCGGGCCAGGACCGGTCCACAGACGAGAAATAGAAGAAGCGCCAGAAACCCCCGCACGATTCCCTCCCTCTCCAGCCAGGAGGCTACTATGCCTTCGGCAAGGGAGCGGTAAAAGCGAATTCGGGCTAAGCCTATCCGCGCCCGACGCGACGACAGAGCCTTTGCATCTATTCGATTTCGAAATATTTGTGAAGCTTGGCGATCTTCATCAGCTTCTCGACCTGACCGGTCGCGCCCCGCAGGACAACGGTCCGGCTCGACTGGACGGAAGCATCACGAACGATCAGCAACATACCGAGGGCGGAGGAATCAAGAAATTCAACCTCCCCCAGGTCAAAGATCACCCGCGTGGGGCCGGCTTCGTTGATCCGCCCCAGAATGTCGCGGAATCCCTTGTGGTCGGCGTGCGTCATACGCCCGCTTGTCTTTACGTGAAGACCATCGTTGCGGGATTCAAAGGCATACTGCATCTTTCCCTCGCCAACTTTTATATTTCTGCCGAGCGCATCGGCATCCGCAAGCGCTAGGTTCGCCGCAAACTGCTTCGGGGGCAAGTTACAATGAGTGTCGTTGCTGTGCTCAATCAAACATCGCAACCGACCGAGGATTATTTTCGCGCCCAAGGCTGGCATGTGGCCTATGCCCCGGTTCCGGGAATGGTGGCGGTGATGGCGCGCGACAGGCTTAACGAGGCTTCGATCCGGGACTGTCTGACCATGCCCTGGGCGGGGGGCATGGAAACGGCGGGCGGCGGGGGGGCACGGCCTGCGGGTCTCTGCTTCAAGCGCCACCTTTTGGAGGGCGGTCTCGGCCTTGTCCTGCGGTCGGACACCGCCTATGGCGCCGAGGTCGCGTCCCTCTTCGTCGCGGCGCTGAAAGAGCGCCTGCTGGACCCCGAGGCCGAGACCGGCGACCTGGAATTCGTCATTCATGAGTTGGTGAGCAACGCCTTGTTGCACGGCAATTTCGCCATCAAAAGATTGGCGTCGGGTGGCGAAACCGATCTTGACCGTTTCACCCTCCACGTCGCCGAAGCGCTGGCATCACCGGAAATCTCCTCCCGCCGCCTCCAGGTCTCGGCAGCGCTGACTTGGGACCGCCTGGAAATCGCGGTGGAAGATGATGGCGACGGGTTCGACCACACCACCCTGACAACAAGACCACACGACCCGCTCCGCCCCCACGGCCTGACCCTGGTGAGCGATATGGTGGCCAACCTGCGTTTCGAAGAAGGCGGCCGCCGTGCCGTGGTGGAATTGCCCTTTCACCCGCGGCGCAAGATCACCGCGCCCGTCGATCTTGGCAAGGCCCATGTGCTGGTGGTGGACGACAACCCGGTCAATCGCTCGGTTCTTGAAGCCCTGCTTGCCGCCATTGGCGTCGGCACCATCGAAATGGCAGCCAATGGCATCGAGGGCTTGGCCGCCATCGACCGCAAGAAGCCAGATCTGGTCATGCTCGACGTCATGATGCCGCAGATGAATGGCTATGAGATGTGCAGACGGTTGCGTCACATCCATCCCCTGACCGATTTGCCGGTGATCTTTGTTACCGCCCTTGATGGCCCCGGCGACCGTGCGGCATGCTTTTCCGCCGGTGGTAACGACATGGTCTCGAAGCCCATCGACACCAAGGAAGTGATCGCCCGGGTTGGAGTTCACCTCCAATTGGGCCTGCTGCTGGAAAAGATGCGGAGCTATCAGGACCGTGTCCACGAGGAGCTTCAGGCGGCGCGCGGAGCCCAACTGGCCCTGACCCCCACCCCCGAGCATATCGCCGCCATCCGCGCCCGTACCGGCCTGACAGTGGAGGGGCTGGTCGAGACCTCGTCCGAGCTTGGGGGCGATTTCTGGACCATCTTCGACGCCGGTCCGCGTCAATTGGGCCTTCTGGTGGCCGATTTCTCCGGTCACGGCGCGGTGGCGGCCTTCAACGTCTTCCGCCTGCATCTGCTGGTCAGCCGCCTGCCCCGGCAGACGCCGCCGCCCGGCGCCCTTCTGACCCGTCTCAATCAGGAACTGAAGGCGCTGCTGAAGCCGGGCGAGTTCGCCGCCGCCTTCGCCGGGCTTATCGATCTCGACGCGGGCACCTTGACCTATTCCAGTGCCGCGGCACCGCCGCCCATCATGATGGTAGAGGGCAGGGCGCGGTTCCTGGAGGCGGAAGGCCCGCCGCTGGGAGCATTCTCCGATGCGGAATACGAGGAGTGGACGGTTCCCATGCCGCCGGGATCGTCGGTTCTGGCCTATAGCGACGCCCTGGTCGAAAGCACGGTCGACGGTGAACTGGTCTGCGACGACGAGACCTTGCTGTCCTGGGTGAGCGGGGTGGAGCCCGGACGTTGTCTGGCGGCGGCGGTGCTGGGACACTTCCACCAGCGCCTCCCGGGCGAGCCGCCGGATGACCTGACCCTGGTGTGCGTCCGCCGCCCCGCCGACCCAGTCAGGTAAAGGCGGCGGCCAGTTGATCCAGCAGAGTCTGGACTTCCTGTGACGGTTCCTCGATAGCGGCAACCGAATCGACTGCCCCGTCGAAATCGCCATTCTTGAAGCGCGTCGCCGCCTCGATTCCCAGGTGGTGGACCTTTTCATGCGGAGCTTCGAGGGCACGGAAGGCCGGATGATTGCGGATGGCCTCGTCGGTGATGGCGTAGTACCACTTGCCCAGGCGGCAATTCTTGTGATTGGCCAATTCGTCAGGGTTGAGAGTGGTGCGGTCGGCCAGCATCTCCGCCAAGCGGCGGCGCCAAACCATGTGGTCGGCCTTGGCCAGATGGATTACGGCATTGCGCATTTCCACCGTGTTGATCTCATTCAGCATCTCGCCCAGATTGGCGCTGGCATGGCTGGAGATATCGATCACCGTGTTGATGGCCTTGGTGTCGTCGACCGAACGGGCGGCGGCGGCCTCCAGATTGTTGGCGATCTCTTGGGCGGCTTCGCGCTGCTGCCCCAGATGCTGGGCGATTTCCTGCATCAAGGTGGTGACGTCGCGGATTTCGTGACTGACGGTCTGCATTTTGCCGACCGATTGCAGCACGATCTGCTCGCCCTCGCGCACCGTATTGGCGCCGGTATCCATGCCGCTGAGGATGGCGCCGGTCTCGTCGCGCAGCAGGTCGATGCGCGAGCGGATTTCCTGGGTGGCCTGGGCGGTCTGATTGGCGAGGTTCTTGACCTCGGTGGCGACCACGGCGAAGCCCTTGCCGAATTCACCGGCGCGGGCGGCTTCGATGGTGGCGTTCAACGCCAGAATGTTGGTCTGGCGGGCGATCTGCTCGATCTGCTTGACGCTGGTCCCGATGGCCGAGGACGCCTCGGTCAGGCGCGACACCCGCTGGGCGGCGTCGTTGACCGTGCTGACGATGGCTTGCATGGTGCTGACCACCGCTTCGGTGCTGCGAGCGCCCTCGTCGGACACATCCTGGACCGAGCGGGCGTTGGCGGCGGCCAGTTCCGAGGTGCGGCTGATGGCCTGCACCGTCGAGACCAGCTCCTCAGTGGAAGCCGAGATGGTGGCCATGCGGCGGCTCATCTCGCGGATGCTGCGCAGGGTGTGAACAGCCTGGGTGACGGTGCCGTTCAGGTGGATGGACATGCCCACCGACTGGTTGAGAAGGCTGCGCGAACGTTCCTCCAGCTTACCCGCCAACAGTCGCAACTTATCGGCAAGCGGCCCCTCGGCTTCGGGTAAGGTGCGGTAGCCGCCTTCGATCAGGCGGTCGATCATGGCCTCAAACGCCGCATGTTCCATTATCTGCTCGCCCACGGCCCGACTCCTGCCACAAAAAGCCCTCGACCATATTTATAGCGAGTGGATACAATCCCGCAATGGCCGATCGTATGGAGGCGGCAGAATTTGGTAACGCAGGAAGGCGGGTAAAGTTGATTCTGGGGCATTCGACAAAGCGGAACATGCAACAATGCCCCGCTTTATCTGAATGTGCCCAATCAGAACTGATCTACGCCGTTGTATTGACCAAACCCGACGTCAGCAGCTTGGTCAGATAATCTGATGTTGCCTTGGAATCGGTTCCATCCTGGGAGGACGCATTTAGAATATCCTGAAGGGATTGAACCGCCGATTTATTAGCGGCGCCACGGGTTGTCTTTGTGGTTTTGGTTCCGTCGGCATAGGTCGTTACCGTCGTGGTAACCCCATCGGCAGAGGTTGAGGATGTGGTGCTGACCACGGAAGTGGAATCGGTGGAGGTGCCGCTGGCCGAGCCACCGCCGCCACCGCCGCCACTTCCGCTGCCGCCCGTTGGAGGTTGGCCGCCGCCGGGAGGAGGGCCGCCTGCGGGCGCTCCCTGGCCCATCTGCTGCTCGAATTTATCCAGCGTGGTGCGGATGGTGTCGGCATCGCTTGCGGTGATTTTGCCGTTTTGAACGTCGGCCTTGAGCTGCTTTTCGATAGCGGCGCGGACATCGGTGGGATTAGGGCGGTCCGAGCCGGAAGCGGAAGCGACGGATTTCACCGCCGTTTCGATTTCGGAACTGACCTGGGCAGCCTTGTCCGCTGACAGACCATTCTTCTCCAGATCGCCAAGAAGACGCGCTTGCGGTGAAATATGCTGGCTTTGGCTGCTGATGCCGGTAATGGACATGGTTGCTCTCCTTCTGAGACGGGCTTCTTCTCCTTATACGGATGGCAAAGGGCGTTCCCTGCGCCCTCATGTCCGCCCCCGGCCTTCTGCCTGGGAAGCGGACCGATCCGGGATCAGAAAATTCAAGCCGCGGCGGTGGCCTGGATCAGGGACGAGGACCGGCTTTGCGTGGTCCCGCTTTGATAGGAACTGACGGCGCGAAGGAATTCGGCCAGATATTGCCCCGCCCCGGCCGCCGATTGCGTCGAAGATGAACTCAGCCTTATTGATGGTGTTATCGCTATTGGTGTCGAGCTTTTTGAGCATTCGACCCAAGTTGGTAGAGCTGCTTGCAGCGCTATGCCCCAATCTATCAAGCATAATATACCTCCGCGTGTCATGCATGAGGCCGGTTTACGCCTCATATGGCATTACACGTTGGCGGCTTGATATTTCATGTGCATATATTTGTATTTAATATCTAGCAATATATATTGCGCAGCATTCACCCGCCGCCGTAACATGGCTACTGCGGCGGGCGAGGGTGCCAATATCCAAAGCAAAAGCCAAGCCAAACGGCATTCGAAGCTAATCGACTGATATATCGTGACTTTGACTCTTAAGCCCCCGTGCGCCCCAGGAATGGAGAGGACGGTTCTGCCGGGCTCAGGACGATTTTGCCGCAAGGATCACGTTCCCTCGGGCGTGGAAGGATGAGATGCGCGGATCGAGTGAGGAAAGGCATTTGGCTCAGGACAGCCGGGACGGCGACCCCGGCGACGATCATCTCCTGCACGCCATTTCAGGCGGAGACCGCGAGGCATTCAAGCGGCTGATGACCCGGCATGCCCGGCCCATGCTTGCTTTGGCGACCCGCATCACCCGCAATGCCGACGATGCGGATGAGATTGTGCAGGAGGTCTTCCTGAAGGTGTGGGCGACAGCGTCGAAATGGCGGCCGGACGGTAAGGCGAAGTTCGCCACCTGGCTTTATCGGGTGGTGCTCAACGCCTGTTTGGATCGGGGGCGGCGCAAATCCTTCAGCCCGCTGGAGGATGCGGGCGACCCGCCCGACCCGGCACCCGCCGGGTTGGACGTCGCCATGGCCCGCCAGCGCGACGGGGTTCTGGCCGAGATCATGGGGGAGATGCCCCCCAGACAGCGTCAGGCGTTGTCGCTATACTATTTCAGCGACCTCAGCGCCCCCCAGGCGGCGGACGTACTCGATCTGTCCGTATCGGCCCTGGAAGCCCTGCTGGTCCGTGGCAAGCGAACCCTCAAGGCGGCGTTGCTGCGCCGGGGCGTCATGGGGATCGGAGATTTGACATGAGTTGGGATCATGCGAAGGGGCGGGCCGAGGCCGCTCGGATGGATGTCTCTGATGCGCGGATCGACCGCCTGGTGACCACGGCACTGGCCCGGGTCGAGGCGCAGGAGCAAAAGCGGGTGGTATCGCCCAGCCTGATCGAACGCTGCCGCCTCTGGCTGGCCGGTTTCGACGCCATTCCCCGCTTTGCCGTTCCCATTGCGGCGGCGGCGGGGCTGGGAATCGTGGTGGGCCGCCATTTGCAGGCGACGGACGGCCTTCAGCTCCTGACCGATCTGCTGTCTTATTCCTCCAGCTACACCATGGTTTTCTGATGGGACTCACTTTCCTTCGCCGCTGGTTTCTCCCCCTGTCCCTGGCGCTGAATGTCTTTCTCGGGACGGTGATTGTCATGCATCCCCGCCCCCATCGCCCCGAGCCGCCACCGCCCAGGCAGATCGCCGAGCGGATCGCCGAAGCCTTGCCCCCCGCCGATGGCGCCATTTTGCTGGACGTCTTCGCCACCCATGCCGAAATGATGGATCGCGGCCATCGGCAGCAGCATGGAACGCCGGAACGGGTGCGGGCGGCACTGGCTGCTCCCGACTTTGATCCCAACGCCGTCAGGGCGGCGTTCAACGACCATCGTGCCGCACGCCAGGCGATGGACGACGCCCTGGCTGCCATCATCATCGAGACCGCCAGCCGCATCTCGCCCGAGGGCCGCGCCAAGCTGGCCAAATGGGAACCGCCCCGGCCACCGGGACCGCCCCCCCGGCCGCCGGAAGCCGAAGGGAAATGACGCCGGGAGGGCACGCGGCCCTCCCGGCTCCTGGCTACACGGTCTTGACACTGCCCAGGAAGGTTTCGACGTGCTTGCCCAGGCTGGAGCCCGATTCCTCCAACGCCTGCGCCACCTTGAACATGTTCGAGGCCATTTCGCCGGTAGCGTTGGCGGCGGCGGAGACCTCGGTGATGTTGCGGGTGACCTCGCGGTTGCCGTCGGCGGCTTCTTGA
>CACVCF010000001.1 GCA_902729415.1 Terasakiella magnetica | reverse complement strand
CAGACTCGCACGGCGCAGGTCGCTTGTGAATCCTATGTCTGCGTCAGTGCACTAGCTGCGCTACGACCCCGGTCTTTTTCGCCACAACCTCGGCAGAGCGCCGGTAAGAGTGGCGCAGGAACATTTCCATGCTGATGAACATGTAGGAGAGATACCCCAAGGGAGACGGTCGCCCTTTTGATTTGTCGAAATTGACCAGTTCAAATATATGATCAAGGCTCATATGGAAGTTCAATGTTGACGTCCCAAACATGGCAGTCATGTCTTTTTCGCGCTTTTCCAAGCATGGCCTGCATAGGGGGTTGGATTCCGTACAATGAGTGCGACAGTCTTTCCCGCATGTAGGCTGAAACCAGTTAGCATTAAGAAGCTGGCGCGTCGAAATCTTGTTTGGGGTGTCAGTGTAATAAGTGCCCTTAGAAATTGTTATTGATGCATTGGATGAATCGCAGCTTACCGTGAATTTGTCATCGCCGAGGACTTGGCGCAAGGCGCGTTGCAGGAGGGTAAACGTGGCAACCCGCTCGAAAGCGGTCGCACCAAGCACATGAATCCAGCGGTGATTTCTGTCCTTACCCAGCAGTCCATCTTGTAGCATTCGGGAAATTACCCTTAGTAATGTTGGCGTATTTCTCGCTGCAAAGCCGCCGAATGACCACCCGTCAAATGCGTTGTCGCCCCATTTGTCCCGGTCGCAAAATCCCTTCACCTCGTCGTACCAGCGCATGACCCCATTGTGGCCGTCTGTGGTAAGCCCTTGAACTACGTTGAGCATCCGCGATTTTTCAGGGTGGCGATTTTTCACCTGCCATTCGAAGTTCCTCTTCGACCAGTTCAGCGCTTCATCAAAGGTTTCAATGCATTTGGCATTGCGGTTGTTCACGCTGCCTGAGGGAACATCCATAGCAATCGCGATGTCCCCGATTTCCTCCTGCCACGCCAAAATCTGTTCACGCTTCTCGTAATATTCCTTCGGCGTCCATCTCCCTTCCATTACCTGAAAGCCGCCGCTGTCCGTCATTAAGGTCGTGTCATTGCGTCGATCCCAAATCCCAGGCGTTTGTATTTTTGATTTCTCAATATCCAGTTCGGCACCACCGGCGCTGTAGAGTGCTGCGTCGTAGAAAAACAGCCCATCATCGCACAGACAATTGAACGAGCCGAATGCCCTATATCCAAGCTTGATCAGCTTGGAATTGACGTCACGATTTCCCGAATGGTTCATGAACATGCTTTGGATCGCGGGCAACACGGATGCGTTGTCCTCGCGCAAATGCCGATAATCAGGGCGGTTGTTGACGCTCACATTCCAATTGTCGTCATTCATGGCCTTGCCCCCCCATCTTCCCGTCGCAGCAAGTTCTGCTCAAGCGTCTTCACAGGTGAGCACACAGCCTCCCCGCCATAGGGTAGAAAGGCTACGGCGAGCCGCCGTCTATGGCAAGAACATAGGGCAAGTGCATGAACATACATGATGTATGTTCGCGCCTTCAGCCCGCGAAAACCAAGTCAGCCTTCCCATTATAGTATGCACTGAAAAACCGCAGGCCGCAAGAACGGAGCAAGAACTTACTCATGCTTGCGCTTCAGATTTTCCGTTATAAATCAGCAGCTTGGCCAATCCTAACAAATTGCCGTCGATCAATTCACAATCATTTCACAATAGCGGTTAGTCGCTATAACACATTGTAATTACTTATAAATATTGCGCACTGTAAATTCCTAAACCGTAGGTCAGGGGTTCGAATCCCTTCCGGGACGCCAATCTTTTAAACGAGTTACGGCGCTTTCTGCGATCTGCAAATTAAGGTCAGTAAGCACATAGTAAGCACGGATATTGCCGCATTCTGAGCGCCCTCACCGATCCCGCGATTGGTGCCAGACGCGGAGAATGGTCACTGTGCTGACGACGCTATCCACGTCGTATATGAGCAAGTAGCGACGGAACCGGGGGACCACCCATTCACGGGTGCCGTCTTCGCCGGGGTGCCCCTTGAATGGAAATTTTCCAAGAGTGTTGGCTGCGGCCTTTATGGCTGCTGCAACTGCGTCGGCTGCGTAGACGTTATCTTGGGCGATGAAAGCGCGGATTTGCCGGAGATCAGCTTCAGCCGCATAAGGCCAAACTACTTCCACGTCGAGGGCGGGGGAAGTTCGTCAGGCGCATTCCACGAATCCAGCCACTTGCCCATATCCGCGTTCGAAATGACGCGACCGGCAGCGACATCTGCCCGCGCATCAGCAATGGCTCGGCGCTTTGCATCGCGTTCGGCGTCATGGCTAGGGTACTGCGGTTCGGGCATGGGCATCGCGTTCATGGTGGCAATCATAGCAGGAGATGGGGGCGAAGGCACGAGTTTCAATGTCAGGGGGTGTTCAGGTTACTGGCAGGCGAGGCAATCGGAGGGGCTAAGTCTTCAGCCCGCACGCCCCCTGCCAAATTACCATCGAGATCAACCCGGAGTGCGCCAGCAACACGCACCTTTTCCTTGCATTAATATCACGCACAACCGAAACATAATTTTGAAATGCCTAATTAGCGGGAACGTATTCGCGCTTAACCAGAATCATGCCGTTGGCTTCAAAGCACATATCTCGTAGCTTTCGAACCCGCTCACGCCTCATAGAATCAGACGTAATTCCGTCTTGCGAATTGGCCTCCGCCTCGTACTCACACCGTTTGACGATTGTCTGTTCCTCTTCTTTGGTTGCGCCCGATTTCTGCCAAGTCGAAACGGTGGTGCCGCAACCGGCCAGAACAAAACAGACCCCCAAAATCAGCAACGACCTCATTTTTCCACTCCAATACGCAATGCAAGGCCGACCCCGCACGTTCCAACGAGACTATCCACGCCCCTTGGGTGCGCTGAGAACCGCCAAAGACTGAGTGATGTGCTCGAACATATCCCTCGCCTTATCAGGCCCCAGAAACATTAGTGAAGCATCCGCCGCCGCTTCGACGAGAGCTGCGGTCACATCCGAACTGTCGGCACCGTCGGCGGCCCATTTCTCGATAAGAGCGAGTAACTGAGCCTTGCACAGGTCGGTTCGTCCGCGTCCATTTTCTAAATCATCAGCCAAAATACCCTCCTTCAGCGCCTGACCATCATGACAACAGAAGCTCCAATGAGAACCATCGCTGAGACAATTCCTGCAACAATCATCGCTGCATCTGCGAGCAAAACGCCGTAGTCACGGGAAATTTCAAGCGCAGTTCCAGCAAGAAACAGAAGGAATACAGCGGCGATAGGTTTGAGAAATTCGGCGTAAATCATCTTGCTTTGCTCCGAAAAAAGAAAAGCGCTCGCCGCTGGGCAGAGGGTGAGGACGCAAGCTTACCTCCCCCTCATGAGCAAGGCTGTATTGTTGGGAGAGGCGATCAAGAGGCTTCCGCCCAGCTTCCGCGCTACGCTTGTGCAGCCGGGTCCCCGCGAAGCCTCTTGACGAGTGCCAACAGCAGAGGGGTGGCGCTCCCGATGGTCGCTCATCAGGACGCTACTCGCAACCGATTTCAGCCCTTTGGTCGCTCCAAGACAACCGATACAGGCACGGCCCAATGGCTGCAATCTGATATCCCTGTCGAAGCAAAACATTCCCCGTGAGAGTGACCTTGCTTGCCCCTTTGAGCGCCCGGAACACCGGCACCTGTTCCGGCCCGATTTCCAGCGCCCCAACGGCAACCATCTGCTGATAGCCGCCAATGGCCCCGCCACCCTTCACCGGCCCGCCTGCAGATGACGGACCACCACCGGGATTGCCCGCTATGACACCAGCCTTTGCCGCGCCCCCGGTGGCCGCCTTCGCCCCCTTGTCGGCCGAGCCGAACACATTGAAGCCGTTTCCGAACAACGCCTGATAGGCCAGATACAGCACCACCAGGGCGAGGCCATAAAAGCGCCAATTCCGCCACAGGGGCTTGATATCCGCAGTGGCACCCTCGGCCTTACCGCCCTTGGTGTAGGACTGGTAGAGCGGGAAATGCTGCTTCTTATAGCGCCGGACCTCGACGCCGAGCTTGTTGGCCCGTGTCAGGCCATCCCGCGTTTCGCGCCGATAGGAACTGCGCGAGCCGAGATTGGAGTTCTTGCGAAGGACAATCGCGGTCTGAACGATATCGCAAATGGCCTTACTCACCTTGCCATAGGATTGCGTCATCAAGATCAGATCGACGCCCTCATGCCGGTGCATGGAGTACCACTCCTCGACATCCAGGGCGGTCCCGCCACGCGGCAGGCAGAAATGACATTCGTCGATGACGAACAGCGGCCCCACGCCGGTTTCGGGATGCCGCCAGTCCGAGCGGTAATCATCCAGCTTGGAGAATGGCCGCGGATTGCCCGGCACCGGCCCGCGCAGTTCGATCAAATTAGGAAAGTCGTCGTTCAGCTTGGCAAACTCATCGACATTCAGCGGCAGATTGGTGATGACCAACCGCCCATCGGTCAACGATGGCAGCACATGGAACACCGTCGCTTCGTAGCTCTTTCCCGACCCAGGCGGGCCGAGCATCATGGTCACAGCCATTCCGCAGCCCCCTCTACAGCTTGCCGAGGCGCAACTCAGCAATGCGCTGCATCACCGCCTTGGCCTTCATGGAGATCGCCGCCTCGTCCACGATGCGGGGCGTGATCATCAACGCCAATTCCTGCCGTTCGCGCGTCTGCGACGTTTGGGAGAACAGGTTGCCGACCACCGGGATATCCGACACGAGCGGTAGACCGTTTTTGCCGTCCTGGCCGCTTTCGCGCAGCAGCCCGCCCAGCAAGACGGTCTGGCCGTTGAGGACCGTAACCGTGGTGTCGATGCCCCGGCGCTGGATGGTCGGGCTATCCACCGTGGAAACGGTCGTGCGCAGGGCATCGGAAACTTCCATGCTCAGCGGGTGTCGTCCTCTCCGACATGTCTCTTGTGGGGATGATGGCCCAGGTCAGTTCAAGCTCTGCTAAAAACGGGGGGATTACCGAGCCGCGCGACCCCTGGGGCCTAACCAAGGCCCGATGAGTCTCCCTCATCGAACCTTGGTATGAGTAGATTCCGCCTCTCCATCACCAAGGACGGCGAGAGTAGATTTACCCTCCTACGCGTAATCTAGGAGAAGATGTTATGGTTGCAGCCACGATCGAGCATGCGACGACGGCGCTCAAAAGCAACGTCGAGAAGATGTCCGGCGATGCTAAAGACAACGCCAAAGTAATGTCCAAGAGCGGAACCATAGCTATGGACGGCTTCCAGGAGCTGGCTAAGGCCTATCAGGACATTGCCGCCCGCAATGTCGAGAAGCTGGGAGATGCCCTCAAGGAGATGTCCTCCGTAAAGACCCCGGTGGAGTTCTTCGAAGTACAGCAGAAATTGATCAAAGAAAACTTTGACGCAGCGGTATCCGACAGCCGCGCCATCGCTGAACTCACGGCTTCCGTCTTTTCCACCGTTGCCGAGCCGATGCAGAAGCGGTTCTCGGTGATCTAGGGCACTTTGCGGTCAACTGGGATCGCTCCGTTGTTCCATACGGGGAGGCAGGCCGCAAGGCGCGGCTTGCCGCCCGATACGGCGCATGGGGCAAGAGCCGGAACGCCGCGGTATGGACACCCCGCCCCTTCCTTTACGTACATCGTCTCGCAACGCGCCGCCGTCGGAGCGATTCCAATTGGCCGGAAAATGCTTGAGCTCTCCGGTGTGCGCTGTTCCAGGATGCCGCACGTAGGAAGGCTTAGGGATTGTCGACGCCATGGGGCGTGGCGGGGATGCCGTCCGAGCCGTCTTTGCGCGAAATCCGCACGATTTCACGTGCGATATCCTCGGGTGAGAGGACGAAATCGATACACCCGCTTTCCATGGCGCTTTTCGGCATATCCGGCTGTCCGGCCGTCTCGGGCTTCTGCGCGATGGTGATGCCTCCCACATCCTTGATGCCGCACAGCGCCTCCGCCCCATCCCCATCATAGCCGGAGACAATGACGGCGATCAGCTTGCCGTCCCAGTGCCGAGTCAGGGACCGCAGGAAGACGGTAATGACGTTGGGCCACCCCCTGGGTTTTGATATGGGCTCCAGACGGAACTCTCCGTTCCGAATGTGCAGGTCATGCTGCGCCGGAATGATGAACACCCGGTTGGGCCGAAGGATCAATCCCTCCGTGATCAACTCAACCGGCATCTTTGTGTGGTGTGGAAGAATTTCGTGGAGCTGGGTGGCAACGGTTCTCAGATGATTGACGATGATGATCGCCACCCCCATGTCGTCGGGCAGATTGCGGAGCAATCGGGTATAGGCGTCAAGACCTCCGGCAGAACCGCCCACACAAACGATGGGAAAGTCATTTTTGGCACGTTTCTGACGTTGGGGGATGACGGTCATGTTTCTTCTCCGTGCCTGGTTCCGGACAGAGCGGCTAGATCCAAAGGCCGATGGCGATGGAATGCCCCGTACCAGAACTTAGTCACTGAATCCCGGGGGCCGGAGTTTCGGAATCTACCTAACGGTTACCGCCGCCAGCCATCAAACCTTTGTCAAGGATGATTCGGCGGCAACCGCGACGCAATCGAAGACGGCAGATGCCGACCTTCCGGAAATTCTAACTCAAATCGGTCCAGCCCCCGTCCTCAGGGCATATCATGCCGGAGGCTCATCGCTCTTTCCGGGTAGTGAGAAGCAAAGGGAACTCCCGCCGTCCAATCCATCCTCGATCCAGATTCGCCCGCCATGGGATTCAACGATCTTGCGGCACACCGCCAGACCAATGCCGCTGCCTTCACGGGCTTGGGCGGAAGCCAGCCGGTGAAAGACCGTAAACGCGGGTTCGCGGTCATCCGGGGCGATGCCGATGCCGTTGTCCCGTACGGCGATGATCCAGTCCGGCCCCTGGAGGCGGCAGCCGATCTCGATCAGGCAGGACCGCTCGGCCGCCCGGTATTTGATGGCATTGCCGATCAGGTTCTGGAACAGGCGGACCAGCTCGCTCCGGTGCCCCATCACGATGGGCAGGTCCGGAGCCATGATGACAGCGGCACCGCTTTCGGTAACCGGCATCCGGAGATTGGAGAGGGCATCGGCGACCGCTTCGGAGAGGGAAACCGGCAGGAACGGGGTGTCATCACTGCCGACGCGGGAGTATTCCAGCAAGTCCAGGGTCATCCGGTCCATGCGTTGGGCTCCGTCCACGGCAAAGGCGAAGAACTCCTTCAACTCGTCGTCGAGAGTATTTTCCAATCGCCGTTTGATCAGTCCGAGATAGCTGCTGACCATCCGCAACGGCTGGCGGAGATCATGGGATGCGACATAAGCGAAGTGTTCTAGTTCCGCGTTGGAGCGTTCCAGATTTTGTTTGGCCGACGTGATCTCGGCATCGGACATCTGTCGTTCGATAACGGCCCCGATCCAGCGGGCGAGAAGGCGGATGAATTCCTTGTCCGCGTCCTCGAAGTCCCGGCCCAGCGGTTTGGCGGAGCTGAAACTGACCGTGCCAAAGCTGCGATTGCGGACCATGAGAGGCGCGCCGATATAGGCCTCCAGCCCAAAAGCCGCATAGCAACGGTGTCTGGCATGTTCGGACAATTTCATCTCGGGGATCGCCACGACCCCGTTCGCATCCAGGGTGATGGCGCAATAGGTGTCGGCGATATCGAATGTCTGCCCATCGGCCAAGTCGGCGGAATCGGTTCCGCAATGATGAAGGATGGTATAGATGCCGTTCTTGGTATGGCTGATGATTCCCGTCGGCAGGCCGAAATGACGCGCCCCCAGCCGCAGTGATTCCACTAGCTGCCATTCGGCATCCGCTCCAGGTAAGGCGGCAATATCGTTCAGGGCACACAGGCTCCGATGCTGTTGCTGGACCTCGATTTCCTTGCTGCGGGCCAGGTCGCGTTCGACGGTCCGCTTCTTGATCAGGTCGGCGGCATCGGCCAGGGCTCGGCGGACTTCTTCAGCTTCCATCAACTGGAGAGGTTCGGCGGGAATCGGAGTGCCATGCCCAATGGCCTCGGCCGATGAAATCAGCCTTTGAACCGGGCGGGTGATGCCGCGGCTGATCCGGCGTGCCAGAGCAAGTCCAGACAGCAGCAAGGCTGCTCCGGCGAAAAGATTGATCCAGAAGGATCGCATCAGTTCCGCTTCCAGGATTTTCTTAGGTACGGCGACCGCAACGGTCCAGCCATAATGCTCTGACCGGCTGAAGGCGGCGAGGACGTCGAAGCCTTCCAGGGTTGTGACCTCGATCAGTCCGCGCGCCCCGGCCGTAAATGCGGCGGCAAGGGCTGGGCTGGCATGCTGGCCGACATATTTTTCCGGCTCCCAGGTGCGGGCGACGATGGTGCCCTTGCCGTCGAATACAGCCGCCGCCCAGGTATCGGGATAGCCTTCCTCGTTGAGGATGGGAACCAGATGCTCGGTGTCCAGTGACACGGTCAGCACATTGACCAACCGTCCATCCCGAAAGACCGGGACGGCCAGCGCCGCCAGGGGACGCTTAAGGAGTGGTCCGGTGAAGAGATCGGACAGGACCGTTTTTCCGGTCTCCTTGACCTGGAAGAAGAATGCGGCAGGCTTGTTCGGCAGCGGCTGGCCATAGGGTTGCATCGTATTGATGATCTGTGCGCCGTCCGGGTCCAGCAACACGATGTTCAAGCGGTGCGATTGTCGCAGTACGGCCTTGGCCTGAGCATGGAAGGCGGCATAGTCGCCCTGCTCCAGGGATGGCGAGGTCGCAAGGGCGTGCAGCGACGCTTCGGCCGCCGCGACCTCGCGCTCGACCACCCGCAACTGGGTCTGGGCCGCCGCCGCCAGCGATTGCTCAAGAATCTGCCGCCCGCGCTGGTAGGAGGTCGCCGTCAGGTATCCGACGAAAAGCCAGACTGGCAGAACGCATGCCAACACCAGCAGAGTGAGACGCTTTTGAATTCTCAAGGCTGCGGTCGCTCCGATCAAGCCCAGGACAGGTACTCTTTTCTTACCCCATGTCATGACCCGCAGAAAGTATGCCGACGCCGGTCATGGCTGGGAATTGGCGGTTTTGGCGGCTGTCAGGAAGTCGTCGAGAAGGCGCTGGCCATCCTCGCCCTGGGTCTGGACGATGGCTTGGCGTACGGCAGGCTGTGCGGCGCCCCGCATCTCCTCGCGTTGGGCGGCCGATAGGGTGATGACGTTCATCCGGCGGTGAAGCGTTTGCATCCCGTCTTCCGAGCTTTCCACTCGGCGCGACAGCTCGCGCCCCGCCGTTACCGCCGCTGCGGTGGCATCGCGGACCGCCTGACGGTCCTCGGGCGAAAGTGCGTCGAATGCGGCCTTGGCGAACAACCAGACATAGGGAAGGTATAGATGGTTGGTTAGCGTCACGTGGCGCTGCACCTGATCGTAGCGGCGATTGAGCAACACGGTCGGAGGATTCATCTGGCCATCGATGATGCCACCGGCCAACGCGCTCAATTCCTCGCGGGATGAAACTTTGACCGGGGTGGCATGAACGCCCCGGATCATGGCGTCGAGAACATCGGCACCCGGAATCGTGCGTAACCGGAGCCCCGCAAGATCCTTAACGGACCGGACTGGGCGGCGCGAATTGGTTATGACGTGAAAGCCACCGGCATCACCGAATCCCAATACGACCATGCCGGTGCGGGCCTCGACCTCGTCGGCGAGTCTTTGTCCGAAAGGGCCGTCATAGAGCGAATAGGCGGCGGTGACAGAATCAAGGGCGAACGGCATCTGTACCACGGCCAGCGGAGGATAGAGCGGAGTCAGGCCGCCAACGGTCACCAGCGCCGACTGGATGATGTTGCGGCTTACCAGATTGGTCATCTGGCGGTTGCCGCCCACCATGCCGTCAGGAAAGATATCCACCCGGATGCCTCCCTCGGTGGCCTGTTCCACCCGGCGCTTGAACTCGGAGGCCAGGGCGGCTGCCGGGTCGGCGGCGGCATCCTGGGGTTGGGTATGGGCCAGAATGATCCTGTGACGCAGCTCTGCGCCGTACCCGGTCAGTGGTGGCAACAATCCCAGGATGACGAACAAGGCAAGCAGGGTTCTCATGGCAGCGGCTCCTACTTGCCGTCAAAGCGCAAGACCCCGTCCCAGGCCGGTTCTGGCGGCTGGACGAGGAACTCGCGGGACATGGCCAACAACACGGCGGCGGGTCCATCTTGGGGATGAAGAACAAGGAAGCGGGTGAAGGCCGCCGCCGCCGCCGCCCAATCGCGCGCCTGCCAGGCGGTGAAAGGTTCAGTCCAGGCGGCGCAAAGTGCGGCGGAGTGGTCCGCGCCAAGATCCCCCATTAGTTCGAACAATGGAACGGCCGTGCTGGTACCATGAGCCATCACCGGCCCCAGGGGACGGAACAGGAAACGTCCTCGCGCTGCCGTCTCGATGTCGCCGGTCACCAGACATTCGGTTCCGAACCGCTTGTTGAGGGACTCGACGCGCGCCGCCAGATTCACGCAAGCCCCAAGGGCGGTATACTGCATCCGGTCGTGCGCCCCCACATTGCCCACCACTCCGATGCCTGTATGCAGGCCAAAGCGGGTGAATAGCGTGGCCTCGCCTTCTGCTGTCAGCCACGCGTTCAGTTTGGCGGTGGCTGCGCGAGCGTCCATTACGGCGCGGCACGCTCGGGCTTCGTGGTCATCGATCGGAGTCGGCGCGTTCCATAAGGCCATCAGGCCGTCGCCGATGAACTTGTCGACGATGCCTCCCGTGGCCTCGATAGTCTGGGATGTCGCCTGGAAATAGGTGGACAGGCGGTCCATCAGCACTTCGGGCGGCATGGATTCGCTGGCGGAGGTAAAATTGGCCAGATCGGTGAACAGCACGGTCACCTGTCGGCGTTGACCGCCCACTTCGGTGGGGGTTCCCGATGCGACGATTTCGCGGACCAGATCTTTCGGCACATAAGTGCCGAAGCTTTTCAGCGCCGCTTTCATGGCGCCGACGGCATCGGCCAGGGTGTGCACCTCGGCGATGGCGGAGTGTACCGTCACCTCACCGTCGAGGTTGAAGCGGCGAATGCTGTCGGTTTCCGCGGTCAACGCCTGTATCGGCCGGGTGAGAAGGCGCGAGGCCCAAAGTACCGCGAAGGATGCCAGCCCAAGGAAGATGGTCCCGATCAGGACGATCATCAGACTGGCCCGGCGCAAGGGGCCGGTGAAGACGGTTTCGTTTCCGACGGTGCCGATGGTCCAGCGCTTGCCGAAATCGTCGGGGAACCGATTGAAGCTTACCAGATAGGTTTCCCCACTCTCCCCCAATTCGCTTCGGAACCGGTCGCCCAGGCTGCTGCGCAGGCGCACGGCGTCCGCCACCACGCGGTCATCCACGGCTTCGGCCTTGACGACGTCGATCTGACCGTCCATCTGGGCCATGGCCCGTTCGGGATGGGGATAGCCGATCAGCCGGTCGTCCTCGTCCAGGATGAACACGACACCGTCGGCGCCGATGGCGTGTTCGACCAGGAAGCGCGACAGCGATCGGGTGGTGATGTCGGCGCCGAATACCCCGATCAGTTCGCCGTCGGTGGTGGCAAGTTTACCCGACAGGGTCATGCCGGGCTGGCCCAGGCTTGAGAACACATGAACGCCGGAAGTGGCGACACCCCTGACCTCCTGCGCCGCCTTGTACCAGGGCCGCGGCCTGGGATCGTAACTGACGATGTCGGCCCGTTCGACCGCCACCGCCTCTCCCCAGTTGGACAGGTAGATCCAGCTATCCATCTTTTCGCCTTCGACATTGTCGATGATGCGCAAGACATAGCGGGCCTGGGGCGGCGGGATCTTCTTGTGGGGGCCGAAGGGCCGCCCGTTGTGCGGAACGCGGATCACCTCATAGAATGCGCCATCCTTGGCGAAGGCGAAGAACAGAGCGTAGATGTCGGGAATCTGTTCCATCTGCTCCAGCAGCGGCCGCAAGGTCTCGACATTGCGCAAGGTGGTGCGCTCGGCCAATCCGAAGGCCACGGACGTATCGACCACGCGCGCGATCTGCCCCAAGAGCAGCCGGACGGCAGACACCACCCCTTGACTGGCCGAGCCCATGGACGCTTCACCCATCTCAAGGGCCAACCGTGAATTCTGCTGGTAGAGCACGGCAGTCATCATGCCGGTCAATGGCAGCATGATGCCGAGGAACATAATGGCAATACCGATCCGCAGGCGGATGCGGGGTAATCTGATGCCGCTCATTGAATATTCCCTCGGGCCGACGCCACACTCTGAATGTATATTGGCATCACTCGAATATGGTGGCTAGAGCGAAGCATGGTGTGTGGGGGGACTGATCCCCATATAAAAAGTCTTGGTCCTGCATTGGCGGCCATTGCCCCCAGTCGGAGGATTAGAGACAGAGTCGCCCAGAGTTTACGGCGAAATGGGCCGCAGCCAGGAGTACTCATTCATGCGCGAATACTTCAGCTTTTTCAGCCGCTATAACCGTTGGGCCAATGAGACACTCTACGCCGCCGTCGCTACCTTGGCCCCGGACGAGATCGCCCGTGACCGGCAAGGGTTTTTCGGCTCTATCGTTGGAACGCTGAACCACATCTTGCTGGCGGATCGAATCTGGGTGGCCCGCATGCTGGGTGATGATTACGGCTGGTTCAAGTCCTTGGATCAGATCCTTCATGACGAGTTTCCGGTGCTGCGTCAGGCCAGGGCGGCCATGGACCTGCGGATCATCCATGTGATGGGCTATCTGCCGTTGGACGGCGATCTCGATTATGTCTCCTCGAAGGGCGAGGCCAACAGCATCCCTCGCCGGTTGGTCCTTGGCCACGTCTTCAATCACCAGACCCACCATCGCGGTCAGGTCCACGACATGCTGAGTCAGGTGGGGATTACGCCTCCGGCTTTGGACCTCATCTACTTTCTTCCCCATGACGAGCGGTAAGGGCGCCGTGGTTTGCCTGCCGATTTCCCAGTGGTAGGCCTGTGGGTCATGGCATTGGTCTATCGGTTGGAAAACAGTTCCGCCGCGCGGTAGGCCAAGCCGCTGGCGACCGAGACGAACTCGCCGCCGGCACTGACCCGCTCGGCGCCAAAACGGCGGTCGAAGATGGCGCGCACCGCAGGCACCAGCGATGAGCCGCCGGTCATGAACACCCGATCCACCTTGGCCGTCGGCGTGCCGGTCGAGGTCAGCAAGGTTTCCACGCACTCTTCGATCTTGGCCAGTTCCGGCGCGATCCAGCCTTCGAACTCGGCGCGGGTCACGCGGCGTTCGATCCGGATGGGGGCGTGGTCAAAGATGAAATCGGTGCTATCGGAGCGGGAGAGGGCAAGCTTGGTCTGCTCCACCGCGCTATAGAGGTGATAGCCCAGATTGTATTCGATCAGGGTCAGTAGATCCTCGATACGCTCGGGGTGGCTGGCGTGGCGCTGAATGTCGCGCAGCATCCGCAACGTCGAGCCGGTGCCGAGAAAGCCGATGTGATGCCAGCGCGAGAACTTGCCATAAATCCAGTCGGGAACCGGCAAGTCCTTGCGGTTGCTGTGATAGGTGGTGTTTTTACCGAAGAATTCGGCGATGCCGCGCTCGACGATGCGGCGGTCGAAGGTGTCACCGGCGATGCCGACGCCGTTGGTGCCGATGATGGCGTCTTCGGGCCGCGCCATGGTCCGGCGCCCCGGCCCCAGCCGCACCAGGCAGAAATCGCTGGTGCCGCCGCCGAAATCGGCCACCAGCACGGTCTCGTCGTGGTCGAGCGAACGTTCGTAGTAATAGGCCGCCGCGATGGGCTCGAATTCGAACGCCACCTCGGCGATGCCCGCCAGGGCGAAAGCGTCGGTCAGCCGCGCCAGCGCGTAGGCATCGGCGTCCTTGCCGTCCTCGGCGACGAATCGGACCGGGCGGCCCGCCACCACTTTCGCCACCGCACCATCGCCTCGGCCCTCGGCGCCGAGGCGCAGGCGCTCGACCACGATGGCGATCAACCGTTCGAGGCTGTAGGCGGAATTGAAGATGGTGGCGCTGGTGAACAATCGGCTGGTCAGGTGGCTTTTGAACGATTGCAGCAGCCGACATTCGCCGTCGCCGTTGAGATAGGCGGCAATGCCGTCTTGGCCGACCAGCGGCAGCGGGCGGCCATGGGCGTCGCGATGGGCGCGGTCGAAAGCGACCATGGACCGCAGCGTCTCCGATGTCGCAGCAGCCGACAGCCCGGCAGTGCCGTGGCTGACGATCCGGGCGATACCCGCCGCGTCCACCACGCCGACGGCACTGTTGGAGGTGCCGAAATCCATACCCACAAACATCTGTCCGCCTTTCATAGTGTCCCGATGGGGCCGCTCATATCAGGGAATGAGGCGTGCCGGGATCAACCGGCGGATTTGACGCCCGACCAGATCCCGAAAGCGCGGACTATGCAGGCAAACGCCTCCGATCAACCCCACGACGCATCCCAGCACCGTATCCCAAAGGCGCGCCTGGATCAGGATGGTGGGTGATCCGTGCCCAAGGCTGGCCGCCTCGGCGAGAAAGATGGTCAAGGGTGTGATGAAGGCGACGGCGATGCCGTAATGCCGCACGACCATGATCTCGATGATGAAGCTCAGCGTCGTCATCATCAGGGCGACGGTCCATTTATCCAGCGGCAGCATCAGCAGGCCCCAGGATAGAAGGAGACCGATTCCGGTCCCGGCAACGCGGTGGACTTGCCGATTCCAGACCGCGCGCAGCGACACGCCTTGAATCACCGCCAGGCAACTGACCGGCACCCAATAGGGGCGGTGCAACTGCAGAACCTGAGCCAGGGCCAAGGAGATGCCGACGAACACGCCAATCACCACCGCATCGAACATCACGAAATCAAAGCTTGGCGGCGGCAGCGGCGCCACCGGCTGAGGGGCTTGCAGACGTAAGATGTAAAGGCTGTAGAACAAGGCGATCAGCCCGGCGAGCAGGCTGCCCATGGTGAGCAGGCCGACATAAAGCGGCACCTCCAAGACGCCGATGGGCGAATAGGCGCCGATCGCAGCCGCCATGATGAAGAACAGGCTGCCCGGCGGCCCCAACTGGTAGAACCGGCTGACCATCGTCACCAGAATGGCGATGAAGGTCAGAACCAGCATCATTCCCGGCGGGAAGAAGTGGCTCATCACGCCCAGGGCATAGCAGGCCACCATGCCGAACGCACACGCCATCAGCGACACCATGCGGTGATAAAGTGGTGTGTTGGGGAGATAGAGAAAGACAATCCCGCCCAGGGACGAGACCAACCCGTAATCGACGCGGTCGAAATAGGCCCCGACCAGAAGCGGCAGACCCGAGGCCAGCGCCGCTGCCAGCGGCATTTGCCAGCGCCGGTCGCTGGTGGTGACCGTGGTCAAGTGGAGCAGTTCGGTCCGCATCAGCGTGCGGATTGCGCCCCACATCTGTGACGGCGTCATCGCGCCGCCTCTTGGAAAAATTCCCTGCGCACGTCTGAAGCGTTCCCCGCAATCAGTTCAGGGGTCATGGGATGTCGCGCTTGTGGTCCCCGTCTCGACGGGCGGGCCTCGACGAGACGCGGCCAGTCCTACTGGCCGGGAGAGCGGGCGATGACTCTGATGGGGCCGCGCGGCGTTCCGGACATGGCTGCGATCTTGCGGTCCTGGGCCTCGATCAGCGACTTGGCGGGGCTATCCCCCTCCAGGCCCAGCAGTTCGGCGCTGGCGATCTTGCGGTTGGAGCTGAGAGTGCCGTCTTCGTAGGTGATGTCGAAAAACACGAAGGCGTTATCGGTCGGTTTTTTGCGGGCCATGGCCGCATCTCCTCTCCTTGCGAGGGACCGGTGAACAGGGCTTGCGCCCTATTCCGGCAGGGCGATCATCGCCGTACTAAGCTGGTGTAGCCCTGTCCGCGACTACCCTTGGGCGTCGGGAGCATCCTCGGCCGCGTTGTCGGCGGAGGCCTTGCGCTGAGCGGTTTCTTCCTGCTGGGTCCGCAACTTTTCGGCCTTCTTGGCCTGCTTGAGGCGGTCGCGGTCGGCGCGCTGCTGGTTATAATTAGGCTTGAAAGCCATTGGTTCTCCGATTCTAGACGTCTTGTGGGGGCGGAGGGGGGGGCAGGATCTTGATGCGGGAAGCATGGGGGCGGGCGGCCACATAGACAATGCGCCGATGGTCGCTACACCAGGGCTGGCCACCTTTTGTAGGGTGATCGCACCAAGTCGCCGTACCGGATTTGACGTCGCCGTAAATCCAACGGCAAGAATTATCGTGCGGTCTTTCCACTAATTTATCCTTATCTCGATGGGCAGCCATTATAGCTGACGGAAACCTGAAATGCCATGTCGCGATGGGGCGCGAATTTTTTGTTTCGCACTAGCGAAGATTATGCGGCGCGATCTCTTGTGGCGAGTGAGGCAATGGGCCGCAAGCTAAAAAATATTTTCGCAAAACATACTGCTCATGCCTCTGGTTCATGGCGAAGCAACGCGACACTGACCGGCGGCCCTGCTACCCTGGGCGATCTGTCGGCTGCCGCCGTTCGGCGTATATGTTCGATCAGCGGAGCGGGCAACAGGCGGAACGCAAACGGCATGCTCAAACTAATTTCAGCCCTGGGAGTTCTGGCGCTTTTGGTGGCGGCTCCGGCCCAGGCCGGCAGCAAGCCCCCTAAGGAGGGGGGATCCTCCTCCGGGCCGATTCAAAGCCCCATGGCGGGGCCGCGGGAGCTGACCATCGCCCCGGCCCAGGCCAGCGAGAGTCTGGGCACCGTGGTCATGACCGCCACCATGCTGGCGGGGTCGGGCGCCGCCAAATGCCGCATGAGCTTCCTGATCGACAATACGACCAACGTCACCGTGGCGTTGGGCGTGGTGGGGCGGACCAGGAACGAGAAGGATGAGGTGGTGGATAACTGGGTGGTGAACGTGGCCGATCTGGCGCCCAAGACCCAGAGCATTCGGCTGTTTTCCTGTATTCTCGGCGGAGCTCAGCTCGACCTCATTCCTACCGCTGATTTTGGCTGGCCCCCCATCACCTGCCAGAACCCCAAGACCAAGGAGCAGGAATCCTGTCCCGTCTCCCTCAAGGTGATCTCCACCGTGCCGGTGCTTCTTAAGCGGTGACCCCATCGCCAAGATGGTCGCGGGTGACGTAATCCTCGGCCTGCATTTCCATCAGGCGGGAGACTGTGCGCTGGAACTCGAATGCCCCGATGCCTTCGGGATAGAGGGTCTCGGGCGGGGCGGCGGCAGAACAGATCAGGGTTACCTTGTGCTCGTAAAGGGCATCGACCAGGGTAACGAAGCGCCGGGCCTCGTCCTTGTTGGCGGGTGACAGCAGCGGAATGTCCGACAGCACCAAGGTGTGATAACGCCGCGCCAGTTCCAGGTAATCACTGGGGCCGAGGGCGGTGCCGCACAACTGGGAGAAGGCGAAGCGCGCCACCCCGGTGGCGGCCAGCGGCACCCGCAATTGGCGGCCGTTGACCTCGAAACTGTGGGGTGAGGCCTTGGCCCCTTCGGTCAGGCGGGCAAAGGCCAGTTCCAGGGCGGTCTCGGCCCCGTCGCTGAGCGGTGCGTGATAGACCTGAAGCCCGCGTTTGCGCCCCAGGCGGTAGTCGCGCTCGGAATTCAGTTCCAGGATGTCGAGTTGGGTCTCGATCAGGCGGATGAAGGGAACGAAGCGGTCGCGCTGTAACCCGTCTTTATAAAGATCCTTGGGCGGCCGGTTGGAGGTGACCACCACCACCACCCCATTCTCCAGCAGGCATTTGAACAACCGCCCGACGATCATGGCGTCAGCGATATCGGTGACCTGCAATTCATCCAGGCATAGCAGCCAAGCCTCGTCGGCCAGGGCGCGGGCCAGCTTGGGGATGGGGTCGGCCTCGCCGCCGCCGCCCGGCGCCTTGCGCCAACGATGGATGGCGGCATGGATGTCGCGCATGAACTCGTGGAAGTGGACGCGCTTCTTGGCGGCGATGGTGGTGCTTTCGAAGAACAGGTCCATCAGCATGGACTTGCCGCGTCCGACTTCGCCGAAGATATAAAGGCCGTGCCTGGGAGCTTCCTGCTCGCCGTCGCCGCCGCGCCACGTCCAGGTGGAGGCGGGGACGGTCTTCTTCTTCAGGCCAAAGCGCGCCATCCATCCATCCTCGCCCTGGGCGGGGCGATAGCGGGCCAGGGCGTGGTGCAGACTTTGCAATTTCTCCACCGCAAGCTCTTGGGCCGTGTCGGGCTTGACGTCCCCGGCGGTGAGCTTGGCGCGGTAGGCGTACAGAGGACCATCGCCCATCTTTCGGACGCGTCTCCTATTGATCCCAAAACAAACGGGCGGGAGGTTCGCTCCCGCCCGCCATGACGAACCGGCGGATCAACCGTCGGCGTTGATCTTGGCGCTGATGTCGCCCAGCACCTTGTCGCAGACCGCATTGTCCACCTGACAGGTTCCTGCATTGGCGTGGCCGCCGCCGCCGTACTTCAGGCACAGCTCGCCGATATTGGTCTTGGCGCTGCGGTTGACGATGGACTTGCCGATGGCGAATACGGTGTTTTGCTTCTTGAGGCCCCACAGCACATGGATGGAGACGTTGGTTTCCGGGTTGAGAGCGTAAATCATGAAGCGGTTGCCGGCGAAGATGGTCTCTTCGTTGCGCAGGTCCAGCACCACCAGATTTTTTTGAACCCTGGAGCAGCGCTTGAGCTGGTCCTTGAACTTCTCCTGGTGCTCGAAATAGATGTCGGTGCGTTCCTTGACATCTTCGAGGGCGAGGATCTGCTCGATGTTGTGGTTGCGGCAATAGTCGATGAGATTCATCATCAACTGATAGTTGGAGATGCGGAACTCGCGGAAGCGCCCCAGACCGGTGCGCGCGTCCATGATGTAGTTCAGCAGGGTCCAGCCGCCGGGATTAAGAATCTCTTCCAGCGAATACTGGGCGGAATCGCCCTGATCCACTGCGGCCATCATCTGATCCCAGGCGGCGGGGAACTTGGCGGCGCCGCCATAGTAGTTATAGACGACGCGGGCGGCCGACGGAGCCTCCGCCTCAATGACGTGGTTGTCCTTGCGTCCCACCCGGATGGTTTCCGACAGGTGGTGATCGAAGGCGATATGGACACCATCCACATAGGGCAGGTTGGTGGTGATATCGTTGGGGCCGATCTCGATGACGCCGTCTTGCATGTCCTTGGGATGGACGAACTTGATGTCATCGATCAGGTCAAGCTGCTTGAGCAGCACCGCGCAGACCAATCCGTCGAAGTCGCTGCGCGTTACCAGACGAAATTTCTTACCGTCAGACATCTAACCTCTCCTCCTTCCCGCCCCGGGAACACAAGAATAGTCCCAGGATAGCCCTCAAGACGCGGCGAGACAACGCCCGACAAACGGAACATTCCCAAATTGCACCGGTTAGGTTAAACAAAGGCTCTTCAAATCCCCTCCGGGGTCCGCCTTCATGCGTCGCCTGCGTCTTGTTTCCGCCCTGCTGTCCGTGATTTTGCTCTCCGCCTGTTCCGGGGGGGCGGCGTTCGTCGATCGCGGCTATACCCGAACCACGGTCGCCAAGCAAAAGCTGCCCGGCTATGACGGGGTGGTGGAGGTGTGCTTTGGCGGTGAGACTCCCCGCGCCGAACGGGACAAGCTGGCGGAAGATGCCTGCGCCGTCTATGGATTGGAGGCCCGGCTGGTCATCGAGCGCCGCTGGCAGTGTCGTCTGACCGTGCCCCATCACGCCCGCTATGCCTGTCTCGATCCCAATATGCGCCTAGCCAATGGCGGTTTGGTCGATCCGTTTGACGCCAGCATGGTGGCGCAGTGGAAGCAAGAGCAGAAGCTTGCCGCCCCCGGCGCCGCTTCGGCGCCTTAGCCTTTCGATATGCCGCTTCGGCGCCTTAGCCTTTCGATCTGATCCGCGCTATGATCCCCTATCTCCTTCGTCGGGAGGGTTGGTCATGCTGCGAGTGCTGCTCCCTTGTCTTCTTGCTGCCCTTCTTGGAGGCTGCGCCGCCCTTCAGCCGCCCCAGGATCGATTATTCCAGCAAAACCGCTTTTCCGAGCTGCGTCAGGTCATGGAGGCCAAGCTGGGCACCAAGCCCGACGCTCCCACCGGCGATCTGGTCTATCTGTGCTTCGCCTATGCCAAGATCCGCGCCTATGACAAGCTGTTCCCCTGCATCGAGCGCATGGAGACCCGCATCCGGGGCGGCGACACCAAACTGTACTGGTTCGACTTCTCGGCGGCCCCAGCTTTGCTGCGTGCCCAGGCGGCGATCGAACTGGCTGACCTGCCCAAGGCCATCGAGTACGGCACCGAGGCCCATCGCCTGACCCAACCCAAGGGCGTCTATCTTCAGATGAAGATCTATGCCCTGTCCGTCTTGTCCTTGGCCCACGCCCTGTCCGGCAACCGTTCCGAGGCCGAGCGCTTCGCCGCCGAGCTGACGGCGGTGGACACCGGCTATCCCAATACCCTGATGGCGTCGGACAAGTATATCGGTCTGGCGCGGGTGCAGATGGCTTTGGGGGATCCCGTCGGCGCCATGGAGGCGCTGCGCCGCGATGATGCCGAGACGGGCCTGTTCAAAGGTATGGCCGATCTGGTGACCGGTGCCGGACTGGCTGGAGACAGCATCTTCTCCTACTGGGAGCTTCCCAAGCGTTTCATCCGTGCCCGCGCCCTGCTGGAAACCGGACAGAAAGACGCCGCCCGTCAGGCCTACGACGCCCTTCTCGCCAGTCCGGGGGTGGAACAAAATGCCGATCTGCTATGGATCATTCTCGATGACCGGGGCCGCCTTGCCGAAGGTGACGGCGATCCGGCCATGGCGATCGGGCTTTATAATCGCGCTATCGCCTCGGTCGAGCTTCAGCGTGCCACCATCCGGGCGGAAGCGGGACGGATCGGCTTTGTTGGCGACAAGCAGGCGCTGTACTGGCGAATGGTCTCGGCCCAGTTGAACCGGGGTGACGTGCCCCAGGCCCTTGCCTTCGCCGAGCGCGCCAAGGCTCGGGCCTTGGTGGATCTGCTGGGGTCAAGGGACATGGCCGCCACCGCCCGCAGCGCCCCGGTCGGCCAACTGGTGACGCAACTGCGTCAGGCCCAAAGCGACTTGGCCCAGGTCGATCCCGCTATGGCAGGCTCGCGGAGCGCCATGGTCAGCAGCCTGACGGAGCAGCTTCGCCAGGTTGCCCCGGACTTGGCCGCCCTGGTCGCCGTCAGCCCGCTTTCCGCCGCCACTCTTCAAGGATTGTTGCCCGACGGCGAGATCCTGGTGGAGTATTTCGGCCATGGTTCGGACTTGGTGGCCTTTGTCGCGGGCAAAACCGTCCTGACGGCCCGCCGTCTTGATGGCAAGGGTTTGCGCGCCGATATTCAGGCCTTGCGCAAACATTTGGAACGCCCGGATCAGGGCGACCCGGCCCCCCTGGCCAAAGCCCTCCATGCCCGCCTGATGGAGCCGCTGGCCGATCTGCTGACTGGTGACCGGCTGCTGGTGGTGCCCCATGGGCCGCTGCACTATCTGCCCTTCGCGGCGCTTCATGACGGTCGTGGTTTTCTGGTGGAACGGCGGTCGATCCGCATTCTGCCCGCCGCTGGGGTCATGCCCTATCTCGACGGCAGGCCGGTCAGCAGCGGCAAGACCTTGCTGGTGGGCAATCCCGATGCCGGCAACCCGGATCTCGACCTGGAATTCGCACAAAAAGAGGTCGAGGCTATCCACAAGATTGTGCCGGGTTCGACGCTGCTGTTGCGAAAGGAGGCCAGTAAGACCGCCGTCAAGCGGTCGGCGGCGAACTTCTCGCGGCTTCACTTCGCCTCCCACGGCAAGTTCCGCCCCGACTCACCACTGGCCTCGGGGCTGCTGCTGGCCCGTGAGGGGGATGAGGGCGGCATGCTCACCGTCTCTGAACTCTATGGGCTGTCCCTGAAGGCCGATCTGGTGACCTTGAGCGCCTGCGAAACTGGCTTGGGTGCCATTGAAAGCGGCGATGACGTGGTCGGGCTGACCCGCGGCTTCCTGTTCGCCGGGGCGCGGACCATCGTTTCCAGCCTGTGGAGCGTGGATGACGAGGCCACCAAGGATCTGATGGTCGGGTTTTATTCCGGCCTCGCCAAAGCGGGGAAGCGCGATGCGCTCCGGTTGGCTCAGATGGCGGTCAAGGCCAAGCACAGCCATCCATATTATTGGGCCGCCTTCCAACTGACCGGAGACGGACGTTAGAATGCGCCAGCCTCACGCTGAAACACTCTAGAAATCCAGATCGGCGTAGTGCGGCGGCGGCGGCATGCCGGGCAGGTGATCGGTGAGCAAGGTGCGGAAGCTGGGCCGCGACTTGACGCGCGCATACCAATCCTTGGCCCCGACATGGGCATCCCATGGCACGTCGCCCACGTAATCGACACAAGAGATCTGCGCTGCGGCGGCGATGTCGGCCAGGGTGAAGGCGGCTCCCGCCAGCCAGGCCCGGCGTTCGGTCAGCCACGCCACATAGTCCAGGTGTTCATGGATATTGGCATAGCCCGCACGGATCTTGCGCGAGTCGGGCTCGCCATGCTGACTGGACAGGCGTTTGAAGACCTTCTCACCGACTAGATTGTCGGTGACATCGGCCTGGAATCTGAAACCGAACCAGCCCAGCAGGCGACGCACCTCGGCGCGGGCCACCGGATCGGCGGGCATCAGCGGCGGTTCGCGGTAAACCTCGTCCAGGTATTCGATAATGGCGGTGCCGTCACAAAGAACGCTGCCGCCTTCCTCCACCAGAACCGGCACCTGACCGGCTGGGTTGAGAGCGGTGAAATCGGGGCGGCGCTCCCAGGTCTTTTCAACCTGAAGCTCGGCGTCCAGCTTTTTTTCGGCCAGGACGACGCGGACCATGCGCGAGAACGAGCAGAGTGGGTGATGGTATAATGTCCTCATGCCCCTTTTTTACCCCTTTTCTCGGGCGGTGACCATGGCTTGACGGGAAAAGCGGAAAGGTCGACCCTGATGCGGCGCGGAGAATAGCAGAATGAGTTACCTCGACCACATCGTTACATGCAACCGGCATGATCCTGACCGGTTCCGGCCTTTCCGGGTCGAGGGTGCCGAGATCGGCCGGGTTCGCCATGATGTGGCCGGGCTTCTGGCCGAGTTTGCCGATGTTTTCAAGGTTTCCGATGGGGCGGTTGATCTTCATCCCGGCCTTGGCGATCCCGAGAGTCGCAGTGCCGCCCTCGACCGTGTCAGCGCCGCCCTCAGCCACAGCCACGGCACGCCGCGTCTGCGCGGCGAACGCTACCGGGTGGCGCGGCGCTTTGGCGACGCGCCGGTCATGAACGTCGATCGCGGCGCTGCCAGCCTGTTCGGCATCCGCGCCTTTGGCATTCACGTCAACGGCATGGTGCGGCGCCAGGACGGTCTTCACCTTTGGATCGGCAGGCGCGCGCCCGATAAGTCGGTGGCCCCGGGCAAGCTCGACAACATGGTAGCGGGCGGCCAGCCCAGCACGCTTTCGCTGATGGACAATCTGCTGAAGGAAGCCGCCGAGGAGGCCGATATCCCCGCGGTCCTGGCGGCTACGTCGCGTCCGGTCGGCGCCATCGCCTATTGCATGGAGGACGAGTGGGGCCTGAAACCCGACGTCATGTTCTGTTACGACCTGGAGGTGCCGGAAGATTTCACGCCGCGCAACACCGATGGTGAAATCAGCGGCTTTACCTTGATGCCCATCGCCGAGGTGGCGCGGCGGGTACGCGATGGCGACGACTTTAAGTTCAACGTCAATCTGGTGATCACCGATTTCCTGATCCGCCATGGCCTGATCTCGCCGGATCAAGAGCCTGATTACGTTGATCTGGTGGCGGGGCTCCGAACGGGCTGGTGAGGCCCCACTTGAAATCGTCAGCTTGACGAAAACTTAAGTGGCCCCAAGTTACTATATGAAGGGTGCCGATGGTCGGGCCCTTCCTCGACGGACTCGCTCATACACGAGGAGGACGGGAACAATGTCCCGCATAGCTTCATTCAATAGCCCATTGCTGCTCGGTTTCGACCATTTCGAACGGGTTCTGGACCGGATATCCAAGACCTCTGGGGAAGGCTACCCCCCCTATAACATCGAGCAGATCGGTGAAAGCGGTATCCGAATCACCTTGGCGGTGGCCGGGTTCTCCATGGACGACCTGTCCGTGTCGCTGGAAGATAACCAGCTGGTCATCCGCGGTCGCCAAGTGGAAGAGGAAGAGGGCAGAATTTTCATTCATCGCGGCATCGCCGCCCGCCAGTTCCAACGCGCCTTCGTACTCGCGGAAGGGATTGAGGTCCGGGGCGCCACGCTTGATAACGGCCTTCTCCATGTCGATCTTGTCCGCCAAGTTCCCGAGCCCCGCGTCCGCAGTATCCCCATTCAGGGCTCTGCCCGCGACGAGGCTCCCAACCGGACCATCACGGTCGAGGCGGAAAAGGGCGGCGCTGATCGATCCCCGGCCCAAAGCGGCCACAGACGGGAGACCTGAGATGAAGAATACATCCGACAAGGCCATCACCACCGCCCCTCCGGCGAGCATCATGACCGCCTCCGATCTGGCGAACTGGGGTCTGCCTGTAATCGCCTATGTGAAGCATGTAGGGCCTGTGGGCGGCGGCGGCTGGTCGATTCATGCCGCCGACGGCACCGCCATCGGCGCCGCTCCCGATCGCCAGAGTGCCTTCCTGGCCATCCGTCAGCATGACCTGGAACCGGTGAGCGTGCACTGAACTCTCTCTATCCTCCCCCTTCCCTCGGACGGGAGGGGGGAGTCAGGGGATGAGGCATTCTCCTAGGGGGTCGTGGCTTTGGGCGCGCCGCTTGGCCGCACTCCGCGAGTCCACCGCATAGCAATAGACGCAGCCATGGGGGCAGGATTCGTACTGCCCGATATCGCGGCTTTCATGGCAGAGGCAGCCGGGACGATTGCCCTTGACCTTGGCCTTGACCGGCCGCAAGGCGCCCCAGCCCGCCGCCACATCCTCCAATCGCCTTGCATCGACGCAACGTGACGGCTGGGTTCCCGCCGCCGCAAATTCGGGCTGCGAGCACAGGCTCAGCGCTATTCCGCGCGCCGCCGCCAAGATGGCCAATTCAGCCGCCAAGGCGCGTTTTTCCTCAGGCGTGGGGTCACTCCAGTCAAAGCCGAGGGTACGGGAGGCGGCGGCCATGTTGCGCTCGGTCTTGCGATAGAGGGCGGCGAACGAGACTGAAACCTCATCGACCGCTCCCGTCAGGGAATCGGCCAGACGGGCGAAATTGTCCCGGTGCCACTGGGGCGGCGTCAGAGAACTGATGACGATGGGGTCGTAGCGCCACACCACCACCCGGCGGCCATGAGTCTCGGCCAAGTCCCGGATAAGCACCGTCGAGCGTTCGGTCTCGATCACCGACCGTTCCAAGGCGCGCGGATAACCGGTCACCGTGTAGTGCACCATGAAGGGCAGCCCCACCCGCCGGACCTCCGCCAGGGCGTCGCGGAACGGCCCGATATTGCGCGTCCAGAAGACGAAGCCATCCACCCCGCCCCGCAGGGAGATTGTGGCGGTCTGGCCGCCATAGGGATTGATCACCTTGGCCCAACCGGCGCGGAAGCGGTTCAGGAACCACGGGCCGTAGAAGGCCGGAATGTCGGTGCGATAGCTGGCCGAGACGATCATGCCGCCATCATACCCCGAAACCGCCGGAGTACCGAGCTTGTGTAACTTCTCAGGTTTTAACTAATAACTATTTGTTTTATAAGTGTATTTTACGTTGTGTTCACAATTTGCCGGAGTTTTTAGGTTGCCCTGGCGGCTTCACTCATTTATAAAACCGGGGACCGCGATTGGTTTTGTCGATAACCTTAGAGGAGAACAGCCTTGCGCGACAGGCTCCTCCCGGCAGTGATGCTGGTGATGATGGCTGCGACATCCCCGGCCCGAGCTTCCGAGCCCGTGCGTGCGGAGGGACTCCGAATCGCCGCCGCCGAAGGCCCCCAGACCGCCGCCATTCTTCCCGGCTCCAACCGCGAGGCGCGGGTGGCGCCGTTGCCAAAGCCCCTGTCGGCCGGCGACGCGGATATCTACAAACATGTGTTGAGCCTGCAGGCCCATGGCCAATGGGCCGCTGCCGACCGCGAACTGGGCCGGGTCAAGGACGATCTGCTGAAGGGCCATGTGCTGGCCCATCGCATCCAGACCCAGGGCGGCAAGCCGAAATTCCAGGAATTGCGTGCGTGGCTGGCGGAATATTCCGACCATCCTATGGCCGAGAGCATCTACAAGATGGCCACCGCCAAGGGTGTCAAGGGCGTGGGCACTCTGCGCGCACCGGTGCGCGGCTCGCTGCGCGGCACCGGCATCGACACCGAGGCCGATGGCGCCGCCTGGGAAGAGGTGGCCTTCAACATGGAGGATTCGTCCTCCAAGGCCCGTGCCTTCAAGGCCCGCCTGCGGCAAACCCTGCGCAACGACGAATCCGCCAAGGCAGAAGCCATGCTGGCCTCGTCCGAGGCCCAGGGGCTCACTGACCTGGACTTTGACCGTCTGCGTCTGATGGTGGCCGCCGATCATTTCGCCGGGGGCCGCGACGACAAGGCCGCCGAACTGGCATTGCAATCGGCGGCACGGTCGGGTGATCAGTTGCAGGCCGCCCATTGGGTTTCCGGTCTGGCGCTGTGGCGCCAGGGCAAGCCGGAACTGGCTCGCCGCCATTTCGAAGATGCCGCCAAGACCCTGGAAGGCCAGGATTGGCTCAGTTCCGCCGCCGCCTTCTGGGCCGCGCGCGCCAATCTGGTGACGCGCCGACCGGATGTGGTCAATCACTGGTTGGAGGTGGCCGCCACCTCGTCGCGGACCTATTACGGCCTGCTGGCCCGTACCGAGTTGGGTTACGAGACCCAGTTCTCGTGGGAGACGCCGCCGTTTACCGAAGGCGATTCCGACCTCCTGATGCGTATTCCCGGCGCAAGGCGGGCCTTCGCTCTGTTGCAGTTGGGCGACCGTCAGGCCGCCGAGGAAGAACTGCGCAAGCTCTACCCCAATGCGGGCAAGGCGGTGCGCCAGTCCATCCTCGTCATGGCCTATGCCGGCCGGATGCCGACCCTGGCGGTGCGTCTCGGCGGTTCGTTGCCGCGCGAGAACGGCCGCCAGCACGATGCCGCCGCTTTCCCGGTTCCCGACTGGACCCCCAAGGGCGGCTGGCAGATCGACAAGGCGCTGATCTACGCCCTGGTGCGCCAGGAATCCTCGTTCAACCCCACCGCCCGCAGCGGCGCCGGGGCCACCGGTCTGATGCAATTGATGCCTGCCACAGCGGCGGCCATCGGCGGCGGCAGGCAGTCCTCTGACAAGCTGACTGATCCCGAATTCAACCTCGCCTTGGGTCAGCGCTATGTGACGCGGCTGCTGGCCGATGATCCGGTCGGCGGCAATCTGATGATGATGACCGCCGCCTATAATGCCGGTCCCGGCAATCTGGGGCGTTGGACCCAGACCATGCGCCATAATGACGACCCGCTGCTGTTCGTGGAGAGTCTGCCGTCGCGTGAGACCCGGACCTTCGTTCAGCGGGTGATGACCAGCTACTGGATCTATCAAAGCCGCCTCGGCCAGCCTGCGGGCTCGCTGGAAGCGGTGGCATCAGGCGAATGGCCGCTTTATCTCGGTCAGGACGTTCTTCCTGCCAAACCCCGCAAGAGTGGGCAGAACTAACCACCGCCCCTTGACTCGGGGCGGGGTCGTCTCCACCCTTTCCCCATGATTCTGGTTTACGGCACCACCATTGCCATGGGGGGGCGGGCGGTTCTGCTGCGCGGCTCTTCGGGAAGCGGCAAGTCCGATCTGGCGCTGCGCCTGATCGAGGATGGCGCCGTACTGGTGGCCGATGATCAGACCGCATTGACGCGAGAGGACGCCGTGTTGGTGGCCCGCCCGCCTGCCGCTATTTCCGGTCTGCTGGAGGTGCGGGGATTGGGGCTGGTGCGGTTGCCCTATCTGTCGGCGGCCCCCCTGGTCCTGGTGATCGATCTGGTCGCCCCCGGCGCGGTCGAACGCCTGCCCGAGGCCGCGCGGGCCGCTTATTTGGAGCTGGAAGTGCCTTTGCTGGCTCTGGCGCCGTTCGAGGCTTCGGCGGCTGCGAAGGTTCGCCTTGCGATGCGCTGCGCAACGCGGGATATAATAACAGCGTGATGAGCAGTTCCGTTCCATCTGATCCGTTATTCGTTTTGCCCCCCCCGATCACCGAAGGGGGGCGGGGCATGTCCGCGTCCTCTGGCGGGCGGCGGGTGGTCATCGTGACCGGCATGTCGGGTGCGGGCAAGACCTCGGCTCTGAAGGCCATGGAGGATCTGGGCTGGGAGGCGGTTGACAATCTGCCCCTGTCGCTGGTGGCGGGGCTGGTGCGCACCGGCGAGGGTGTTCAGCGGCCTCTGGCCTTGGGCGTCGATATCCGGACCCGTGATTTTGGCGTCGAATCGGTGGTCGCGGCGGTGGACCGTCTGATGGCCGAGGGTAACCGCGATGTCCGGCTGCTGTTCCTCGATTGCGATGACGACGTGCTGCGCCGTCGCTTTACCGAGACAAGGCGGCGCCACCCCCTGGCCTCGGACCGGCCCTTGCTGGACGGTATCCACCACGAACGCGCCCTGGTCTCGCCGCTGCGCACCCGCGCCGATCTGGTGATCGACACCACCCACCAACCGCCCGGCGAGTTCAAGCGGGTGCTGGCCGGATATTTCGGTCTGGATCAGGATGCGGGGTTGGTGGTGTTCGTGACCTCCTTCGCCTATCGCAACGGTCTGCCGCGCGAGGCGGATCTGGTGCTGGACGCCCGCTTTCTTGCCAATCCCCATTATGTGCCCGAGTTGAAGGCCATGACCGGGCGGGATGCTGCGGTGATCACCTATATCGAGGCCGATCCCGCCTTCGCCTCCTTCATGGATTCCGTGACACGGCTGCTGGAGCCGTTGTTGCCGCGCTTTGCCGCCGAGGGTAAGAGCTATCTCACCATCGCTATTGGCTGTACCGGCGGACGTCACCGCTCGGTGGCGGTGGCGGAGCGGATCGCCGCCTGGCTCCGTCAGCGGGGCGGGGCGGTGGAATTGCGTCATCGCGAGCTGGACGAGGGGGGCGCGTGATGGCCCAGGTGGTGCTATATTTATCCAAGGTCCGCGTGGTCGGTGCCGCCGAAGGCGGTGCCCGCCCGCATGAGGGGGGTTGAGATGATCGGAATGGTTCTCGTCACCCATGGCCGGCTGGCCGACGAACTCGTCGCCGCGCTGGAACATGTGGTCGGACCTCAGCCTAATGTGGGGTCTGTCTGTATCGGTCCCGACGATGACATGGAGCGGCGCCGTAACGATATCCTTGCCAGCGTCGCCAAGTGCGATGACGGCAACGGCGTCGTGGTTTTGACAGATATGTTCGGCGGAACACCTTCCAATCTGGCCATTTCCATCATGGACAAGGCCAAGGTCGAGGTCATTGCCGGCGTCAACCTGCCGATGCTGATCAAGCTGGCCAGTGTCCGCCATTCCGAAGCCCTGGCCGACGCCGTCGCCAGTGCCCAGGATGCGGGACGTAAATACATCAACGTTGCTTCCAAGCTTCTGACCCAGGATCGCCGATGACTGAATCCGCGCAAAGCAGCCAGGGCACAGAGCTTCATCGCAGCGCCACCATTTCGAACCGCCGGGGCTTGCACGCTCGTGCCGCCGCCAAGTTCGTCAAGCTGGCCGCTACGTTTGACGCCCATGTGCAGGTCAGTCATCGCGGTACCGAAGTGTCGGGACTGTCCATCATGGGACTGATGATGCTGGCCGCGGCGCCGGGATGCAGCATTGACCTCAAGACCTGGGGGCGGCAGGCCGAGGAGGCTCTTGAGGCTCTCTATGATCTGGTCGACCGCAAGTTCGACGAGGATTGACCCCGAGCATAAGGGGAGGAACGAGACCGATGACCGCGACCGGCGACACTCTCCGGCCCAAACGCCCCGCCGCCGCCGCCCCAGGTATTGAAAAAACCCTGGAGGGGCTGGGTGTTGCGCGGGGCATCGCCATCGGTGTCATCCATCTCCACGATGCCGGGGCTATTTCGGTCCCCGAACTGCGCATCCCTGCCGCCCGGATCGAGGAGGAATGCGCCCGCTTTGAAGAGGCGGCGCAGCGGGCCGGACATCAGGTCGAGCAATTGCAGGAAAAGGCCGGGCGCCTGGGGGGCTCGGCGGGTGAGGAACTGGGCTATCTGCTGGATGCCTATCGCCAGATGCTGCATGGCTCGCGGTTGGTGCGCGGCGTCGAGCGCCGCATCCGTTCGGACCGCATCAACGCCGAAAGCGCGGTGCAGCAAGAGATCAACGAGATCGTCCGCGGCTTTGAGGCCATGGAGGATTCCTATCTCGCCGCCCGTGTTGCCGATATCCGCGACATCGGCCGCCGCCTGCTGCGCAATCTTACCAATACGCCGTATCGTCCGTTTACCGCCCTGCCCAAGAACGCTGTCATCGTCACCGACGAAATGACCCCCGCCGACACCGCTTTGCTGGACCCGGGCCATGTGGCGGGGCTGGCCACCGTCCTGGGCGGTGCTGAAAGCCATACCGCCATCATGGCGCGCTCGCTGGGCCTGCCGTCGGTGCTGGGCGTCGCCGGACTGTTGAAGGATCTGAAGGGCGGCGAGACCATCATCGTCGATGGCGGCCAGGGTCGGGTAATCCTTAATCCCACCGCCGCCACTCTCGGCATCTATCGCCAGAAGCAGATCGAATTCCTGAAGTCACGCCGCGCTCTGTCGCGCCTACGCGACGTCCCCGCCGAGACTCTGGATGGCGCCCGCATTTTGTTGCAGGCCAATATCGAGTTTCCCAACGAGGTTGTCGCCGTTCTCGATGCCGGAGCCGAGGGGGTGGGGCTGCTGCGTTCGGAATTCCAGTTCATGAACCGTGAAGACGTACCCAGCGAGGACGAGCAATACGCCACCCTGCGCGAAGTGGTCGAGCGCATGGGCGGGCGGACCGTCACCATCCGTACTTTTGATGCGGGCGGTGACAAACTGGCTCCAGCCTTGGGCTGCACCATCGGCCCTAATCCGTCGTTGGGGCTTCGTGCCATCCGTCTGGGTTTGGCGCGGCGCGATCTGCTGGAAGATCAGCTGTCGGCGATCCTGCGGGCCTCTGCCCATGGGCCGGTCCGGATCTTGATCCCCATGATCGCCACGGTGGAGGAGCTGCGCACCACCCGCGAGATCATGAATACGGTAATCCGGCGTTTAAAGAAAAAGGGTGTCCCGGTGGCAGACCCGCCGCCGCCCTTGGGGGCCATGATCGAGATTCCCGGTGCGGCGCTGTCTGCCGATGCCATCGCCTGGCACGCGGATTTTTTCGCCATCGGCACCAACGACCTCACCCAATACACCCTGGCCATCGACCGCTCGGATGAGGCGGTGGCCCATCTTTACAACCCGCTGCATCCGGCGGTGCTGCGCCTGATCCAGTTTTCGGCCGAGGCGGCGTTGCGCGCACGTATTCCCGTCTGTGTCTGCGGCGAAATGGCGGGTGATCCGCGCTATGCCGCCTTGCTGCTGGGCCTTGGCATCCGAGATCTGTCCATGACCTCGTCCAACATCCCGATGGTCAAGCAGCGGATTCGCGCCACCAATCTGGTGGCCGCCACCCGCCGCGCCCGCGTCATCATGGATCAGTCGGATTCGGCCCACATCGCCCAATTGGTCGATGGCTTCAATGCGGGTGAGCCATAGCGACATAAAGATATCTTTATATCATATTGCGTTTCTGGCGAAGGACTGGTACATACAGGCCAACTCAAATCCACGCCAAGGGACGATCATGACCGCTTTCACCGATTTTCACGTCGCCGACATCAAGCTGGCCGGTTGGGGCCGCAAGGAACTGACCATCGCCGAGATCGAGATGCCCGGTCTGATGGCCATCCGTGAGGAATTCGGGCCGAAACAGCCGCTGAAGGGCGCCCGCATCGCCGGTTCGCTGCACATGACCATCCAGACCGGCGTGCTGATCGAGACCTTGAAGGCGCTGGGCGCCGACATCCGCTGGGCCTCGTGCAATATCTATTCGACCCAGGACCACGCCGCCGCCGCCATCGCCGCCGCCAACATCCCCGTCTTCGCCTATAAGGGCGAGAGCCTGGTGGAGTATTGGGATTACACCCACCGCATCTTCGAATGGGCCGACGGCGGCTGCCCCAACATGATCCTCGACGATGGTGGCGACGCCACCTTGCTGATCCATCTCGGCATGCGCGCCGAAAAGGATCTGTCGGTGCTGTCGAACCCGACCTGCGAGGAAGAAGAAGTCCTGTTCGCCTCCATCAAGAAGAAGCTGGAGACCGATAAGACCTTCTATTCCCGCAACGGCGCAGCCATAAAGGGCGTGACCGAGGAAACCACCACCGGCGTACATCGTCTGTACGAGATGGAAAAGAAGGGCACCCTGCTGTGGCCCGCCATCAACGTCAACGACTCGGTCACCAAGTCCAAGTTCGACAACAAGTATGGCTGCCGCGAATCCCTGGTGGACGGCATCCGCCGCGCCACCGATGTGATGATGGCAGGCAAGGTCGCGGTGGTGTGCGGCTTCGGCGACGTGGGCAAGGGCTCGGCGGAATCGCTGGCGTCCCAGGGCGTTCGCGTCATCGTCACCGAGATCGACCCCATCTGCGCCCTGCAGGCCGCCATGGAAGGTTATGAGGTCTCGACCATGGAAGACGCCGCGCCGCGCGGCGACATTTTCGTGACCACCACCGGCAATGTGGACGTCATCACCGTCGAGCACATGCGGGCCATGAAGGACCGCGCCATCGTCTGCAATATCGGCCATTTCGACAGCGAGATTCAGGTCGCCGGTCTCAAGAACTTCAAGTGGCACAACGTCAAGCCGCAGGTGGACGAGATCGAGTTCCCCGACGGCAAGCGCATCATCTTGCTGGCCGAGGGCCGTCTGGTTAATCTGGGCTGCGCCACCGGCCACCCCTCGTTCGTCATGTCTGCGTCTTTCACCAATCAGGTGTTGGCGCAGCTGGAGCTGTTCTGCAATCAGGGCAAGTACGAGCGCAAGGTCTTCGTCCTGCCCAAGCATCTGGACGAGAAGGTCGCGGCCCTGCATCTGGCCAAGCTGGGCGTCAAACTGACGACGTTGAGCAAGAAGCAGTCCGATTACATCGGTGTCGCCGTGACCGGGCCGTTCAAGCCCGACACCTACCGCTACTAAGCCCTTTCCCATAGTGTCATACTTCACCGACCGCATCCCCGTTGCGGTCGGTGAATATCGGGGCTAGAATCAACCGTCTTCAGCCGACGTGAGACGCGATCACGATTAGGAGAAAGACATGCCAGATGATTTGCAGCTCTTGATCAATGCGGCCAGAGAGGTGGCAATGTCGCCTGAGGAGCGGGAAGAGCAGCGCCGCAGTTTCGCCTATGGCAACTCGAAGATCGAGAATGACCGCATAACCCGTCATACGATTGATGAGCAGGCGGAGTTGCTTAAGAAACATGCATGATGACGATGGCGGAGAACGGCATAGCCGGGTGGAAGAGCCACGGGTCGTAACAGACCCCGACGAGTTGGCGCAACTCGAAGCCCGCAACGCACTCCGCCAATTTGATGCCGTCTGCCTGATGATAGAGGAGTGGCTGCAGCCTGAAAGAAGATTCAAGCTTCGCGCCTCCATGGTGCTTCAGCTTCATCGAGCAGCGCTTGAAGGCTTGAGTGCTTATGCCGGCAACTACAGACCGGGAAGCGTCGATATCGAAGGCAGCAGCCACCAGCCGCACGGCGCGCATCTTGTTCCCGAACTTGTGGAAGAGATGTGCGACTACATAAACGATCACTGGAACGACAGAACCGCACTGCATTTGTCTGCATATGTAATGTGGAGACTGAATTGGATTCATCCATTCAGCGATGGAAACGGTCGGACATCCAGAGCGGTATCGTATTTGGTTCTTTGCATGAAGCTTGGCTACAAGCTACCAGGAACCCGCACTATTCCTGCCCAAATCGCAGATAACAAGAAGCCTTATTATCTGACGTTGGAGGAGGCGGATGCCGCCTACAAGAGCGGGCAAGTGGATGTTTCCGCTCTTGAGGACTTCCTGGGAAAGCTGCTGGCTTGCCAATTGATGGACGTTTATGAAAGCGCGACCAGCGGCAAGAATGGTGGAGAAAACCGCTTTCATTAGCACTGCCTCGCCACAGCGATTATTCCCTAGCACCGCTACATTCGGGCCACATGCGCACCATCATCTTCGCCCTTTTCGCCTGTTTCGCCCTTGCCGGTCCGGCCCATGCCGAGGCGGTCAAGCCGGTCCACGGCATCGCCATGCATGGCGAGACCAAGTATCCGGCGGGCTTCAAGTCCTTCGACTGGGTCAATCCCGACGCCCCCAAGGGCGGCGAGCTGCGTCTGGCCGGGCTCAACACCTTCGACAATCTCAATCCCTTCATCGTCAAGGGAGTGGAGGCGGCGGGCGCCGCCCTGCCATTCGAAAGCCTGCTGGTCCAGGCCGCCGACGAGCCCTTTTCCGCCTATGGCCTGCTGGCCGAATCGCTGGAGACGCCGCCTGACCGCTCGTGGGTGATCTTCACCCTGCGGCCCCAGGCGCGCTGGCACGACGGCAAGCCCGTCACCGCGGACGACGTCATCTTTTCGCTGGAGACCCTTAAGGCCAAGGGCGAGCCCCATTTCCGCTTCTACTATGCCGGGGTGGACAAGGCGGAAAAACTGGGCGAGCGGCGGATCAAGTTCAGCTTCAAGCCCGGCGACAACCGTGAATTGCCGCTGATCCTCGGCGAGATGCCCGTTCTGCCCAAGCATTACTGGCAGGGCCGCGACTTCGCCGCCACCACCCTGGAGCCGCCCCTGGGCAGCGGCCCCTATAAGGTCGCCGGGTTCGAGGTCGGCCGCCACATCGCCTATGAACGGGTGAAGGATTACTGGGGCGCCGATCTGCCGGTCAGGAAGGGCCAGTTCAACTTCGATCGTATCCGGTATGACTATTACCGCGATACCACCGTGGCGGTGGAGGCCTTGAAGGCCGGGGAATACGATTTCCGCGATGAGAACGAGGCCAAGAAATGGGCTACCGCCTACGAGGATTGGGCGGCGCTCAAAGACGGGCGCGCCCGTAAGGAGCGGTTGGAGAACAATGTCCCGGCCGGGATGCAGGCCTTCGCCTACAACATCCGGCGGCCTTTGTTCCAAGACCCCAAGGTCCGCCGCGCCTTGGCCTATGCCTTTGATTTCGAGTGGAGCAACAAGACCCTGTTCTACGGGCAGTATACCCGCACCCAAAGCTACTTCGCTAACTCGGATCTGGCGGCCACCGGCCTGCCCGGCTCCCCGGAGCTGAAGCTGCTGGAGCCTCTGCGCGGCAAACTGCCGCCCGAGGTTTTCACCACCATCTATACCGCCCCCGCCACCGAGGGCGACGGCAATATCCGCCCCAATCTGCGTAAGGCCATGGCGCTGCTGGAAGAGGCGGGATGGCGGGTGACCGATGGCAAGCTCGCCAAGGACGGTACGCCGTTCCGCTTTGAAATCCTGCTGGCCCAGCCCGCCTTCGAGCGCGTCGTCCTGCCCTTCACCCGCAGCCTCGCCCGCCTGGGTATCGAGGCCGAGGTGCGCAGCGTCGATACCTCGCAATATCAGAACCGCATGCGGACCTTTGACTTCGACATGATCGTCATGAGCTGGGGCCAGTCGCAATCGCCCGGTAACGAGCAATCCATGTTCTGGTCGTCGGAAGCCGCCGATCAGCAGGGCTCGCGCAATATGGTGGGAATCAAGAATCCGGCGGTGGACGCGCTGATCGACAAGGTGATTTCCGCCCCCGACCGCGATTCCCTGGTGGCGGCAACCCGTGCCCTCGACCGGGTCTTGCTGTGGAACCATTACGTCATTCCGCAATGGCATCTGGGCTATAACCGGCTGGCCTATTGGGCCAAGTTCGGCCGCCCCGCCATCACTCCCATGCGCGGCTATCAGATCAATGCATGGTGGGCCAAATGATCGCCTATGCCCTGCGCCGCCTGCTGCTGATTCCGCTGACCCTGTTCGGCATCATGCTGGTCAATTTCACTGTGGTGCAATTCGCTCCCGGCGGCCCGGTGGAGCTGATGATCGCCCGCATCGAGGGCACCGCGGTGGAAGCCACGGCGCGAGTCTCGGGCGCGGGCGGCGAAAGCGCCGCCGTCCGGAGCAAGGCCGAGAACGGCGCCTATCGCGGCGGCCAGGGCTTGGATGAGACTTTCCGCAAGGAGATCGAACGCCAGTTCGGCTTCGACAAGCCCGCGCCGGAACGTTTTCTCCAGATGCTGGGGCAATATCTGCGGTTCGACTTCGGCAAAAGCTTCTACCGCGATGTCTCGGTGGTCCAATTGGTGATCGAGAAGATGCCGACTTCGGTGTCGTTGGGGCTGTGGAGTACGCTGATCATCTATCTGGTTTCGATCCCTCTCGGCATCATTAAGGCGACGCGGGACGGCTCGCGCCTGGATGTGGCCTCCTCCTGGGTGGTGATCATCGGCTATGCCATTCCCGGTTTTCTGTTTTCCATCCTGCTGATCGTGGTATTCGCGGGCGGCAAGTATTTCTCCTGGTTTCCCTTGCGCGGCCTGTCCTCGCCCGGACTGGAGAATGCGTCCGCCTTTGCCCGCATGACCGATTATTTCTGGCATCTGACCCTGCCGGTCACCGCCTTGGTGGTGGGTGGCTTCGCCGGACTGACCATGCTGACCAAGAACTCCTTCCTGGAGGAGATCAACAAGCAATACGTGGTCACCGCCCGCGCCAAGGGCCTGTCCGAGACCCGAGTGCTCTACGGCCATATCTTCCGCAACGCCATGCTGCTGATCGTCGCGGGCTTCCCCCGCGCCCTGGTCGGCATCTTGTTCACCGGCTCGGTGCTGATTGAGATCATCTTCTCGTTGGACGGCATCGGTCTGTTGGGCTACGAGGCGGTCAGCAACCGCGACTACCCGGTGATGTTCGGCACGCTGTACGCCTTCAGTCTGTTGGGTCTGGTGCTCAATCTGGTCAGTGACCTCACCTATCACTGGGTCGATCCCCGGATCGACTTCGACCGGCGGGAGGGCTGACGCCATGCGCCTGACGCCGTTGGACCGCCGCCGCCTCGATGCTTTTTGCCATAACCGCCGGGGCTTTTGGTCACTGTGGATCTTTCTGGCCGTGTTTGTGCTGACCCTGCTGGCCGAACTGATCGCCAATGACCGCCCCCTGGTGGTGTCCTACGATGGGGGCCTCTATTTCCCCGTCGCCAAGGATTATCCCGAGACCACCTTCGGCGGCGATTTCCTTACCTATGCTGATTACCGCGACCCCTATCTCGCCGCCAAGATCGCGGAAAAGGGCTGGGCGCTGTGGCCCCTGGTGCATTTCGACTATCGCTCGATCAATTACGACCGCAGCCAGACCCATCCCGCTCCGCCCAGCGCCGTCAATCCGCTGGGCACCGACGATCAGGGCCGCGACGTGCTGGCGCGGCTGATCTATGGCCTGCGGCTGTCGATTTTGTTCGGGCTGGCGCTGACCGTGGTCAGCACCGTGATCGGCGTGACGGCGGGCGCGGTTCAGGGCTATTTCGGCGGCCGCGTCGATCTGGTGTTCCAGCGGTTCCTGGAGATCTGGGGCGGCCTGCCCGAACTTTTGATCCTCATCATCATCGCGTCGATCATCAAGCCGGGCTTTTGGACCCTGCTGCTGGTGCTGGTGATGTTTTCCTGGACCAATCTGGTGGGCGTGGTGCGGGCCGAATTCCTGCGGGCGCGCAATTTCGACTATGTCCGCGCCGCACGCACCCTGGGGATGAGCGATACCCGCATCATGGCGCGGCATGTGCTGCCCAACGCCATGGTGGCGACCCTGACCTTCATACCCTTCATCCTCAACTCCTCCATCGTGTCGCTGACGGCGTTGGACTTCCTTGGCCTGGGGTTGCCTCCCGGCTCGGCGTCGCTGGGCGATCTGCTGCGCCAGGGCAAGGAGAACCTCCAGGCGCCCTGGCTGGGCCTGACCGGCTTCGTGGTGGTGGCCAGCCTGCTGTCGCTCTTGATCTTCATCGGGGAAGCGGTGCGCGACGCCTTCGATCCCAGGAAAACGTCATGAAGAAAGCTTGTTTCATTGCCCCTCAAACGCCGGGCGGGATGCCTCTGCATCCCTTGGCTCACGCGCCATCAGGCGCGGCGGCCCTTGGCCTTGCCTCGGAGTGATCGAATGAATTCGCTCCCTCCTCGGAGTCCCCCGATCCTGGTGGTCGATGATCTGGCGGTCAGCTTCGGCCATGGTCTTGACGAGGTCCGGGCGGTCAAGGGCGTGTCCTTCACCCTGGCCAAGGGTGAGACCCTGGCCCTGGTGGGGGAATCAGGCTCGGGCAAGTCGGTGACGGCGCTGTCCATCCTCCAGCTTCTGCCCTATCCCCGCGCCCATCACCCCAAGGGCAGCATCCGCCTGGACGGTGCCGAGCTGGTGGGGGCGTCCGAGCCGGTCCTGCGCGCCGTGCGCGGCGCCCGCATCGCCATGGTGTTCCAGGAGCCCATGACCTCGCTCAACCCGCTGCATTGCATTGAAAAGCAGGTGGGCGAGGTGCTGGAGATCCATAAGGGCCTGTCCGGCGCCCCTTTGCGCGCCCGCGTGCTGGAACTGCTGCATCTGGTCGGTATCCCCGAGGCCGACAAACGCCTGGACGCCCTGCCGCACGAGCTGTCGGGTGGCCAGCGCCAGCGGGTGATGATCGCCATGGCGCTGGCCAACGAACCCGATGTGCTGATCGCCGACGAGCCCACCACCGCTCTCGACGTCACCATCCAGGCCCAGATCCTGAAGCTGCTGAAGGATCTTCAAGCCCGTCTCGGCATGGCGCTTTTGTTCATCACCCACGATCTCGGCATCGTGCGTAAGATGGCTGACCGGGTCTGCGTCATGAACCAGGGCGAGATCGTCGAGGCCGGAGCGGTGGCCTCGGTGTTTGATGCACCTTTACATCCCTATACCCAGCGCCTGCTGGCTGCCGAGCCCAAGGGCAAGCCCGCCGTGGCACTCAGGGACGCGGCGCCGGTGATGAGCGCCGATAATCTCAGGGTCTGGTTTCCCATCAAGGGCGGCATCTTCCGCAAGACCATCGGCCATATCAAGGCGGTGGACGGCATCGGCCTCAGCGTGCGCCAGGGCCAGACCGTGGGCGTGGTGGGGGAATCGGGTTCGGGCAAGACCACCTTGGGCCTGGCTTTGCTGCGGCTGCTGGGCAGCGAGGGGGCCATCGTCTTTGGCGGCACCCCCATCCAGTCCATGTCGGCGTCCGAGCTGCGGCCCTTGCGGCGCGAGATGCAGATGGTGTTCCAAGACCCCTATGGCAGCCTCAGTCCTCGCCTGTCGGTGGGCCAGATTGTCGCCGAGGGGCTGGAGGTTCACGGCCTAGCTCCCTCCCGCGCCGAGCGCGATGCCCGCATCGCCCAGGCACTGGAAGAGGTGGGGCTCGATCCCGCCTTGCGTGACCGCTATCCCCACGAATTCTCCGGCGGCCAGCGCCAGCGCATCGCCATCGCCCGCGCCCTGGTGCTCAAGCCCAGATTCATCGTGCTGGACGAACCCACCAGCGCCCTCGATGTCTCGGTTCAAGCCCAGATCGTCGATCTGCTGCGTGATATTCAGATCCGGCACGGCATCGCCTATCTGTTCATCAGCCACGACCTCAGGGTGGTGCGCGCCCTGGCCGACGAACTGGTGGTGATGAAGGATGGCAAGGTGGTGGAAGCCGGTCCTGCCGATGCTCTCTTTCGCGCGCCCCAGACCGCCTATACCCGAGCGCTGATGGCCGCCGCCTTCAATCTGGAGGTGGCGTGAGCAATCACCGCCCCGTGCATCTGGATGCGCTGGCCATGGTGGTGATGGTCGGGCTGTGCAGCCTGTGGGGGCTCAATCAGGTGGCGGCCAAGGTTGCCAATGCCGGAATCTCGCCGGTATTGCAGGCGGGGCTGCGCTCAAGCGGCGCGGTGGTGCTGCTGTGGCTGTGGTCGGCGTCGCGGGGGATTCCCCTGTTCCGCGCCGATGGAACCGCCAAGGCCGGGGTGGCGATCGGCCTGCTGTTCGCGGGCGAATTCGCCCTGATCTTCTGGGGGCTGGTCTATACCACCGCGTCGCGGGCGGTGGTGTTCTTGTATGTCGCTCCCTTCGTGGTGGCCCTGGGCATGCATCTGCTGGTTCCCGCCGAGCGCCTGAACCGGCGGCAGGGGCTGGGGCTGGCCCTGGCCTTTCTCGGCGTCGTCACCGCCTTCTCGGACAATCTCGCCATGCCCTCGGCGGATCAGCTGCTGGGCGATTCCATGCTGCTGGCCGCCGCCCTCATGTGGGGCATGACCACGGTGATGGCGCGAGTGACGTCGTTAAGCCGGGTCAGCCCCAACAAGGTGCTGTTCTATCAATTGGGCGTCTCGGCCCTGGTTCTGCCGTTGGCCTCGCGGGCGCTGGGCGAGCCCGGCTTCACCCAGCCCGGTCCGCTGGTCTGGGCCTCGCTGGCCTGGCAGATCGTCGGGGTTGCCTTTGCCTCCTATCTGGCGTGGTATTGGCTGATCAGCCGCTATCCCGCCACCAAGCTTTCGGCATTTTCGTTTCTGACGCCGCTGTTCGGGCTGGTCTTTGGATCGCTGCTGCTGGGCGAGGCGCTGACCCTCCGCCTGATCCTGGCCATGATGCTGGTGGCGGCGGGAATCTGGCTGGTCAACCAACGGCGCGGATAGGGAGGCTGAACATGGTGAACGCGGCAATCCTGGTGATCGGCAATGAAATCCTGTCTGGGCGCACCCGCGATGCCAATGTCGCGTTCCTGGGCGGCGAATTGGCGGCGCTTGGTATCCCGGTGGCCGAAGTGCGGGTAGTGCAAGACGATACCGCTGCCATTATCGCCGCTCTCGACGCGCTTCGGGCCGCTTATACCTATGTCTTTACCACCGGCGGCATCGGTCCCACCCATGACGACATTACGGCGGCGGCGGTGGCCCAGGCCTTTGGCGCCCGGCTGGAGCGCAATGCCGAGGCGGTGCGATGCCTGAAGCTGCGCTATAAAGACGAGGACTTGAACGCCGCCCGCCTCAAGATGGCCGATATCCCGGCAGGGGCCACCCTGATCGACAATCCGGTCAGCCAGGCCCCCGGTTTCACGCTGGACAACGTCTTCGTCATGGCGGGGGTGCCCCGGATCATGCAGGCCATGTTTGACACCATCCGGGGGCAATTGCGGGGGGGGGCACCTCAGCTTTCCCGCTCCCTGACCCTGGTGGTGCGGGAAGGCGACCTTGCCGCCGGGCTGTCCGAGCTTCAGGCGGCTTTTCCTGCGGTCGAGATCGGCAGCTATCCCGCCTTCACCGAGGGGCGCTCGCTGGTAAGCGTGGTGGCGCGCGGCACCGACGCCCCTGTGCTCGATGACGTGATGGCCCAGGTCCGTGCCCTGGCGGCAGCGCTGGGGACGGCCATTCTCGACGAGTGACGCCGATGACGCCCCAGGAAAAGGAACCTCTGAAGTTTCTGGCCCGGCATCTGGTCTATGGGGTGGCGGCGGGGGTGACCTTCGGCATCATGGTCCTGGCCACCGATCTCAGCCATATCCGCACCATGATCATGGAGTCTCCCCATGCCGTCACGGTCGTGGCCCTGATGTTCTTCGGGTTGATCGTCACCTTCGGCAGTGTCGCCATGGGCGTCGGTATCATGACCCTGCCCTATGACGACCGGGACGACGATCTGTATTGAGAGGGCGATCGGGAAAAGCCCGGCAGGCTTTTCCTGCCTACCCGGCAGTTTTTGCCCCAGCTCCTGGTCTTTCCGCCCCGACGGCGCAGCCTCTAAAATAATAAATACAATAATATCAGCGCACTAAGCAGTGCCATGCCAACTGGCCCGGCGATTGCTGAGGAAGTGGCGAGACAATCCCATTTGCGGGGACAGACCATGACCGTGCAATCAATCGACAAGCGAGTGGTGCCAGAGGCCAACATGACCTCGGCCGCACAGGATAAGCAGCAGGGCGCCGTTTCGGTGGAGGATGCCTTCGTGGCTCTGCTTCACCAGACCACCCAGCGCTTCGCCAACAAGGCCGCCTTGGGCGGCTCGACGGCGGGGCAGACCGTCCTGGCCGACCATGTCACCCGCATGAAGGTCGAGGTCAAGGCCGACAAGCCCCAGGTGATGCGCGACGATGCCGCCGCCGACCGCAATCCATCGGCCAAGGACACCCGTACCGTCACCACCAAGGGGGATAAATCCCGTCAGGCCAACAGCTCCGCCACCACTGCACGGGCCAATGATGCCGCCCCGGCCCCCCAGGCCGCCGCCGACAACGACGCACCGGTGACGGCGGCTTCGGATGACGGCGGCTCCAATTCCGCCTCGTCCCAGGACGACAAGGACCAGCCCGCCAAGCCCGAGGCCCAGGCCGAGCCCCAGCAGACCGTCACAGCGACCCCCGAGGCCCTGCCCGAGCGGATCGAGGTCGAGGTCGATATCACCATCGAAGAAACCATCACAGTGGTCCAGACCGCCGCCGCCGATCAGGCCGGTCCGGTCGATCTGAACCAGCTGGCGCAGAACGCGGCCGAGCAGATCGGCCAGGGCCAGACCGGCGCGGTGGCCCAGAACACCCAGGGCCAGCAGATCGCCAGCGGCAAGGACGGCAAGAAGATCACCGACCTGGAAAACCGCATCGTCGACGACATGGAACAGGGCGACATGGACGATGCCATGGATGCCGCCATGGAGCTGGCCGCCACCCTGGTCAAGAAGGCCGGGCAGCACGGCATCGCCGCTTCCGACGCCCAGCAGCAGACCGCCCAGCAGACCGATCAGGTCCAGAACCAGATCCAGGACATGGCCGCCATGCTGGCGGGCACCAACACCCATGTGGAGGTGAAGGTCCAGGTGACCGAGACCGCCAGCGATACCCTGTCTCAGGGGTCCGCCTCGGTGCTTGGCGTTCTGGCCCAGATGGATCTGGCGGTCCAAGATGGCGCTCATCAGAACCAGGGCTTTGGTCAGAACACCCCGAACCAGGGTGGGCAGAACCAGGACGCCGCCATCTCGTTGCAGCCGGTGGCCGATGCCAGCGCCCAGCTGACTCAAAGCACCGAGACCGAGGCCAAGCCGTTCACCGCCATTCTCGCCGCCCAGCTGGAAGCCAGCAACCAGGCCGATGCCGCCGCTCCCGAGATGCGTCCGGTGGCGGGGCTGGGGGCTGTCTCCGGCCCGCAAGCCACCGACAAGGCCAGCGCTTCGGTCGCATCCCAGGCACCGCGCACGCCGCGCACCTTGGTGGCGCAGCAGGTGATGGAACAGGTCACCGTCCAGATCGATAAGGCGGTCAAGGACGGCAACGACATGGTCAAGATCCAGTTGAAGCCGTACGAGCTGGGCAAGATCGAGGTCAAGCTTGAGGTTGCCTCCGACGGCCGCGTCACCGCCACCGTCAGCGCCGACAAGCCCGAGACCCTCGCCATGCTGCAAAAGGACGCCAAGGGCCTGGAAAAGGCGCTTGAGGATGCGGGGCTGAAACCCGAAGCCGGGTCCACCAGCTTCTCCCTGCGTGGCGGCGAACACCAGCAAAACGCCGATCGCGGTAACAATCAGGGCCGGTCGGGCCGTAGCCGTGGCCGCGCCCACACGGCAGGCGACGAATCCTTGCGTGCCGCAGGATCGGTTCAGGGCAGCGCCCAGCGCAGCCTTGGCGGCCGCTCCGGCGTCGATATCTCGGTCTGAGGAGGATGTGAGATGACAACCGCAGTCACAGGCGCCGGGGCCAATACAGCCGCAATCGACACCATGGCCAATTCCACGGGTGCCGCGGCTTCGACCAGCAAGTCGGCGACCTCCAAGGCCACCCTCGGGACCAATTTCAACACCTTCTTGAACATGCTGACCACCCAGTTGAAGCACCAGGATCCGCTGTCGCCCATGGACTCGACCCAGTTCACCAACCAGCTGGTCCAGTTCTCCAGCGTCGAACAGCAGATCAACGCCAATTCCAATTTGGAGACTCTGATCGGCCTCCAGAAGACCAACCTGACCTCGTCGGCCATTCCCTATCTGGGCCAGACGGTGGAAACGGCGGGCGGCACCATGGCGCTGCAAGATGGACAAGCCGGGTTCTCCTACACCCTGCCGTCGGTGGCTTCGGCCATGACCGTTTCGGTCAAGGACTCGTCGGGCCGCATCGTCGCCACCCTGCCCAACGCAGACCCCAGCACCGGCCGTCATGAGATGACCTGGGACGGCAAGGACGACAGCGGCACCCAGTTGAAGGACGGCAAGTACAGCGTCGAAGTGACGGCCACCGGCGCCGACGGCGCCAGCCTGACCGTCGCCCAGACCGCCTATGGCCGCGTTACCGACGTCGCCAACGACGCCACCAACGGCACCCAGCTCAAAATGGGCGATATCGGCATCGGATTGGACAAGATTTTGACTGTCAAGGACACCGCGTCGGCGGGGCTCCAGCAGCAGCTTGCCGCCTACCAGCAACAGCTTGCCGCCTATCAGGCGGCCGCCGCGGCGGCGCAAAGCGCCACGTCCGGCAATTAGGATCAGGAGGATAGCATGAGCTTATACGGCGCATTGTTCTCGGGTGTCTCTGGCCTGGCGGCTCAATCCAGTGCCATGGGCGCCATCTCGGACAACATCACCAACGTCAATACCGTGGGCTATAAGGGCGCCCAGGTGAACTTCCAGACCCTGGTCACCAAGCAGACCTCGGCGACGGAATATTCGCCCGGCGGTGTGCAGTCCAAGCCGCGCGGGGCCATCGACAGCCAGGGCCTGCTGCAATCGACCACCAGCACCACCGATCTGGCGCTGTCGGGCCAGGGTATGTTCGTGGTCAACACCGACCCCAATTCCGCGGTTTCGGGCACCGGGCGCTTCGCCTATACCCGCGCCGGTTCGTTCAAGGTGGACAAGCAGGGCTATCTCCAGAATGTCTCGGGCTTTTATGTCCAGGGCTGGCCGTTGGCTCCCACCAACAACAACAATTCCGCCAAGCCGACCGAGACCACCATCGACGGCAACACCTATATGAAGGCCTACAAGGACTCCACGGGCCAGTATCACTACTGCAACCAGAACATCATCAATCCGCAGGAAGTGAAGTCGCTGAATCTGAAGACCATCGGCGGCACCGCCGACCAGACCACCCAGATCAAGATGGGTGCCAACCTTCCGTCCGGCGATACCATCTATAATCCGGCGCAGACGTCTTCCAGCGGCTATCATCAGACCAGCGCCCTGATCTATGACTCGCTGGGCGATACCCACACGTTCAACATCAACTGGATGAAGACCAACGCCAACCAGTGGGACGTGCAGAACAAGAGCAATTTCTACAGCGTCAGCCGTACCATGACCAGTACGTCCCAGAACAACACCGCCACGCTGAAGATCTCCGGCAGCGCCGCCGGTAACACCACCGGCGGTGTCAGCACCATCCTCAATAATACGCCCGCGGCCAATTCCATGGGCTTCTTCGCCGGGACCGGCGTCATCACCTTCGACACCCCGACCCCCGCGGCGGTGACCGCCACCGCCCTGCCCATCGGCACCGTGCTCAATATCTCCGGGGCGTCCGGCACCGCCACCAACAACAACGGCGACTGGCTGGTCACCAACACCCTGCAATCGACCCCGGCCATTTCGGTCCAGGCTTCCACCGGCGCCACCATCACCACCAACGGCAGCAGCTCGACCTTCGCCACCACCACCTTCGGCGGCGCCGCCGGCCTGATCGATTTCGGCGCCGGCGCCACCCACACCTATAATGCCGGCGACTTCATCCAGGTCAGCAACAACGCCAGCACCATCGCCAATACCGGCTATTACAAGGTGACCGCCACCACTGCCACCACCATCACCGTCAGCCCGGTCGATTACATCACCACCGGCACGGCGCCGTTCCAGGACCAGCGCGGCATCCAGCCGCCGTCGGGCGCGGCTCAGATGGATGTGCTCGACGCCAGTGGCAACGTCTATGGCAGCCAGGCCCGTCTTGACTTCACCGCCTCGTCCCACGCCGACATTCAGGCCATGAACGGCAAGAGCTTCTCGCTCACCGTCGGCGGCAACACCATGAACGTCTATTTCGACACCACCGGCGGCATCACTCCCGGCGCCAATCACGAAATCGTCATCAATCTCAACAACACCAACTATTCGTCGGGGTCCGACGTCGCCACCCTGGTGGCCCAGGCCCTGCGCAACCCCAAGAACTGGGATATGGCCGCCGGTAACAACACCGCCCTGACCGCTACCCTGGTGACGGCGGGCAATACCCTGCCGCTGTTCCGCGCCAATGGCGGTACGGTGGAAGTCGTCCAGCAGGTGGGCGGCCAGGCCGTGGCGATCAATTGCGGCACCACCGGCGTCAATACCGCCATGGGCACCTCGATCACCCAGTCCCAGGCCCGCAACTGGAGCACCGCCATTCCGTCGGTGGATACCGTCGATGGCAAGTTCACCCTCAGCGCCATCGCCGCCGGAACCTCTCCCGCCATCAAGTTCAACGGCGATGGTACGCCGCAGAGCATCAATGTCGGCAAGATGTCCATCGTGTGGGCCAACGGCGCCCAAAGCCAGACCACGGTTCCCAACGGCACCGGCGCCGACCAGCGTATGAGCTGGTTCGTCGGCAACACCTCGCAGGCCGATGGCATGACCCAGTTGGGCGGTAATTACTCGCTGGCCTATATGAGCCAGAACGGCGCCAAGTTCGGTAACTTCACCGGCGTGTCGGTGGGGTCGGACGGTGTGGTCACCGCCTTGTTCGACAACGGTGTCCGCCGCCCGGTGTTCCAGATCCCGGTCGCTACCTTCACCAATGCCAACGGCATGGAAGGCCTGACCGGCAACACCTGGATCGAGACCAACGTGTCGGGCACCTATACCCTGCGCGCCGCCGGTGAGGCGGGCTCGGCCTCGGTCAATTCCGGGTCACTGGAATCGTCCACGGTCGATATCGGTACCGAGTTCACCACCATGATCGTGACCCAGCGCGCCTATTCGGCGGCGGCCAAGGTCATCACCACCGCCGACCAGATGCTGGATGAACTGGTGCAGATCAAGCGTTAAGGCCTAAGTCAAGCCATCTCCTCCTGATCCGAGGAAAGCCCGGCCGCCAGAAAGGCGGTCGGGCTTTTGGTTTTTCATACCAAATCTCGGTGATCGGAACCGATCACCGAGCCCCTCAAGCGGCGGGCGGGATTCTCCGAATCCCTTGCCTCCCGCGCCACAAGGCGCGCGGCCCCTTGGTATCAGGCCAGAAGTTCGATGATGAAGCGGGCGCCGCCGGTTGCGCGGTTCTCGGCGCGGATGATGCCGCCATGGGCCTCGATGATCTGGCGCGAGATCGACAGACCCAGGCCGGAATGGGTGCCGAACTTCTCGCCTTCCGGCCGCTCGGAGTAGAAACGGTCGAAGACCGCGTCCAGCTTGTTGGCGGGAATACCGGGGCCGTCGTCGTCCACCTGGATGCGGATATGGCCGTCCAGCCGCCGGGCGCCAAGGGCGATGACGCCGCCCGGCGGGCTGAAGGACAGGGCGTTGCCGATCAGGTTGCGCAGCACCTGCACCAGCCGGGGCTCGACGCCTTGAACCTCCAGGGGATCGTCCTGGGGCAGGTCGAGGGTGAAGGTGACGGTTTTCTCAGGAGTGGTGGCGCGATAGACCTCGGCCAGCGAGGTCAGCAAGGCGGCCACCGCCACCGGCTCGGTCTCCAGGCGCGACATTTCGGCATCAATGCGCGATGCGTCGGAGATGTCGCTGATCAGGCGGTTGAGGCGTCCGACATCGTCTAAGATGATGGCCATCAGACGGCGCTGCTGCTCGGGGTTTTCGATCCGCACTGCGGTCTCCACCGCCGAGCGCAGCGAGGTCAGCGGATTCTTGATCTCGTGGGCGACATCGGCGGCAAAGGCCTCGATAGCATCCATGCGCCGCCACAGTGCCTCGGTCATTTCCTTCAGCGCCACCGACAGCTCGCCGATCTCATCCTTGCGGCGCGACATGTCGGGGATAGCCTGACTGCGGCCTTTGCCGTGGCGGACCCGCTCGGCGGCCAGGGCCAGGCGGCGGATGGGGCGGGCGATGGTGCGGGCCATATAGAGCGACACGGCGATGGTCAGCGCCAGCGACAGGGCGAACACCTCCAAGATGGCGACGCGCACCTGGAACAGCGAGCGGGCGATATTGGTGCCGTCGGCGGTGATCTGCAGCGCGCCCACCACCTGCTTGTAATGCTGCACCGGCACCGCCACCGTCAGCACCAAGCCGCCGGTCTTGCGCACCCGGATGGCCCAGTCGCGGCGCCCGGCCATGGCGTTCATGACCTCGGGGTAGTCGTTGGCGCGGGGGTGGCTGAATTCCTTATGGAGAGGTAATGCCGAATCGGTGGGAATCCAGTGGGTGGCCCGGTCCCACCACAGGCGCAGCCGGTCGGTCCAGCGCGGAATCTTGGGGGCGGGCAGTTCTTCCACGTGGACCCGCTCGGCGGCGCCGGGGCGGTGGCGGGAATCGGCGGCCAGCTCGCCCACCGGGCCGAACAGCCGGGCACGCAGCTTGGCGGGTTCAGCCAGCCGCCGCAGCATCTGCTGCGCCACGGCGTGATTGAGTTCAAGGCTGCCGCGCTCTTCCTCGTAGACGGCACCTTCGGCGATGGCGGCGGCCACCATCTCGGTGTGGATGCCGAGGCCCTCCAACTCGGTGCGGATCAGGGCCTGCTGGTAATGATCGAGGTAGAACAGCCCCACCACAAGCACCACCGGCGCCAGTAGGTTGACGGCAAGAATGCGGCGGGTGAGGGGTGAGGCCAGCGGCCGCCATCGCGGCAATTTGCGCCCCACCACCGGGCGCGGAGTGGTGTCAGTCATCCCGATAGCGGTAGCCGACCCCGTAAAGGGTCTCGATGTGGGCGAAGTCGTCGTCCACATCGCGGAATTTCTTGCGCAGGCGCTTGATGTGGCTGTCGATGGTGCGGTCATCCACATAGATGGACTCGCCATAGGCGGCGTCGATCAGCTGGTCGCGGTTCTTGACGTGGCCGGGGCGCTGGGCCAGGGCCTTGATCAGCAGGAACTCGGTGACGGTCAGGTCCACCGCCTTGCCCTTCCAGGCGCAGATGTGGCGGCCGGGGTCGAGCACCATCTCGCCCCGGATCATGGTTTCACCGCCCATGACGCCGCCCTCGCCCTCGGCATTGGCTTCCAGGCGGCGGATCAGGGTGCGGATGCGCTCGATCAGCAGTTTTTGCGAGAACGGCTTCTTGATGTAATCGTCGGCCCCCATGCGCAGGCCCAGCAATTCGTCGATCTCATCATCCTTGGAGGTGAGGAAGATCACCGGAATGGCCGATTGCTTGCGCAGGCGCTGCAACAGCTCCATGCCGTCCATGCGCGGCATCTTGATGTCGAGCACCGCCAGATCCACCGGCTGGCTGGTCAGGCCGCGCAGGGCCTCGGCGCCGTCGGTATAGGTGCGGACCTTGAAGCCCTCGGCCTCCAGGGCGATGGAGACTGAGGTCAGGATGTTGCGGTCGTCATCGACCAGGGCGATGGTGTGCGACACGGTTCAGCCCGCCTCGGCCCGACAATAGCGGGCCACTTCATCCAACAGCTTGCGGATGGAGATCGGCTTGGTGATGACCTGATTGAAGCCTTCCTCCAAAATCCTGCCACCGAATCGGGGTCGGCGAAGGCGGTCACCGCCACCACCGGGATGGTATCGGTACGCTTGTCGGCGCGCAGCCGCTTCAGCAGGTCGATGCCGGAATATTTCGGCAACTGGATATCCATGAGGATGACTGCGGCAGCGTTGTCGAAAGCCAGCTCGATCAAGCCGTCGCCGTCGGAGGACGGAACGGTCTTGTATCCGGCGATCCCCAACGCCTGTTCCAGCAGCTTCATATTCATGGCGTTGTCTTCGACAATGACAATGGTACCAGTCATGGCCCAAGTCCCTCTCAGGTCTGTCTTGTTCGGGGCGGGGACAGACGTCCGGCCCCAAAGCCGCTGTAGCTGGTCATGAAATCTGTGAAATCGGCAGCGGCCAGCGGTCGCCCGATCAGATAGCCTTGAATCTCGTCACAGCCGTGTTCTGCCAACTGCAAGGCCTGGGATTCGGTTTCCACGCCCTCGGCGATGGTGTTTAGTGACAAGGAATGAGCCAGCGAGATGATGGCATTGGCGATGACGCGGGCGTCTTCGTCCTGGTCCAGGTCACGGACAAAGGCCCGATCAATCTTGACGGTATTGACCGGGAAGCGCTTGAGATAGGCCAGCGAGGAATAGCCGGTACCAAAATCGTCGATGGACAGGCTGACCCCTAGCTTGGCCAGTGAGCGCAACAACTTCAGCGTGCCTTCGCCATCGGCCATCAGCATGCTTTCGGTCAGTTCCAGATCCAGCTGACTGGCGTTGACACCGGCATCGACCACCGCATCGGCGACGATCTCGGCCAGATCTTGTTCGCGGAACTGACGGCCCGAGATGTTGACGCCCATGCGCAGATTCTTTACGCCCAGATCGTTCCAACGCCGCAACTCGCGGCAGGCCTCCTGCAGCACCCAGCTGCCCATGGGGACGATCAGGCCGGTTTCCTCGGCCACGGGAATGAATTTGTCGGGGCCGATAATACCTAGCTCGGGATGGCGCCAGCGGATCAGGGCCTCGGCCCCCACCAGACGATAGCCGTCCAGCTTGACCTGGGGCTGGTAGAACAGCTCGAATTGGCCCGAGGTCAAGGCATCCTTCAACGAGCGCTCCAGTGTCAGGCGCTCGTTGACGGCGTAGGACATGGCGGCGTCGAAGAAGCCCAGCCGCATATCGGTCCGGCGTTTGACCGCGTGCAGTGCCATTTCAGCATTGCGCAGCAATTCGATGGGCTCCTCGCCGTCGCGGGGATAGACCGAGACGCCCATATCCACCGGTACTGCCAGCTCGGAGCCGTTGACCATGTATGGGCGGTTCAGAACCTCACGGATGTGCTCGACCGCCACCGTGACATCGCCGATATCGGTCATCTGCGGCAAGAGCACGGCGAATTCGTCGCCAGCCAGCCGGGCGGCGGTGCCACCCGCCGCTACCGCCTGGGCCAGCCGCCGCGCCGTCTCGCGCAGCAAGGTGTTGCCCACGTCGTGGCCCAAGGAATCGTTGATGGTGGTAAAGCCGTCGAGATCGACGGTCAGCACCGCCACGTGCAGGCCGGCGGCCCGCGCCATGCCGACGGCCTGCCCCAGGCGATCGGTCAGCAGCGCCCGGTTGGGCAGGTCGGTCAGCGGGTCGTGATTGGCCAGATAGGCCACGCGCTGCACCAGTTCCTTGTTTTCGGTCAGGTCGCGGATGGTGCCGGTGAACAGCCGGCGCTTTTCCACCCGCAGCTCCGAGACCGACAGATGGACCGGAAACAACGAACCATCCTTGCGCTTGGCAATCACCTCGCGCCCGGCACCGACGACGCCGCTGCTGCCCGATTCCAGATAGCGGCGGATATATTCGGTATGGCGCTCGGCGTCGGGCTCGGGCATCAGGGCGGCGACGCTGCTGCCCACCAGTTCCGATAGCGGATAGCCGAAGATGCGCTCCACCGACAGATTGGCATTCAAGATGATGCCGTCCTCATCGATGGTGACGATGCCATCCAGAACCGTATCCATGATGGCGCGGATGCGATGCTCGCGCGCCGCCACCGCCCGCATGGCGGCGGTGACCTCGGTGGTATCACGTCCCACCAGCAAGGTGGCGGTATGGCCATCCCGGCGCAGCGGAACCGCCGACAGCTCAACGTCGCGGACCCGCCCGGCAAAGGTCACGATCTTGACCGGCAGGGGGTGGCCCTCCTCGTACAGGCTTTCCAGCCCGTTCTCGAAGACATGGCGGTAATCGGCATGGATGAACTCGGCGAATTTCTTGCCCTCGCAGGCAGCTTCCGACGGTGCCCGCAGCATGCCGAGCCCGGCGGCGTTGATCCGCTCCACCACACCATCGACGCAGACGCAGATCAGGTCGGGCGAAAGTTCCACCAGATCGCGGTACGAGGCCTGATCCTTGAGCAGCGCCGATTCCAGCATGGAGACGTCGGTGATGCGGTCCAGAAGCTTCAGGATCTGGTTGCCGGAATTGAGGATGGATTCGCCGTATTCACGATAGCCGCCGGGATTCATCGGCCCCAGCATTTCGCTGGAAATCAGTTCGGCAAAACCGATGACGTCGTTCAAAGGGGTGCGGATATCGCGGCTCATGCGGCCCATGAATTCGGTCTTGGCGCGATTGGCGAAATCGGCCTCTTCCTTGGCCTCGGCCAGGGTTTCGGCGGTGGCGCGCTCGGAGGTGATATCGCGGGAGAACAGGGCCAGGCGATGGCCGCCCGGTTCGGCACCGCTGACCGCCAGCAACCGGTTAGCGAACCAGTGCAGGCCGTCCGTATCTTCGAATTCGACGGTCTTGCCGGTGGTGAGGGCCTGGGCCAGATAGCCCTGACGATGGGCCACCAGGGAATCGGGGATCAGGTCGAACAGCGACTTACCGACCAGTTCGGCGCTGGTGTTGTCGAGATAGCGTTCGGCCTCATCGTTGAGGGTCAGGATGTGGCCATCGCAATCCAGCAGCATGGCGATATCGTGACTAGCGTCCAGCAGGGCCTGGGCGGTGCGGCGCGAGATCTCCAATGCCGTCTGGGCCTGCTGGCGCTCGATGGCGTGGCGGATGACGCGGGGCAGCAAGGTGAGACCGGCATCGGACTTGACGACATAATCTTGTGCCCCGGCGCGGATCGCCTCCTGGGCTACCCGCTCGTCATCCAGGCTGGTCAGAACCACCAGCGCCTTGTCGGGCGCATGAGATTTCAGGCGGGTGACCGATTGGATGCCGGTGGCGTCGGGCAACCCAAGGTCGGACAAGATGCAGTCGAACTGATCGAACGGCGCCAACAGCACAGCATCGGCCAGGGTGGAACAACATTGAGTTGTCCACCCGGCATGACCTTCGGCCAATTCGATCTCGATCAGCCGCTGGTCTCCAGGGTTGTCCTCGATAACGAGCAGGCGGGTGATGTCCGGTCCAGCGTTCATGATTGGGCGACGATGCTATATCCAGCCATCAATGTAAACGGTCGGGATATGGCACCCCCCTCCCTACTCCACATTATTTTTATGGTTTTCGGCGGAGGCATCAACCGTGCTGCTTGGCCAGCCATTCATCCACGGCAGGGGTCATGGCCTTGCAGGTGAGCGCGAAGGACGTCATCAGCTTGTCCTTTTCCTGGCTCATGTGGATCAGGTTGTCCACGACCTTGCGCAAGATATCCTTGGAGAAGGAGGGAATGGCGAGAATCTGCGGCGCCCGGTTGCCGAAGGCGGTCTTCAGGGCGTGGACCATCACCTCGACCTTGTCGATATTGCAGCGTTGAATCTCGGCCAGATTTTCCGTGGCGATATAGCACAGCATATCGCCGAAGATCTTGATCACCGATTTGTCGAGGGCGGCGCAGACATTGAAGAAGGCGGGCTCGCGGGCAAAGAACGCCCAGGCCTTGTCGCCCAGGGTCTTGCGGTAGAATTCGTACATCTCGCGGTTCCATACCGATATCCCGGCGATGGCCTGGGGCCGGTCGGCCAGGATGGCGCCGAAATCAGCGCCGACCGCCGCCTTGACCTTCTTCAGCTTCTCGGGCTCGAACTGGGATACCGCCTCGATCTTGGCGGCGGTGGGCAAGGCGACGATATCGTCGCCGATCTCGATGATCTGCTGGTAGTTCAGCATGGAGCGGTAAGTATCCAGCAGCGGCAACTGCCAGCCGAAGGCGATGTAGCGCGACAATTCGCGGATCTTGCGCTCTTCCACCGGATCGACCGAAAGACGTTCGATCTGTTCGGTCTTCTTGATCAGGCCGAACATGCTTTTTTTGGTGATCGTCTCGGTGATGGTCTCCATCGGTTTGTCGGCCTCGAAAATCTTCTTGGCGCAGGTCCGCACCAGCAATTGCTGGATCTGGGCCAAGCTGATGTTGCAGACCAGAGGAATGGAATCGTCACGGACCGGGTTGGCGGCCTTATCCTTGGCCTTGACGACCTCGTCGGCGATGTCGCGGTGGGCCTGGAACACCTGGATGAAGATCTCCAGCACTTTGGGGTTGGAGATCAACTCTTGGTAGGCAATTGAACTGTCTACCAGACCGGCCTGCTGGAAGGCGGTCAGCACCTTCTTTAAGCCATCGATCACCGCCCGCTTGGTCTCGGTATCGATCTCAATTGGCGGCGGCAGCGTTGCAATGGTCATGGAACCCCCGAAACCCGCATCCCCGGATGCATCTTTAAAGGTTTACTCCGAAGGTCATGGGGTGGCAAGGCGCATCCAGGTCAATTCGTGCTTGTTATGGGACAGATGCAGCAGGCGCGATCCGGGAATTCCGGCGAATTTACGAGCGGTGGCGAAATCGGTCTCACCCTGGAATTTGAGGGTGCAGATCAGATTGCGGGCCAGCCCCGAACTCAACCAGCGCTCGACCAGCCGCAGCAGGCGCTCGGGATAGCAGATCACGTCCGAGCACAGCCAATCGACCGGCCCCACGGCCTCGGGCTCCAGGCCGAAGGCGCTGCCCTGGCGGTATTCCACATTGGGCAGGGCGGCGATGGCCGGCGCCAGCGGGGCCTTGTCGATGCTGATCACCCGCGCCCCGGTTCCGGCCAGCACCCAGGTCCAGCCTCCCGGACTGGCGCCGAGATCAAGGCAAAGCTCGCCGGGCTTGGGCAGGTTTCCGGCCAGGGTCAGGGCTTCCCACAGCTTGAGATAGGCCCGTGCAGGCGGCGCCTGATGGTCTTCGATGAAAGCGGCGTCGCCATTGGGAAAGGCGCTGGAGCAGTCCGGCGCGGCCAGAACCGTAGACTCGTCCAGCCAGACGAATGAACCCAAGGGCGCGGTGGGTGCGGGCTGGCCGAAAACCAGCGGCTTGGCCGAGACCTTGGGCAGCTTATCCACCAGCAGCGCGGTGCGGCGGTGCAGGTGGAACTCATAGGGCCACCAGTTGCGCTGGAGCGCGCGTAACGCCTTGGCCGCTTCACCGATGGAGGCCACCTCCAGCCGCTGCGGCTGGCGCCAGATGTTCTGCGCCCAGGCCGTCTGCCGCGCCGGACCGGGCGCCAGCATCAGGCGGCCGTGCTCGGCCAGGACGTCACCCAGTTCGGTGCGCAGGTCGGCCTCGAAGCCCTCGGCGGCGAGATAGGCGGTGACATCACTCATCACTCGGGCCAGCGCTTGTGGACCCACAGCCACTGCTCGGGATGCTGGCGCACCCAGTCTTCCACCTGGGCGTTGATGCGGATCAGCAGCAATCGGTTGTCCTCGTGAGGGTCGCCGGTATGGGGGAAGTCCACGGGGGCTTGAACGGTCAGGCGGAAGTTGGCGCCGCCCAGACGCTCGACGCGGGCCGGGACCAGCGGACATTTGAAACGGGTGGCGAATTGGGCCATGGCGGGGGCGGTCATGGCGTCGCGCCCGAAAAACGGAATGGCCACACCGTCATTCATCTTCTGGTCCACCAGCATGCCGAGATGCTGGCCGTTCTTCAATGCCAGCAGGGCTTGCCGCGCCCCTTCCGAGCCTTTCTGGATCAGGGCGACGGCGGCGGTCTTGCGGCCTTTGCGGTACAGCTCCTCGATCCAGGGATTGTTGGCGGCGCGGTAGACCAGATGCAGCGGCAGGCCGCGGGCCACCGCCACCGCGCCGCTGACCTCCCAATTGCCGAGATGGCCGGAAATGAAGATTCCCGGCTGGCCGTCATCGCGCAACAGATCGATATATTCGCCGCCGATCAGTTCGACCCGTTGGGCGGCGATCTGGTCGAGATGGGGAAATTCGCCCGCCACCCGGCCGATATTGTCCCACATGCCGGAGATGATGGCCGCGATCTCGGCCTCGGTCTTTTGCGGGAAAGCGCGGGCGAGATTGCGCCGCGCCACCCGGTTGACGCCGAGGCGCGGGCCGACCAGCCGCGCCAGTCCGCCGCCCAGGGCCGAGGCCCAATCCAGTGGCAATAGGCCGAATACCGCCCATATTCCCTGGGCGAGATAGGCTTCCAGACGTTGCCGCAGACGCTTGATCGTCATGCCCGAACTCCAACCCGGTCCAACAGCGGTGTCAGTAGTGCCGGATCGCGCCAGATCAGATCCACCGACAGCTCCGCCACCCGTTCGCGCAGGTCAGGCGGCAGCCGCACCCGATCCTTGGCGGTGGTGATGGCCATGGCTTCATTGGCCTCGGCCTCGGCCAGCAGATCCTCGATCTCCTTGCGGGTATAGGGATGGTGATCGGGAAAGGCCGTGGTGGTGACCAGCCGGGCACCGCATTGCTTCAAGGTGACAAAAAATTTGGTGGGGCGGCCGATTCCGGCGAAGGCGACAACCTTGCGGCCCATCAGTCCCGCTCCCTCGGCGCCGGGCTCCAACTTGGCGTGCAGCACCGTCAGCCCCGCTTGCGCGGCCATCTCGGCCACACCGGTCTTATCCTTACCCACCACCACCACCGCATCGGCGCGGGCCAGTCCGGTGGCGGGCCATTCGCGGCAGGGGCCGGCGGGAATGGGGCGGCCGTTGCCAAAGCCATAGCCGCCATCCACCACTACCAGCGACAGATCCTTGGCGATGGAGCCGTTCTGGAAGCCGTCATCCATGACGATGATCTCGGCGCCCATCTCCGCCGCCGCCACGGCGCCATCGGGCCGCCAGCGCGCTACCCAGGTCGGTGCCACGGCGGCCAGCAGCAACGCTTCGTCACCAACGCGGGCGAAATCGTGGCGGTCAAGATCGACGGCGCGCGGCCCCACCTCGGTGCCGCCATAGCCCCGCGTCAGCAGATGGGGCTTGCACCCCGCCGCCAGCAGATGGCGGGCCAGGGCGATGACCACCGGAGTCTTGCCCGCGCCGCCGGCGACGATGTTGCCGACGCAGATCACCGGCACGGCGGGGCGGTATTCCTCGGCCTGCTCCAGGCGGTGGGCCACCACCCAGGCATAGGCCGCGCCCACGGGCTTCAGCAGCCGCGACAGGGCCGAATCGCGGTCCCAGAACCTAGGCGCCCGCATGGCGTGTCTCCACTGCATCCAGGATGGGGCCGAGCACCCGCTCGACCGCATCCAACACTCCGGCTTCACTTTCGGTCCAGGTCTTGGCGGCGGCGCGCATGGCCGCGACCTTGGCGGGCTCAGCCAGCAGGCGGGTCAAGGTCTCGGCAAGATGCCTGCCATCGCGCACCATCAGGGCCGCGCCCAGCTCGGCCATGCGCGCCGCCATGTCGGGGAAGTTGTCCATCAGCGGCCCGTACAGCACGGCGGCGCCGATGCGGGCGGGCTCGAACGGATTCTGACCGCCGCCTACCGTCAGGCTCTTGCCCATGAAAACGATGGGGGCCAGGCGGTAAAACAGCCCCAGTTCGCCCATGGTGTCGGCCAGATAGAGTTGGGTGTCCGGCCCCGGCACCTCGCCCGCCGAGCGCAAGGCGACCTTCAGCCCGGTGGCTGCCAGTTCGGCGGCCAGTTCGGGGCCGCGGTTGGGATGGCGCGGTACAATGATGGTCAGCAGATCGGGGAAAGCCGCCGCGACTTGTCCGTGAAGGCGGGCGACGATGGCTTCCTCGCCGGGATGGGTGCTGGCGGCCAGCCACAGGGGGCGCCCGGCCACGACCCGGACCAGACCATCCAGCGCGGCGTCGTCGGCGGGCAAGGCGGGCACAGCGTATTTGAGGTTGCCGAGACAGCGGACATCGTGCCCGCCCAAGGCCCGCAGCCGCTGGGCGTCACCTTCGGTCTGGGCGAGGCAGAGGGTGAAGCACGACAGCAGGCGGCGGATGAAGCCGGGCACCTTCTTCCAGTTGGCGAAGGATCGGGGTGAGATCCGTCCCTGGATCAGCACCAGCGGCACCCGGCGGTGACGGGTTTCAGCCAGCAGGTTGGGCCAGAATTCGGATTCGGCCCACAAGGCGAGGTCGGGACGCCAGTGGTCGAGGAAGCCGCGCACATAGGCCAGACGGTCAACCGGTACGAATTGGTGGACGGCGCCGCGCGGCAGCCGTTCCGCCATCATGCGGGCGCTGGTGACGGTGCCGGTGGTCAGCAGCACGTTGAGTCGGCGCTGACGCAGGCGCTCGACCAGCGGCAGCATGGACAGCGATTCCCCCACCGAGGCGGCGTGAATCCACACCAGGCGTCCGGGCGGGCGCGGCTGGCCGGGATGGCCCAGACGCTCGCCGAAGCGGGCCTCGTCCTCCTTGCCGCGTTGCTTACGCCGGTCGAGATACAGGGAAATCAGCGGCCCCCCCAACTGGGTCAGGCCGCGATAGAGGCTAAAGATCATGTCGCCTCCTCGGGCAGGGGGGCGGTTTCGCCCATCAGGGCGTCGGCCTCGGCGGTGATGGCGTTGAGGCTGTCCTCCACCGCCTGACGGGCGCTTTCAAGCTCGGCCTCGGAGGCGTCGCGGGCCACGGCGATGGCCTCGCCCCACACGAATACCCCGCGTGAGAACGGCAGCGCCACGGCAAAGCGGTCCCAACTGCCCAGCAGCCTGCGGCCTCGGGTGGCGAAGGTGGCGGGAAGGATGGGGCAGCCCGACAGCTTGGCGATATTGACGATACCCGCCGAGGCCCGCTGGCGCGGCCCCTTGGGACCGTCGGGGGTGATGCCGACGCATTGCCCGGCCTTAAGAGCTTTCAGCATGGTCCGCAGCGCGGAACTGCCGCCTCGGGTGGTGGAGCCCTGAACGGTGTCGATGCCGAAATGCGATACTGTGCGGGCGATCAGCTGGCCGTCGCGGTGCTGGCTGATCAGCATGTGGATGGGAATATCGGGACGCCAGCTTTTGGGCATCATCAGGATGCGGCCGTGCCAGAAGGCCAGGATGAAGGGCTGCCCCTCGTCCCACAGGCGGTTGGGGAGGTCGCTGCCCCTGACCTCCCAGCGTCCGGTGGCGTGGATAAGGCGGATATAAAGCGAGCCCAGCCAGCACAGCAGGCCGCGGAATGTCTCACTCTTGCCGATTTTTTTGGCCAGACCCACGGCCGCCGCCTATGGCCGTGGCGCAGAGGCGGGATCCTCGGCGAATTGCATGGCGTAGAGCCTGGCATAGATCCCGTCCTGGGCCAGCAGGGCATCATGAGACCCGGATTCGATCACCCTGCCCCGATCCAGCACGTGGATCAGATCGGCATTGACCACCGTGGACAGGCGATGGGCGATGACGATGGTGGTGCGGCCCTTCATCAGGCGTTCCAGGGCGCTTTGCACCTGGCGTTCGGATTCGGTGTCCAAGGCGCTGGTGGCTTCGTCCAGCAGCAAGATGGGAGCGTTCTTCAGCATGGCGCGCGCGATGGCGAGGCGCTGGCGCTGGCCGCCCGACAGGTTGAGGCCGCGCTCGCCCACCACCGTGTCGTAGCCCTCGGGCAGGCCGATGATGAAATCATGGGCGGCGGCGGCGCGGGCGGCGGCCTCGATCTCCTCGTCGCTGGCGCCGAAACGGCCATAGGCGATATTGGCGCGGATGGAATCGTCGAACAGGGTGATTTCCTGGCTGACCAGGGCGATCTTGCTTCGCAGCGAGGCAAGACCGACGTCGCGCACGTCCTGGCCATCCACCAGGACCCGGCCGTCGGTGACCTCGAAGAAGCGGGGCAGCAGATTGAGAAGCGTGGACTTGCCCGCCCCCGACGGCCCCACCAGCGCCACGGTTTTGCCGCCCGGCACCTGGAGGTCGATGCCGTCCAGCACCGATTTGGCGCCGTCATAGGTGAAGAACACGCCCTCGAAGGCGACGTTGCCGTCTTGGACCCGCAGATCGTGGCATTCGGGCCGGTCCTGGATGGCCGGCTGGGTGTCCAGGATGTCGAAGGTGCGTTCAGCGGCGGCCAGACCGGCCTGAAGATTGGTGTTGAGCGAGGCCAGCGACTTGATGGGGCGGTAGGCCAGCATCAAGGCGGTGATGAAGGAGAAGAACGCACCGGGCGTGGTCTCGCCCTCGATTACCCGCAGGCCGCCATACAAGATCACCACGGTGATGGCGATGCCGCCCAAAAGCTCCATGATCGGTGACGAGGCCGAGCGAACCCGTGCCGCCTTGTAGGTCAGATCCTGCAAGGTCTCGACCAGAGTGCCGACCTTGCGGGTCTCGTACTCTTCCATGCCATAGGCCTTGACCACCCGGATGCCCTGGACCGATTGCTCGAGATAGGTGGTGAGCTGGCCCATATGCTCCTGGGTGTTGGCGGTGACCTTGCGCATGCGCCGTCCCAGCTTGCGGATGGGCACGATGGCCACCGGGAAGACGAAAAAGGTCCAGGCCGACAGCCGCCAGTCCTGGTAGAACATGGCGCCGACCAGGAAGATCAGTGACGAGGCGTCCTTGCCCGCGCCGGTCAGGGCGTCGGATACGGCAAAGCGCATGGACGAGATGTCGTTGGTCAGGCGCGACAGTACGCTGCCGGTGGAATTGCTGTGGAAAAAGGCCACGTCCATGCGCATCAGATGGGCGAACATGCGGGCCTGCATGTCGGCGATGACCCTTAGGCCCACCTTGGACAGGTAGACCGCCTCACCGTAATTGCAGATGGATTTCAGCGTGAAGGTGCCCAGCACCGCCAGGCCCAAAGGCCACAGAAAGTCGGCCTGGCGTTCGGTGAAGATCTTGTTGACCACCGGGTCCATCAGCAGGGCATAGCCCGCATTGGCCGCAGCCCCCACCACCATGCAGACAACGGCCATCACCACTTTGCCCAGATAGGGGCGCATGCCCTCTTTCAGAAGGCGACGCACCAGAACGGGGGTGGATGACTTAAGGGAAATATTCTTCTTGCTCAAAGGCCTGCTCGATAAAGCTCACGCTTGCGGCGGGACCATAGCACGGGCGGAGGGCCAGACCAAACCCCCATCATCCCGAGGCGCGCTTGCGCTCCAGGGCGCCGCGGACCTGCCCCAACTCGCGTCCCATCTTGCGGATATCGTGCAGCAGGGTCTCCAGCACCAGGATCACCAGATCGGGGGTCTTGCCGATTTGGGCCTTCAGCGCTCCGATGGGCAGAACCAGACAGGTGGTATCCTCCAGCGCCATGGCCGAGGCCATGCGGGGCTCGTCGTCGATCAGCGCCATCTCGCCGAACACGCCGTTGATGCCGATCCGCCCCAGGATCACCCGCTGGCTGTCCACGGTCTTGAAGATGCCGACCTTGCCGCTTTCCACCACATAGGCTTCGAGGCCGTGCTCGCCTTCGTGGAAGATCACCTGTCCGGGAGTGAATTTACGCCGTCCAGTGCGCTCGGCGGCTGCGGGGCGCAGAACCGGGCCAGAGGCCCCGGTGGCCGGAGCGGAAGCGGGGGCTGTCCCTGCCGTGATGAGGGTGGCCAGGGGGGCTGGCTTGGGCAGCGGCGGCGCCATCCGGCGTTCGGCCACACCGGGCGGCGGACGCGACAGCGCCCGGCGGTCCGGTCCGGCATAGGCGGGCGATTGCACGAAGGCCTTGGGGTTGAGCAGCGCGGCGCGGACGCGGCGGAACAGGGAATCCGCCGATACCGGCTTGACCAGGAATTCGCTGACACCGGCGTTGCGGGCTTCGAACACCACCTCCTTGGCGGCTTCGCCCGACATCATGATGATGGCCACATCGACGCACTTGACCATGTCGCCGCTGCGGACATAGCGGGTGAAGTCGATGCCGTTCATGGGGCTCATGTCGTGGTCGGTGACAATCAGCTGGATGGCGTGGCTGCCCAGCAATTCCAGCCCCAGGGGGCCGTCGGAGGCCTCCAGGATGGTGCTGATGCCGAAGGATTGCAGCGCGGTCTTGATATACGAGCGCGCATAGCGGCTGTCGTCGATGATCAGGGCCGTGATATGGCTCAGGTCGACATCGATCTTCATCGCTGGTCCCTCCGATCCGAATGCGAATTAAAATTAGCCCCCAAGGGGCCTTGCTGCCAAGTCCAGACTGGTTGCTTGACGGCGGTCAATGAGGGGGGATATGACCCAGGACAAGATACGTCACCCATCGGGAGATCATTGATCCATGAGGCAAGGCCAAACCCGCACCGGGGCCAAGCCGGTGACGCCGCCCTTTTCCCCCGTCCTGCTGCTGGGGATGGCGTTGCAGCCGGTTCGCCCCGCGCTGTTGCAACCGCTGTTCGACGCCATGCTGCGGGTGATCCGCCGCCGCCATCCCGATATTCTGGAGCGGATGGCCGATTACAGCGACAAGGCGGTGTGCATCGATCCGGTAGATCTGCCCTTCGTCATCCTGCTCGAGCCCAACCCGGACGCCCCCGCCCTGACCGTGCGGCGCGCGGTCGATCCCGCCGAGGTCGCCGCCACCATCCACGGGCCGCTGGAAATGCTGATCGCCCTGGCCGAGGGCAAGGTGGACGGCGATGCGCTGTTCTTCTCGCGCCGTCTGGTGATCGAGGGCGATACCGAAGTGGTGGTGGCGTTGCGCAACGCTATCGACGGCGCCGGAATCGATCTGATCGAAGACATTTCGGCTGAGTTGGGGCCGCTGGCGCGGCCGTTCCGCAGCGCCGCCGGGGCCGCCATCGGCCTGATGGGGCGCATGCGCGACGATTTCGAGACCTTGCGCAACGCCCTGATCGCGCCCGCGGTCAAGGATGTTCATTCCCAGGACTCCCGCATCACCCAGTTGGAGACCGAGCTGAAGCAATTGCGCAAGGCCGCCCGGCGCGGGGGGGCTGCCTGATGGCCGAGACACGCCCTCCTCGTCCTGAACTGGTCTGCCCGGCAGGCACGCCGGCGGCGTTGAAAAGCGCCGTCGATGCCGGGGCCGATTGCGTCTATGTGGGCTTCCGCGACGAGACCAACGCCCGCAACTTTCCCGGCCTTAATTTCAGCCGCAAGGAACTGGGCGAGGGCGTGGCCTTTGCCCACGAGCGCGGCGCCAAGGTGCTGGTCGCCATCAATACCTTTCCCCGCGCCGGAGAGCCCGCATTGTGGCGCCAGGCGGTGGACGACGCCGCCAAGGCCAAGGCCGACGCGGTGATTTTGGCCGATATCGGCCTGATCGAGTATGCCCACCGCACCCATCCCGAGCTGCGGCTGCATCTCTCGGTGCAGGCCGCCGCCTCCAATCCCGACGCCATCCGTTTTTACGCCGAGCGTTTCGGGGTGCGCCGGGTGGTGTTGCCCCGAGTGCTGACGGTGCAAGAGATCGCGGCGCTCAATCCCAAGATCGCGCCGGTCGAGACCGAGGTGTTCGTGTTCGGAGGCTTGTGTGTCATGGCCGAGGGCCGCTGCGCCCTGTCGTCCTACGTCACCGGCCAGTCACCCAACATGAACGGCGTCTGCTCGCCCGCAGGCGACGTGCGCTATACCGAGACACCCCAGGGCATCACCTCGGAACTGAGCGGCTTCACCATCAACAAATTCGCCCATAACGAACCGGCGGGCTATCCCACCTTGTGCAAGGGCCGCTTCCTCGCCAACGACAAGGCCAGCTATCTGTTCGAGGAGCCCACCTCGCTCAACACGTTGTCCATGCTGCCCGACCTGATCAAGGCGGGCGTCACCGCCTTCAAGATCGAGGGGCGCCAGCGCGGCCGCGCCTATGTCGCCGCCGTGGTCCAGGCCTTCCGCCAGGGTGTTGATGCGGTGATGGCGGGACGGCCGCTGCCCGATATCGACCTCGACCGCATCACCGAGGGCGGCAAACAGACCACCGGAGCCTACGAGAAAGCATGGCGATAATGAGCGAGGCAAAGCCGAAGCGCGGGCGCCCCGTCGGCTTCGCCGACATTGCCGCTTTGTGCGCCTGCGCGCACGGGGAGCGCCCCGGAGCACTAGCGGAGGTAAGCCAGGGGGGCGGATGCCCTTGCCCGGCGCTTGAGGGACAAAAAGTATGAACTCCTCCTCCCCTAAACTCACCCTGGGTCCGGTGCTGTTCAACTGGAAGCCCGAGCGCCTGCGCGATTTCTATTTCCGCATGGCCGACGAGGCCGACGTGGATTGCGTCCATGTGGGCGAGGTGGTGTGCTCCAAGCGGACGCCGTTCTTCGAGCCCTTCATTCCCGAGGTGGTGGAGCGTCTGACCCAGGCCGGGAAAGAGGTGGTACTGTCCTCGCTGGCACTGATCATGAGTGACCGCGAACTGGAGGCGGCCAGGGGCCTGACCGATGCCGAGGGTGTGCTGGTCGAGGCCAACGACATCTCCGTCGCCGCCATGATGGCGGGGCGGCCGTTCGTGGCCGGGCCGCTGCTCAACATCTACAACGAAGGCACCCTGGGCACCTTGGAGGCCTTGGGTGCGGTACGGATCTGTCTGCCCGCCGAACTGTCGGCCGATGCCATCGCCACCTTGGCCAAAAGCACCAAGGCCGAGATCGAGATTCAGGCCTTCGGGCGCCTGCCTTTGGCCATTTCCGCCCGCTGTTACGCCGCTCGCGCCCGCAATCTCGCCAAGGACGGCTGCCAGTATGTCTGCGCCGACGACGTTGACGGCATGGCGGTGGAAACTCTGGACGAGATGCCCTTCCTGGCGGTCAACGGCACCCAGACCATGTCCTACCACGTCATGGACCTGCTGGGCGACGTGGGGGGGCTGGCGGCGCGGGGTGTTGGACGTTTCCGCCTATGGCCGCACACCTATGACATGGTGGCGGTGGCGGCCCTGTTCCGGGCCATGCTGGCGGGGGCGGTCGGGCGGGATGAGGCCGAGGACCGGCTGGCCGGTTTGTGCCCCGGCGCCGAATTCGCCAACGGCTATGTCCATGGCCGTCCCGGCCATCTGTTCGTCGATTAGGGCGCAATACTCTAACGTATTGATTAGCCCGTCTACTCGTCGGCGCCGAAGAATTCCAACTGCCACTCCATCTCGCTGGGGGACAGGGGATGGTCACCGCCTTTGGGGTTGAGGATGCGGCTGCCGGGCAGGCGGATCAGCCGCGCCTGGAGATGTGCGCCCAGAATCGCCGACAGCCCCGCCTTCCAGGTCAGCGCCACCATGCCTTTGGCGCTTTGGGTGCCGATGATCTTGTTGATCACGGCGGGTGACAGGCCGCTCAACACCGACAGCGAGGCGGTGACGAAGGGATAATCGCCCGAGGCCAGGGCGGTATCGACCGTGGTCTCGGTCAACTGCCCGGCGGCATGCAGCCCACGGGCGCGGGCGATGGCCGAGGCTTCTTCGGGAGCGTGCTTGGGCTCGGTGCGGCTGGGATCGACCTCGGCCATGACTTCGCTCAGGCGCTTGCTGACCACCGCCGCCACCGCGGCTGCCGCCTCGGGGTCGAGATCCTTGCGCGCGGCCAGGGATTGCAGCAGGCTTTCGGCGACGAAGCGCGCCAGCTTCTGCGCCGTGCGTGACGACAACTGGGGGCGCTCGACAAAAGGTTTGTGCCAGGCCTCGATATCGGCGGCGCGGTCGGCCAGACGGTCGAGGGTCTCTTCCCGGATCTGGGCCGACGGGTTGCTGAGCAGCACCGCGATGGCATCGACGTCGTCGGTGGCGGCGATGGCGTCGGCCACCCGCACATTGACGATGTTCCGGCGCGAGATGGCGGCCAGGGCGCCGGGAATGGGGTTGGCGCCGATCACCTCCAGCAGGTCTTCGTCGCTCAGTACCGGCGAATAGCGCAGCACCGGCCCCGCCACCACCAGCTCGGCGTCGCGGGCCAAGCGCAAGATGACCTCGGGCGGGGCATTGGCCACGTCCTTCAGGGCTTCGGACAGAATCTGACGGACGCGGGCCACCTGATCTCGTGCCAGCATCTCGATGGCTTGGTAGGTCATGCGGCGCAGGCGGTCCTGCTCGTGGGCGGACAATCCTGGGGCAATGCGGGCGATCTTGGCGGCGAGATCGCTGCGGACGATATCACTTTGGTCATTGGCCAGCAGGAGATTAGCCTGGGCTGGAGCCCCGGCATTGGCGGCTACCCGGCGGCGGACCTCGGCATCGGTATCTTCGGCCAGGAAATAGAGAATCTCGGCCTTGACGTCGCCGCGGTCGGCCACTTCCGCCCGCACCGCCGCATCGGGATGGCTGGCCAGTTCCTTGGCCCGCTCGTATTCCAGCGGCTTGTCGCCGCCGCCACCGCCAAACAGACGCTTCAAAAATCCGGTCACGGTGCGTCTCCCTCGGCCCCAAGGGGCGGCGCCAGCCGCCAATCGCCCTTACCGTCACGCTTGACTTCATACATGGCCTTGTCGGCGCGGGCGATCAACTCCTCGATGCTTTCCTGGTCCTGGCCGCCATGGACAGCCACCCCCAGGGAAAGTCCCAGCGGCTTTTCCGGGCTGCCGGAAAAATGCCCCAACTCATGCGCCGCCGCCAGCATGTCACGGCAGCGCTGGACTGCGATACGCTCTTCGGCGGCCTCCAGCCAGATGGCGAATTCGTCGCCGCCCAGCCGCGCCACCAGATCCACCGGCCGGGTATGCTGCAACAGCAGGTCGCGCACCGCCAACAGGGCCTGATCGCCGGTCTGGTGCCCGTGGATGTCGTTGACCGCTTTGAAATTGTCGAGATCGACATAGATCAGGGCGGCGGGCTTGCCTTCATGCTTCAGGCGGTGGAAGCGCCGAGTGATTTCCTCGAAGAAGGCGCGGCGGTTGAACAGACCGGTCAGTCCGTCGGTCCGCGACAGTTTCAGCATGCCCTCGTGATTGGTGATCTGCTCGTTGGCCAGTCCGACCTGAATGGCGACATCGTCGATCAGCAACCGCTCGTCATCGCTCCAGGCGGCGCGGGCATCGGTGCGCCACAGGACCACGGCGCCGTTGATGGACTGGCGATAGCGGCAGACGGTGGACAAAACCCGCCATGATCCGACATCGCTGTCGAAGTGGTCCGAATTCAAGAAGGAATCCAAGATGCTGCTGTGGTCGCCCGCCTCGCCCGATTGGGCCGCCAGATGGAAGTCCGAGTCGTCGGGCAGGATGCGGAAAATCTGGCAGCCGCTGGCGCCTAAGGCGCGGGCGGTGGCCTCGGCGGCGGTTTTCAGCATGTCCGCCGGATCGACTTCGTCGCGGATGGTGCGCACGATATAGGATAACAGACGCTCGCGGCTGTTGGCGCGGCTCAGCGCCGCATCACGCAGCATTTCCTGCGTCACGTCACGGCAAACACCACGAGCGCCGCGCCACTCCGCCCGCTCGTTGCGGACCGGCGTTGCCGAGGCCAGTAGGCAGACCTGGCTGCCGTCGGATTGGCGCATCCACACCTCGATATCTTCCACCTCCAGCAGGGCGCCGAAGGGGCCGGGGCCGTTTTGGCCCTCGCCCTGGATGATGTAGTCCTCGGGCATGCGGCCCACCAGATCCTCGGCAGCAAAGCCCAGCGCCCCCTTGGGACTGACGAAGACAAAACGGCCGTCGTGACCGACCTCCCAGGCGAAGTCGCTGGAAATCTCGACCAGATCCTTGTAGCGCTGGCGCGATTCCACCAAGGCGGCGCGCAGATTGCGCTCCAGCGTCACGTCGCGGGCCAGCAGCAAGAATGTGCCGGTGGCGGTGGGAATCGCCACCAGATCAAGAATAAGGGTGCCGCCACCGGCCAGGGGAATGCCTTCGACCCGCGTAGTGCCGGGGGCGGCCAGAACCTCTTCCAGACCGGCGATGCGGCCCTGGGCGAGGGCGACAGCCAGGGGCTCGGCCCGGCCGTTACCGGCCAGCACCACGCCGTCACGGTCCAGCAGCAAGGCCGGACCTGGGAAAGCGTTCAGCCCTCCCATATCCAACGCCGCCGTGGGGCGTCCGCCACTGGCGGCGCCGCCCCATTGTTTATCGCCGGTTGAATTCATCCGCCGCGCTATCCAAAGCTGCCTTCCCACTTCTGCTTACCATAGGCCGAGGCGCTTAACGACCCCCTAACCCGCGAACCTTGCGTTACAGACGGTGGAGCGGTACCTGTAGCGGATGAACCCCACACCGCCCCCGCGGATCGAGACCTGGGTCTTTGATCTGGACAACACCTTGTATCCCGCCTCGTCGAGTCTGTTCCCCCAGATCGATGTCAGGATGCGCCGTTTCATCGCCGAGCGTCTGGGCCTCGATCTGGACGAAGCCTATCGCCTGCAAAAGCGGTATTACCGTGAATTCGGCACCACTTTGCGCGGCCTGATGTTGGTGAACGGCCTGGAGCCCGAGGCTTTTCTTACCTATGTCCACGACATCGATCACAGCGTGCTCGACGTGGCGCCCCGCCTGGATGCGGCGCTGGATCGCCTGGAGGGGCGCAAGCTGATCTTCACCAACGGCTCGGAACGCCATGCCGAACAGGTGCTGAACCGGTTGGGGATCGCCCGGCATTTCGACGGTGTCTTCGATATCAAGGCTGCCGGATTCCTGCCCAAGCCCCAGCCCGAGACCTATACCATGATGGTCGAGCGCCACCGCTTTGATCCCAGAAGCGCCATGATGGTGGAGGATCTGGCCCGCAATCTGGCTCCCGCCGCCGCCATCGGCATGACTACCTTGTGGGTGCGCGAAGACGGCCATCCCGACACCGAGGTGCTGAAGCAAGACGAGGTCGACCTGTCGCACGTCCATCACATCACCGACGATCTGACGGCGTGGCTGGAAGCCTATTCCTCGCTTTCGAGGGAGGCGACGTAGCGCAGGCCGTCCAGGGCGGTGGCGAACCAGTCGTCGCGGGTTTCGTCTTCGGCATAGACCAGATAGGCCGGACGGCGGAATTCCGCCGCGCCGGTGGTCTCGAACAATCGTCCCGCCGCCAGATGGCCGCGCACCACCCGCATGGGGAAATAGCCGCTGCCGCCATGGGCCAGGATGTGCTGAAGCCCCAAAGCCCCTAAGCCCACCGATACCGCCGGAGTCTTGAGATCGGGAAAGGCCCGGCTGTGGGCCGCGCGGAATTCCGGCCCCCAATCCACCAAGACGTAATCGTCGTCCCATTCGGCCGCCGAGCGGCGCTGCGTCGAGACCAGCACCAAGCGCTCTTCCAGCAGTTTCTCGATATGCAGGCCGGGGCGGCTCAGCGGCGAGTACATCACCCCCACATCCAGCAAGCCTTCGATCAATTGCCGCATCAGGCCGTCGGAGGTTCCCACCTCGGCCCGCAGCGCCACGTCGGGCATGGCGGTGCGCATCCAGGGAATCCACTGCACCAGCAGGCGGTCCCATAGGGAGAATTGGCCGCCCACATTCAAGACAGTGCGGAAACCGGGGGGCAGCGCCAGTTCCTGACGCGCCTGCTCCCATACCCGCACCATGGTGGTGGCATAGCGGCGGAACTGGGTTCCGGCGGCGGTAAGCGCCGTGCCCGACTTAGAGCGGACGAACAGCGGTCGTCCCAACTCATCCTCCAGGGCCTTGATGCGCATGCTGACCGTGGATTGAGTCACGCTCAGGCGTTCGGCAGCCTTGTTAAAGTTGCCGGTATCGACGATTTCCAGGAATGTTCGGGCGAGATCGATGTTCATGAGCGTCCAACGCCGCAGCAAAATGCTGCACTGCAATAGCGTGAATGCTTTTTACCTCATGCGCCTGCGAACATCAACAGCGCAAGGGGGATCGATCAAGAAACTTGATGCATGGGTGGGAGTGCCCCACCCATGCCTCAGTTGGTCTTCACGCCTGAGCGCGAGCCTTAACATCACCACGCTGGCGGGCGATGTATTCCTTCAACTGGCGCTCGATACCACCGAACGCCTCGCGCAGGGCCACGTAGATGTCTTCATTGACGTGGCTGTCCTTGGGATCGCGCTTGACCACCAGCTCGGAGCCGGGAACGGTCAGGTCGATGCGGATGTGGAAGGGCTCACCCTTGTGGTGCAGGTTGGAGGTGTTGCGGTGGTGCGACTCGATCACCACGCGACAGCTGGTGATTCTATCGTACAGCTGCTCCAGCTTGGCCACCTTTTCGCGGATGCGGGTTTCGACGGCATCGGAGTGATCAATGCCGTGAAAGGTGATCTGGAGGGGAATCTGCATCAACGTCTCCATCAAATCGGTCGCCGTTCCGTCCCGACCCTATGGGGGGACGCCTTGCGACACGGTGCTTCGTTCATCCGGGCGGACCGGATCTCAAAAACTCGGGGCGCCATACATAACCATTTGCGGCGCCTAAGGCAACGCCCGGAAGAGATATCCATTCTTTAGGAGAATCGACGCACTTGCAACCTTCGCCCTATCACCTCATATCAGAGCGCCTTTAATATTTTACCATTTGAGGGAGATTGACCGGTCATGGCCGAAGAGAAGCGCCAGTTTCAAGCCGAAGTCGGCAAATTGCTCGATATCGTCGTTCACTCGCTGTACTCCAACAAGGAGATCTTCCTGCGCGAGTTGATCTCGAACGCCTCCGACGCATGCGACCGCCTGCGCTATGCCGCTATCACCCAACCCGACCTGCTGGCGGGCGAGTCCGACTTCCAGATCCGCCTGATTCCTGACGCCGCCGCCGGAACCCTGACCATCATCGATAACGGTATCGGCCTCAATCACGACGACCTGATCAACAATCTCGGCACCATCGCCAAATCGGGGACCGCCGAATTCCTCAGCCGCATGACAGGCGACGATAAAAAAGACGTCAACCTGATCGGCCAATTCGGGGTCGGCTTTTATTCCGCCTTCATGGTCGCCGAAGAGGTGACGGTGGTCAGCCGCAAGGCGGGCGAGACCACCGGCTGGCGATGGGTGTCCGACGGCAAGGGTGAGTTCACCGTGGCTGAGGCCCCCGACGCCGCCCGTGGCGCCGCCATCACCTTGAAACTGCGCGAGGCGGAGAAGGAATTCGTCGAGGCCTTCCGCCTCAAATCCATCGTCAAGCGCTACTCCGATCACATCGCCATCCCGGTAAAGTTGAAGGAGGGTGATACCGAGGAGGCCATCAACTCGGCCAGCGCGCTGTGGACCCGGCCCAAGTCGGAGATCACCCCCGAGCAGTACAAGGAATTCTACCACCACGTCGCCCACGCCTTCGACGAGCCGTGGTCGACCCTGCATTACAAGGCCGAGGGCGCCATCGAATATACCGGCCTGCTGTATATCCCCGGCTCCAAGCCCTTCGACATCTTCCACCCCGACCGCAAGCAGCACCTGAAGCTCTATGTCCGCCGGGTGTTTATTACCGAGGATTGCGAGGAGCTGCTGCCGCCGTATCTGCGCTTTGTACGCGGTGTGGTCGACAGCCAGGATCTGCCGCTCAATGTCAGCCGCGAGATGCTGCAGCATAATCCGGTGCTGGCCAAGATCCGCACCGGGCTGGTCAAGAAGGTGCTGGGTGAGCTGAAGAAGAAGTCCGAGGATGCCGACGGCAACTTTGCCACCTTCTGGGAGGCCTTCGGCGCCGTGCTGAAGGAAGGCATCTATGAGGATTTCGAGCGCCGCGAGGATATCCTCGAACTTTGCCGTTTCCGCACCACCGCCGGCGACGGGCTGGTGACCCTGGCCGAGTATGTGGCGCGCATGAAGGAAGGCCAGGAGGCCATCTACACCATCACCGGCGACGATATCGACCAGTTGAAGCGCAGCCCCCAGTTGGAGGGCTTCGTGGCCAAGGGCGTCGAGGTGCTGCTGCTGACCGATCCCATCGACGAGTTCTGGGTCACCGCCGTGCCCAAGTACCAGGAGAAGGAGTTCCGTTCGGTGGCTGCCGCCGGGGCTGATCTCGGCAAGGTCAAGGCGCCCGAGGGCGCCGACGCCGCCAAGGCCGAGGAGGCCCCCGCCGACGAGATCACAACCCTGATCGCCGCCATGAAGCTGGCCCTGGGCGACAAGGTCAAGGATGTGCGTTCGTCCGAGCGGCTGACCTCGTCGGCGGTCTGCCTGGTGGCCGACGCGGGTGATATGAGCATGCATTTGGAAAAGCTGCTGCGCGCCCATCGCCAGGTCGAAGGCGAGAAGATCCGCATCCTCGAGATCAATCCCCGCCATGCCCTGGTGCGCAACCTCGCCGCCAAGGTCACTGCGGGCGGTACCAGCGCCCTGGTGGAGGATATGGCTGCCCTGCTGCTGGATCAGGCCCGCATCCTGGAGGGCGAGCATCCCGCCGACCCGGTGGCCTTCGCCCAGCGCTTGTCGGGTATCATGGAAAAGGGCCTGCTGGGCTGATCTTATGGAAGGCGCGGTCCGCCGCGCCTTCCATGACACCAAAAACCAAAAGGGCCGGAGTGGAAACTCCGGCCCTTCGTGTTTGTCCGAGGTGGACGACTAATCGTCCTTCTTGGCCCGGTCGGCCTTCTTGCGCTCGTTGGGGTCGAGCAGGCGCTTACGGAGGCGGATCGACTTGGGAGTCACTTCCACCAGCTCGTCGTCCTCGATATAGGCGATGGCCTGTTCCAGGCTCATCTTGCGCGCCGGGGTCAGCTTGACCGCCTCGTCCTTGCCGGCGGCGCGGATGTTGGTGAGCTGCTTGCCCTTCAGCGCGTTGACTTCGAGGTCATTGGGGCGGTTGTGCTCGCCGATGATCATGCCCTCGTAGATCTTGACGTTGCCGGCGATGAACATGGCGCCGCGATCTTCCAGATTCCACAAGGCGTAGGTGACGGCGTCGCCCTGGCCGTTGGAGATCAGCACGCCGTTGCGGCGGCCTTCGATGGCGCCCTTATAGGGGGCATAGCCATGGAACATGCGGTTCATCAGGCCGGTGCCGCGGGTATCGGTGAGGAACTCGCCGTGATAGCCGATCAGGCCGCGGGCGGGCGCCAGGAAGGTGATGCGGGTCTTGCCGCCGCCCGAGGGGCGCATGCCGGTGAGTTCGGCCTTGCGCAGGCTCATCTTCTCGACTACGGCGCCGGAATATTCCTCGTCCACGTCGATGAAGACTTCTTCGATGGGTTCGAGACGCTTGCCGCTGTCGTCGGTCTGGAACAGCACGCGCGGGCGCGAGATCGACAGCTCGAAGCCTTCGCGGCGCATCTGCTCGATCAGCACGCCCAACTGAAGTTCACCGCGGCCCGACACCTCGAAGGCGTCCTTGGTGGCGGTTTCCTTGATGTGAATGGCGACGTTGCTTTCGCATTCGCGGGCCAGACGGGCACCGATCATGCGGGACGTGACCTTGTCGCCTTCCTGACCGGCCAGCGGGCTGTCATTGACCGAGAAGGTCATGGCCAGGGTCGGCGGATCGATGGGATTGGCCTTCAGGGGCTCGGTGACCTCGGGGGCGCAGATGGTGTCGGCCACGGTGGGCTTGGTCATGCCGGAAATGGCGATGATGTCGCCCGCCTCGGCGGTATCCACCGGCACCCGCTCGATACCGCGGAAGGCCAGGATCTTGGAGATGCGGAACTGTTCGAGCACGGCGCCGTCATGGGACAGACCCTTGACCGACATGTTGACCTTGGCGCTGCCGGAATAGATGCGGCCGGTCAGAACACGGCCCAGATAGGGGTCGGCTTCCAAGGTGGTGGCCAGCATGGAGAACGGCGCGTCGAGATCGCGCGTCGGCGGCGGCACGTGCTTGACGATCAGGTCGAACAGCGCCGACAGGTCCTTGCGCGGGCCTTCCAGCGACTCGTCGGCCCAGCCGTCGCGGCCCACCGCGAACATGGTGGGGAAGTCCAGCTGGTCGTCATTGGCGTCGAGGGCGGCGAACAGGTCGAAGCACTCGTCATGGACCTCGTGCGGCCGCGCGTCGCCGCGATCGACCTTGTTGACCACCACGATAGGGCGCAGTCCCAGGCCCAGCGCCTTGCCGGTGACGAACTTGGTCTGGGGCATGGGGCCTTCGGCCGCATCCACCAAGACTACGACGCCGTCCACCATGGACAAGATACGCTCGACCTCACCGCCGAAATCGGCGTGGCCGGGGGTATCGACGATGTTGATGCGGATTCCCTTCCACTCGACCGAGGTGCATTTGGCGAGGATGGTGATGCCTCGCTCCTTTTCCAGGTCGTTGGAATCCATCACCCGTTCAGCAACCAGCTGATTTTCCCGGAAGGTGCCGGACTGCTTGAGCATGGCATCGACCAGGGTGGTTTTACCGTGGTCGACGTGGGCGATGATGGCGATGTTGCGAAGTTCCATGAAATCCGTCAGCGAAGATTATCGAAGATTTGCGGGCCCAGCTTGCGCCGCACCAGGTCCTTGAGCGAATGCTCGGGCCGGGCGCCGAAGTGGGAGATGATTTCGCCGGCGGCGATGCCGCCCAGCATGGCGCAGGTGGCGAGATCCCGCCCCTGGGTAAAACCAAATAGGAAACCGGCGGCGTAAAGATCGCCTGCGCCGGTGGTGTCGACCACCGCCTCGACCGGGTCAGCGGCGATGACGTGGATATCCTCGTCGGTCACCACCACCGAGCCCTTGTCGCCGCGCGTCACGGCGGCGACGCGGCAATGGCCGCGCACTTGGCGGATGGCGGTGTCAAAATCCTCGGTCTGGTACAGCGCGCACAGCTCGGCCTCGTTGGCGAACAAGATGTCCACATGCTGGGCGACGAGGTCCACAAAGGCGGCGCGGTGACGATCGACGCAGAAGGGGTCGGACAGCGACAGCGACACCATACGCCCCGCGCCATGGGCGGCGGTGGCGGCGGACAGGAAGGCGCGCTTGGCCTGGGGCGGATCGTAGAGGTAGCCTTCGAGATAGGTAACCTCGGCCCCGGTGATCGCGGCATGGTCGATATCGTCCGGCCCCAGTTCGATGCAGGCGCCGAGATAGGTCAGCATGGTGCGTTGGGCGTCGGGGGTCACCAGCACGAAACAGCGGGCGGTGGCGGCACCCGAGACCGACGGTGCCGTGTCGAAGGTTACACCGGCGCTGCGGATGTCGTGGCGGAACACCTGGCCCAACTGGTCGTCCTTGACCTTGCCCACATAGGCGGCGCGGCCGCCCAGGGCGGCGATTCCGGCGATGGTGTTGGCGGCGGACCCACCCGAACATTCGATCCCGGCGGGAAGCTGGCTGTAGATGGCATCGGCCTGCTGGGCGTCGATCAGCGTCATGACGCCTTTGGTCAGCCCGAGCCTGTGCAGCAACAGGTCATCGGCATGAACCAGCACATCGACGATCGCGTTGCCGATACCGGCGACGTGGGTGCTGTTGTCAGCCATAGTCGTAGCGGCCTTTCGAGATAGCTTATGCCCGCATCCAGCACGGGAAGCCTCCCGCCGCGTCCTGCGGCGTGGGGAGGCAATATTGCGGCGCAGTATAGCGGTGCGCGCGCCGGGAACAATAAAAATCGATTGAAGGGGGGCGATCCCCGCTATTTCAGGACCAGCAGCACCGCCAGCAGAGCGGCCAGAACCCAGCCGAACATGGAGGAGGTGCGGCGGGGATGCTGCTCGCCGAAGATGGTCTTGACCGTGTCGGGATGCAGTTTGAGGCCCTGATTGACCAGCATGGCATAGGTTTTTTCGGTGTCGTTGAGCAGACGCGGCAGGCGCTCCAGGGCGCCGACCACATTGATCACGGTCTCGCGCACCTTGGCCTCGGGGCCGAGATTGGCGCGCATCCAGCCTTCGATCAGCGGCTGGGCCATCTGCCACATATTGACCTGCGGGTCGAGGATACGCCCGACGCCCTCGGCCACCAGCATGCTCTTTTGCAGCATCAGCAGCTGAGGCTGGGTCTCCATGGCGAAGGTCTCGGTGACCTGGAACAGTTGCCCCAGCAGCTTGGCGATGGAAATCTCGTTGATGGGCCGCCCCAGGATGGGCTCGGCGATGGAGCGCGCCGCCTGGGTAAAGGCGTCCACCGAGTGCTCGGCCGAAACGTACCCGGCGGCGAAATGCACCTCGGCCACCTTGCGGTAATCGCCCGACAGAAAGCCCAGCAGCATCTCACCCAGGAAACGCCGCGTGCGCTGATCCACCCGGCCCATGATGCCGAAATCCACCGCCACCAGATTGCCCCCGGCATCGATGAACAGATTGCCGGGATGCATGTCAGCGTGGAAAAAACCGTCGCGGAAGACCTGGTTGAAGAAGGCCTCGGCGGCCTTGGCCAGGATGGCGGCAGGGTCGTGCCCCGCGGCCCGCAGGGTCTCGACCTCATCGACCGGGGTGCCGTAGACCCGCTCCAGCGTCAGCAGACGCCTGCCGGTGCGCAGCCAATCGACCTCGGGCACCCGAAAGCTTTCGTCGCCGCGGAAATTTTCCCCCAGCTCGGCGGCGGCGGCGGCTTCAAAGCGAAGATCCATCTCCAGGGTGACGGAATCCTCGAAGGTCTTGACCGTCTCGACCGGTTTCAGACGGCGGATGCGCGGTACCGTCAACTCGGCCCATTCCGCCAGCCAGTACAGCAGATCGATGTCGCGGTGGAATTTGGCCTCGACGCCGGGGCGCAGCACCTTGACGGCGGCTTCGCGGCCATCGGCGGTGACGGCGAAATGAACCTGGGCGATGGAGGCGGCGGCGACGGGAGTGTCGTCGAAACTGGAATAGAACTGGTCCAGCGGGCCGCCCAGCTCTTCCTCGATGATCTGCCGCGCCTCATGGGCGGGGAAGGGGGGCAGCTTGTCCTGCAACCCCGACAGGTCGGCGGCCATCTCTTCGCCCAGCAGGTCGGCGCGGGTCGACAGCGCCTGACCCAGCTTGATGAAGGTGGGGCCAAGCTCGGTCAGGGCCACGGCCAGACGCTCGCCGGGCCGGCCTTGGCCCACCGGCGGCTTGCCGCCGCGCAGCAGCGCCGACAGATGGCGGGCGGCGGGCAGGGCGTCTTCCAGCAGGAACAGCGCGTCGTGGCGCGCCAGTACCCGGCCGATGGTGAACAGACGGTTGAGGTTGCGCGCCGCCCGGATCACAGGCGCCAGCCCGAATGAATGGCGGCGATGCCCGCCGAGAGGTTGCGGACCGACACCTGTTCGAAGCCGGCGTTCCGGACCATGGCGACCATTTCCTCCTGGGGCGGGAACTTGCGGATGCTTTCGACCAGATATTGATAGGCCTCGGCATTGCCGGTGACCATTCCGCCAACCTTGGGCAGAATGGTGAAGGAGTAGGTGTCGTAGAGCTGCTTCAGCCCCGGTAGGATGACATGGCTGAATTCCAGGCACATGAAGCGCCCACCGGGCTTGAGCACCCGGTATGCCTCGGCGATGGCGCGGTCCCAATGGGTAACGTTGCGCAGGCAGAAGGCGATGGTGTAGCGGTCGACGCTGCGCGATGGAATCGGCAGGCTTTCGGCATTGCCGCACACCCACGACACGTCGCCAACCAGATTGCGGTCATAGGAGCGGTCGCGCCCCACCGCCAGCATCTCGCGGTTGATGTCGCACACCGTCACCGGTCCGCCGCCGCGCTTTTTCCAGCCAAAGGCGATGTCGCCGGTGCCGCCGCCCACATCCAATAGCGTCTGGCCGGGCTGGGGCCGCAGCATGTCGAGGAAGGCCGACTTCCACAGCCGGTGAACGCCCGCACTCATCAGGTCGTTCATCAGGTCGTATTTGCCGGCGACGGAATCAAAGACGTCGCGGACCAGCGAGACCTTTTCCTCTTCCGCCACGGTGCGGAAGCCGAAATGGGTGGTGCCGGATGAGGAGGTGGGCGTGTGGTCGGTCATCATGGGGCGGCACGATAGCCGAAGAGTGCGGACGGCGCGAGGGGGGATGTTGGTCATCCCCCCTCTCTCCTTAAGCATCAGCCCAGGGCGCTCCATGGAATGATGATGTTGGCGGCGATACAGCAAAGGCCGACGGTCACGAACATGACCCGGTCCATGACCAGGGCCAGGGCTTTGTCGTCCTTCTTGACGAAGATGAAGTTAGACAGCAGCGACAGGGCAATGGTCAGGAAGATGGTCCCCATACCGAAGGCTGCAACGTAATCCACCAATCCGAATGAACCCGAGGGCGGCAAGATGGAGTTGGCCACATAGGAATTGGCGACGGCGCCGAAATAGGCGGCAGTGGGCAGCGAGAAGCGCGGCCCCACATCGGACGGCTTGACGAAGAAGTTGGACAAGGCCAGCGCCAAGGCAGCAAACAGCGACAGGAAGATCTTGCCGTAGACTCCCATGTTGGATCGCTTGATTTCCACGCCGACGATGTACTGGGTATAGGTCTTCTTGTCGTCAACGGACAGACGGGGATCGCCATAGGACGACCGATAAGTATGGGGCTTAACCACGTTGCTGTGGCGGGTAATGGTGTAGCCGTGGATGTTGGCGCGCGAGCTGATGTTGGAAGTCTTGTCGGCGATGTAGCGAAGTTTGGTGGCATCGCGGGCGCCATCTTCCAGGTAGATATTCAGCATGTGGCCTTCGATGGGAACCCGCGAAGTATCGAAAAACTTCAGGAGTTTCGCCGAGATCCGGTACTTCTGGTAATGGGGGCCGCCGTCGCCGTCGCCGTGGTATTCCTCCATCAATTCTTTCTTGTTGATGGTGCCGTCGACGATGACCAGCTTGCCGCCGGGGTCGAGGCTCTTGGAGCCGGTCCAGCTGAACCAGACGTAGAAATTGGCGCTCCAGCTTGAGTCGCGGATGGAAAAGGTATCGATGTTGTCGATATAGGTTCCCACCGTAACGGTGGAAAACGTCCCCTCTGTCGGCAGGGAATCCGGTGCGGTTTTGCCGGGCTCGGAAGCAGTCTGACTCATTCTGGCGGCATGGTTCATATCCGCGTGAGTCTTGTTGGCAAAAAGCGCAGACGCGCTGACATATATAAGAATTGCATAAGATGCAAAGACAGTCAGTATCGCAGCGAGTATTATCTTTTTCTTTTCTGGGCTGAGGCTGTTCCAGGTTGGAAGAAACATAGTCTCCCTCATCGCGGAAAATTACATGTAAATTTCAAGGTAGCACAGTCAAAATTATGCTGCCAAGTATTTCAAGATGGCACCCTCCATCTTGAATTGGGTATTCCACATACTGAATTATGGGCAATCACTCGGTGTTGCGCACCATCGTCCGCGTGGTATGATTCTCCGATTGGGTGGGGCATTGCCCAGCCGAATGGGGAGGCTCCGGGACCATGGATTGCGTTTCGTTTCCCGAGGGACCGCATAGCTTATGCTAGTCGCGGCCGCCCTCTCCGCTCTGTTGGCGCTCGCCGTTCTCGGCGTGCTGGCGGGTGCGGAGATGTGGCGGCACCGCATGGTTTATTTCTGCTGCACCATCGCCAGCCTGACCCTGATGGCCGCCGGGTTGAAGCATCTGGGGGCTAATCCGGGGACGGGCCCCGCCATCGTGCTGCCCATCGGCCTGCCTTGGATGCAGGCCCATTTCCGCCTCGACAACCTGTCGGCCCTGTTCATGGTGGTGGTCAATCTGGGTGGGGCGGCGGCTTCGGCCTATGGCATCGGCTATACCTCGCATCTGCCCGAGCCCCGGCGGGTGACGCCGTTTTTCCCCCTGTTCCTGTTCGGCATGAACGCGGTGCTGATCTCCGACGACGCTTTCATGTTCCTGGTGTCGTGGGAATTCATGTCGCTGGCGTCGTGGCTGCTGGTGATGTCCGACCACACCAATGCCGAAAGCCGCCGCGCCGCTCTGGTCTATTTGATCATGGCCACCTTCGGCACCTTCTGCCTGCTGACCTCGTTCGGTCTGATGGCGGGCGCCCAGGGCAGCTATGCCTTTCCCGCCATGCGCGGTATCTACCTGCCGCCCGTCACCAGCTTTCTGGTGGTGCTGCTGGCGCTGCTGGGGGCCGGGTCCAAGGCGGGGCTGGTGCCGCTTCATGCATGGTTGCCGCTGGCCCATCCGGCGGCGCCCAGCCATGTCTCTGCCCTGATGAGCGGCGTCATGACCAAGGTGGCGCTGTACGGCCTGATCCGCATCCTGTTCGATCTGCACGGGCATGTGAGCTGGAGCTGGGGGGCAGCCCTGATGCTCATCGGCGGTGTCACGGCGGTGCTGGGCGTGCTGTATGCCCTGATGCAGGATGATCTTAAGAAGCTGCTGGCCTATTCCACGGTGGAGAATATCGGCGTGGTGGTGATCGGCCTGGGGCTGGCCATCGCCTTCAAGGATGGCGGTGAGAAGACCCTGGCGGCGCTGGCCCTGGTGGCTGGGCTTTATCACATCATCAACCACGCCATCTTCAAGACCCTTTTGTTTCTGGCGGCCGGCGCGGTGATCACCGCCACCGGCGAGCGTGATCTGGGCAAACTGGGCGGATTGCTCAAGCGCATGCCCTGGACTGGCGCCACCGCCCTGGTCGGCGCCGCCGCCATCTCGGCTTTGCCGCCCTTGAATGGCTTCGTATCGGAATGGCTGATCTTCCAGTCGCTGTTCAAAGGGCCCAGCCTGCCCTATTGGGCGATGAAATTCGGCGTGCCGGTGGTTGGCGCCATGTTGGCGCTGGCGGCGGCGCTGGCGGCGGCCTGTTTTGTGCGCGCCTTCGGCATCGCCTTTCTGGGGCGGCCCCGTTCAAAGGCGGCGGCCGAGGCCCATCAGGTGCCCACCTCCATGCGCTGGACCATGGCAGTGCTGGCGGTGCTGTGTATCATTCTGGGCGCCTTGCCGGTAACCCTGACTGATGCCCTGTCCGGGGTGGTGCAACCCTTGACCGGGGTGCATTTCGCCGTTTCCGCCGATCTGGGCTGGCCGTGGCTGTCGCCGGTCAGTTCCACCCGCGGCTCTTATTCCGGCACCGTGCTGGTAATGACCGGATTGTCACTGTTCGTCATCACCATATTGCTGGTTCACGGCTTTGGCACCACCAAGGTGCGGCGCGCCGATTCCTGGGATTGCGGCCACAAGGAGGATATCCCCGAAAGCCAGTATACCGGCCAGAGCTTTTCCCAGCCTCTGCGCCGCGTGTTCACGACCTCGCTGTTTTCCGCGCGTGAGACCGTGGATATGCCCGAACCCGGCGAGATGCGGCCCGCCAGCCTGAAGGTGCGGATGATCGACCCGGTGTGGCGGGTGTTCTACCAGACCATCATCGATGGGGTGGGCTACATCGCTGATCAGGTCAACCGCATCCAGTTCCTGACGGTGCGGCGCTATCTACTGATGATGTTCATCACCTTGGTGTTCATGCTGCTGGTGGTCGCCGTGAGGCAGAATAAATGAGCGCGCTTCTTCCGGCGTTTGAGGGGCGAAAGATCGAGCTCGGCCTTGCCGAGCGCGGCGCCATTGCGGCGCCCGGAGCGCCAGCGGAGGTAAGCCAAGGGTACGGATGTGCCCGCCCGGCGTTTGAGGGGCGAAAAATATGAACGCCGCTGTTTGGCAATTGGTGCAGGTCTTTCTGGTGGTGGCGATCAGTCCGCTGATTACCGGCTGGGTGCGCTTTGTCAAATCGCGCCTCAACGGTCGGGCGGGGGCCTCACCATTCCAGCCCTACCGTGACACCTATCGTTTGCTGCAGAAAGAGGCGGTGGTGGCCCATTCGGCGTCGTGGGTATTCCGCGCCGCGCCCTATGTCACCTTCACGGCGGTATGGCTGGCGGCGGCCATCATCCCCACCTTCACCACGGACATGGTTCTGGCCCCGGCGGCGGATCTGATTGCCCTGGTGGCGCTGCTGGGGGTGGCGCGGTTCTGGACGGCGCTGGCGGGCATGGATGTGGGAACCTCGTTCGGCGGCCTGGGGGCGTCGCGTGAAATGATGATCGCGTCCCTGGCCGAGCCGGCCATGCTGATGGTGACCTTTTCGCTGTCGCTGATCTCGGGCACCACCGCCCCGGCCCAGATCATCGCCTTCATCCTGGGCGGCGGTGTCGGCATCGAGGTCTCCATGGGGCTGGCGCTGGCGGCGCTGGTGATGGTGGCCATCGCCGAGAACGGCCGCATTCCCATCGACAATCCCGCCACCCATCTGGAGCTGACCATGGTCCATGAGGCCATGGTGCTGGAATATTCCGGCCGCCATCTGGCGCTGATGGAAGGCGCGGGCATGGTGCGGCTGACCCTGTATATGGCCTTGATCGGCGCCATCTTTGTGCCCTGGGGTGTGGCGGCGCCGGGCGGCAGCGTGGTCGAGGCGATGATCGGCCTTGCCGCCTTCTTGGCGAAAAGCTTTGTCCTGGCCACGGCGCTGGGGGTGTTCGAGACCATGATCGCCAAGATGCGGGTGTTCCGCTATGCCGATTTCCTGGGCGGCGCCCTGTTGCTGGGCTTGCTGGCCACCATCTTTCTTTACGTGTCGGAGGCGGTGTGATGCCCATCACCCAATTATCCTACGACATGGCCCATTTGATCGGCGCGACGGTGCTGATGGCCGGGTTCCAACTGCTGTATCAGCGCCGGCTGTTCGCGGTCTTGAACACCTTCGCCTTCCAGGCCCTGGCCCTGGCGGCGGCGGCGGCGTGGCAGGCCCATATCCAGAATGCGCCGCATCTTTATGTCACCGCCGCCATTGCCTTGCTGTTCAAGGCCATGATCGTGCCGGTGGCGCTGCATTGGCTGGTGGAGAAGCTGGGCATCCACCGCACGGTGGAGACCGCCATGTCCATCGGCTGGACCATGATGGCCGGGGTGGCGCTGGTGGCGCTGTCGATTCTGCTGGTGCTGCCGGTGACCGCCAATGCCGCCGCCTTGACGCGGGAAAGTCTGGCCCTGGCCATGAGCGTGGTGCTGTTGGGCCTGTTGATGATGATCACCCGGCGCAACGCCGTCAGTCAGGTGGTGGGCTTCATGGCGCTGGAGAATGGGTTGATCCTGGCGGCGGTGTCGGCCAAAGGCATGCCCCTGGTGGTGGAGATTTCCATCGCCTTTTCGGTGCTGGTGGCCATGACCTTGTTCGGCATCTTCTTTTTCCGCATCCGCGAGCGCTTTGACACCTTGGATCTCAGCGACCTCGAAACCTACCGCGGAGATCGGCAATGATCTCCTATCTGTCCTCGCTGCCGGGGGCCGACAATCCGCTGCTGTGGATTTTGGGGGTGCCGCTGGGCTCGGCCGGGTTTCTGGCGGTGCTCAAGGACTGGCGGGTAGCGACCTGGGTCAATGTGGCGGCGGCGGCGATCACTTTTGCTTCATCGCTGCTGTTGCTGGAGATCCGGCCCGTGCCGACCCGGCTGCTGTTCATCGACGATTTCAATATCTATCTGGTGATATTGACCGCCTTTGTCGGCATGACCACCGCATTGTTCTCTGCCGCCTACATCGCCCGCGAATCCGAGGCCAACCACCTGTCGGACCTGCATCTGCGCTTTTACCATTCCATGTATCAGGCCTTCTTGTTCACCATGCTGCTGGCGCTGACCGCCAACAATACCGGGGTGATGTGGGTGGCGGTGGAAGCGGCGACCCTGACCACGGTGCTGATGGTCAGCCTGTACCGGACGCGGGAAGCCATCGAGGCGGCGTGGAAATACTTCATTTTGTGCTCGGTCGGCATCGGGCTGGCGCTGTTCGGCACCACCTTGGTCTATCTGGCGGCCCAGCCGGTGATGGGCGATGGCGCCGACGCCATGGCCTGGACCCTGATGATGGGGCATGCCCACGCCTTCCAGCCCGACCTTCTCAACCTGGCCTTCGTCTTCGTGCTGGTGGGCTATGGCACCAAGGTGGGGTTGGCGCCGCTGCATGCCTGGCTGCCCGATGCCCATGCCGAAGGTCCGACGCCGATTTCGGCGGTGCTGTCGGGGCTGCTGCTCAACGTGGCGCTTTATGCCGTGCTGCGTTTCAAGATGCTGATCTCGGCCAATGGCAATACCCTGACGCCGGGGCCGCTCTTGGTGATGATGGGGCTGTCGTCGCTGTTCCTGGCGGCGTTCATGCTGTACCGGCGCGGCGATATCAAGCGCCTGTTCGCCTATTCCTCCATCGAGCATATGGGGGTGATCACCTTCGCCTTCGGCATGGGCGGTCCGCTGGCTAATTTTGCCGGACTGATGCACATGACCATGCATTCCCTGACCAAGTCGGCCATCTTCTTCGCCGTCGGCATCATCACCCAGACCACCGGCACCAAACGCATCGCCGATATCCGCGGCCTGACCGCCTCGCACCCGGTGTTGGGCTGGGGTTTCGTCATCGCGGTGCTGGGCATTGCCGGGCTGCCGCCCATGGGCGTGTTCATGAGCGAGTTCCTGGTGGTCAGTTCGACCTTCGCCCGCGAGCCGCTGCTGGCTGTGCCTTTGGCGCTGGGGCTGCTGCTGGCGTTCGGCGCTCTGGTCAGCCGTTTGCAGATGATGGCGTTCGGCACGCCCAGCCCCGATGCCCGCCGGTATGGCAAGGCATCGCCGCTATCCAACGCTCTGGCGTTGACGCCCCTGTGGGTCCATATGCTGCTGGTGTTGGTGGCGGGGCTGTATCTGCCCAAGCCGCTGGTGGTGTGGTTCCAATCCGTAGCCAAGCTTCTGGGGTAGCTGCGCCATGATGGGAAACGTCACCCTGCTTGAGTTCCTCTCCTTCGGCCAACCGGTCGAGGGGCATCGGCCTTATCCCCGCTTCCAACTGGACAAGCGGGCCTGGCAGGCGCTGGTCGAGCGGCTGCTGGCCGCCGATTGGGTCTTGATGGCCGAGTGGGGCGAGCCGGATGAGGTGCATCTGGCGTTGCGTGATGAAGAGACCGGTGATGTGGCGGTGGCATCCCACCCCTGTCCCGAGCATCGCTTTTTCGCCGTCGGTCACGCCCGGCCCGGTGCTATCCGGCTGGAGCGCGCCATCCATGATCTGTGGGGGCTGGTTCCCATGGGGCTGGAGGACCGGCGGCCCTGGCTGGACCATGGCCGTTGGCCCTACCGTCATCCGTTGGCCAGGCATCGCGCCGCCCGTGCCGAGGCACCCTACCACTATGCTTTTCTTGCCGCCGAGGGCGAGGGACTGCACCAAATTCCGGTCGGTCCCGTCCATGCGGGCGTGATCGAGCCGGGGCATTTCCGCTTTCACGCCCAGGGCGAGGCGGTGGTGCGGCTGGAAGAGCGGCTGGGCTATGTCCACAAGGGCATTGAGGGGCTGTTGCGTGGTACCCCCATGGATCAGGCCGCCCGCATTGTGGGGCGGGTGTCGGGCGATTCCACCGTCGCTTACGCCTTGGCCTTCGCCCGTGCCGCCGAGGCCGCCACCGGCTGCGAGGTGCCGCCGCGCGCCCATTGGCTGCGCGCCCTGATGGCCGAGATGGAGCGCATCGCCAACCATGTCTTTGACATCGGCGCCATTTGCAATGATGCCGCCTTCACGATCATGCTGTCCCATATGGGGGTTCTGCGTGAGAAGATCCTGCGCGCCAACCATGCCATGTTCGGCCATCGCCTGCTGATGGATGTGGTGGTGCCGGGCGGTGTCACCCGCGATCTTTCCGATGCCGGGGCCGAGGCTCTGCGCCACATGCTCTATGGCTTTCGCAAGGCGTTCGAGCGGGCCTTCACCCTCTACGAGAATACGCCGTCCCTGTCCGACCGCACCCTGGGGACCGGCATCGCCCATTCTTCCCTGGTCAACCGGTTCGGTGCGGGTGGCTTTGTCGGGCGGGCATCGCTGCGCTCTCACGATGCACGGCTGGCGCCGGGCTATCCGCCCTATGGCAAGCTGGGCCTGACCGTCCCCACCTTCTCCGAGGGCGACGTCAACGCCCGCGTCATGGTGCGCTTTGCCGAGGTGCGGGAATCGCTGCGCATGATCGCTGAAATTTTGTCGGATATGCCCGAAGGCGCGCCGCGGACACCGCTGCCTCAGGTGGCGGGCGAGGGGCTGTCCATGGTGGAAAGCTTCCGGGGCGAGGTGCTGGTGTGGCTGCGTTTGGCCGAGAACGGCACCGTGCTGGCCTGCCACCCCCATGACCCATCGTGGTTCCAGTGGCCGCTGTTGGAGGCCGCCATCGAGGGCAATATCGTGGCCGACTTCCCCATCTGCAACAAGTCGTTCAACTGCTCCTATTCGGGGCACGACCTATGATTCCTCCCATCAGCAAGATCTTGTTCCATCATCTGGTCAACGGCCCCCACACCATGTCCGACCGGCTGGTCCCCGATCCCGACGGGACCGAGGAACTGGCCCGTACCCTGGGCGAAATGGTGCGGGAGAAGCTGGGGCGCTCGCTGTCCATCCGCGAGGTCGATGCCGGGTCGTGCAATGGCTGCGAGTTGGAGATCCACGCCGTCAATAGCCCGGTCTACGACTTGGAGCGGTTCGGCATTCGCTTTGTCGCCAGCCCACGCCATGCCGACGTACTGCTGGTCACCGGGCCGGTGACTGCCAATATGGCCGAGGCCCTGCAGCGCACCTACGACGCCACCCCTGCCCCCAAATGGGTGGTGGCCATGGGCGATTGCGCCAAGGACGGCGGCTGCTTCGCGGGGTCTTACGCCGTGGTGGGTGGGGTTTCGGCGGTGGTGCCGGTGGATCTGCACATTCCCGGCTGCCCGCCCAGCCCGCGTCAGATCCTGACCAGCCTGCTGGCGCTTCTCGACAGCGTCGATCACGCGAAGCCGTAGGCATCCATGGCGAGAATGCCGGAATCCAGGCTGTGATGCAGACGCTTGGCCCGGCCTTCGGGCGCGGCGCCGAGGGCGACGAAGAACGGCAGCAGATGTTCGTCGGTGGGGTGGCTGAATTCGGCCCCCGGCGCTTGTTCCCGGTAATCCAGCAGATCGCCGGTCCGTCCCGCTTCGGTGGCTTCGGCCAGCCAGTCGGTGAAGGCGGTGGTGGCGGCGTCGGCGGCGGCATGATCGGGGCGGTCGCGGTATTCCATCAAATTATGGGTGGCGGCGCCGGTGCCCAGGATCAGGACGCCGTCTTCGGCCAGGGGGCGCAGCCGCTTTCCCAGCAGATAATGATAGCGGGCATCCAGGTCCGGCATCACCGACAGCGCCACCACCGGTACGTCGGCCTCGGGCCAGATCAGGCTCATCACCGACCAGATGCCGTGATCGATGCCGCGTCCGGGGTCGCGCCGGGTGGCCGGTCCCAGCAGGTCCGCCGCCTGGGCCGCCACCGCCGGAGCGCCGGGGGCGGGGTAGCTCAGGCGGAACAGCTCGGGTGGGAAGCCATAGATGTCATTGATTTTGTCCGGCCAGGCCGCAAAGCTCAGAGCGGGGACCAAGCTGGGCCAGTGGGCGGTGACAGCGATCACCGCCTTGGGCTTGCCAAGGCGCGGCCCCAAAGATTGCAGGAAATGCCGGGCAGGCGTGTCTTCCAGCACCAGCATGGGCGAACCGTGGGAAACGAACAGCGACGCGAATTCCATTTTTGGCCTCCGAAACTCCCTTAAATTTAGCTTCCCGATGCGAAATCAACAATGCATCATCCTTGAGATCAATTGTTGCTGGATGCTCATCAATGAACCCGCGGTTTGACTGTCTTCAGGCCTTTGTTCGGGTTGCCGAATCAGGCAGCTTTTCCGAGGCGGCACGGCGGCTGGGCCTGTCCAAATCCATGATCAGCCGTCAGGTTTCTGCTCTGGAAAGCGATCTCGGGGTGCGGCTGCTGCATCGGACCACCCGTTCGCTGTCGCCGACCGAGGCGGGGCGGGCCTATCTTGAACGCTGTCAGCGCATCCTGGCCGACCTGGACGAGGCCAACCAACTGGTCAGCCACCTGCAATCGGTGCCACGTGGGCGGCTGCGGGTCAGCGCCCCCATGTCGTTCGGTATTCTCCATCTGGGACCGGCCTTGGCGGGCTTTCTTGACCGTTACCCCGAGATCGAGCTGGAAATGGGCATGACTGACCGCCATGTCGATCTGGTGGACGAGGGCTGGGATGTGGCGGTGCGGATCGGGCGGCTGGCGGATTCGTCGCTGATCGCCCGGCGACTGGCGTCTATCCGCCGTATTGCCGCCGCTGCCCCCGGTTATCTGGCCACGCGCGGAACTCCCCAGACCCCGGTCGATCTGAGCGGACACGACTGTCTGACCCACAGCGGCATGGTCAGTTCGGAATGGCGCTTTGTCGGCGCCGATGGTCAGATTCTATCCCAGGAGGTGGCCGGGCGCTTCCGGGCCGATAACGGCGACGTGCTGCGGCTGATGGCGTTGGCGGGCCAAGGCATCACCATGCTGCCCACCTTTTTTCTGGGCGATGACCTGCGTGCCGGGCGGCTGGTGCCGCTGTTGGGGCGTTTCATTCCGCATGACGTGTCGCTGAACGCGGTCTATCCCCATGCGCGGCACCTGTCGCCCAAGGTGCGGGCTTTCGTGGATTACCTTGGCGGGGTGTTCGGCCCCGAGCCCTATTGGGATAGGGGCGTTGACCTGGGAGATGGCGTCGGCGGGGAGGCGTGACGCACCGGCGGCGGGCGGCGGGCATGGGATTTCTGGAGGGAGCCGCTGGGAGTCATCTGCAAGGTAAGAGAGGCCAGGGACGGAAATGGTGCCCGAATTCCGTCGAGGACTTCCAGAAGGACGGCCCAATCGGTAAGGTCTCTGCCCATGGTCGTTCCATATGTCTTTAGTGGTGTACCGGATCGGTACTGTTCAATCCTTACACGTTTAAGACGGGAGGTTCTGTGCGTCCGGCCACATATCGCAGCATTCTTGTTGCCTTGAGCCTGTTTGTGGCGGCCTGCGCCGAGGCACCGCCTCCCATCCAGACCATCCGCGACCACCATTTTTATGGCGGTCTCGCCGCCTTCGTCGAGGGGCACTACGACGAAGCTCGGGCTGCCTGGGAGCGTGCCGCCCATTTCGGCGACCCGGAAGCGGCGCGCAATCTCGGCCATCTCTATCGCCAGGGGCTGGGGGGGGAGGCCGACGCTGCCATCGCCCTGGCGTGGTATCAGGTGGCTGCCGATGCCGGAGTGGCGACCGCCCAGTACAACCTGGGCATGCTCTACATGAAGGGCGGTCCGCATCTCGAACCCGACCGGGCTCAAGGTCTGGTGTGGCTGACCAAGGCCGCCGAAGCCGGAGTGCCCCACGCCCGCAAGGAGCTGGAGCGGCTGGCCGCCGCGGTGGAGCCGCCGCCCGCGCCGCCCCCTTCGCCATCGGTGACGGAGCCGCCGCCGCCGGTGTCTCCACCCGCCCTGGTCAAGGTCCAGATCGGTTCGTACCGGACCCAGGCGGCGGCGGAACAGGACTGGCAACGCTTCGCCCGCTCGGGCCTCGCGCACGAGGTGGTCAAGGCTCGGATGGGGGATCGCGGTCTGTGGTACCGCCTGCTGGTGGTGGGGCCATCCGAGGGAGTGGAGGACTTCTGCGCCCACCGCGAAATCTGCTGGCCGGGAAAGGCCCGGATAAAATAGGGCCTTGCAAGGCTTGACTCCCGCCGCGCAAGAGGCCAAGTCTGGTGCTTCACCGAAGGGGAGCCCCGCTTTGACGTGGGGCTGAGAGGCCGAAAATGATCGGCGACCCTTGGAACCTGATCCGGGTCATGCCGGCGAAGGGATCGGAACAGACGCTTCCGCCTCCGCCGCCATGGCTCTGCCCGACGATCCTGTAGGAAAGAGGCGACGATGTCCGATACCGCTCCCAAGGTCACCTCCGGCCCGCTGCCGGGTTCGCGCAAGATCTATGTCGAAGGCTCGCGCCCCGACATCCGGGTTGCCATGCGCGAAATCGACCTGACCCCTGGTTCGGGCGAACCGCCGGTCCGGGTCTACGATTGTTCCGGTCCCTTTACCGATCCGGCTATGGCTGTCGATATCAACCAGGGTGTTCCGGCCCTGCGCGCCCAGTGGATTTTGGAGCGCGGCGATGTCGAACATTACGAAGGCCGCGCCCACCGCCCCGAGGATGACGGGCTGAAGCCGGGAGAGAGCATCACGGTGCCGGTGTTCGATCGCCAGGGCCGCCGCCCCTTGCGCGCCAAGGCGGGCAAGGCCCCGACCCAGTTGGCCTATGCCCGCGCGGGCATCGTCACGCCGGAAATGGAATATGTCGCCATCCGTGAGAATATGAAGCGGGCCGAGATGAAGGCCGCCGCCCCGCGCGACGGCGAGGATTTCGGCGCCGACATTCCCGACGAGGTGACGCCTGAATTCGTGCGTTCGGAAATCGCCCGCGGTCGTGCCGTGCTGCCCGCCAACATCAACCACCCCGAAGCCGAGCCGATGATCATCGGCCGCAACTTCCTCACCAAGATCAACGCCAATATCGGCAATTCGGCGGTGGCGTCCTCGGTGGAGGAGGAGGTCGAGAAGATGGTGTGGGCCATCCGCTGGGGCGCCGACACGGTCATGGACCTGTCCACCGGCCGCCATATCCATGCCACCCGCGAGTGGATCATCCGCAACAGCCCGGTTCCCATCGGCACCGTGCCGATCTATCAGGCGCTGGAGAAAGTGGACGGCAAGGCCGAGGACCTGACCTGGGAAATCTTCCGTGACACCCTGATCGAGCAGGCCGAGCAGGGGGTGGATTACTTCACCATCCATGCCGGAGTGCGTCTGGCCTACATCCCGCTGACCGCCAAGCGGACCACCGGCATCGTCAGCCGCGGCGGCTCGATCATGGCCAAGTGGTGCCTGGCGCATCACAAGGAGAATTTCCTCTATACCCATTTCGAGGAGATCTGTGAGCTGCTCAAGGCCTATGACGTCGGCTTCTCCCTGGGCGACGGCCTGCGTCCCGGCTCCATCGCCGACGCCAATGACGAGGCCCAGTTCGCCGAGCTGGAAACCCTGGGTGAACTGACACACAAGGCCTGGGCCCATGACTGTCAGGTCATCATTGAAGGCCCCGGCCACGTGCCCATGCACAAGATCAAGAAGAACGTGGAAAAGCAGATAGAACTCTGCGGTGAAGCGCCCTTCTATACCTTGGGGCCGCTGGTCACCGACATCGCGCCGGGCTACGACCACATCACCTCGGCCATCGGCGCCGCCATGATCGGCTGGTTCGGCACCGCCATGCTCTGCTATGTCACGCCTAAGGAGCATTTGGGCCTGCCCGACAAGCAAGACGTGCGCGAAGGCGTCGTTACCTACAAGCTGGCCGCTCACGCCGCCGATCTGGCCAAGGGCCATCCCGGCGCCCAGGTCCGTGACAACGCGCTCAGTCGCGCCCGGTTCGAATTCCGCTGGCGCGATCAATTCAACCTGTCGTTGGACCCGGAGAAGGCTCTGGAGTTCCATGACCAGCATCTGCCCGCCGAGGGGGCGAAGCTGGCCCATTTCTGCTCCATGTGTGGACCGAAATTCTGTTCCATGAAAATCAGCCAGGAGGTGCGCGATTTCGCCGCCGCCCAGGAGGGCATGGACCAGATGAGCCAGAAATTCGTCAATGACGGCGCCGAAATCTATAAGCAGGAAAAGCCCGCCGCCGAGTAGCCTCCCTAGTTTCGCCCCACCCTCGCGGGTGGGGCGAAACCCCTTCCGGGTAGGTGTTCTTTGAATGACTCCAAGGCTTTAAGGCGCCTCAGCCGTGCGGCGGGGTGCAAGGCTGCGTAAATCCCCGCATTTCCTGCCCCCCCTCCTTTGCAGCATTCAGATGCCAATCCACTTGCCCTGGGGCGCGAATCGGGTTACCTAAGCCCCCCATGGCCCTTGCTGCGTCCAATCGCAGCCCACCCGTTCGTTTAGACCCATCTCACCGTTCGAGGGAACCCTATCCATGGCACGCAAGAAGATCGCTCTCGTAGGCTCCGGCAATATCGGCGGCACGCTCGCCCACCTGATCGGCCTCAAGGAATTGGGCGATGTCGTCATGTTCGACATTGCCGAGGGTATCCCTCAGGGCAAAGGTCTGGACATCCTGGAATCTACTCCGGTCGAAGGCTGTGACGCCCGCTATTCCGGCGCCAACGATTACTCGGCCATCAAGGGCGCCGATGTGGTGATCGTGACCGCCGGTGTGCCCAGGAAGCCCGGCATGAGCCGCGACGATCTGGTCGGCATCAACCTGAAGGTCATGGCCGCCGTCGGTAAGGGCATCAAGGAAAATTGCCCCGGCGCCTTCGTGATCTGCATCACCAATCCGCTGGACGTGATGGTCTGGGCGCTCCAGCATTATTCGGGCGTGCCCGCCAACATGATCGTCGGCATGGCCGGTGTTCTGGATTCCGCCCGCTTCCGCACCTTCCTGTGTGAAGAATTCAACGTCTCGGTCGAAGACGTCACCGCCTTCGTGCTGGGCGGCCATGGCGATACCATGGTGCCGCTGGTCCGCTACTCCACCGTCGCCGGCATTCCGTTGCCCGACCTGGTGAAGATGGGCTGGACCACCCAGGAGAAGCTTGACAAGATCGTGCAGCGCACCCGTGACGGCGGCGCCGAGATCGTCAATCTGCTGAAGACCGGCTCGGCTTACTATGCCCCGGCCGCCTCGGGTGTGCTGATGGCCGAAGCCTTCCTGAAGGACAAGAAGCGCGTCCTGCCCGTCGCCACCCTGGTGAAGGCCGGTACCTATGGTCAGGCTGACGACGTATTCGTCGGCGTGCCGGTGGTGCTCGGCGAAGGTGGTGTCGAGCGCATCGTTGAAATCGAACTCGACGCCGCCGAGCAGGCCGAGTTCAACAAGTCTGCCGATGCCGTCCGTGGCCTGGTGAAGGTCGCCAAGGGCCTGATGGGCTAACGTCCAAGCGAAAGGGGAACCGAATCCCATGAATATCCATGAGTATCAGGCCAAGCAGGTGCTGGCCAAGTACGGCGTCGCCGTGCTGAAGGGCGGCGTGGCCTACACCCCCGCCGAGGCCGTGCAGGTCGCCAAGGAACTGGGTGGCCCCGTGTGGGTCGTGAAGTCCCAGATCCACGCCGGTGGCCGTGGCAAGGGCAAGTTCAAGGATGACGCCTCGGGCAAGGGCGGCGTCCGCGTCGTCAAGTCCATCGAGGACGTTGAAGCCAATGTCGGCCAGATGCTGGGCAAGGTGCTGGTCACCGCCCAGACCGGCCCCGCCGGCAAGGAAGTCAAGCGCGTCTACATCGAGCAGGGCTGCGACATCAAGCGCGAGCTGTATCTGTCCATGTTGATCGACCGTGCCACCTGCCGCGTCACCATCGTCGCCTCGACCGAGGGCGGCATGGAGATCGAAGAGGTCGCCCACAAGCACCCGGAAAAGATCCTGAAGGCCGCCATCGATCCCGTGGAAGGCTTCCAGCAGTACCATGGCCGTCAGATCGCTTACGGTCTGGGTCTCGAAGGCAAGCAGGTCAACACCGCCGTGAAGTTCATGGGCGCCCTGTACAAGGCCTTCATGGAGCTGGATTGCTCGGTGGTCGAGATCAACCCGCTGGTGGTGACCGGTTCCGGTGACATCATCGCGCTCGATGCCAAGGTGAACTTCGACGACAACGCTCTGTTCCGTCACAAGGACATCGAAGAGCTGCGCGACGAGTCCGAGGAAGATCCGGCCGAGTTGGAAGCCGCCCGTCACAGCCTGAACTACATCAAGCTGGACGGCGCCATCGGCTGCATGGTCAACGGTGCCGGCCTGGCCATGGCCACCATGGACATCATCAAGTTGTATGGCTCCGAGCCTGCCAACTTCCTCGACGTCGGCGGCGGCGCCACCAAGGAACGCGTCACCACCGCGTTCAAGCTGATCTTGTCCGACCCCAATGTCGAAGGCATCCTGGTCAACATTTTCGGCGGCATCATGCGCTGCGACGTCATCGCCGAAGGCGTTGTCGCTGCCGCCCGTGAAGTCTCCTTGAATGTGCCGCTGGTGGTTCGCCTCGAAGGCACCAACGTGGAATTGGGCAAGAAGATCATGGCCCAGTCGGGTCTGCCCATCATCGCCGCCGACAATCTGGCGGATGCCGCCGAAAAGGTGGTCAAGGCCGTGAAGGAGGCTGCATAACCATGGCCGTTCTCGTAAATGCCAACACGAAGGTGATCTGCCAGGGCTTCACCGGCGCCCAGGGCACCTTCCACTCCGAGCAGGCCATCGCCTATGGCACCAAGATGGTCGGCGGTGTCACCCCCGGTAAGGGCGGCACCACCCATCTCGACCTGCCGGTGTTCAACACCGTCGCCGAGGCCAAGGCCAAGACCGGCTGTAACGCCAGCGTGATCTATGTCCCGCCGCCGTTCGCCGCCGACGCCATCCTCGAAGCCATCGACGCCGAGATCGAACTGGCCGTCTGCATCACCGAAGGTATTCCGGTGGCCGACATGCTGGCGGTGAAGCGGGCGCTTCAGGGCTCCAAGACCCGTCTGATCGGGCCGAACTGCCCCGGCGTCATCACCCCCGGCGAGTGCAAGATCGGCATCATGCCCGGCCACATCCACATGCGTGGCAAGATCGGCATCGTTTCGCGGTCCGGTACTCTGACCTACGAGGCGGTCGCTCAGACCACCGCCACCGGTCTGGGTCAGACCACTTGCATCGGCATCGGCGGCGACCCCATCAACGGCACCAACTTTGTGGACAGCCTGGAGCTTTTCCTGGCCGATCCCGAGACCCAGGCGATCATCATGATCGGCGAAATCGGCGGCGACGCCGAGGTCCAGGGTGCCGAGATGCTGAAGCGCAGCAAGATCAAGAAGCCGACCGTCGGTTTCATCGCCGGCCGTACCGCTCCTCCCGGCCGCCGCATGGGCCATGCCGGTGCGGTGATTTCGGGCGGCAACGACACGGCTGACTTCAAAGTCGAGGCTTTGCTGGCTGCCGGTATCGCCGTCGCCGATTCGCCCGCGTCCTTGGGCTCGACCATGGTGAAGCTGTTGAAGGGCTAAGGGACCCGCAAAGGCCCCTTGATTAAACGGTCCGGTGCACCGCCGGAGCACCGGACCGCCCCCTTCCAGAATAAAAAGAAACGATAGCGCCGTCGGCAGTGCGGCGCCCGGCGGCGCCGCCCCGCCCCGAACGACGAAAGGGACGCGGGCTAGAACCTGCGTCGAACCCAGACATGACAAAGCAGTTCGACGAATCGTCCTTTCTGACCGGCGGCAACGCCGTGTTCATTGCGGAGCTTTATGCCCGCTATCTGGATGATCCCTCCTCGGTCGATCCGTCGTGGATCGGCTTTTTCCATGATTTGCGCGACGATAAAAACGCCGTTGCCCAGGATTTCAAGGGCACGGACGGAGCCAGGCGCGATCTTAAGATCATCGGGGCGATTGACCCCGAAGCCGCTGCCGCCGCCAAGAAGGGCGGGGACAAGGGCAAGGCCGCGCCGTCGGCCAGCCCGGCCGAGATCCGTCAGGCCCAGTTGGATTCCATCCGCGCCCTGATGCTGATCCGCTCGTACCGCGTGCGCGGCCATCTTCTGGCCGAGCTGGACCCGCTGGGACTGACCAAGCGCGAGCAGCATCCCGAGCTGGATTACCGCACCTACGGTTTCACCGAGGCCGACCTCGACCGCGAAATCTTCATCGATAACGTGCTGGGTCTGGAAACCGCCAAGCTGCGCGACATCATCCGCGTGGTGCAGGAGACCTATTGCTCGAATATCGGCGTCGAGTTCATGCACATCCAGGATCCTGATCAGAAGGCCTGGATTCAAAAGCGCATCGAATCGATCCAGAACCGCACCGACTTCACCCCCAAGGGCAAGCAGGCCATCCTGGAACGTCTGACCGAGGCCGAAGGCTTCGAGCGCTTCTTGCAGATGAAGTATACCGGCACCAAGCGTTTCGGCCTCGAAGGCGGTGAAACCGTCATTCCTGCGCTGGAGCAGATCTTGAAGCGCGGCAGTCAGTTGGGTCTGGATGAAGTGGTCATGGGCATGGCCCACCGTGGCCGCCTCAACGTGCTGGCCAATTTCATGAAGAAGCCCTACAAGGCCATCTTCTCCGAATTCCAGGGCAACCCCGCCAACCCCACCGACGTGCAGGGATCGGGTGACGTCAAGTATCATCTGGGAACATCCGCCGACCGCGATTTCGACGGCAAGATCGTTCATCTGTCGCTGATGCCCAATCCGTCGCATCTGGAAGTGGTCGGGCCGGTGGTAATCGGCAAGGTTCGCGCCAAGCAGGTGCAGAAGAGCGATAGCGACCGCTCCAAGGTGATGGGTATCATCTTGCACGGTGACGCCGCCTTCGCCGGTCAGGGGGTGGTGCCCGAGACTTTCTTGCTGTCGCAGCTCACCGGCTATGCCACCGGCGGCACCATGCATATCATCATCAACAACCAGATCGGCTTTACCACCGCACCGCAATATTCTCGGTCAGGCCCTTATTCGTCCGACGTGGCCAAGGGCCATCAGGCTCCGGTGTTCCACGTCAATGCCGACGACCCCGAAGCGGTGGTCCACATCGCCCGCATCGCCACCGAATACCGCCAGGAATTCAAGGCCGACGTGGTGATCGACATGGTCTGCTATCGCCGCCACGGCCATAACGAGGCCGACGAGCCGGCCTTCACCCAGCCGCTGATGTACCGCAAGATCGCCAGCCATCCCACCACGCGGGCGCTTTATGCCGAGAAGCTGGTCAAGGAAGGGTCGCTGACCCGCGAGCAGGCCGATGCCGTGTTCTCCGAGTTCCAGACCCGTCTGGAGGAGGAGTTCGAGGCCGCCAAGAGCTTCAAGGTCAACAAGGCCGACTGGCTGGAAGGCAAGTGGCAGGGCCTGGTCCAATTGTCCGAGGAAGAAGAATTCCGCGAAGAAAAGACCGGCGTTTCCGCCGAGGTGCTGAAGGAAGTGGGGACCGCCCTGGCGACTACCCCCGCCGCTTTCAACGTCAACCGCAAGGTGGTTCGCCAGCTTCAGGCCAAGAAGGAGATGGTGGATTCGGGCCAGGGCATTGATTGGGCCACCGCCGAGGCTTTGGCGTTCGGCACCTTGCTGGTGGAGGGTAATTACGTTCGCCTGTCGGGGCAGGATTGCGGCCGCGGCACCTTCTCGCAGCGTCACTGCCGCCTGACCGATCAGGAAAACGAAACCCGCTATGAGCCCTTGAACCATATCCGGGACAAGCAGGCCTATTTCGAGGTCATGGACAGCCCGCTGTCGGAAGAGGCGGTGCTGGGCTTCGAATACGGCTATTCCCAGGCCGAGCCCAATGCCCTGGTGCTGTGGGAAGGCCAGTTCGGCGACTTCGCCAACGGCGCCCAGGTGATCATCGACCAGTTCATCAATTCGGGCGAGTCCAAGTGGCTGCGCATGTCGGGTCTGGTGATGCTGCTGCCCCACGGCTATGAAGGCCAGGGACCGGAGCATTCCTCGGCCCGTCTGGAACGCTATCTCCAGCTTTCCGCCGAGGATAACTGGCTGGTCTGCAACATCTCGACCCCGGCCAATTACTACCACGCTCTGCGCCGTCAGCTGCGCCGCAACTACCGCAAGCCGCTGATCATCATGACGCCGAAATCGCTGCTGCGTCACAAGCTCTGCGTCTCGGCGCTGGAGCAGATGACCACCGGCACCCGCTTCAAGCGCGTGCTGGAGGAGACCGAGCGTCTGGTCCCCGACGCCCAGATCCGCCGTGTCTTGCTGTGCAGCGGCAAGGTCTATTACGACCTGCTGGAAGAGCGCACCAAGCGCGGCCTCAAGGATGTGGCCATCGTCCGGGTGGAACAGCTTTATCCCTGGCCCAAGGATGCGATCAAGGCCCAGTTGGCCCGCTATCCCGGCGCGGAGCTGCTGTGGGTCCAAGAAGAGCCCGCCAATATGGGGGCGTGGACCTTCGTCGATCGCCGTATCGAGTTCATCTGCGAGGAACTGGAGATTTCCGCCAAGCAGGCTTTGTACTGTGGCCGCCGCTCCGCCGCCTCTCCGGCCACCGGTCTCTACAAGACCCACGCCGCCGAGCAGGAGTGGATCGTCGATATGAGCCTGAGCGGCTCGACCGACCATCTGCCGCAGCCGTTCCGCCGGGCCACCAAGCTGTCGCGCCTGCACGCATAAGAAAGAAACGAAGGGAACCGCAGTATGTCCACTGAAATCAAGGTGCCCACCCTGGGCGAGTCCGTTTCCGAGGCGACTATCGCCAAGTGGTTCAAGAATCCCGGCGATGCCGTCAAGCTTGATGAGCCTTTGGTCGAACTGGAGACCGACAAGGTCACCGTCGAGGTTCCGTCTCCCGCCGCCGGGACGCTGACCGAGATCATCGCCGCGGTCGGCACGACTGTCGAAGTCGGTGCCGTCCTCGGCCTGATCGGGGCCGGTGGTGCCGCCTCCAAGGCCGCACCTGCCGCCGCTCCGGCTCCGGCCTCCAAGGCCGCCCCGGCTGCTGCCGCCGCTCCGGCGGTGATGCCATCAGCCAAGAAGATCGCCGCCGATACCGGTGTCGATACCGCCGCCATCGCCGGAACCGGCAAGGATGGCCGGGTGACCAAGGGTGACGTTCTGGCCGCCGCTTCGGCTCCGGCTCCCGCCGCCGCCGCGCCCAAGCCCGCCGCCCCCTCGGGCCCGCGGGCCAAGGCCGAGCTGGAAGAGCGCGTCAAGATGACCCGCTTGCGTAAGCGCATCGCCGAGCGCCTGAAGGAGGCCCAGAACACCGCCGCCATGCTGACCACCTTCAACGAGGTGGACATGACGGCGCTGTTCGACCTGCGCAACCAGTACAAGGACCAGTTCGAGAAGCGTCACGGCACCAAGCTGGGCTTCATGTCCTTCTTCGTGAAGGCCTGTATCGCCGGGCTGAAGGATTGGCCTGCGGTCAATGCCGAGATCGACGGCGAGGATCTGGTTTACAAGAAGTACTACGACATCGGCGTCGCTGTCGGCACGCCCCAGGGTCTGGTGGTGCCGGTGCTGCGCGCCGCCGACCAATTGTCCTTCGCCGGGGTCGAGCAGGGCATCGCCGCGCTGGGCAAGAAGGCCCGCGACGGCAAGCTGGGCATGGAAGACCTGACCGGCGGCACCTTCACCATCTCCAATGGCGGTGTTTACGGCTCGCTGATGAGCACCCCCATCCTCAATACCCCCCAGTCCGGCATCCTCGGCATGCACAAGGTGCAGCAGCGCCCCATGGTCATGCCTGACGGCTCCATCAAGGCGCGTCCCATGATGTATCTGGCGCTGTCTTATGACCACCGCATCATCGATGGCCGCGAGGCGGTGTCGTTCCTGGTGCGCGTCAAGGAATGCATCGAGGATCCGCAGCGCATCCTGCTGGAGATGTAGGCGCTTCCATTGTCGTCATGGCCGGGCTTGTCCCGGCCATCCATGGCCCCTGGGTCAAACCCGGGGGATGACGCTGGGTAGGGGACAAATTTATGAGCACTGAATCCTTCGACGTCGTCATCATCGGCGGTGGCCCCGGCGGCTATGTCGCCGCCATCCGCGCCGCCCAGCTGGGCCTCAAGACCGCCTGCGTGGAAAAGCGCGGCACGCTCGGCGGCACCTGCCTCAATGTGGGCTGCATTCCCTCCAAGGCGCTGCTGTCGGCGTCACACCATTACCATGCCGCCGCCCACGAGCTGGGCGCCTTTGGCGTCAAGGTTGGTAAGGTCGAACTCGACCTGCCCGGCATGATGGGCCACAAGGATAAGGTGGTCTCCGACAACACCAAGGGCATCGAGTTCCTGTTCAAGAAGAACAAGGTAACCTACATCATCGGCGCCGGTGCCATCACCGGCCCCGGCCAGATCGAGGTCACCGGTAAGGATGGCGCCAGAACCATCGCCGCCAAGCATATCGTCATTGCCACCGGCTCGGACGTCACGCCGCTGCCGGGCGTCGCCATCGACGAGGAGGTGATTGTATCCTCCACCGGTGCTTTGGCCCTGCCCAAGGTGCCCAAGCACATGGTGGTGATCGGCGGCGGTGTCATCGGTCTGGAATTGGCCACTGTCTGGGGGCGTCTCGGCACCAAGATCACGGTGGTGGAATTTCTCGACCGCATCCTGCCGTTCAATGACGGCGAGGTGTCCAAGCAGATGCAGCGCATCCTCGCCAAGCAGGGGATGGAGTTCAAACTGGGGACCAAGGTCACCAAGGTGGAAAAGACGGGCAAGGCGGCTACCGTCACTGTCGAACCCGCTGCCGGGGGGGGCGCCGAGGTCATCGCGGCCGATTGTGTCCTGGTGGCTATCGGCCGCAAGCCCTACACCGAGGGTCTGGGTCTGGACAAGGTCGGTGTCGCGGTCGATCCGCGCGGTTTCATCCTGATCGATGGTCAGTTCCGCACCAATGTTCCCGGCGTTTACGCCATCGGTGACGTGGTCGGCGGCGCCATGCTGGCCCACAAGGCCGAGGAAGAGGGCGTCGCCCTGGCCGAGATCCTGGCCGGTCAGCACGGTCACGTGAACTACGACGCTATCCCGGCGGTGGTCTACACCTGGCCGGAAGTGGCCTCGGTGGGTAAGACCGAAGAGCAGTTGAAGAAGGACGGCATCGCCTATAAGGCGGGCAAGTTCCCCTTCACTGCCAATGGCCGGGCGCGGTCCATGAATGAGGTCGAAGGCTTCGTCAAGATCCTGGCCGATGCCGCCACCGACCTGGTGCTGGGCGCCCATATCATCGGCCCCAATGCCGGCGATCTGCTGGCCGAGGTGGTTTTGGCCATGGAGTTCGGGGCCGCGGCCGAGGATATCGCGCGGACCTGCCATTCCCATCCCGGTCTGGGTGAAGCGGTCAAGGAAGCCGCCTTGGCGGTAGATGGACGCCCGCTCCACACCTGAGCGTTCGGGAATGCTCCCGGCGGAGTTTCAGACTCTGCCGGGAGTTTTCTTTTTCCGTTCCGGTTGTGCGACGAAATATCCGGGACTATACCCAAAGCAGACCACGCAAGAGGAGAGTGACCGTGACGACCAGTGTTCGCCGGGGGGGCAGCCTGCTGACCGTGACCGCCATCTGTGCCGTGCTGACCGCCTGCGGCGGCGAGCCTTCGGAAGCCGATATGAAGAAGGCCATCCAGGGCCGCTTCGACGACGTCAACGCCGAGATGAAGGCGGTGGGGGCCGCCATCGGCAAGGAACTGGTGATTACCGTCAAGGCCTTCAAGAAACTGGGCTGCGTCAAGGCCGAGGGCAATCCCGGCTACACTTGCGACTTCGAGATGACCATGGACGGGCCGCTGGGCGAGCAGAGCCAGAAGGCCTCGGGCCGCTTCACCGCGTCCGACAAGGGCTGGGCCGTTCTCGAGAAATAAGCCGTTATCAGAGGCCGGCCGCCCGGTGCTTGAGGGACAACGAGGCGAGTCATGTCTGTGGCTCGCCGGTCACTCACCTGTTTCCATCTTGCCGCCAGTACATGGTCAGGCCGCGCCCGCCATTATGTCCGACCACATTGTCGCACAGACGTAAAATCAGTTGGAGGCCACGGCCCGAAGCCTTGCCCGGAATGACCGGTGCCGAGATCGCGCGGGCAAAATCAAAGCCGCCGCCCTGATCGGTGACCGAGATCTGAATCATGCCGTCATGATCTCCGGCTGTCAGATACAAGCGGCGCCGCGACAGGGCAGGATCGGCCATCCGCTCGGCCAGCAGGATTTGAAACTGCTCCAGCCCGGCCAGACTTTGGCGCAAATCGCTGTCGAGGCCGAGATTGCCGTGCAAAACGGCATTGGAAACCGCTTCGCTGAGGGCGATTTCCACCCTTTCCATCACATCCTGCGGCGGGACCAGCCAGGCTGCGATGGACTCGCTCATGATCCGGGCGACATCGGCGCCATAGGCGGCGGCGGCGGTGATGGACAGCACCCGTCCGCCGCACCGAATCGCCGCCAGGGCATCTTCGGACAGTCCTTGTGCTTCACTCTCGTCGTCACGTTCGATGAAGCCGGCAAAGGGGGCGTTCAGGCCCGTTGTCAGGAACGCGGGGGTGGCGGGGCCGCAGACCAGACAGGGAGACGCGGCAGGTTGGTCATGAAGAATGCGGATTCCCCGCGCAGCCCAGGCCCGTACGACCGTCTCGGCGGGGGCCGGGCCGACAACCAGCACCCCGACCGGGGAGCTTGTTGCAATGTGGCCGTGGTCAGGGTGTCCCATGAACCGACATGACCAGATCCACCGCCGCCAGATGCAGCAGATCCTTGACCCGATCGACCGGGTTGCTCAGTACCAATTGCACCCCCGCCCTGCGGGCTTCATCATTGGCCACCATGATCATGGACAGTCCGCTGGAATCCATGAAAGTCAGCCGCGACAGCTCGATAACATACTTGCCGCCTTTCAATGTACCGATGGTCTTGACCACCGGCAGGAAGTCCGCCTGGCTGCTCATGGTGAAGCGGCCTTCCAGGTGGACGCCGGGATAGCCCCCGGTCTCGATGGGCTTGATGGTCAGGGCGTCGCTGGCCGAGGCGGTGACGGCATGGCCGCCATGAACTGGAGCGTGGACCAGGGGCAATTCGCCGCTCAGCCCCATATGGTCGAACAGATCGCGGACCGTTTTGGCTGGATTAGCGATGGACAAGGCAAGCTTGTACTTATCGGCTTCATCGCGGGCCAGGACCATCAGGCCAATGCCGAAGGAATCCAGATATTCCAGATCGGACAGATCAAGCACCGCCGCCATACGGGCCAATCCGCTGAACTGGGCGAGAATGGCGGCGAAGGATTCGTTGTCGCGGTAGGTCAATCGGCCGCTGAGATAGAACGTGCGTTGTCCGGCGGCCTCGACAGTTCGAACATCCATTTGGCGTCATCCTTCCGTGCTGAGTCCGGCCTGGCCCGCAGGAGCCGACCGGGTAATCCATACCGCCGTCAGATCATCCTCGATGGGAAGCTGGGCTGCCTCGAAGAAGCGGTCCAGCATCACCGTCAGGGCGGCCTCGCCCTGGGGCATGGCGAGGCCGAGATTCAATGCCATCCGCGCCTCGCCCATGGGCCGTCCGGCCAGATCGAGGGCTTCGGTCATGGCGTCGCTGTAAACGAACAGCCCGGCGCCTACCGGGAATTCAATCCGATGGGTAACATAGTTGGCATCCAGGCTGAGACCCAGGGGCAGACCTCGGGTCTCCAGCATCTCGATTCGATCGGGCAGTAGCAGCACCGGGCGCGGCGCCCCTGCCGCTGCCCAGGTCAGGCTGTTCTCGGCGGTATCGATGCAGCCGACGAACATGGTGGCGAACTGCCCCTTGGGCAGTAGCGGCAGCAAGGTGGCGTTAACCTGGGCCAGCAGCGCCGCCGGGTTGGCGAACAGATCGGAGTGATGCCCCAAGACTGTGTGCAGCCGAAAAACGTTGAGGGCGGCACTGACGCCGTGCCCGGCGAAGTCATAGGCGAAGACCGTCACGCGCGATGGCCCTGCTTCGACGCAGCCCCACATATCGCCGCCGATGGCCGAGGATGGCTGGAAATAGTGGCTGATGCGCAGGCCGAGCCCGGCCAGTTGCCCGGAAATGCGTGTCCCGCGCGGCAGCAGGTCGAATTGCATGGCCCGCGCCGCCGTCAGTTCGGCCTGCATCTGGTTGCGTTCGGCGGTCAGGCTTGCGATCAGCGCCCGGCGCTCGACCTCGGCGTGCATGCGGGTGATGGCATAGCGGATCGCCCGCACCACGCCGGGACCGGGATCGGTTCCCTTGACCAGGTAATCCTGGGCTCCAGCCTCCAGGGCGCTGTCGGCGAAGCGGGGGTCGTCAAGGCCGGTCATGACCACGATGGGCAGGGACGGCGCCGCCTCCTGCAATCGGGTCAGAGTCTTGAGGCCGGAGGAATCGGGCAGGCTGAGATCCAGCAGCGCCACGTCGAAACCGCCTTGGGCGGCCAGGGTGCGGGCACCGGCCAGGGTTTCCGACGAACTCAGCGCCATGTCGCCGCCCAATTGCTCGGACAGCGCGATGCGGATCAGCATGGCGTCACCGGGATCGTCTTCGACCAGAAGGATTTTCAGGGCGTGGAGGATTGTGCCGCGATGGAGGCCGGAAACCACGCCATCGCCCCCATCCGTCGCCGATGGTTCTATCGCGGCGGAGCGAACGGGAAGCTCCTGTAGTCCCAAGACTTCGGCCCCGATGATAGGGATCATGCCGCCTCCCTTCCAAAGGTATGGTGTTATCATGCCCCCACCATGTTCCGGCGTCCAGGGCATCTGGGGAATGGATGCCCCGTGCTTGACGCTGGGGTTGATCCCTTTTCTTTCCCACTTGTGCGCCGCACCATCACGCATCATTATTGCGGCCCACCGTCTTTCGCCGCAAGAGGATTGCGCCCCATGAGCATCAAGCCCCCCCGGAAGTTCTTCGAGCCGTTGGCTATCGGCGCCCCGGCCCCCTATCGTGAATTGCCGGTCCGGCTGGAGCGCATGATTCACTTCTTCCCGCCCCATGTGGAGAAGATGCGGGCCAAGGCCGCCGAAATCGGCCGTCAGGTTGATGTGCTGCTGGGCAATCTGGAAGACGCCATTCCCGCCGATGCCAAGGAAGCGGCGCGGGCGGGCTTCGTCGAGGTGGCCAAGGCCTGGGACAATCCCAACACCGGCCTGTGGACCCGCGTCAACTGCCTGAACTCACCGTGGTTCCTTGACGACGTCACCACCATCGTGGCCGAGGCCGGCAACAATGTGGACGTGGTCATGCTGCCCAAGGTGGAAGGGCCGTGGGATATCCACTATCTCGACCAGTTGCTGGCTCAGTTGGAGGCCAAGCACGGGGTCCGGCGCCCGATCCTGATCCACGCCATTCTGGAAACCGCTCTGGGCGTCGAGAACATCGCCGCCATCGCTCAGGCCTCACCCCGCATGCACGGCATGAGCCTGGGGCCTGCCGATCTTGCCGCTTCGCGCGGGATGAAGACCACCCGCGTCGGCGGCGGCCATCCTTTCTACGGCGTGTTGGAAGACGCCGCCGAAGGTAAAAGCGGCCGCACCTTGTTCCAGCAGGATCTGTGGCACTACACCGTCGCCAAGATGGTCGATGCCTGCCAAAGCGCAGGGATCAAGGCGTTCTATGGTCCGTTCGGCGACTTCTCCGACGATGCCGCCTGCGAGGCGCAGTTCCGCAATGCCTTCCTGTTGGGCTGCGCCGGGGGCTGGAGCTTGCACCCCAAGCAGATCGAGATCGCCAAAAAGGTGTTCAGCCCCGAGATCAACGAGGTGCTGTTCGCCAAGAAGATCCTCGAAGCGATGCCCGACGGCACCGGCGCCGTGATGATCGACGGCAAGATGCAAGACGACGCCACCTGGAAGCAGGCCAAGGTCATCGTCGATCTGGCGAAGATCGTCGCCGCCAAGGATTCCGAGATGGCCAAGGCCTACGGCCTGTAAATCCGGCCCGGAGCGGGGCTTATGGCTGCGGCCAGAGGCCCCGCTCCGGTAAATTGTTTCACCAGAAATAGGCATAATAAATCTAGGTTCGTAACTGTCTTTTCACACACAGCCCACGCCACACTGGGGCATGTTCTGGCCACCGCGCAGGAGGAAAAGACCATGCCGAACCTCGCCGTTGCCCCTGGTTTCGACCGCCGTATGGCCACCCGCTTCGATGGCCGGGGCCTGATGGCCAATATCGGGGGCATCTTGATGGATCTGAGCGATATTTCCATCGGCGGCGCCCGGATCGCCCGCCTGATCGATCCGCCCAAGACGCCGGTGCTCATCACCCTCTATCCGCGGGAAGGCAACCGCCTGATCCTCAACGCCTCGGTCAGCGTCACTGGCACGGTGGTGCATGCCGATCAGACCTGCCTGCGGGTCCGCTTCGACACCACCACCTTCGCCCTGTCCAAACTGATCGTCCAACATGCCGCCCGCAAGCTGGGCGTCATGCCCCATACGGTGAAGTGATCACCGGCATTTGGAGAAGTCGGGGGGCCGCTTTTCCTGGAACGCGGCGACGGCTTCCTTGAGTTCTGGGCGTTTCAGGCATTCATCGAATACCCGCGCCTCGTAAGCCAGACGGTCCATCATGGGCTCGGGCGGGCGCTTCATCAGCGCCTTGACCTTGAGCAGGGTGTCGCGCGGCTTGGCAGCCAGCTTGCGCGCCGCCGCCATGGCAGTGGGCTCCAGCTCTTCGGAAGGCACCACGGCGTTGATCAGGCCGATAGCCAGGGCGGTGTCGGTGTCGAAGGGCTCGGCCAGCATCAGCATGGCCGCGGCCCGGCGGTGACCGGCCAAGGCGGGCAGGGTCATGCTTGAGCCTGCCTCGGGCACGATGCCGAGATTGACGAAGGGGGTGACAAACTTTGTCCCCGCCACGGCATAGACCAGATCGCAATGGGGCAAAATGGTGATGCCGATTCCGATGGCCGATCCCCGCACGGCGGCGACCACCGGCTTTTTGGCCTGGGCGACGGTATGGATGAAGCGCTCGGCCACTGAACCGGTCAGGCTCTCCCAGGTCAGGAAATCCCCGAGATCGTTCCCGGCGGAGAAATCGGCATCGCTGCCCACCAGCAAGATCACGCCGACCTCGGAATCGGCTTCGGCGCGGGTGACGGCCTCAGCCATGGCGGTGTACATCTCGCCGATCAGGGCGTTTTTCTTGTCCGGCCGGTTCATGCGGATGATCTGAACCCCGGCATCGACACACGACAAAACCAACTCGCTCATGGCCACCCTTTCAATAAATAGCCGAGGAAAAGTGCCATATGCCTCCTGCGGCAACAAGCCCCCCTTGCCCCGGACCGCATGTGCTTGTATGACATGCTCCCATGCATATCCTTGAATTCGAAAAGCCCATCGCCGAGCTCGAGGGCAAAATCGAGGAGCTGCGGCACCTGTCGGATGGCGGCGACGTCAACATCGCCGACGAGGTGAGCAAGCTCCAGGCAAAGGTCGATAAGCTGCTGCGATCGACTTACGCCAAGCTCACGCCCTGGCAGAAGACGCAGGTGGCACGCCACCCCGAGCGTCCGCATGCGCTGGCCTATATCGCCGCCCTGGTGGAGGACTTCACTCCCCTGGCGGGCGACCGCGCCTTTGCCGAGGATCAAGCCATCGTCGGCGGCCTTGGCCGCTTCCGGGGCCGCTCGGTGATGGTGATCGGCCACGAGAAGGGCCAGGATACCGAAAGCCGCATCCGCCACAATTTCGGCATGGCCAAGCCCGAGGGCTACCGCAAGGCCAAGCGCCTGATGGAGATGGCCGACCATTTCCAGGTACCGGTCATCACCCTGGTGGATACGGCCGGCGCCTATCCCGGCGTCGATGCCGAGGCCCGCGGCCAGGCCGAGGCCATCGCGCGCTCCATCGAGACCTGCCTCGACGTCCGGGTGCCGCTGATTTCGGTCATCATCGGCGAGGGCGGGTCGGGCGGAGCCATCGCCCTGGCCTGCGGCAATACCGTGATTATGCTGGAGCATTCGATCTATTCGGTGATCAGCCCCGAGGGCTGCGCCTCCATCTTGTGGCGTTCGGGCGAGAACGCCAAGGATGCGGCCGAGCAACTGCGCCTGACCGCCCAAGACCTGCTGAAGCTGGGAGTCATCGATTCGGTGGTGCCCGAGCCCCTGGGCGGGGCGCATCGCAATATCGACCTGATGTACCAGACCCTTACCTTGTCGCTGGATTCGGCGCTGCGCGATCTGTCGGGCCTGGAAGGCGGCATTCTGCGGGCTCGCCGCCGTGAGAAATTCCTGGAGATGGGGCGGGCGGGGCTGTCGTGATCACCCGCACGATTCCTGAGCTTTCGGTGGTGGTCCCGGTCAAGAACGAGGCCGAGAACATTCTGCCCTTGCTTGAGGAAATCCATACCGTCCTGCAAGGCCGGGTCGAGTTCGAGGTCGTCTATGTCGATGACGGCTCGGACGATGCCACGCCCCAGATTCTGGCTCAGGCCAAGCTGCTGCATCCCCGTCTCAGGGTTGTCCGACACCGTGCCAGCTGCGGCCAGAGCCAGGCGGTGGCCACCGGCGTCAAGCACGCCTCGGGCCTGTTGGTCGGCACTCTGGACGGCGACGGCCAGAACGATCCCGCCGACCTTCCCGCCATGCTGGAGTGCTGGCGCGCCCTCCCCGAGGCGGACCAGCCCCTGGCCATGATTACCGGCTGGCGGGCCACCCGGCGCGACAACGGCATCCGCCGCCTATCCTCTAAGGTTGCCAATGGCATCCGGTCCAAGCTTCTGAACGACGGCACCCCCGATTCCGGCAGCGGCATCAAGATTTTGCCCCGCGCTTTGTTCCTTGATCTGCCTCGTTTCGACCATATGCACCGCTTCATGGCCGCCTTGATCATTCGAGCCGGGGGGCGGGTCGAGGTGGTCCGCGTCAATCACCGTCCGCGCGAACGCGGCATCTCCAAATATGGTGTGTGGAACCGCCTTTGGGTCGGCATCGTCGATCTGTTCGGGGTGATGTGGCTGATGCGCCGTGCCCGCAACCCGGTGGTGGACGGTCAAGCGGAGTGACCCACGGGCATCCCTCCCTGTTCAATGCACGCGCCTTGGGGCGGGGATTGGTTCTTATCGTCACCCTGGCCGCTATCGGCTTTCTGATTGAGTCCATGGGGCTCAAGGATGCCTTGGACACTCATTGGATCGATGCGCAGGTGCGCGGCAAGGGGCTGTCCGGCGACGGTCTGTTCGTCCTGGTGGGCGGGGTCTTCATCGGCATCGGCCTGCCGCGCCAGGCGGTCTGTTTCATGGCGGGCTATGCCTTTGGCTTTGCCGAGGGACTGGTGTGGTCGTCGCTGGCCTCGCTGCTGGGCTGTGTCGGGGCGTTCTTTTACGCCCGCTTCATGGGGCGCGAGGTTCTGGCCCGGCGGTTTCCCCAAAAGATCGCCACCCTGGACACCTTCCTGGCGGGCAATACCTTCGGCATGACCTTACTGGTCCGGCTGTTACCAGTGGGCAGCAATCTGCTGACCAATCTGGCCGCCGGGGTTTCGGGCGTGGTGGCTCTGCCGTTCTTTGCCGCCTCGCTGCTGGGCTATCTGCCGCAAACAGCGGTGTTCACCCTGCTGGGCAGCGGAATTCAGGTTGATCCGGCCTTTCGCATCGGAGCGAGCGTGGTATTGTTCGTCCTCTCCGGGGTGATCGGCGTCTGGCTTTACCGGCGCTACCGCCACGGCAAGCAACTGGACGCCGCCACCGAGGCGGCCCTCGACGAGGATGGCGACGATTCCGATGGCCAAGAAGCTGCATCTCACTAAAATCTCATCACTCCCCGTGGCTCTGTGCGCTGCCCTGCTGCTGGCAGGCTGCGCCGCCGAGCCCGCCGCCGTGTCCGCGCCCAAAGCCTCGGCGGTCACCATGGATGATCAGGGTCGGGTGGTGCGCGCCCGCGGTGACCGCAATCGTGACGATTCCATCGGCCGCGCCGTGGTCAATCGCCTTGTCGAGACCGATAAGGAGGCCTTCAAGGGCGTCTCGGTCAAGGCGTGGGATGGCACGGTTCTGCTGACCGGCGCTGTCTCCAAGCCCGAATACCGCCGCCGGGCGGTGCAATTGGCCAAGGTCGCCGAGGATGTCCTGGTCGTCCATGACGAACTGAGCCTGTCGGAGAATCCCGCCTCACCCGACTTCGTGCCCGATTCCAACCGCGAACAGAGGATCTATGCCGGGTTGCTGGGCCAAGACAAGCTGGCGGGCGCCTATGTGGTGCGGGTGGTCGGCGGCGTGGCCTATCTGCTGGGAACCGCGCGTTCAGCCGAGGACGTCACCCGCGCCATCGCCTTTGTCCGCGAGGCCGAGGGCGTCAAATGGGTGGTGGACCGGGTTTCGGTGCGCTGACCCCTCCGGGCTTGCTTGATCTAGCCGCCCCCGGCATGCTGGATACCTTCCAGAATAAAGGGGCGCTGGATCATGGCTTACCTGGAGTGGACGGAAAACCTGAGTGTGGGCATCCCGCGTATGGATGCCCATCACAGGAGGTTGATCGAGCTGATCAATCTCCTGTTTGATGCCATGCAGGGCGATGCCTCCCGGGTCGTGGAAACGGTGCTGGGCAATCTTCTTGACTACACGCGCTATCACTTCGCCGAGGAGGAGAAGATCCTGGCCGCCTGCGGCTATCCCGATCTGGAGGAGCATCGGCGGACCCATCGGGACATGGTGGGCGAAGTCGCCGCCATGGAAAGCCGCACCTTGACGCAGCCGGGCAGCGTCAGCCCCTCGGAGATGCTGGACTTTCTATCGCGGTGGCTGATGCAGCACATTATCGGCAAGGATCTGCGCTATCGCCCCTATGCCGAGGGCCATCTCGATATCGGATAAGATCACGTAACTCGGCAATAATTGCCGGGTTGTTAACCATCTCTTCAGGGGCGCGGACTTACCCTGGCATCGTGAAGCGAGGCCGGTTCCCGGTACGCGCGGTCGGTCGGTCCCGCCCGCGGCCAGTGAGAGCCTTGGTGCGATGGAGAACACGTGAACGCATTCCTGCAAATGCTGCGCGGCCTTGGCCCCATGCGCCTTGCCGCTATTGCTGGCGTCGGTGTCAGCATTCTCGGGTTCTTCATCTATCTGATGAGCCGCGTCGCCGCGCCCCAGATGGAGCTGCTCTACGGCGATCTCGATCTGGCCGATTCCAAGCAGATCATCGAAAAATTGACCACCGACAAGATCCCTTACGAGCTGCGCAAGGAAGGCAGCGAAGTCTGGGTTCCCAAGGACCGCAAGCTTGACCTGCGGGTGCGTATGGCCGAGCAGGCCTTGCCGAGTGGTGGCCGCATGGCAGGTTACGAGCTGTTCGATAAGCAGGACGCACTGGGCTCTACCAGCTTCCAGCAGAACATCACCATGGTACGCGCCATGGAAGGCGAGCTGGCCAAGACCATCCGTTCCATCGACAAGGTCAAGGCGGCGCGCGTCCATCTGGTGCTGCCCAAGCGCGAGGCTTTCTCGCGCGATACGCAAGAGCCTTCCGCCTCGGTGATTTTGAAGATGCAGGGCAATTCGCGATTGGAAAAGGCCCAATCGCTGGCGATCCAGCATCTGATCGCGGCGGCGGTGCCCAAGATGAAGCCGTCGCGTATCTCCATTGTTGATGACAAAGGCACCTTGCTGGCCAAAGGCTTTGAGAACAGCCAGGAATACATGGCCCAATCCGCCGAGGAAATGCGCCTGAATTACGAGGCCCGGCTGGTCAAGACCATCGAGGATCTGCTGGAGCGCTCGCTGGGGCCGGGACGTGTCCGGGCTGAAGTGACCGTGGATATGGATCTCAGCCGTGCCGTCACCACCGAGGAGACCTATGACCCCGAAACCAAGGTGGTCCGGTCGCAGGTGACGGTCAACGAGGGCGAGCAAAGCCAGGATTCCGAGCCGACCCCGGTGACGGTGCAGCAGAATTTGCCCGATCCCAATGCCTCGTCCAGCGGCAATCTCCGCACATCGACCAAAAGCAACAAGAACCAGGAAACCGTCAACTACGAGATTTCGAAGAAGACCAAGAACACCGTCCGCGAGACCGGCGAGATCCGCAAGGTTTCTGCCGCAGTTCTGGTGGACGGCGTGCGCGAGAAGTCGGGCACCGACGGCAAGCAGACCTCGTACCGCGACCGTACTCCCGAGGAGCTGGCGCAGATCGAGGCCCTGGTGAAGTCGGCCATCGGCTTTACCAGGGATCGTGACGATCAGGTCAAGGTTGCCTCCATGCCCTTCTACAAGGGCGAAGAACTGGATCAGGCCGAGGAGCCGGGTGAGTTCATCTTTGGCATGCGGCGTGATTTCGTCGAGAAGGTGGTATCCAATCTGGGCTTGTCCATCGTCGCCATCTTGTTCCTGCTTCTGGTGCTGCGCCCGCTCATCAGCCGCGCCATCGAATCCATGCAGGGTCAGGTCGGTCCCGATGGCCGCCGCCTGCTGACCGCCGAAGGCGGCTCGATGCCGCAACTGACCGGCCCCGGCAGCGCCGGCATGCCCGCGCCGCTGGGCGGCGAGGACGAGGTGATCGCCGACGAACTCATCGACATCGACAAGGTGGAAGGCCGGGTCAAGGCATCCTCGATCCGCAAGATCGGCGAAATCGTCGACAAGCACCCGGAAGAGGCGCTGTCCATCATCCGCAACTGGCTCTACCAGGAAAGCTAAGAGGCTCGCTGATCCATGGCACGCGTCAAAGAGGACTACCGCTCTCTCACCGGCCCGCAAAAGGCCGCCATGTTCATGCTGTCCTTGGCCGAGGAACAGTCGTCCAAGTTGTTCGGCATGCTGGGCGACGACGAGATCAAGGAACTGTCCCAGATCATGGCCAGCCTGGGTACGGTGTCGTCAAACATGGTCGAGCGCGTGTTCGTGGAATTCGCCGACCAGCTGTCTTCGACCGGCTCGCTGACCGGCTCGTTCGATACCACCGAACGCCTGCTGATGAAGAGCCTGCCCAAGGACCGCGTCAACACCATCATGGAAGAAATCCGCGGTCCGGCAGGCCGCACCATGTGGGACAAGCTGGGCAACGTGTCCGAGCAGGTGCTGGCCAATTATCTGAAGAACGAATACCCCCAGACCGTCGCCGTGGTGCTGGCCAAAATCAAACCCGACCATGCCTCGCGGGTGCTGGCGATTCTGCCGGAAAACTTCGCCATGGAAGTCATCATGCGCATGCTGCGCATGGAGGCGGTGCAAAAGGAAGTGTTGGATGGCGTGGAAAAGACGCTGCGCACCGAGTTCATGACCAATCTGGCCCGGACCCAGCGCCGCGATGCCCACGAGATGATGGCCGATATCTTCAACAACCTGGACCGCAATACCGAGAACCGTTTCATGTCGGCCCTGGAAGAGCGCAACCGCGAAAGCTCGGAGAAGATCAAGGCCCTCATGTTCACCTTCGACGACCTCATCCGCCTCGACGCCGCCGGTGTCCAGGTGCTGCTGCGCTCGGTCGAAAAGGACAAGTTGGCCATCGCGCTCAAAGGTGGCGCCGACGCGGTCAAGGAACTGTTCTTCAAGAATATGTCCGAACGCGCGGGTAAGATGCTGAAAGACGATATGGAGGCCCTGGGACCAGTGCGTCTGCGCGATGTGGATCAGGCCCAGTCCGCCATCGTGGTCATGGCCAAGGAACTGGCTGCGTCGGGTCAGATCGTCATCTCCGAAGGCCGCGAGGAAGACGAACTGGTCTACTAGCCGCCTGAGAGGGCAAACTTTTTTAGGACACAGATTAAGAATTCATCTGTGTTCATCGGTGTCGTGTTTCATTCGTCCGACATGTTCGCTGAAGGTAAGTACATCACGATCGATCTGGGATTTTCATGAGCACGTACAAAAAATATATGTTCGATCTGGACTTCAGCCCGCAGCACGCGCGCCCGCACACGCCTGAGACCGCGCCGGAAGAGGAGGAGGTATACGAGCCTGAAGCGCCGCCGCCGCCCACCTTCACCGAGGAAGACCTTCAGCTGGTGCGGGATTCCGCCTATGACGAGGGCCACCGCCAGGGATTGGAAGAAGCGACGCAGACCACCGAGCACGCGATGGCCCTGGCCATGACCAATCTGACCGCCGGTCTGGCCGGTTTGGCCGAGGCGCAGGCCGATGCCGCCGACGTCAGTCAGCGGGTGGCGGCGCGGGTGGCCATGGCGGTCCTGAAGCGGGTGCTGCCCGCGGCATGCGAGAGCAACGCCTTCGAAGAAGTGGTGCGGACGGTCCAGGAATGCTTCGCCCATGTGCTGGACGAGCCGCGTATCATTGTCCGGGTGGCGGCCTCCCTGGTGGACCCGGTGCGCGAGAAACTGGAGGCCGAGGCGGTTCACCATGGCTTCGAGGGGCGCGTGGTGGTGCAGGCCGATCCCCGACTGGGGGCGGGAGATTGCCGGGTGGAATGGACCGATGGCGGCGCCGAGCGTGACCAGGCCCGCCTGCTGGCTGATATCGAAGCGGCGGTCGAACGCTCTCTGGCGCCGCCCGAACGCCGTGAAAACTAGCATTCCACCGGCCCATGCGGCCGGTTCAGGAGGACATGATGCCGGATTTTGAATTGAGCGACTTCAAGCCCGAGGGTGAAGAGCAACGCGGCGATATCCCCGATGTTCCGCGCTCGGCCCGTGATCTGGAGGCCGTCTACGATATTCCGGTGCAGGTTTCGGCGGTGCTGGGCAAGGCCACCATGCAGGTCAATCAACTGCTGAAGCTGGGGCGCGGTGCGGTGGTTGAGCTGGACCGTAAGGTCGGTGAAGCCATCGACATCTATGTGAACAACCGGCTGGTGGCCCGTGGCGAAGTGGTGGTGGTCGAAGACCGTCTGGGCGTGACCATGACGGAAATCATCAAGACCGACCGCGCTTAGGCGAGGGGTTGGGATGTGGGGTGTTGTAAGAACCGACGAGCCAATACCTTCTTATTGGCTCGGAGTTGCGGCCAGTCGGCTTTGCCGACAAACATATTTGATTCGCGTCTGCGCGCGGGTGACCGGCGTTTGAGGGCCAAATGACGGACGAGAGAGGGACGAGATGCGACTTCTGATCATCGGGACGCTTGACGGCCAGATCGGAGCGGCCAGCCAGATCGCCATGGCGCGGGGCGCCAAGGTCAGCGTCGCCGAAGATGTGCTGGCGGGGCTGGAGATTCTGCGGACCCATGGCGCCGATCTGGTGATGATCGACGTCAAGCGCGACATCAAAGGCCTGATCGAATCGCTGGAGGCCGAGCGCATTGTCGTGCCGGTGGTCGCCTGCGGGATCGCCTCGGACGCTTCCGCCGCAGTGCGGGCGATCAAGGCGGGCGCCAAGGAATACATCCCGCTGCCGCCCGACGCCGAACTGATCGCCGCCGTCATCGCCGCCGTCACCCAGGAAAGCCATAACATCGTCTTCAAGGATCCGCGCATGGCGCAGACCTTGAAACTGGCCGAGCAGGTAGCCAATTCCGACGCCTCGATCATGATCACCGGCGAGTCCGGCACCGGCAAGGAGTTGATCGCCCGCTTCATCCACAAGAAAAGCCGCCGCAGCGAAAAGCGCTTCGTGGCGGTCAATTGCGCCGCCATTCCAGAGAATCTGCTGGAATCCGAACTGTTCGGCCACGAGAAGGGGGCATTCACCGGCGCGGTGGCCCGGCGTCTCGGCAAGTTCGAGGAGGCCAATGGCGGCACGTTGCTGCTGGACGAAATCTCGGAGATGGATGTGCGGCTGCAATCCAAGCTGCTGCGCGTGCTTCAGGAAAAGGAACTGGACCGGGTGGGCGGCAGCCAGCCGGTGAAGGTCGATGTCCGCATTCTCGCCACCTCCAACCGCAACATGGAAGACGAGATCAGGAAGGGCACTTTCCGCGAGGATCTTTACTACCGCCTCAACGTGGTGACCCTGGCCTTGCCGTCCCTGCGCGAGCGTCCGCTCGACATCGCGGTTCTGGCCGACCATTTCGTCAAGCGCTATACCGAGGCCAACGGCCTGCCACAGCGGTCCCTGTCCGCCGAAGTGCGTCAGATGCTGACGCGCCATGTCTGGCGCGGCAATGTGCGCGAGCTGGAAAACACCATGCATCGCGCGGTATTGCTGGCATCGGGTAACGAGATCGGCTCTGAGGCCATCATCTTGTCAGGTGCGCCGGTGGGCACCAATCCCGATCCGCTGGTGGCTCAGGCGGCCAATGCCGCCGCCTCGGTCATAGGGGCGGGGCGGTCGGCCCTGGTGGGCAAGACGGTGGCCGAGGTCGAGCGCGACCTGATCATCGATACCCTGAGCCATTGCCTGGGCAACCGCACCCATGCCGCCAATATTCTGGGCATCTCCATCCGCACGCTGCGCAACAAGCTCAAGCAATATTCCGACGAAGGGGTCGATGTACCGCCGCCCGCGGGCGGCGAAGCTGAACGGGCGGCGATTTAGATGATCCATCATGGCTGACGAACAGGCGGCGGGTCAGAGTACAGCGGGCCAGGAATTATTGGGACGCTTCGGCTCGGCCTTGCGCCGGGGCGATGTGGGGCTGGCGTTCGGCGTCATCATCATCTTGATGGTGCTGATTCTGCCGCTGCCGCCATGGGCGCTGGACATGGGGCTGTCGCTGTCCATCACCATTTCGGTGCTGATCCTGATGGTCTCGATCTTCATCGAGAAGCCGTTGCAGTTCAGCTCCTATCCCACCGTCTTGCTGATCACCACTCTGATCCGGCTGGCGCTTAATCTGGCCTCTACCCGTCTGATCCTGTCGCACGGCCATGAAGGGGTCGAGGGTGCCGGTCATGTCATCGCCGCCTTTGCCAGCTTCATCATGGCGGGCAATTTCGTCATCGGCATCATCGTCTTCGCCATCTTGGTGATCGTCAATTTCGTGGTCATCACCAAGGGCTCGACCCGTATCGCCGAAGTGGCGGCCCGCTTCACCCTGGACGCCATGCCGGGCAAGCAGATGGCTATCGACGCCGATCTGTCGGCGGGGTTGTGCGACGAGCCCACCGCGCGGGCGCGCCGCGCCGAGCTGGAGCAGGAATCGGCCTTCTTCGGCTCCATGGACGGTGCTTCCAAATTCGTGCGCGGTGATGCCGTCGCGGGTCTGATGATCACCGCCATCAATGTCATCGGCGGCATGATCATCGGCATGGCCCAGAACGGCCTGACCTTCGCCCAGGCCGCCGACGTCTATACCAAGCTGACGGTGGGTGAAGGACTGGTGACCCAGGTTCCGGCGCTGATCGTCTCGGTGTCGGCGGGCATGCTGGTGACCAAGGCGGGCGTCCGTGAATCGGTGGACAAGGCGCTGTTCAGCCAGCTGGCTGGCTATCCCCGCGCGGTGGGCATGGCGGGGGCGCTGATGACCCTGATGTCGCTGGTGCCCAACATGCCGTTCCTGCCGTTCGCCATCCTGGGTATCGGCATGGGCACCGCCGCCTTCTTCCTGGACAAGCAGGAGCGGGTTCGGGTTGATGCCGCCAAGGCGGTCGAGGTTTCCGAAAGCCTGCAACAGCCGCCGGTGACGGAAGAGCCCATCTCCACCGCCTTGAAGATCGACCATGTACGGCTGGAACTGGGCTATGGCCTGCTGCAGTTAATCAATGCCCCCAAGGGCCAGCGTCTGACCGATCAGATCAAGTCGTTGCGCCGGGCGGTGGCTGCCGAGATGGGCTTTGTCATGCCCAGCGTCCGCATCCAAGACAACATGCAGCTGCCCGCCAATACCTATGTGGTCTATGTCAAGGAAGTAGAGGCCGGGCGCGGCGATTTGCGCCCCAACAGCCTGCTGATCATGGACCCGCGCGGCGAGGAGATCACCTTGCCGGGCGAAAAAACGCGCGAGCCCACCTTCGGCCTGCCCGCCTTGTGGATCGATAGTGCCGCGCGGGAAGAAGCGCTGTTTCGCGGCTATACCGTGGTCGACCCGCCGACGGTGATCACCACCCACCTGACCGAGGTGATGAAGGACAACATGTCCGAGCTGTTGTCTCATGCCGAGACTCAAAAGCTGCTGGACGAGTTGGACAAGGAACAGCAAAAGCTGATCGCCGAGTTGATTCCCGGCCAGATGACCGTGGGCGGCCTGCAGCGGGTGTTGCAAAACCTGCTGGCCGAGCGCATCTCCATCCGCGATCTTCCCACCATCTTGGAGGGCATCGCCGAGGCCTGCGGCCACACCCGCAATGTCACCATGATCACCGAGCATGTGCGGGCGCGGCTGGCGCGGCAGATTTCCGACGCCAATACCGGTCATCAGGGCTTTATTCCGCTGATCACCTTGTCGCCGGAATGGGAGCAGGCCTTTGCCGAATCCCTGGTGGGCAGCGGCGAGGAGAAGCAAATCTCCATGGCGCCATCGCAGTTGCAGGATTTCATCACCCGCGTCCGCCAGACCTTCGAGCGCTTCGCCATGCAGGGCGAGACGCCGATTTTGCTGAGTTCTCCCACCATCCGGCCCTATGTGCGGTCGATCATCGAGCGCTTCCGGCCCATGACGGTGGTGATGAGCCAATCGGAAATCCACCCCAAGGCCCGCATCAAGACCCTGGGGCAGATCTAATGTCTGAGATGAGGCGCGTAACCGCACCATGAGGCTCAAGTCCTTCACAGCCCCCACCATGACCGAGGCTATGGAGCTGGTTCGCCAGGAACTGGGCGACGAGGCCATTATCGTCTCGACCCAGCGGGCTGCCGGAACCAAAGGCGTGCGCATCACCGCCGCCCTGGAATCCGTCGATGCAGATATGGCCATCGCCGAAATGCTGGAGGAGGTCACCGAATCCGGCTCGGGCACCACCGATATCATCCGCAAGGCGCTTTCCGATCATGGCGTACCGCAACGGCTGGCCGACCGCTTGATCAACGCTGCCCGCATGGCGCCGCTGAACGATCCGACTCTGGCCTGCGCGGCCGCCCTGGAGGCGGGTTTCACCTTCGCTCATCTGCCCGAATACGGTGCGCCGCGCGCCTTCATGCTGATTGGGCCCAACGGCTCGGGCAAAAGCATCGCCGTGGCCAAGCTGGCGGCGCGCAGCGTGCTGAAGCAGCGTCAGGTCGGCGTCATCACCTGCGATAACATCCGGGCCGGGGCGGTGGAGCAACTGGCCGCCTTCACCTCGATTCTGGAGATCGATCTGGTGCGGGCGCGTGGCCCGGAATCCTTGGCGGCATCGGTGGCGGCGGCCAATGGCGCCTTCGATCTGGTGCTGGTGGATTCCCCGGGCCTCAATCCCTTCAAGCAAAGTGACATGGACTATCTTCAAGCGCTGGTCGAGGCCGCCGATGTCGAGCCCATCCTGGTGATGGCCGCGGGCGGCGATGCGGTGGAGGCCGCCGAAATCGGGGAAGCCTTCGCCGGAATCGGCGCTACCCGCCTGTTTGCCAGCCGTCTGGACACCACCCGACGCCTGGGCGCGGTGCTGTCGGCGGCCGAGGCCGGTCAGCTGGCATTCTGCGATGTGTCGGCCAGCCCCCATGTGGCGTCGGGCATCGCCTCCATTTCCGCTATTTCCCTGGCCCGGCTGATGATGCCGCAGCCTGCCGAGACTCAACCCGTCGATGAAACATTCTGGACCGAGGCCCCCACACCATGACCACCATGGATGCCCCCACGCTTGCTCCACGTCCCGCCGCCAGGGCAAGGGGCCGCAATATTATCGCGGTTGCCTCCGGTAAAGGAGGCGTGGGCAAGACCTGGTTCGCCATCACCTTGTCGCACGCCTTGGCCCGCGCCGGTCAGCGGGTGTTGCTGTTCGACGGTGATCTCGGCCTTGCCAATGTGGATATCCAGTTGGGACTGATGCCCAAGACCGATCTGGGCAGCGTCGTGGCTGGCCGCCTGACTCTCAATCAGGCGTTGGTCAATTACCCCGAAGGCGGTTTCGATGTCATCGCCGGACGCTCGGGCTCGGGCACCCTGGCCAATATCCCGCTGTCGCGCCTGCAAATGCTGGGCGATGATCTGGCCCTGCTGGCCGGGGGCTATGATCGTGTAGTGGTGGATCTGGGGGCGGGCGTCGAGAAGACCACACGGAATTTCTCGCAGCAGGCGGGCACCATCATGGTGGTGACTACCGACGAACCCACCTCACTGACCGACGCCTATGCCTTTATCAAGGTCACCCATATGGAGCGTCCCGGCACCGATATGCGCGTCGTGGTCAACATGGCCAATTCCACGCGTGAAGGCGAGCGGATCTACAACACCCTGCTCAAGGCCTGCGAGGGCTTTCTCAAGATCTCGCCGCAGCTGGCGGGCGTTATCCGCCGCGATCTCAAGGTGCGCGAAGCCATCCGCAATCAGACCCCGATCATGACCCGCTCGCCCAATGCCGAGGCTGCCGCCGACGTGGAGGCCATCGTCCAGCGTCTGATCCGGCCGCGGTAAGGCATCATGTCTTCGGCCATCCCGCCGACACCACCCGCCAATGCCGCCCAGGTCGCGGCGGCGGCGGCAAATGTGGTGACGGTGACGGGGGGGGCCGAGGTGCTGGCCAAACTGCCCCAGGGTGCGCTGATCAGCGCCATGCTGACCGAGGTGGCGTCCCGCAATCAGGTCGAGATCACCACCGCCGATGGCCTGACCCTCAGCCTGCGCCTGCCGCCCGGACTGCAATTGCCCGCCGATGCCGATCTGTCGCTGCAATTGCTTCAGTCGAGCGGCCTGCCGACCCTTAAGCTGCTGGCGGTCAATGGGCGGCCCCTCGGAACCGCCTTAACGCCGCAATTGGGTGGGCAAGCGCCGGTCCTGCCGGGTGGCGATCTTCCCTTTGGCGTGCTGGGGGGGGCGGCTTCTCCCGGTCCGGGGCGTGGCGCCGCCGTGACCTTGGGCCAGAACCTGCCGCCGCCGCCGGGAAGCGCCGGGGCCGCAGCCTTGCTGCCGGGCCAGGCCGGCCTTGCTTCCGGCCCCCTGGGGCTGGCGGCGACGGTACTGCGCTCTGGTCCCGTCGAGGCTGCGCTGGCCCCGCAGTCTCCTGGCATGCCGCCGGGATCTCTGCCTCCGGTCTTGACCAATCTGGCTCCCGGCACCCAACTGACGGTCCGGATTGCCGGGCTTGCCCCGCCCCAAGGCGGTGGAGCCTCTTTCCCGCCGCCACCCTCGCTTGCGCCGCCGGTCCTTTCCGGTGCAGCCGTGACCAATGTCCCTTCCGCTGCGGGGGCGGCGCCTCAGCTGTCCGCGCCTGTGATCCCTGGCGTCGGGCAGCAGGTGTCCACCCCCCCCGCAGCTCTGGCTTCGGCCCCGGCTGCTGCTGTTGTTCCGCCTCGTGCCGAGCAGGGGCCTCCGCCATTACCGGGGGTGACGGCGCCGCAATCCGGTCCAGTCCCATCCGTCGCCGCGCCGGTAGCGATGCCGGGGGCCGTGATCTCCCACGCGGGCGGCGGCAATACCCTGATTCAGACCCCCGCCGGTTTGTTGTCGCTGCAAACCAACGCCCCCTTGGCCAATGGCTCGCAGGTCACGCTGGAGGTGGTGGGGCCGCCGGTGCCGCCGCCGCAGTCCCAAAGCAGCGGGTCCTCGGGTCTCGGTCCCGCAGGCTGGCCGACCCTGACCAGCGCCTCGGAAGCCCTGGCGCAATCGGACCGTCAGGCCGCCGAGCAATTGATGCGGATGATCCCACAAACCGGCCCACGTCTGGCGGCGGCCATGTCGGTGTTCGCTTCGGCGGTGCGCAGCGGCGACGTCAAGGCTCTGGTCGGCGAGGGCGTGACCCGTGGCCTTGACAAGGCCGGGCGCCGTGATCTGGCTGAGCGGTTGAAGAAAGACCTGGACTCCCTCAGCGAGGAGTCCTCCCGACCCCTGGGCAATGGCGATTGGCGGGCCTTGACCCTGCCGGTGATTCATGGTGCCCACGTTGATCCGGTGCGACTTTATCTTCATCGTCCCAATGCCGAGGAGGAGGGTGGCGGCAAGCACAACACCCAGGAGCAGCGGTTTATCCTGGACGTCAACATGACCCAGTTGGGGCGGATTCAGTTGGATGGGCTGGTGATGCGCGATAGCCAGCGCTTCGACCTCATCATCCGCACCGCCCAGCCACTGAGTCCCACCATCTGCCGCGACATCGCCGGGATCTTCGCTGAATGCGGCCAACTGACCGGAGCCAAGGGCTCGGTATCGTTCCAGTCGGGGGGGCGGTTCGTGGACCTGCCACCCACCGCGGCCTCGGGCACTCGGATCGTGGTATGATGAGATGGCGGCACAGACCTTGCTAGATACATCTCAAACAGCAAAAGCATCGTCTGGCATGAACACTTTCGCACGCGACCCCAAAGGCTATTACGCGATCCTCGGACTGGCGCCGGGGGCGGACCTGTCGGCCATCAAAAGCGCCTATCGTTCGCGGGTGAAGAACGTCCATCCCGATCTCAATGCCTCTCGCCGTGCACGTGAGGAATTTCAAAGGCTTATGGAGGCCTATGCCGTCCTCAAGGATGTGGTTCAGCGTGCCGAATACGACACCACCGGGCGCGAAATCCTGGAGGAGAATGACGAGGCCATCTCAATTCCCATGGCCTGTTCGGCCTGCGGCTCGGTGACGGCGCAGCCCCGTTATGTGGTCTATCACACCGTCCGATCCTTTCTGGTGTGGGCAAAAACGGGTCGACTGGAGGGAATTTTTTGCCGGGCATGTGCGGACCGTTCCGCCGTTCGCGCCTCTATCATCTCGTGGCTGTGGGGATGGTGGTCGCTGCCGGGATTGCTGCTGACGCCGCTGGCTCTGGCCCGCAACCTGTTGGGCGGCAGCAAGCCGAGGCATGAGAACGCCCGTATTCTAGTCCGCCAAGGCCGTGCCTTCCTGGCGCGGGGCGATATGGAGATCGCCCGTTCGCTGGCGGTGCAGGCGTCGCGCTTCGCCCGCCTTCCCGATGATTGCGCCCAGGTGCAAGACCTGCTGCACGCCACCCGCACCATCAGTGACAGCCGCCGCCTGAAAGGGCGATGGCGGTTGGGTGGCGGCGTCTTTCTCGCCCAGGCCCTGCCGCTGGTGGCACTGCCCGTCACCGTGGCGGTGTTCGTTCTGATCGCGTTGAAGCCCTGGGACAAGCCGGTTTCGACCTCAGGCAACATTTCCATGCGTCCGGCCAGTGTGGGTGAAATCCGCCATGTCGCCATTGAAGGCCTGAAGGTGCGTATGGCCGCCAGCCCCGGCGCGCCGGTTCTGACCCTGTTGGACCGTTTTACCACCGTCGAGGTGGTGGCGGAGACCGCCAGTCCCGAATGGGTTCACATCCGCACTCCGGCGGGGGTGGATGGCTTTGTCGAGACCCGCTCGCTCTATGCCGGGTCCGGCGGGCGCTTCAAGACCCAGTGGTGCGGTGAGAACCGCGGCTCACCCCCCAGTGCGGGCGAGGTGCTGACGCGGCGGGTTTCGGGCGATAACCGTCTGCTGGTCCACAATGAAGGCCGCCGCGACGGCGTGGTCAAGCTGAAGACTTTGGCCGGGAACACCGTCACCTCGTTCTATGTCCCTGCCACCTATCACATCGGCATCGGTGGCATCCCGGAAGGCACCTATCGTATCGAATTCGCCACCGGCGCCAAGTTTTCGCGTGGGTGCAGTATCTTCCTGGAAGAGATGCAGTCCGCGATTCTGCCGGTGACCCTGACCTTCAAGGCTCTGACCCCGACCTCGGTTCGCTCCATGACCCGGATCGCGGAAATCTCGCTGGTGCCCGCCCCGGAAGAGCCGATTCAGCCGCAACCGCTGTCCGTGGATAAGTTCGCCGCCGACGATTGAGCGGGTTCGTCTTCAATCCACCGCCAAGATGACGTGAGACGTCTTGAACAGCGCCCAGGCGTCAACGCCCGCTCGAAGCCCCAATTCGTCAGCTCCGTCGCGGGTGATGACGGCGGTCAAAACCTTGCCGCCGCCGATATCCAGGGTGATTTCACAGCTGACCGGACCATCGCTGCGGTGGGTGACAATGCCGGGAATACGGTTGCGGGCTGATACCGTCGGCATGGCCTTACCGGTCGCCAGCATGATGAATGGCGCCTTGACCAGGGCGGTGACGGCCTCGTCGGGGGCGATGGCCAGGTCACGGACGCTTTCTTCGGTGATGGTGGCGGCCAGGGTCACCGTATCGGTCAACCGCAGGATGATTTCGGCATTGACGCCACCGTGGCGGATTTCCGTCACGGTGCAGCGGAGGGCGTTGCGAGCACTGGTCTTCATGCCGAGGCTCCGAAGCAGGATAAGCGGATCGACAGGGCTGGTACCGTCGCTGAACAGGGCGGCGGCGCGTGACAGCCGATCCTCAAGCAGGTGAAAGGCGGCAATCAGCGCCTTGCCGTCTTCGGTAACCACGGCGCCGCCGCCGTGGCGGCCACCGGTCTGCGCCGTCACCGCCGGGCGCGGGAGCAGGTTGTTGACGGCGTTGAGCGCATCCCATGCCGCCTTGTAGCTGAGCCCTACTGCCTGGGCCGCCTTGGTGATGCTGCCCTGTTCGGCTACCGCTTCCAACAGGGCGATGCGGTCCCGCCCCACCGGCGACCGGCTGCCGCCTTTCAACGCCAGAATGGCTTCGACTTTGCTGTCGGTCACACTGTCACCTTTTGCAATGGACTTTTACCATATGGCGAAGGAGGGGCGCCGTCAGCCGGAAAACCAAGACCCCGCGAGGGAGATCGGGGCGACAGGGCCTTGGTTTTCCGGCTTGCCGATCCCTGATCTGCGTTATATAGCTTAACTATATTTCGCCTTATGAAGGGAGGGGGCATCATGCTGATGAAGCGCCTGTTGGGGGCCGTTGCTGGTCTCATCTTCTCGGTTGCCGTCCAGGCTCAGGCCCAGGCCGAGGATGTGGTGGTGTTCGCCGCCGCCTCGCTGACCAATGCGCTGGACGAGATCGGCGCGCGGTTCAACGCCAGGACCGGCGGCAAGATGGTGGCATCCTACGCCGCCTCCTCGGCCCTGGCCAAGCAGGTGGAGCAAGGCGCGCCGGCCCATCTCTTTGCCTCCGCCGATCTCAAATGGATGGATTATTTGGCCGACAAGAAGCTGATCGCTCCGGCGACCCGCATTAATCTGCTGGGCAACACTTTGGTTCTGGTGGCGCCGCTGGACTCCACGCTGAACCGGATCGAACTGACCGCCAAGACCGATATCGCTGCCTTGGCGGGGGCGGGCCGCATTGCCACCGGCAATCCCGAGGCCGTGCCGGTGGGCTTGTACTTCAAGCAGGCCATGGAGCGGGCAGGGCAGTGGGATGCGGTGGCGGCCAAGATTGCCGGGGCTGATTCGGTGCGCGCCGCTTTGGCTTTCGTCGAGCGCGGTGAGGTGCCGCTGGGCGTGGTCTATGCCACCGACGCGGCGGTCTCGAAGAGGGTCAAGGTGGTCGGCGTCTTTCCCGACAGCCTGCATGATCCCATCGTCTATCCCTTTGCCCTGGTTGCGGGCAAGGAAACCGCCGCCGCCAAGGCGCTTCTGGACTTCATCCGTGGCCCCGAAGCCAAGGGCGTCTTCGCCACATACGGCTTCAAGGTCGACTAGAGCGATGTTCGCCATGACCCCGTTGGAGCAGGAGGCCGTCACTCTCTCGCTGCTGGTGTCGGGGTGGGCGGTTGCCGGTTCACTGCCGTTCGGCATTCTCTGTGCCTGGGTCTTGGCCCGGACCGACTTTCCCGGCAAGACCATCTTCGATGGCCTGATCCATCTGCCCCTGGTGCTGCCGCCGGTGGTGGTGGGCTATGTCCTGCTGGTGATGCTGGGGCGGAAAGGTCCGGTGGGAGCTGTACTGCACGACTGGTTCGGCCTTACCATCGCCTTCACCTGGAAGGGTGCTGCCATCGCCTCGGCGGTGATTTCCTTTCCATTGATGGTGCGTGCTATCCGTCTGTCGCTGGAGGGGGTGGACAGGAGGTTGGAGCAGGCGGCCCGCACCTTGGGCTGCGGCCCGGTCCGCACCTTCTTCACCGTCACCCTGCCGCTGGTGACTCCGGGGCTGTTGAGCGGAATTATCCTTGGCTTCGCCCGTTCACTGAGCGAGTTCGGGGCCACCATCACCTTCGTCTCCAACATCCCCGGCGAGACCCGCACCCTGCCCATCGCCCTTTACGCCCTGACCCAGGTGCCGGGCGGCGACGATGCGGCGCTGCGGCTGTGCCTGATCTCGGTCGCGGTGGCCTTCGCCGCCTTGCTGGCCTCGGAAATCCTGTCGCGCCGGGCTCAGGCCCGGTTGATGGGGAACTGAGATGCTGACGCTGTCGGTCCAGCGCCGTCAGGGGGATTTCCGCCTCGACCTTGATCTGTCAGCCGGGCCGGGGGTTACCGCGTTATTCGGCCCCTCGGGTTCGGGCAAGACCTCGGCCATCAATGTCGTGGCCGGGCTGGCACGGCCGGATTCGGGCCGGGTGGTGGTGGATGGCCGGGTTCTGTTCGATGCCGCTGCCGGGATTGATGTTCCACCGGAAAAGCGTCGCCTCGGCTATGTCTTTCAGGAACACCGGCTGTTTCCACATCTATCGGTGCGCCAGAATCTGCTGTTCGGCTGGAAGCGGATTCCGGTGTCAGAACGCTCGGTCGAATTGGACGCCGTAATCGAGGTGCTGGGGATCGCCTCCCTGCTGGACAGGCGTCCCGCCGGATTGTCGGGCGGCGAGAAGCAGCGTGTCGCCATCGGCCGTGCCCTGCTGGCGTCTCCGCGCATCTTGCTGATGGACGAGCCGCTGGCGTCGCTGGATGCCAACCGCAAGGCCGAGGTGCTGCCGTTCATCGCTGATATGGCACGCCGGTTTGCCGTTCCGATCCTGTACGTCAGCCACGCCATGGATGAGGTGCTGCACCTTGCCGATACTTTGGTGCTGATGGAAGACGGCCACGCCGCCGCCTGCGGACCTACCGAAGATATCCTGTCGCGTGCGGATCTGCGCCATCTCACCGGGCATGGCGAGGCCGGGGCGGTGATCCGGGCGACGGTCAGTGGCCACAGGGACGAGCATGGTGTCACCGCCCTTGCCTTCACCGGAGGGACCGTGCTGGTGGGACGGGTCGATCTGCCCGTGGGCGCTTCGGTCCGCCTGCGCATTCATGCCCGCGACATCGCTTTGGCCCTTGATGTGCCGGGGCATGTCAGCATCCGCAACATCCTGGCCGGGCGGGTTGTCTCGGTGACGCCCTCGGTCGATCATCTGGTTGATGTCATGCTCGATTGCGGCGGCCAGACCATCTGGTCGCGGATTACCTCATTGGCGCAGTCGAACCTGTGCCTGAGACCGGGGATGCGCGCCTTCGCCCTGCTGAAGGCGGTCACCGTCGCCCGCAGCGATATCGCTGATCGCTCACCCATCGAAGGGTGATGTTCATTAAGCCACCGAGACCCGGCGGGGAGGACCCCGCCGGGGGAGATGACTACAGGCTGTCGCCGAAATCGGCCCGGAATTTGGCCATCAGCTTGACCTGCCAATCGGAGGTGGCCTTGAGCTTGCCGAAGAAGAAGCGCAGGAGCTGGGGCTCTTCCACGAAGGTCAAGCCGCCGACCAGATCGCGGTTCTGGTACAGCCAGACAATGCGGTCGACCGCGTATTTGAGTTGCGACAAGGTGAACACCCGGCGCGGGACGGCGAGGCGGAGCAGTTCCATATTGGAATAGGTTTCGTTCCCGCTCTCGTCACGCTGTTCCGAGATCGAGCCGCGCTCCATGCCGCGCACGCCGCTGACCAGATACAAGGCCGAGGCCAGGGCACCCGCCGGATATTGCGTTTGAGGCACATGGGGCAGGAACGCCAAGGCGTCAAGATGACAGCCGAGACCACCTGCCGGGGTGATGACGGGAACGCCCTGCTTTGCCAGATCGTTGACCATGTATTCGATAAATTGCGGCCCCTGGGAGATCATGTCTTCGTCCATGGTCTCTTCCAGGCCGACGGTCAGGGCCTCGATCTCGCGGATCGACATACCGCCATAGGTCAGGAAACCCTCGTACAGGGTAACCAGCTCCCGCATCTTGAGGTAGGAATCCCGATTGTTGGTGCAGATCCCGCCGCCCCGGGCACAGCCCAGCTTGCGTGCCGAGAAGTAGATGATATCCACCTGGGCGGCGATCGCCCGCGTGATATCGCGCACCGACATACCCCGGCAATCGGCTTCCCGATCCTTGATGAAGTGCAGGTTATCGGCAAGCAGGCTGGCATCGAACACCAGCATGATGCCGTGCTTGCGGCATACGCGGCTGACCTCGCGCAAATTGGCCAGCGAGTGCGGTTGTCCACCGATCAGATTGGTGCCGGTCTCGATGCGGACATAGGCGATCTTCGCCGCGCCATGGACATCAATCAGCTTTTGCAGCTTGGCGATATCCATGTCGCCCTTGAACGGACATGTGCTGGTGACCTGCAATCCTTCGTCGATGATGATCTCTTCGACGCTGCCGCCGTTGAGGACGATGTGGGCCTTGCTGGTGGTGAAATGGTAGTTCATCGGCACAATGGTGCCGGGCTGGACGAAGACGCGCGAAATAATATTTTCAGCCGCCCGACCCTGATGGACCGGCAGGAAATACTCCATCTGGAAGATGTCGTGGATCTTGTTTTCCAGCTTGGTGAAGGTCTCCGAGCCGGCATAGCTGTCGTCGGCTTCCATCATGGCCGCCAGTTGCTTGTCGCTCATGGCGTTGACGCCGCTGTCGGTCAGCATGTCGAGAAAGATATCCCTGTTCTTCAACAAGAATGTGTTGTTGCCTGCTTCGCCAATGGCGGCAAGACGACGCTCGACCGGAACCAGACTCAGCTTCTGGATGATGCGGACCTTGTGCATTTCAAGGGGAACATTCTCCCCGGAATGAAACTTAACTTTCGCCATTTAGAAAGACTCCAGTTCAATGTCGGGGTTTGCGAAAGGCAACCATGAATGGATAAGCCTAGCGCAGCAAATTTCTGATGTAAATCATAGCCAGGAGATTTATCCAATATGGTGTGAGCCTCACGGTTATTCCGCACTGCATCAAATAATATTGGCGCAATGACTTAATTCCTCAGCCCATGCAGATCTGGTATCACCAATCGACGCTGATGATTGGGATGCTGCTGGTTCTGGGACTGGTCCAGCATTCATTGGACCAGAACTTTTCAACGAAGCCTGGATGAAGAGTTCGCCGGTGGCATTTGCCAACGGTCAGGGCCAGAAGCGGCTTCCGCAGTTCATTTACCAAGTGGTTTATGAATGTGAAAATGAGGGCGCTGGAGCCCGTGACCTGAAACCGAAGTTTCCTCTGGTCATTGGTCGAGTCCAGCATGGTTCTGATGCCCGAGTTGGGCTGTGCTGGCAAGCAGAGCCGGGTCAGCCACCGCCGTCCCTGCCCGCCAGCCATCCCCTGGCGGGGCCTACCCCGGCCATAGGCCCACACATCAACAGAGCGCCAGTGCGGCACAAAGTGAATGGGGGCAGATCAAGCCGCCGAAGATGCCTTCACCGTAGCCAGGCTTTTTGCCAGTTCGTACACCTGCCTCCGGACCTTGTCGTTCGGGATGGCATAGTAGGCTCGGACAAGCTCAAGCGTTTCCCGCTTCAACAGCGGGTCCTTGGGAAACTGCTCGACGATGGTCTCGGCCACATTCCCCTTGGTGATGTGGGCCGGGCTCAATTCTTTGGCCTGGTCCGACATATCGTCGAAGAAAAACGAGATCGGCACATCAAGGACACGGGAGAGGTCGAAAAGCCGGCTGCAGCCAATCCGGTTCGCGCCGCGCTCATATTTCTGGACCTGCTGAAAGGTAAGGCGATGGCTTCGCCCAGTTTTTCCTGGCTCATACCCAGCAGCGTCCGCCGTAATCTAACCCGACTGCCGACATGGACATCGACAGGGTTCGGGCCGCCGGACGGCATACGCCCCCGGGACGAACTGGTTTTTACTCGCATTGTGGCGCCCTCCTCCAACCGTTGTGCCGAGGATAGGCCAAATTCCCTCGGCCGGAAAGTATGCAGCATACAATAGGCGATAATTATGGTTATAGTTTGCAGTTCCGATAGCGCAGGGGACGGTTGGGGAGCGAAGGGCGGCAGTCCGGAACGTTGGAATCACCGTTACGTGAGGCTTGTGTCAGAGATGCATTTGTCGAACACCCTCTCGATGATGGATTCTGCCGCGACAACCGACGCCATGCAGACCATCGCCGAACGTACCGTGCGCGATCTGGGCTTCGGAGGCTACACCTATCACCTCTACCGCCCCGGACTCGGCAGTCTGGTCTATATCGGTAATTGGCGACCTGAATGGGTGGAGCGGTACGAGGAAAACGGCTATGCGGATATTGATCCCGTGGTCCAGCGCGTGCTCCGCACTGTAACCCCGTTTCTTTGGCATGACACGGTCGCCCAGCGGCAAACGAATGCTCCCGAGAGGGTTGTGCTGAACGAGGCCCGGGACTTCGGACTCAAGGTCGGTGCCGAAATCCCCATCCATGAAAGCGGGTACGGTGGAGCCACGTTCTCGCTGTTTTCCGCCTGCGAGCCCGACTTCATGAAGGCTTGGGCCGCGCACAAACATAACGCCCACATATTTGCAATCTATTTTCATGAGAAATACGTATCTCTGCTCCCTGCCGCCGAGAGCACTGAATTGCCACCGCTGTCGAAGCGGGAGCGGGAATGCCTGGTTTGGACAAGCCGAGGGAAAACCGCCTGGGAAGTCGCCGAAATACTCCATATCTCGGAGCGAACGGTTAAGGACTATCTCGATTCCTCGGCGCGGAAGCTTGGGTCATTTTCCAAACACCATGCCGTCGTCAAAGCAATTCTCCACCGCATCATCCTCCCGTAGGTAAGATTCAGGGAGAAGTGCTGCCGTTGTGGCACCTCAACGAGGTGGCGCACAACCAATAGCCGCCCCCATCCCGGCGATTTCGACGAATTTCGTCCCTCCCGCCAATCGGCTGTCATTCGGATACCGAAAGACAGCGAGGGGCGTAGGTCATGGAAGTCGAACTCATTACCGCTCAAAACGCGGCAGCCAAAAAGGATCTGCTGCGGGAAATGCACCGTCAGCGCCACCGCGTTTTCAAGGAACGCATGGGCTGGGACGTACAAAGCGTCAACGGCGAGGAACGCGACCAATTCGATCGGCCGGATACGGCCTATCTGGTGGTCAGCGACGATTCGGGGCGGGTCTGCGGCTCCTGGCGCCTGCTGTCCACCCACAAGCCCTATATGGCTTCAACGGTGTTCAGCCACCTCTTCAATGGCGCCGACGCACCCCAATCCGCCGCCGTATGGGAGTGCAGCCGCTTTGCGGTGGAGTCGTCTGGCTATCCGCTGACTGTCGACGGCGTTGATCCCGCCACCGCATTCCTTTTCGTGGGCATCGTCGAATTCGCCTTCACCTACGGCGTTCGCGAGTTGGTCACGGTCGAGGATATCGCCGTGGCCCGGCTGGTGCAGCGCATCCTTGAGATGAAGCCCACCTGGCACGGCCCGGTTTATCCGCTGGGCAATACCCGAGCGATGGTGGCGCGCTACCCGGTTTCGGGCGAGCTGGTTCAGAAACTGCGATCGAAGTACGGAGCCCCGTCTCCGATCATCAAGCAGTTCGCCCTCTGGACCATGCCGGAGGCCGCATGATGCTCGACGGTTCCCTCCCGAACGACCGCAAGGAGGAGGCTGTGAACCTCCTCTACGCCATCAACTACCTGACCGAACAAGCCCAGCAGAGCGGCTTCAACCTGGCCGCCCACCTTCTGGCGGCATCGGCCGTAGCGATCACCGAAGACAGCGGGCTCGACCTGCCCGTGAAGGGAATCTGACCAATGGCCCAGACCGCACTCAAGCACCCCGGAACCAGTCATCTCGAAGAGGCCCAGCAGGCTCTTCGCGCTCGGACCCGGCGTTCCCAGCAAATGGCCTCCGACCGGGCCGAGGTCATCAACGGCGCCATGGCCGCCTCCGGTATCGCTCCGCCGCCGATCTTCGTCGCCAAGAACCAGGGCGCGATGTTCGAAGATCTCGATGGCAACACCTATCTCGACACCTGCATGGGCTTTGGCGTTCATATCCTCGGCCATCGGCCGCCGAGCGTCGAATCGGCGCTGCGGGACCAGCTGACGAAGGGATGGCACTACAGCCTGCGAGGCGAGGATCAACTCGCATTCGCCAACATGATCCTGACGGCGTCGCCGGCCAATGAACGGGTGGTGTTGGCCAACACCGGCACCGAGGCGACGTTGTATGCTATCCGGGCCGCCCGCGCCCTGTCGGGGCGCACCAAGATCGCTCTGTTCGACATCAGCTATCACGGCGCCCACGACACTGCCTTGATCTGGCCGGGTCCCGGATCGACAGCCGAACAATTGGCACCCATGACTCTCGGCCACGGTATTCCTGATTGCGTGGTCTCCGATGTTCTGCTGTTGCCGTACCGCAGCCCGCGCGCCCTGGAGCAGATCGCCGAGCATGCCCATGAACTGGCCGCCGTCCTGGTCGAACCGGTGCAGGGATCCTGGCCCGAGGCCGAGGTGGGCGAATTCCTTCAAGCTCTTCGCTCGCTCTGCGATGATCTCGGTCTGATTCTCATCTTCGACGAGGTCCTGACCGGCTTCCGGCTGGATTTCGGTGGGGCCCAAAAGCGCTACGGTGTCGAGGCCGATCTCACCACCTATGGCAAGATCGCCGGCGGCGGCCTGCCCATCGGCGTTGTCGCCGGCCGGGCCAATCTGATGGCGGCGTTCAGCGACTTCACCGGGCCACACGGTATCTTTTTCGGGGGGACCTTCTCCGGCAATCCCATGAGCGTGGCGGCCGGACTCGCCGCTCTTCAGACCCTCCGTGCCGATCCGGAGATCTACCGGCGCATCGGGCGCCTGGCGGACCGGGTGAGGGACGAATTCAATACCTTCTGCGTCGGCCAAGGCTATCCGCCCCGGATCAAGAGCTGCGGATCCATGTGGCAGGTGTTCTTCCGCGACGAGCCCCTGGGCGGGTTCGACTATGCGGGCAAGGAGGCCGAAGGAGCCTTCTACCTCCACTGCCTCAACATGGGGGTGTTCATCCATGCGACCCATCGGTGCTTCTTCTCCGCGGCGCACACGGAGGCGGATGCCGACCGGGTCATCGCGGTCTTCAAGGCGGCGCTGGAGTTGGTGCGCGAAGATGGGCTGCTGTGAGCCTCCAGGTCAATCGAGCGAGGAGCGCTTCATCGGCAGCCCGCCGGTGAAGCGGTCACCCAGGAGGTAGGATGCCGTCACTGAAACGAATCGGAGAAGGCTGGTGCATTGTCAACGGCCATGCTTCGATCGACATCTCCCTCGACCAGGCAAAAGTTTTCGCGCTTCAAATCCTGGTGAACTGCCGAATGAATGCCGTCGACGACAGGATCGAAACGCGGACGGAAAGATTGGTGCGCTTGATTCTTGGCGACATCGCGGCCGGGATCTTTGTCGAAGGTGAGAGATTGGATGAGTCTATCCTGGCCCAGCGGTACGGGGTTTCACGAACCCCAATCCGCGAGGCATTGATCGAATTGGCCATTTTCGGCGCGATCATCCGTGAACCCAACAAGGGCTGCCGGGTCGGCTGTCGACTGCCAGAAATTGAGACGCTGAATGTTTGTTGAAGGATATTGACGTTGCCGCCTGACCTTTCCCCGGAAAAGTGGACGCCGGATTAAACAGTCCGTCGTTCGGTCTGCTCCTTGCTCCGGGCTGCCGAAGCCAAGGGGGACATAGTTCTTGCCGACCTGATCCGCCTGGGCATGGGGGAACGGGACGCCCTGCTGTGGGCTGCTCAAATCCAGCGGGGCGAGGCCAAGCAAGACCCGGAACTGTTCAAGCTCCGGTATGACGGCCTCAAGACCCAGATGGACTAGGCCAAGACCAGCGGCACCTTCGAGCGTCTGTTCGGAGACAGCGTGGTCAACGTCAACACCATCGCCCCGGACTTCGAGCGGCTCTCCACCCTTCACCTCCTATCTCTTATCAAGGAGCCGACCTTCCTGGATACCGAGGCCCGTGAGGAAATGCTTAACGGTTACCTGAAAGACCACCCGAGACTCGGTGTTCCGAACCATGGTGTTGCCGCGAAGTGGAATGACCCCGAGTATGCCGAGGCGGTTATCTGTGGCCGGGAGAACCGCCTGGAGGCGGGGCAGGTTCGGGAAATCAGATACCTCTCCGTCTTGGGCTATTCGGTGGAAGCTATCCGGGAAAGGGTCGGAGCCATAGATGAAGGGCAGGTACAGCGCGTCCTTGCGGGGCGGACCTATGCTCGCATTCATTGATTGCTCATCCGCGTGGTGACCATCGACGCCCTTGGTTCATGGCGGGGGATGTCTGTCGTTTTCGAGGGGCAAAACGTTGGTGGAAGACCGGAAATCACTTCTGCTAAGTCGCTGATTTCATTGCTGAATATGAGGCTCAGGGGAAGTGGCGGAGGGGGTGGGACCCGGCAAGACATTTCCCGGAACCCGCGCCCCGCCTAGAACCCGCACAAACACTGGCTTTTTCTCATTCCACTGGGACACACTGGTGGGACACAAAGCCATGACCACGAGCCTGTTGCGGCGCGGAGCCGCCTATTACTTCCGGCAACGAGTTCCGGTAGATTTGGTGAGCCGGTTCAAGCGGCCCGAGTTGAAGCGCAGTCTGGGGACCAATGACCCGAGAGAGGCCCGGAGACGGGTGGCGCGGGTTCGGGCAAGGGCCGACGACCTGTTTGAACACTTGCGGCGGAATCCGATGATCACCGAAGACGATTGCGAGTCCTTTGCCCGCTGGTGGCACAAGGTATGTGTCGATGAAAACTGGAATATGCGGCAACTCGCGGCACTTGATCCGCAGGCCAAGGCCCTCAATGACGAGATGATCGCGACCCGAGCCGACGATGAGCGGGAGATTGTCCGGGAACTGCAAACCGGCGACATCACCCGCGTGATCTTCCATGCCGGGCTCGAACTGGAAGAATCGGGAATGGCCGAGGACGCAGACGAAAACTCGGCCGATTTCCGCCGGCTCTGCGCCTACATGCTGCGCGGGGCGCTGGAAGCGACCCGCCGGGCCAAGGCCGAGGATGAAGGCGACTTCGGCTACTCCCCCCGCGATCCATTGTTCCGGGACCAGCGGATCGTCCCCGGCGTCTTGACCGAAGACCTCGTCGCACAACAGGCCAATCGCTCTCAACCCGCCGCTCCGCCCATCACCTCGCCTCCGCCGCCCGCACCATCCGGGCCGACCATCGGCGACTTGATGGAGCCATTCATTGCGGAGAAGACGAAACTCGCCAAGGTCGTTCCTAAGACCCAAATGGATTACCGTGTCAGCCTGCTCCTCTTCATGCAGGTGGTCGGCGCAGATTGCCCGGTCGCGGCGATCACCGGCGATGACGTGGTCAGGTATAAGGAATTGCTGCTCCAATGCCCGGCCAATTTCCGCAAGCGCTTGAAGACCGACAGCCTTGAAGAGGCAATTCGCCGAAATGACGAACTCCCGGAAGCCAAGCGGCTCGAAACTCTCAACGGTAAGACCATCAACGAAAAATACCTCAGCAACATCAAAACGTTCTTCACTTGGGCCAAGGCCAACAAGAAGGTCAAGGAATCGCCCGCCATCGGGGTTCGAGCCGAACAACCGGCGCATGACGTCTCCGACGAGCGCGATCCGTTCGATTTGGACGACATGAAGAAAATTTTCGCCCAGCCGACTTTCGTGGGGTGCCGATCCGCCCATTTCCGCCATGAACTGGGAAGTGTTCGGCTCAACGATCACCATTTCTGGGCGCCATTGATCGCCCTTTTTACCGGATGCCGCATGAACGAGATAGGGCAACTCAACAAGGCCGACATCGTTCAACTGCATGACATGCCCCATTTCTGGATCACCAATGCCAGCGACGATCAAAAAGTCAAATCCCGAGCAGGAAAGCGATATATTCCGGTTCATGGTGAATTAGTCGAACTAGGATTCCTAGAATTCGTAGAAAATACTAAGGATCGTCGCCTCTTCCCAGAATGGAAAATGAGTGATGACGGCTATTATTCATCGTCATTTTCAAAAAAGTTTGCCCGCTTCCTTGACTCTGCGGACATCAAGGCCGCCAAGAAAACATTCCATTCCTTCCGACACTCATTCAAGGACGCCATGAAGGCGGCTCGCTTGGATAATCGAACCCAAGACCTTTTCATGGGGCACGAGGATGGATCGGTCCAGCGCCGCTACGGAACCAGCACACCGATTCAGGAGCAGTCGAAGGACTTTCTCAAGATCGCCTATACGGGGCTTGATCTGTCGGAGTTGCGGCGGTGATTGGCGGCGGACCTCTCCCTGTCATGACCATGGATTGATGATGGAGGAGAATACCTGCGTCAGTTGCGCGACACTTCCAGAACGTCCCTTTCAAGGGTACACTAATCTCCGCATTGGCCATGGAGGATTGTTTCAATGTCAGATACAAAGCCTGATGTTTATCGACAAGCATGCGAGCGGCTCCATCGGGTAGTCGCACAATATCTTGCACTCTACGCATGGAAAAAAGGCGCAGACTGCGTCAAGCTTAATAAACATGTCTTAGACAACATCCTTGGGCTTGAACGGGTAAGATCGACCCGTTTGGACTGGTTCACCGAGGACATCAATCCATGGTTTGAGCATACTTTTCCAATATATGACTCAAAACGGCGGAAGGTGCTTGATGGTCTTCTTATTTCACGCGCCCCATTGACTGACGACAATGACACGCCATTGTCGGTCATGAGTATTGAGTATCCGGGGAACAAAATTTGTGAAACTGCATTCCCGAGCGAGCATGAGATTATCTCTGCTTTGGCCTTACTATCATCGGGCGTCACCACAATCAATGATCTTCCTGTCGCGACAGTAGGCTTACCGAAAATATTTAGAAACCTTCCAGAATGAGCAAAGTGCGTCATTCCGTAATGACAAGGCAACTTAACTGAACAACTTTTACTGTTGCGTCACAGAAGTCTTCCGCGATCAGTGTGATATTGCGACACCTTCACCATGGATCGATTGCAGAGTCGCCCTACTTCATTCGGTAGAGATCAGGGGGCGCATTTAGGCAATCGGGACAGGCCCGATTGCGCGCGCCTCCCGCCTACCGGCGGTCGATCTGGGGAGCACCATGGCGATCTTCTCATTTTCCGTCAAGCCGCTGGCGGCCGGGAAGGTCGGCCCGGCCGTGGCCTACCAGACTCGCCAGCCGTTGCGGCTGGACGGCGAGAACTTCCGGCCCTCCAAGACCGGCGGCGTCACGGCCGAGGGCATCGTCTGGCCGCCGAGCGTTTCCGGGGACCTGATCATGGGCGGGCGGGACGCCCTATGGGCCGCCGTGCTGGACGGCGAGCGCGTCCGCAAGCGCGGTCCGCGACAAGGCAAATTCCGGCGGCGGGCCGTGGCGGGCCGCACCGCCATCGCGGCTCTTCCCCACGAACTGTCCGCCGTCCAGCGCCAGACGCTGGTCGAGGACTTCGGGCGGGCGATGGCCGACCGATACGGTTGCGCCGTTGATTACGCCATCCACGCCCCTGACGCCGCCGGAGACCAGCGCAATCACCACGCACACATCGCATGGACGGAGCGGGTCATCCGTGGCGATGGGACCGGATCAAAAATTCGAGCCTTTGGCGGGCGCGATCGGGCCGAGGAACTGCGTCGGATTCGTGAGATGTGGGAAGTCTGCTGCAATCGCCATCTCACACGCGCCGGGGTCGTGGATCGAGTCGATGCCCGATCACTGGCGGAACAAGGTATCGCACGACGCCCCACACGGCACCGAGGCCCCGGACAAACCGCCATCGCCCGCAAGCGCCCGGGCATGTCATGGGCGGTGGCCATGGTGCCCCACGACCGGCGAGCCATGCGACAAGACGCCTGCGCCGCCGTCTTGGCGCTCGCCCGTGCTGTCCGGCTTGCCAATGACGAAGCCTCTCGGCTGGCCGCGTGGAAGGTGCTGCTGGCCAACTGTCGCGACGCCATCAAGATGGGTCTTGCCCAAGGCGACGCGCTGGACCTTGCCAAGTGGGCGCAGTGGGCCGAGGCCGCAGCGGCATGCCCAAAAGCATCGGCGCGGCCTTCCGGCACCCGCCTCGGTAAGCGTGTCGGGCAAGTGCTGGCCGAAGCCGCCAAGCCGATCAGTGACGAGCGAGCGGGAAGGTGCGAGGCCGAAGAAGACCCCGCCGACGAACTGGCCCCAATCCTTACCGCGCTGACAGCCGCGCACGGGGCGGTGCGGCGGCTCCACCGCCAGCGGGCACGGTGATGCCGGCCGCTTGGAGCACCATCAACACCAGTTGAAGTTCCGCCTTGGAGAGTTCGCCGAACTCCCCGTTGCAATGCCAGCGATGGAGATAGGCCGCCAATTTCGCCCGGTGCTGGATCGGAATGCTCGTGTCGCGCAGTTTGTCGAGAGCACCGGGCACCATCGCCGCGACGCGGTTGCCAAGGGCGTATTCTACGCGGCGACGCTGCGCCGCCCAGAATTCGGGGCGGTTCGCGTGCCTTTGGGCATCGGTGATCCCACCATCGCCCCAGAGTTCCGTATCGGCGGCGCTCTCGTCCCATGGAATCGGTCGCCGCATGGCGGCGGTAAGACGGCGCGATGGCCGATGATCGGATGTGGCGGGTTGTTCGATGTGGTCCATGGCGCTCTCCGGGGGCGGCAATGCCCGCCAACCAGACGTAGGGCGACCTTCACGGCCGGGAAGGGAAGGGCACGCCATCATCATCGGCTTTCTTTGGAGTAATCCAAATGATTGGAAGGTAACGCGATATAATATAAAAACACGAAAGACTTTTTCATGAGCAGACTGGTTCTATTATTGCAGCATCGAGGAAGTCGATGGAGTCGAAGCGATGAACAGCCAAGACATTGAGCAAGGGATTGAAGCCATGAATCTCGTCTCCAACACCGCCTACGCCGACGTCTACGTCGCCGCCGTCATGGCCGCCAAGGCGAAAATCTCCGCCGCCCTTGCCGCCGTCGATCTGGACGGCCTCGCCGTCATGGCCGCCGAGGCCAGAACCGCTACTTTCATCCTTCGCCGCCCGCCAGCGAACCTGACGACAAACGAAATAATTGAGTGGATCAACGCCGAAAGCGTGCGCAGGGCGGTGAGCCGAGTCGAGCGTTTTGCAGTGAAAAGGGCCTATCGTGCGGCATTGAAACGGGCTTCATTGCTCCCGCCAAACCTTCCCGATCTATGATTTTAGCAAAGTCAGAATAAAGTCCTATATTGATATGGGCGCGGCGCGCTCCTTCGTCGCGGCCGGGGGCGCTCCCGGACACCTCGGGAGTGAAAGCGTAAAGGGCGGCCCGTGAGAGCCGCCCTTTACGGTTCCAAGGGACGAGATTCAAGCCGCCAGAAACCGGTCGCCTTCGGCCAGCACCAACTTGTCACGCTCCAAGGCGGCGCGGGCTTCCCGGAAGGCCCGAGCCGGATTGGCCCCGCCGACCGCGCCGGACGCCTTGGCCGCGTCCCGCCATTCGTCGCCGGTCAAGCCAGCCTCGCCGGCCGCCGCCAAGACGGCCAGAACCGCGCTCTGGTTCTTGCCCGCAGGCGCCGCGTCGGCGGGCGGTGCGGCACTTTCGCGCACCTCGCCTTCCAACACCGCGACCGGGGTCAAGATGGGGTCGCCATCCTCATCCGCGCCAAGGTTCTGGCTTTCCATCCGAAAGCCAAGGACGAGCCCGTCCTTACCGTCCTTCATCTTGCGGATGAAGGCCTCCATTCCCGTATCGGTCTTGCCGACCCGGATGACGAAGTCGGAGGCGCCTTCGAGGACGCTGCTTCCGCGCAGGTCGTCGGCTTCCTTCGGGGTGTGGTGGATGAACACCACGGCGCAGCCGAAGGCCCGCCGGACCAGTTCGCCCGCTTCGACAAGCCGGGCCATGTCTGCTTGGCGGTTCTCGTCGCCGGTGCCGAAGTTCCGGGCCAAGGTGTCGAACACGACCATCATGGGAGCCTTGCCCCCGAACCGGTGGGCAATGTCGAGGATAAGGCCCTCAACGCTGTCGGCGTCCAGCAGGTCGATGGGGTGTGGCAACACCTGTACCGACTGGAAGTCCTTCCAATCGCGGCCATGGAACTTATGCCACGCCCGGAGGCGGTTCTGCAAACCGCGAGCCCCTTCGCCCGCCACAATGGCGACACCGCCTTGCAGGGTCCTCCGGCCGAAGCACCGAAGGCCATGACCAATCGACAGGGCGATGGCAAGACTCAGGAAGGTCTTGCCCGCCCCCGGCTTGCCATAGAAGACGCCGAGGCTGTCCGCCGGGACGAGGCCCTTGATAAGCCAGTCGGCCGGCGGGAGGGCCATAATCTGGTCGAGAGACAGGAACCGGCTCCGGGGCCGGTAATCGGCCGACAGGGCCGAGTTGAGGTCAAGGTCTTGCGGGGCTTTGAACGGCCTTCGTTCGGTAGTCATGGTGCGCTCCTTCCGGTGTCGCTTCGACTGGGGCGTCGAGGCAAAGCGGATATGGAAGCGACGGGGCGAACCGAAGGGCGGGGCGGCCATGCGCTGGCGGCATTTGGCCGCCGCTCGCCACGAGCCCATGTCCTACGGTTGAGGTGGCGGAACGGTGGAGACGGACGGACGGTTTCTTATGGAAACCGTCCGTCCGTCTCCACCACCGGGCAAGCGCATTACGCCCGTTGTGTCGGACCACACATGTGGGACACAATGGCCTCGGAATGAGGAATGTGCCGGAGGGTGAAGCGGCGGAATCCCTTGGTTTCCAAGGGAGTGGCGGAGGGGGTGGGATTCGAACCCACGATGAGCTTGCACCCATACCGGTTTTCGAGACCGGCGCATTCGACCACTCTGCCACCCCTCCACAGGGTGTTGATCCCCCGGTCGTAGGGGAGGCGCGGAAACTAGCGCAAAGAGGTTCGCTTCGCAACCCACTTTGCGCCCGCGCGGCACGAATAAATTCAAGGTGGACAGAGATCGCCCGCAGGTCAGCGCGGGGCGATCACCATGACCATCTGACGGCCTTCCATCTTGGGAATCTGCTCGACCTTGCCCAGATCTTCAAGATCATCGCGGACCCTTTCCAGCACTTTCATGCCGAGATCCTGGTGGGCCAGTTCGCGGCCACGGAAGCGAAGGGTTACCTTCACCTTGTCGCCTTCCTCAAGGAAGTTCCGCATGCTCCGCATCTTGACGCCATAGTCATGGTCATCAATATTTGGGCGAAGCTTGATTTCCTTAACTTCGATGACCTTTTGCTTCTTCCGGGCCTCGTTCTTCTTCTTCTGGGCTTCGTACTTGAACTTTCCGAAGTCGAGAATTTTACAGACGGGCGGATCGGCATTGGGGGAGACTTCGACCAGATCGAGCCCGGCTTCCTCAGCCATGGTCAACCCTTCCCGAAGGGTCACGACCCCGATCATTTCTCCGTCGGCGCCCACCAAGCGGATGGAGCGCACATCGATTTCGCGATTGACGCGGGGCCCATCGTTCTTGGGCGGCGTCTGCATAGGCGGCCTAGCTATTTAACAATCTCCATGTCTTCGAGTGTACCGCAAAGCCCGACCGCGCACCTTGCGCGTGGGGCTGTCCGGTCCGGCAAGACAGACCCCGCCGCATCATGCGGGCGGGGTAGCTTCGGCTGTAAGTGTAGCGACTGCCTGCTCAAGCGCAACAATTTCTTGGGCTTGGCTGCCGAGGCGGCGCATGGCGACCGAGCGATTCTCGGCTTCACGCTTGCCGACCACCAGCATCACCGGCACCTTGGCCACCGAGTGCTCGCGGACCTTGTAGTTGATCTTCTCGTTCCGAAGATCGAGTTCGGCGCGGATTCCCTGGGCTTTCAGCGCGGCCAGCACCTCGCGGGCAAAATCATCAGCCTCGGATACGATGGTGGCGACCACCACCTGGGTGGGGGCCAGCCATACCGGGAAGCGGCCGGCGAAATTCTCGATCAGGATGCCGAGGAAGCGCTCGAACGAGCCCAGAATGGCCCGATGCAGCATGACCGGGCGTTTGCGCGACCCGTCCTCGGCCACATAGGACGCGTCGAGACGCTCGGGCAGCACGAAATCCACCTGCAAGGTACCGCACTGCCAATCGCGCCCAATGGCATCGCGCAGCACGAATTCCAGCTTGGGGCCATAGAACGCGCCTTCGCCCGGATTGAGGATGGTTTCCAGCCCGGCGGCCTTGGAGGCCTCCAGCAGCGCCGCTTCCGCCTTGTCCCAGGTTTCGTCGGCCCCGGCGCGCTTGGCCGGACGGTCGGAGAACTTGACGCGGACGTCGGTGAAGCCGAAATCGGTATAGATCTCCTTCAGCAACTGGCAGAAGGCGATGGTCTCCGAGGTGATCTGGTCCTCGGTGCAGAAGATGTGGGCATCGTCCTGGGTGAAGGCGCGTACCCGCATGATGCCATGAAGCGCCCCCGAGGGTTCGTAGCGGTGGCACGATCCGAACTCGGCCATGCGCAGCGGCAGGTCGCGGTAGCTCTTGATGCCCTGGCGGAAGATCTGCACGTGGCAGGGGCAGTTCATGGGCTTGACCGCCAGATGGCGTTCGTCCTGCGTCTTGATGGTGAACATGTTCTCGGCGAACTTGTCGGCGTGGCCCGAGGCCTCCCACAAGGAGAAGTCCACCAATTGCGGCGTCTTGACCTCGACATAATCGGTCTTGACCAGACGGCGGCGCATATAGGCCTCCACCGTCAGCCACAGCTGCCAGCCCTTGGGGTGCCAGAACACGCTGCCCGCAGCTTCTTCTTGCTGGTGGAACAGCTCCATCTCGCGGCCGATGCGGCGGTGGTCGCGCTTTTCCGCCTCTTCCAGCATGGTGAGATAGGCGTCGAGATCCTTCTTGTCGAACCAGGCGGTGCCATAGATGCGCTGAAGCATCTCGTTCCTGGAATCGCCGCGCCAATAGGCACCCGCCAGCTTCATCAGCTTGAAGGCCTTGCCCAGCTTGGAGGTGGACGGCAGATGCGGACCACGGCACAGATCGATGAACTTGCCCTGGCGGTAAAGGCCGATCTTCTGGTCGGCGGGGATCGAGGCGATGATCTCGGCCTTGTATTTCTCTCCCAGTCCCTCGAAGAACGCCACCGCCTCGTCGCGGTCCCATTCCTCGCGGGTGATGGCCTCGTTGCGGTCAACGATCTCGGCCATGCGCTTTTCGATCTTTTCCAGATCTTCCGGCCCGAACGGAGTCGGGCGCGCGAAGTCGTAGTAAAAGCCGTTCTCGATGCTGGGGCCGATGGTCACCTGGGTCTCGGGATACAGCTCCTTGACCGCCTCGGCCATGACGTGGGCGGCGTCGTGACGCAGCAACTCCAGCGCGTCGGAATCCTTGGCGGTGACGATGGCCAGCAGGCAATCACTCTCCAGCCGGGTAGCCAGATCCTTCATCTCGCCATTGACCCGGATGGCAAGGGCTGCCTTGGCCAGACCGGGACCGATGTCGGTGGCGACCTCCAGACCCGTGACGGGGTGATCGTACTGGCGGACCTTGCCGTCGGGCAGGGTGATGGCGACCATGGGATTCTCTCTTTTAGAAACGGGACTTGGGAAAGGGAAAGGACTCTACGGCGAAACCGTCCGAAGTCAAGGTTTGGGCTGGGGATTACAGCTGCCCCAGCGCCTGCTCCACATCCAAGACGGACAATTCGGCCAGATGGGGACGGCGCAGAACCGTCACCGTGCCGCGCGGAGCGCACAAGGCGGGATCGGATTCGTGGGAGAATAGTACCACTGCGGAGCAGCCCCCTGCGGCGATAAGGTGCATGGGGCCGGTGTCGTTACCCACGGCGGCGCGGGCGGCGCGGGCCAGGGCAACGATGTCGAGAAAACCGGTGCGTTCGGCCAAGTCCACCGCCTGGGGGCAGGCGGTGCGGATGGCGGCGATGGCGGCCTTTTCCTTATCGGTGCCCAGCAGCACCGGGGTGACGCCGCGTTGGGCCAGTCCCACCGCCAGGGCGGCGAAATTCTCCACCGGCCAGCGCTTGGCGGGGCGATGGGGGGCGCCGCCGGGGCACAACAGCACAAAGCTGCCCGTAAGGCCGAAGGCGGATGGGTCCGCCCGCACCCAGGAGAAATCGGGGGCGGGAACCTGGGCGATTCCGGCGGCGGCCAACTGTTCCTTCTGGCGCTCGACGGTGTGCATGAAATCGCGCCGGGGATTGGCATGGGGATGCGAGCAGCCCGGCGCGATGCCCGACCACGGGACGTCCCGGCCCATGAGGCGGAAGTAGAAGGATGACCGGTCGGAGGTTTGCAGGTCATAGACCCGGCTGAAGCCGCCTTGGCGCAGGCGGCGGCGCAGCGCCAGCACTCTCAGCGGCTGGGTCAGGCGCGGCTTGTCGTCGATCCAGACCTCGTCGAACCAGGGCGAGGCGGCTGCGAACTCGGCATAGGGCCGGGTGGTCAGCAGGGTGATGCGGGCATCGCCATGGTGGGTGCGAATGGCGGCGAACGGCCCGCAGGCCTGGACGAAATCCCCCAGCGCCCCCAGCTTGATGACGAGGATGCGTTCAGCCCGCGGATATAAAGGCACCGGACAGCACTTCCTCGTACACCGCGATGGTGCGGGCGCACATGGTTTCCTTGGTGAAATTGCCGCGGACATGATCCACGGCCACCTGGGCCATGCCGTCGCGCTCTTCCGCCGACAAGGCGAGGAAGCGGTCCAGCGCCTGGGCCAGGGATTCCGGGTCGCCCGGTGCGGTCAGCCAGCCGGTACGGCCGGGCAGGACCGTCTCGCCGGTGGCGCCGTGGGCGGTGACGATGACCGGGCGGCCCATGGCCTGGGCTTCCACGGCGATGCGGCCGAAGGCCTCGGGGTCGGTGGAGGCCGAGACCACCACATCGGTCAGCATGTAGGCGGCGGGCATGTCGTTGCACTCGTCGGTGAGGTGAACCACATCCACCAGATTACGTGCCCGCACCAGTTCAACCAGTTCCTCGCGGTAACCGGTGCGGCCCTGGTCTGATCCCACCAGAAGAACGCGGACGTCGTGACGGTCCAGCAGCGCCAAGGCCTCGATCAGCACCGACTGGCCCTTCCAGCGGGTCAGGCGGCCGGGCAGCATGATGACCTGATAGCCATCGGGCAGGCGCCACTTCTGCGCCAGTTGGATGATGCGCTCGGGGCTGACCCGCGCCGGGTCGAAGCGGGCGAGGTCGATGCCGCGATGCACCACCCGGATGCGGTCGGGGTCGAGGCCATAGACCCGCTGGGCGTGTTCCGAAATGAATTCCGAGATGGCGATCACCCGTTCGCCTCGGGTCATGATGGAATTATAGCGGGTCTTCAGCCCGAACATCCCGGCGGTATTGTAGGTGCCGTGAAAGGTGGTGACGAAGTGGCGCCCGGTCTGCTCGGCAGCCATCCAGGCGCTCCAGGCCGGCGCGCGCGAGCGGGCGTGAACGATATCGACGGTGTTGGCGGTGATGATCTCGGCCAGGGCGGCGGCGTTCTTGCGGATCACCAGGGGGTTCTTGCTGGCCAGGGGCAAGGTGATGTGGTCGGCCCCGGCGCGGGTCAGTTCGCGGACCATGGGGCCGCCCTCGGAGGCGACGATGGCCCTCCATCCGGCTTCCTGCAGCGCCACGGCCATATCCACGGTGCCGCGCTCGACCCCGCCGGTCACCAGCGCAGGCAGCACCTGAAGCACCACCGGCGGGCGGCCGAGAAGCTGGCTGGGGTGACGATCCCCTTGCGTGGGGGCATCGATGGGGGCAACGTGATCGTTCGGCATCAGAAAGGGGCGAGCTCAAGCTATGGTTCAGGAAACGGGGAGCGGAAGTTTATCACGGCCCGATGGCGCGACAATCGCATACCACAGGCTTGCGGGCAAAACTCCCGGAATCGTCTTTCTGCATGGCTATCATTCCGACATGACCGGTGGCAAGGCGCTGGCGCTGGAGGATTTGTGTCGGGCTCAGGGCCGCGCTTTTCTGCGTTTTGACGGCTTTGGCCACGGCCAATCCTCGGGCGATGTGCTTTATGGCACCGTGGGGCGCTGGGCCGAGGACGCGGTGGCGGTGATCGACCAGTTGACCGAGGGGCCGCAGGTTCTGGTTGGCTCCAGCTTGGGCGGCTGGATCTCGCTGCTGACGGCGCTGGAACGTCCCCAGCGCATCGCCGGGCTGGTGGGCATCGCCGCCGCACCGGATTTCACCGAAGATCTCATGTGGCAGGACTTTACCTTCGAGCAGCGGCGGGCACTGCTGGAGACCGGGGTTTTGTCGCTGCCCAACTGCATCGAGCCGGATAATCCCTGGCTGATCCACCGCTCGCTGATCGAAGACGGCCGCAACCACCTGCTATTGCGTGACGCCATCAATCTGCACTGCCCGATCCGCCTGATTCATGGTCAGAAGGATGAGGATGTGCCGTGGCGCACCGCGCTGCAGCTCGCTGACTGCCTCGCCGCCGAACAGGTGGAGGTCACCCTGGTCAAGGACGGCGACCATCGTCTGTCTCGGGATCAGGATATCGCCCGTCTTCGCCGGGTGGTGGATGGATTGCTGGCGGATCTGTCTTAGGTCTATAAGGGAAATCCCCAATATCACCCCGGCCATCCTGGGGCTAGGGTCTGGTATTACCCGTACTTTGGAATGTCGTTGGATCCATGCGTCCGATTCTGTCTCTGGCCTTGGCCCTTTGTCTTTCCGCTTTGGGCGGCTGCGCTTTCATCAGCCGGGATGAGACCGCCGAGGCCTTGCGTGCCCATGCCGACCTGCGGGCGTCGTTCTCAACTCCTGCCCTTCCGGCCCAGGCCTGTTCCAAGGTGGCGCGGATGCTGATGTGGTGTGCCGGGGGGCCGAACTTCCATTACCGCTGCAATGTCTCGCCCGATAATTCCAAGGCGGAACTGACCGGCGTGCTGGAGGCGATCTACCGCACCGAAGTGTTCATGGTAACCGATTTCGTCAAGGCCCAGCCCGAGACCGCCGTCACGGTGCAGCAGCGGGAGAGCATCCTGGTCTACACCTATGCCCCCCTGATCGAGAAATTCCTTAACGGCAGTGCCGAATGCCAGCCGCGATGAGCGGCGGCGCCTAAGGATCAGCCGCGCAGCGCCTGAAGTTCGCCGATGGTGACCCGCAGCCGCCCCGACAGGCCAAGGGCCACGGTCTCGATGATCGCCAGCGCCAGCAGCGGATGCTCTTTCTCCAGGGCGTCGAACTGGTGGCGCGACAGCATGTAAACCTCGCAATCGGTCAGGGCCAGGGCATCGGCGGCGTGACCGCGGGCCTCGACAAAGCCCATGCCGCCGATAATGTCGCCGGGGCCGCAGGTGGCGAGGTGATAGCTTTGCTTCTTATGGATGGGGACCAGGATCTTGACCCGGCCGCGACGGATCAGGAACAGCGCTTCGTCGCCCGCACCGGCTTTGAACACCTTTTTATCCGCTGCCACGCCATGGGATTCGACCACCGCTTCCAAGGCGGCGAAATCGGCGTCCGAACATCCGGCAAAGACCCGCATGTCGCGCAGGGTCAAAAGCGGGCTTTCGGTGTCCTCAAGTTCGCCGTGGCCCAGCTTGCGCGATTCCACCCATTCCAGCGCTTCGTCCAACTGACGGAAGGCGAAGGCCTTGTTGGTGGGGCGCACGACCCCGGTTTCTTTCAGAAAGCGCTTCATCTTAAGGCCGCTGGGCAGGCCCTTGGGGATATCGCAGAACACCAGATAGGCGTCACGTTCCTCCAGCCTGTCCTTGATCTGCTCCAGCACGTGGGTGGCCGTGATGTCGAGCGACTGTACCCGGCGCATATTTAAGATCACGTATTTGCGGCTGTGGGTTTCCGGCTCCAGCGCAGCGAAGAGCTGGTTGGCGGTGCCGAAGAACAGGCTGCCCTGTAACTCGAACACCACCGTATCGGTGCCTTCGCGGGCCAGCAATTCCATGTCCTGGCGCGAGCGCGAGCGTTTGGAGAAGATTGCGCCGCCCTCGATCCGATTGTGGACCACCGAACTGCGGGTCTGTTCACGAATGAACAGCAAGATGGCCAGCGCCACGCCCACCCCGGATGCGGCGATCAGGTTGCCGAAGATGGCGACCAGAATAACCGCCATGATCACCAGGAAGTCGAACCGGGTGGATGGCGTGAAGAAGAATGCCAGACTGTGCCAATCGATCATGCGAAAGCCGATCACGATCAAGATGGCGGCCAGGGCCGCCACCGGCACCCAAGCGATCAGCGGCGAGAACAGCAGATAGGCGGCCAGGGAGAACAGTCCGGTCATCAGCCCCGACAGCTTGGTCTTGCCGCCGCTGGAGATATTGACCAGCGAGGCCCCCATGGTGCCCGCGCCGGGAATGCCGCCGATCAGGGAGGAGGCGATGTTGCCCAAACCCTGCCCCATGAGTTCCCGGTTGGAATTGTGCTGGGCGTTGGTCATGGCGTCGATGACCAGACAGGTCTTCAAGGTGTCGATGGACAGCAGCACCGCCAGAGTCAGGGATGGCACTCCCACCATGAGCAGCAGATCGAGTCCCAGGCCGCTGATCGCCCGCCAATGCTGAATGACGGCATCGGCCAGGCCGTCATCGCCCACTGACAAGGCGCCGATCAGCAGGGGGTTGTTCTCGGTCCGCATCAGCCCGGGGTCAAGCAGGCCGAGGCCGAGATAGCAGGCGATTCCGGCTATCAGCGCCAGGATTGCCGCTGGAACGGCGCGAGTCAGGCGCGGCGTGAACACCATGGCGACAATCACCACACCGCCCACCACCATACTTTGCCACGTCCAGGCCGACGGTGCCTTGAGGGCGTCCAGCAGACCGGTGCCGCCGGGGGCGCCGAGAAACTTCGGAATCTGGCTGCCGATGATGATCAGGCCGACACCGCAGAGATAGCCGCTGACCACAGGAAAGGGGATGTACTTGATCAGCCGTCCTATTCCCGCCAGCCCCAGGCCGATCTGGATCGCCCCCGCCAGCAGGCCGATCAGGCTGAGCAGCAGCAGCACCATCTCCGCCGCCATGCCTTGGCGGGCGAATTCGATGGCCAGAGCCGACAGCACCGCCGCGGCGGGGGCACACGGCGCGGTGATCAGCCGGGTGCTGCCTCCCAGCAGGGGTGATACCAGTCCCAAGGCGGTGGCGCCCAGGATGCCCGCCAGCGCGCCTTGCGCCGCCAGCGTTCCTCCCAGCGGTGAAAAGATGGCGACACCAAAGGCGATGGCGGACGGCAGCGCCACCAGCATGGCGGCCAAGCCGCCCCAGGCGTCTCCCGCGACGTTGCGCCGCTGGTCGGTGGTGTCGTTGTTCATTGTTCCTAGACCTGAACGCTTCAAACGCGGCCTTGGCCGGTTCCCCCCGACCGCACATTCAATTCAGTCATATTGTCATGAAACCGCAATACATTTCTCGGTCCATGGGGTGGAAGGGGCATGGCGCTTGCCTATTTATTAATCAGGCACCGCTTGCGCGCTTAATTAATGGGCAAATCTGGATTGCCCCCCGGCTCATCCCCGCGGAATCGTGCCCTCGATCGCTGGCACGCCCTTTGCTTTGTTGCACTGCGAAGGCAGCTTTTGCTGTCGCGGTGGGACAAGAGAGAGGGTCATGACCATGACGAGGACTTCCATTGCCGCAATCGGTCGGCGCGGCGCCATCGGCCTGATGATGGCGGTTTCCATCGCCACTCTGGCTCCGGCGGCGGCTGCGGCCAAGATGAAGCTGGAAAAGGACGAATTGAAGCTGGGCTTCATCAAGCTCACCGACATGGCGCCCTTGGCCATCGCCAAGGAAAAGGGCTTTTTCGAGGACGAGGGCCTTTATGTCACCCTGGAGCCGCAGGCCAATTGGAAAGTGCTGCTGGACCGGGTGATCTCGGGCGAGTTGGACGGCGCCCACATGCTGGCAGGTCAGCCCCTGGGCGCCACCATCGGCTATGGCACCCAGGCCCACGTCATCACCGCGTTCTCCATGGACCTCAACGGCAACGGCATCACCGTCTCCAACGATGTCTGGGCCATGATGAAGCCTCATCTGCCCAAGGGGCCGGACGGCAAGGTCGCCCATCCCATCAAGGCCGACGCCCTGAAGAAGGTGATCGAGACCCTGCGTGCCCAGGGCAAGCCCTTCAACATGGGCATGGTGTTTCCGGTCTCGACCCATAATTACGAGCTGCGCTACTGGCTGGCCTCGGGCGGTATCAATCCCGGCTATTACTCGCCCGACAACGTCTCGGGCCAGATCGGTGCCGACGCGCTGCTGTCGGTGACGCCGCCGCCCCAGATGCCGTCCACCCTGGAGGCGGGCACCATCTCGGGCTATTCGGTGGGCGAGCCCTGGAACCAGCAGGCGGTGATCAAGGGCATCGGCGTGCCGGTGATCACCGATTACGAAATCTGGAAGAACAACCCGGAAAAGGTGTTCGGTGTCACCAATGGCTGGGCTGAAAAGAACCCCAACGCCCATCTCGCGGTGGTCAAGGCCCTGATCCGGGCCGGCAAGTGGCTGGACGAGAACAACAACGCCAATCGAGATGAAGCGGTCAAGATCCTGGCCAAGCCCGAATATGTCGGCGCCGATGCCAAGGTCATCGCCAATTCCATGACCGGCACCTTCGAATACGAGAAGGGTGACAAGCGCCCGGTTCCTGATTTCAACGTGTTCTACCGCTATTACGCCACCTATCCCTTCTTCTCGGATGCGGTCTGGTATCTCAGCCAGATGCGCCGCTGGGGCCAGATTGCCGAGGCCAAGCCCGATGCCTGGTACGCCGAAACCGCCAAGAAGGTCTATCGCCCCGACATCTACCTGAAGGCGGCCAAGGCGCTGCTGGACGAGGGCAAGATCGCCAAGGACGAGGTGCCGTGGGATAGCGACGGCTTCCGCGCCCCCACCGCCGAATTCATCGACGGCATCACCTATGACGGCAAGAAGCCCAATGATTACCTGAAGTCGCTCGCCATCGGCCTGAAGGGCAATCAAAAGGTCGAAAGCAACAAGGTCGTGGGTAACTGATCCGCGCAAGACGAGAGGGCTAGACCATGAGCAGCATCACCCAAACCGCCGCCGCCATTCCTCCCAAGACCTCGGCCGTCTCCTTGTCCTATGTCCTCAACCGGGCCGCTGCCATCTTGATGGTGGCCGGATTCGGCTGGGTGGTGCCGCTGGTCAAGTTGCTGTCGGGCCATGCGCCCCGCCAGCAACTGGCCGAGCTGTGGCGGCAATTGGGGGTGCCGGTGGCGGCCATCGCGGTCTTCCTGGCCCTGTGGGCGGTTCTGGCCCCCAAGGTCCAGACCTCGCTGGGGGCGGTTCCCGGCCCGGTCGAGGTCTGGGCGCAGGTGGGCAATCTGGTGGCCGACCATCAGGCCGAGCGCGCCAAGCAGGCGGCGTTCTACGAGCGTCAGGCCAAGCGTAACGCCGAGGCCAAGGCCGAAGGCGGCGAGACCAAGACCCGCAAGTTCACCGGCAAACCCACCTATCTCGACCAGATCGTCACCAGCCTGGAAACCGTGTTCATGGGCTTCATGCTGGCAACCCTGGTGGCGGTGCCGTTGGGGGTGATGTGCGGCCTGTCCAAGACTGTCAATGCCGCCCTCAATCCCCTGATCCAGATCTTCAAGCCGGTGTCGCCCCTGGCTTGGCTGCCCATCGTCACCATGGTGGTGTCGGCCTCCTATGTCTCGCAAGACCCCATGTTCGAGAAGAGCTTCCTTAACTCGGCCATCACCGTGACCTTGTGTTCCATGTGGACGACCCTGATCAACACCGCCATCGGCGTCGCCTCCATCGACAAGGATCTGGTCAATGTGGGCCGGGTGCTGAATCTGTCCCTGGGCACCACCATCCGCAAGCTGGTCCTGCCCTCGGCGCTGCCCTACATCTTCACCGGCCTGCGGCTGTCGCTGGGTGTGGGCTGGATGGTGCTGATCGCCGCCGAGATGCTGGCCCAGAATCCCGGCCTTGGCAAATTCGTGTGGGACGAGTTCCAGAACGGGTCGTCGCAATCGCTGGCCAAGATCATGGTCGCGGTCTTCACCATCGGTCTGATCGGCTTTCTGCTCGACCGCGTGATGATGGCGTTCCAGGCCATGTTCACCCACTCCGCTACCCGCTAAGAGGAGGCCGTCATGCCGATCCTGGAATTGAAGGGCGTCGCCAAGGATTACGGCAGCACCTCGGTGTTGCGCGACATCGACCTTGCCATTGAGGAGGGGGAGTTCATCGCCATCCTCGGCTTCTCCGGTTCGGGCAAGACCACCTTGGTGTCGCTGATGGCGGGCCTTGCCATGCCCAACAAGGGCGAGGTGCTGCTGCGGGGCAAAAAGATCGAAGGCCCCGGCGCCGATCGCGGCGTGGTGTTTCAAAGCTACTCGCTGATGCCCTGGCTGACGGTGGAAGATAATATCGCCCTGGCCGTGGACGCCACCATGACCGGCGCCAGCGGTGACGAGCGGCGCCAGCGGGTTCAGAAGTATATCGGTATGGTCGGCCTGTCCCACGCCGCCGACCGCCGTCCCGCCGAACTGTCTGGCGGCATGCGCCAGCGGGTGGCCGTGGCGCGCGCCCTGGCGATGGACCCGGATATCTTGCTGCTGGACGAGCCGCTGTCGGCACTGGATGCCCTGACGCGGGCCAAGCTGCAAGACGAGATCGAGACCATCTGGGGGCAGGAGAAGAAGACCGTCGTCCTCATCACCAACGATGTGGACGAGGCCCTGCTGCTGGCCGACCGCATCATCCCCCTCAACCCCGGACCGGGCGCCACCCTGGGGCCGGCTTTCAAGGTCACCCTGGCGCGTCCGCGCGACCGCGCCGCCGTCAACCACGACCCGGCCTTCAAGGCTCTGCGCGGCGAGATCACCGATTATCTGATGGCGGTGGGGGTCGAGCGTGGGGCCGAAAGCGGTGACGGCCGCCTGCTGCCCGATCTGGCTCCGGTCAGCCTGGGCGGTCCGCCCAAGGCCTACCGCGAGGCCGGGCGGGTCAATAACCCCGACCGTTATGTGGAGTTCTCCCAGATCAAGAAGATCTACCCCACCCCCAAGGGGCCGCTGACTGTGGTCGATGGTTTCGACCTCAAGATGCACAAGGGAGAGTTCATCTCGCTGATCGGGCATTCCGGCTGCGGCAAATCCACGGTGCTGACCATGACCGCCGGGCTGACCGGCGTATCGGAGGGCGGCGTCATCCTTGACGGCCGTGAAGTGGCCGAAGCCGGCCCCGATCGCGCCGTGGTGTTCCAGGCGCCCTCGCTGTTTCCCTGGCTGACCGCCATCCAGAACGTCGCCTTGGGGGTGGACCGGGTCTATCCCCACGCCAGCCCTGCCGAGCGTTACGACATCGTTGCCTATTACCTCGAACGGGTCGGTCTGGGCAATGCCATGGACAAGAAGGCGTCGGAGCTGTCCAACGGCATGCGCCAGCGTGTCGGCATCGCGCGGGCCTTCGCCCTCAGCCCGAAGCTGCTGCTGCTGGATGAGCCCTTCGGCATGCTGGACTCGCTGACCCGCTGGGAATTGCAGGAAGTGCTGATGGAGGTGTGGGCCAGAACCCAGGTCACCGCCATCTGCGTCACTCATGACGTTGACGAGGCCATCTTGATGGCCGACCGGGTGGTGATGATGACCAACGGCCCCAACGCCCGTATCGGTAAAATCTTGAAGGTGGATATTCCGCGTCCGCGCACCCGCCGCGCCCTGCTGGAGCACCCCCGCTACTACGAATACCGCGCCGAGGTGCTGGACTTCCTCGACGAGTACGAAACCGGCGCCCACGCCAAGGCGTCCTGACGAGGAGATATCTCCCATGAATGCACATTCCCGCCAGAAGCTCATCGTCATCGGCAACGGCATGGCCGGCATGCGGACCGTGGAAGAGCTGCTCGCCCGCGCTCCCGTCCGCTATGACATCACCGTCTTCGGGGCCGAGCCGCACCCCAATTACAACCGCATCATGCTGTCGTCGGTGCTGGCGGGCGAGAAGACCATCGACGATATCGTCATCAACAGCCGCGAATGGTACGAGGCCAACGGCATCACCTTGCATACCGGCGATCCGGTAACCGGCATCGATCCCGCCACCAAGACGGTGCGTTCGGCGTCGGGCTTGGTGGTGCCCTATGATGCCTTGCTGCTATCGACCGGCTCCAAGCCCCTGATGCCGCCGCTGCCGGGGCTGGAACTGCCCGGCGTGGTGGCGTTCCGCGATATCGCCGACACCGATGCCATGCTGGAGGCGGCGGCGAAGAAACAGCGCGCCGTGGTCATTGGCGGCGGCCTGCTGGGGCTGGAAGCGGCTTGGGGCCTGAAGCGGCGCGGCATGCCGGTGGCGCTGGTCCATCTGATGCCGACCCTGATGGAACGCCAGTTGGATGTGGAAGCCGCCAAGCTGCTGCAAAAGGATCTGACCGAGCGCGGCCTGCATTTCTTCACCTCGGGCCAGACCGAGGAGATCATGGGGGCCGACCGCGCCGAAGGCATCAAACTGACCGACGGGCGCGAGATACCGGCCGAGCTGGTGGTGGTGGCCATCGGCATTCGCCCTAATGTGGATCTGGCCAAAGCGGCGGGGCTGGAGGTCAACCGCGGTATCGTCGTCGGCGACGACATGGCCACCTCCGATCCCTCTATCTATGCGGTGGGCGAATGCGTCGAGCATCGCGGCCAGATCTTTGGGCTGGTGGCGCCGCTGTGGGAGCAGGCCAAGGTCTGCGCCGCCCGTATGGCCGGGGATGATCAAGCCATCTATGTGACGCCCGCTTTGTCGACACGCCTCAAGATCACCGGCATCGACGTGTTCTCCGCCGGGCAATTGGTGGCCCAAGATGAAGCCGACGAAGAGCTGGTTTACCGCGATTCCGCCCGTGGCATTTACAAGAAGCTGGTGCTGCGCGCCGACAAGGTGGTGGGCGCGGTGATGTATGGCGATGTCGAGGACGGGGCCTGGTACTTCCAACTGATGCGCGACAAGGCCGATATCGCGGCCATCCGTGACCGCATGATTTTCGGTCAGGTCTATGCCGATGTCAGCTGCAAGGGTAAAGGCGGAATCGATGTGGCCGCCATGGCCGACGACGTCCAGGTCTGCGGCTGCAACGGTGTTTCCAAGGGCGCCATCGTCACCGCCATCAAGGCCAAGGGGCTCACCAGCCTGGACGAGGTCAAGGCCCATACCAAGGCAGGCTCGTCCTGCGGTCAGTGCGCCTCGGTGGTTCAGGCCATCCTGGCCCACACCACCGGCGAGGTGGTCGAGGCCAAAGCGGCGGGCCTGTGCGGTTGTACCGATCTCGGCCATGACGATGTCCGGCGCGAGATCGTAAGCCAGGAGATGAAAACCATGGCGGCGGTGCGGGCCAAGCTGGGTTGGCGCACCCAGGACGGCTGCGCCAAGTGCCGCCCGGCCTTGAACTACTATCTGCTGTGCGCCTGGCCCGCCGAATATGTCGATCACGGCCAAAGCCGCTTCATCAACGAGCGCGTCCACGCCAATATCCAGAAGGACGGCACCTATTCGGTGGTGCCGCGCATGTGGGGCGGTCTGACCACGGCGGCCGAGCTGCGTGCCATCGCCGATGTCGCCGACAAGTTCAACATCCCCACCGTCAAGGTCACCGGCGGCCAGCGCATCGACCTGTTCGGAGTGAAGAAGGAGCAGCTTCCCGCCGTCTGGGCCGATCTCAACAAGGCGGGCATGGTCTCGGGCCATGCCTATGCCAAGGGGTTGCGTACGGTCAAAACCTGCGTCGGCTCGGAATGGTGCCGCTTCGGCACCCAGGATTCCACCGCCCTCGGGGTCAAGCTGGAAAAGCTGATGTGGGGGTCGTGGACGCCGCACAAGGTCAAGCTGGCGGTGTCGGGTTGCCCGCGCAACTGCGCCGAAGCCACTATCAAGGACATCGGCATCATCTGCGTCGAGGCGGGCTACGACATTTCGGTGGGCGGCAATGGCGGCATCGAGCTGCGCGGCACCGACCATCTGGTCCGCGTCGCCACCGAGGACGAGGTGCTGGAATACGCCGCCGCCTTCATGCAGATCTACCGTGAAGAGGCTCACTATCTAGAGCGGACCGCCCCCTGGGTCGAGCGGGTTGGCATGGACTATGTCACGGCGCGGGTGGTCGAGGATGCCGCCGGCCGCAAGGCCGCTGCCGCCCGCTTCTTGTTCTCGCAGAAATATGCCCAGATCGATCCCTGGGCCGAGCGGGTCGAGGGCATGGACGCCCATGAATTCCAATCCCTGGCGGAGGTGCTCTAACCATGCAGACCTGGATCAAGATCGGCCTTTTGTCCGATATTCCCCGCCTGGGATCGCGCACCATCGAAACCGAACAGGGCCAGGTGGCGGTGTTCCGCACCAGCGACGACGAGGTGTTCGCCATGTTCAACCGCTGCCCTCACAAAGGCGGGCCGCTGTCGGAAGGCATCGTTTCCGGCCGGGTGGTGGCGTGCCCGCTGCACAATTGGGTGATCGATCTCGCCACCGGCGAGGCCACCGCCCCCGACAAGGGTTGCACCCGCACGGTGCCATCGCGTCTGGTGGACGGCGCCGTCTGGCTGGAGCTGAAAGCTGGACGGCAGGTGAGCCATGGCTGAGCGCCTGACTTGGCATGCGAACCGTTGCGGAGGCGATGAAATTCCATGACAACTTCCCAGATAGGTTCTGACCCCATCCGCTCCACCTGTCCCTATTGCGGCGTCGGCTGCGGCGTCCTGGCCGAACGGGGTGAGGATGGCTGGAAAGTGCGGGGCGATCCCGATCATCCCGCCAATTTCGGCCGCCTCTGCGTCAAGGGCTCGACCCTGATGGAGACGGTGGGGCTCGACGGGCGCCTGCTCCATCCCGAAATCAACGGAGAGCGCGTTGGCTGGGATCAGGCCCTGGACCGGGTGGCCGAGCGCTTTGCCGCCACCATCTTGCGCCATGGTCCCGATTCGGTGGCCTTTTACGTCTCTGGCCAATTGCTGACCGAGGATTACTACGCTGCCAACAAGCTGATGAAGGGTTTCATTGGCTCGGCCAATATCGACACCAATTCGCGCCTGTGCATGTCGTCCACCGTGGCCGGGCATGTGCGGGCCTTTGGCTCAGACACCGTTCCCGGTTGTTATGAGGATCTGGAATTGGCCGATCTGGTGGTGCTGGTCGGCTCCAACGCCGCATGGTGCCACCCGGTGCTGTTCCAGCGCATTCTGGCGGAAAAGACCCGGCGGCCCGCCATGAGGATCGTGGTGATCGACCCCCGCCGCACCGCCACCGCCGAATGCGCTGATCTGCACCTGGCGATCAGCCCCGGCACCGACGCGGTGCTGTTCAACGGTCTGCACGCCTATCTTGAAGGCAAGGAAACCGAGGCCGAATGCGGCGTGCCGCTGGATCAGATCGTCACCTTCTACTCCTGGTTCGCCGCCACCGAGAAGGTCGTGACCCTGTGGTCCCAGGGTATCAACCAGTCCACATCGGGCACCGACAAGGTCGATGCCATCATTAATTGCCATCTGGTGACGGGGCGGATCGGCAGGCCGGGCATGGGGCCGTTTTCGCTGACCGGCCAGCCCAATGCCATGGGCGGGCGCGAGGTCGGCGGCCTTGCCAACATGCTGGCGGCGCATATGACCTTCGACCCGCCCGCCATCGATCGGGTGGGGCGGTTCTGGAACGCGGCGCGCATGGCATCTGCGCCGGGCTTGAAGGCGGTGGATCTGTTCCGGGCTGTCAAGGATGGGCGCATCAAGGCGCTGTGGGTGATGGCGACCAATCCGGCGGTCAGCCTGCCCGAGGCCGATCTGGTGCGCCAAGCCATGGCGGTGTGTCCCTTCGTGGTGGTGTCCGATTGCGAGGCCGACACCGATACCGCACGCCTCGCCCATGTGCGCCTGCCCGCATTGGCCTGGGGCGAAAAGGATGGCACGGTGACCAATTCCGAACGCCGCATCTCGCGTCAGCGGCCATTCCTGCCCGCACCGGGTGAGGCCAAGGGCGATTGGTGGATCATCTCCCAGGTGGCGTCGCGGCTGGGTTTTGCCGAGGCCTTTGCCTATACCTCGCCTGCCGGGATCTTTGATGAGCACTGCCGCCTGACCGCCTTCGAGAATTCCGGCCGCCGCGACCTTGATCTCTCTGGCTTGATCGGCGCCGATTACCAGGCTTTGGAGCCCATCCAATGGCCGGTGCGGGAAGCGGGCCGGGGTACGGCGCGGATGTTTGCCGACGGGCGCTACTTCACCGCCGACGGCGAACCGGTCCGGGTGGCTGTGACCCCCCGCGATCCCGCCGTCCTGGCCGACGAGGCCTATCCCCTGGTGCTCAATACCGGCCGCATGCGCGATCAGTGGCACACCATGACCCGCACCGGGCGCTCGCCCCGGCTGGCCGCCCATGCTCCCGAACCGCTGTTGTCGCTGCATCCCGACGATATCACCCGCTACGGCCTTGCCGATGGCGGACTGGCGCGGGTCAGTTCGCGCCGGGGACAGGTGGTGGTGCGGGTAGCCCAGGATGGCGGCATGCGCCCCGGCGGCGCCTTCTTGCCCATTCACTGGACTGACCGGACCGCATCCTGTGCCGTGGTGGGAACCCTGATCGACGCCGCGACCGATCCGGTCTCGGGCCAGCCAGAACTGAAGCATACCCCCATCCGAGTCGAGCCGGTTGCCGCCCGCTGGCATGGCGTGCTGCTTAGTCGTCAGGCGGTAGAACTGCCTGACGGCATCGTCTGGGCCAAGGCGGCGGGCGAGGCTCATGCCGCGTGGCGGCTGGCGGGTGAAACGGGCGAGGATTGGCCGGTCACGGCCAAGCAATGGCTGGGGGCGGACGGCGAGTGGCTGGAATATCTCGACCCCAACCGGGGGCATTATCGCGCCGCCCGGCTGGTGGAGGGGCGGCTGGATTCGGTGCTGTTCATCTTCCCCTGGGCCACCGACTTCTCACCCGATTGGGTGGCTCGCGCCTTTGGCCGGGCCATCATCGATGGCACCGAGCGGGTCACCTTGCTGGCGGGGGCTCCGCCCGGCGGCGACCGAGGCCGCGACAAGATCGTTTGTGCCTGCTTCCAGGTGGGGCTGGAGGCCATTCGCAGCACCATCGCCGAGCATCGCCTTTCCACCGCCGCCGAAGTCGGCGCCATGCTGAAGGCTGGGACCAATTGCGGCTCGTGCGTGCCGGAAATCCGCGCCATCTTGTCGGGCATGACGGCGGAAAAGGCGGCGTAAGCTTGGCCGGAAACTCTAGTATCCAGCCCACTCCACCGCTGCCTGGACGGTTTCAACCATCGGTCCGCCGGGAGGGGGCGGCCGCCGGATCATCAGCACCGGCAGGCCGAGGATACGGGCGGCCTCGATCTTGGCGTAGGTGGCGGTGCCGCCGGAATTCTTGCTGACCAGCAGGTCGATGGCGTGGTCTTGCATCAGGTGACGCTCGCCTTCCACCGTGAAGGGCGGTCTTGCCGTCACCACGCCATAGCGGGCCAGGGGCAGTGGCTCGTCCTTGAGCAGCCGCACCAGAAACCACACCTCCGGCAGATGGGTGAAGGCCGCGGTCTCCCCCGCTCCCACCGTAAGAAAGGCGCAGCGGCCCAGGCGGGGTAGCGCCGCCGCCGCCTCGGCCATGGAGGCAACCTCGATCCAGCGGTCACCGGGCTGGGGCGTCCATTCCGGTCGGGCCAGAACCAGACGCGGCAGGCCCAAGGCGGCGCAGGCGGCTTCGGCATGGGCGGAAATGCGAGCAGCGAAGGGGTGGGTGGCGTCGATGACCCGGCCGATGGCTTCGGCCTTGAGATAGGCTTGCAGTCCCTCGGCACCGCCAAAGCCGCCGACATGGACGTGGCCCGGCAGGTCGGGGATGCCGGCCCTTCCTGCCAGCGAGGTGATGGTCTCGATATGTGTGCCATAGGCGGCTTCCACCGCCCAGGCCAAGGCGGCGGCATCGCCGGTCCCGCCGAGAATGAGGAGCTTAGTCCGCACGGCCCACCACCTTTCCTGTCCGGTCAATGGCAATAACACTGATTTCGATGCCGCCCGAGAGGGTGGCCAGGGCCACTTCACGGGCCCGCCGCGCCACGCGGTCGCCCAGCGGCAGTGTTCCGGCCAGGATCAGCGCCTGGGCCGCCGAAGCCGCTCCTCGGGCGGCCTCGACCCGCTCGGGCTCTGCTCCCAGTTCGGCCAGCATCGCGGCCAGCAGGGACTGATCCACCCGGCTGGCCTTGGAATGAAGGTCGAGGTGGCCGGCGGCCAGCTTGGCCAGCTTGGCGAAGCCTCCCACCAGGGTCAGGCGCTCCACCGGATGGCGGCGCAGGTATTTGAGCAGGGCGCCCGCCATGTCACCCATATCCATGAGGGCAAGGTCGGGCAACCCCAGCAGACGATGGGCAGCGGCTTCGGAGGTCTTGCCGGTGCAGCCCGCCAGATGGGACAACCCGGCGGCACGGGCGACATCGACACCGCGATGGATGGAATGGACCCAGGCGGCGCAGGAATAGGGCAGCACCACGCCGGTGGTGCCCAGAATCGACAGTCCCCCCAGGATACCCAGGCGTGGGTTCAAGGTCTTGGTTGCCAGATCCTCGCCGCCGGGAATGGACAAGGTGACGGTCAGATCGCAATCGGCGGCGACGTCGTGCAGATTGGCGATGATCTGCTGGCGCGGGCCGGGATTGATGGCGGGCTCGCCCGGTGGAACGGGAAGGCCGGGCAGGGTGATGCGGCCCACCCCCGCTCCGGCGCGGAAGGTCACGCCGCTGCCTTTGGTTGCGGGCTCAACGGTGGCGATGATCTCGGCGCCATGGGTGATGTCGGGGTCGTCGCCCGCATCCTTGATCACCCCCGCCGTGGCGCTGTTCGGACCGCGTTCGCGCCGGGACAGGACAAAGCCAGGGCTTTCGCCTCGGGGCAGGCGGATAGTGACCGGATCGGGAAATCCGTGGCCGCAAAGCGCGGCAAACGCCGCCTTGGCGGCGGCGGCGGCGCAGGCACCGGTAGTCCATCCCTTGCGAAGCGGCGGATCGATCATGACCCAAGTTTATGACGCCGGGCCTCTGACGCGAAGCCTAGAGTGCATCAGCCTCGCTACGAAAAATTCTAATCAAGGGGTTTGCTGAGTATCCTGACTTCTGAGGCGGTCGAGGATCTGCATCGATTCGCGCGCCATCACCACCGTCATGGCGTTGTGAATGCCGGGCTGGTCGAGGATTTTGCGGACGTTACTTTCTAACTCATCGAGTAAGGGCACGTCTGCCGGTTCGCTCGGGTCGGTGTTGCCATCTTGCGTTGCCATGGGAGTGCTCCCGAAGTGGTAGTCACTCTCTTATAGCCTATGCCTGGGTATGAGTGCATACGCCTTTCGCAAGAAAATATGCGCAAAAGAATTAGTCAGCGCCCAAGGGCGGCCAGACCAGCCTCGGGGTCCAGGCGGGTATCCAGCCAGGACAGCCCCCAATGGAGATGGGCGCCGGTGGCCAATCCGGTGGCGCCGATGGCGCCGATGGTCTCGCCGCGTCCGACCCGCGCCCCCGCTTCCACATCGATGCGTGACAGATGAGCATAGCTGGACATCAGCCCCAGGCCGTGATCGATCATCACCGTCTTGCCGGTCAGGAATAAATCGGGCGCCGCCAGCACCACCACGCCATCGGCGGCGGCACGCACGGGCGAGCCGCTGGGAGCGGCGATATCCAGGCCGGAATGGGGGGCGCCGGGGGTCCCATTATAGACCCGCTGACTGCCGAACACGCCCGAGACGATGCCGTCCGCCGGTCGGATCAGCCCGTCCAGGAACATGGCAGCGGTGGTGATCTTGGCCCTGAGGGTTCGCAGCATCTCGGCCTCGGCCAGGATCCGCGCCACCGCCGCCGGGTCGGGCGCGGCCTTGTCGCGCGGCAATCCTTCGATGCGCTGAACCGCCCAGTCGCGGCGGGCGATGCTCAGGCTGCGGACCTCCTCGGCTCCCTCCCGGTTGTGGATGGTCAATGTGCTGGTGGCGGCGGCATCGCGGGCAAAGCCCAGAAGGAAATGTCCGCCGCCATCCACCGGCACCGGGCGGGAATCCAGTAGAACCGTGGTGCCGGGACTGGTCTGGCCCCGGACCAGACCGGCCTGTTCGAACCGGCCGGTCAGGGTGGTTTCAGCCCCGGCGGGCATGGCCGCCAGCCCCAGCGCCAGGAACAGCACCCACCGTCCGAGCAATGGCGGCCACCTCACTTCGGCATCCACATGATGGCGGCGTCGCCTTCTTCACTGTTGCACAGCTCGGTCACCTTGCCGGACGAAATGCGCACCGGCGTGATGCCGTTGATGGTGAGGATACCCTTGTGGGACAGGCTCCAGCCCGAGGCGGAACAGATCTTGGGCGGCACGCCTTCGGCGATCACGGCCAGCCGGTCGCCCACCATCGCCACCCGCAGCCGCCCGCCGAACATATGGGTGGCGGGAGCGTTGCCCTGGGCGGCGGCAAAGATCTGTTCGGCGAAGCGCTTGGCCTCCGACCCGCCACTGGCTTCATCCGAGCGGCTGTTGCTCCACCAGGCCCAGCCGCCGAATACCGCCGTCGCCGCCAGCAGCAGACCGATGATCAGGCGCTGGCGGTTGGGTCCGGCTTTGGGCGGATGAGCGTGAACGGCATGGGCGGGTTTGGCCTGGGATTGGGCCCAATTATCAGTGACATGGCGGGGCAGACGCCGTTCCTTGGCGGCTTGCAGCACCTTGATGACGTTGCGGGCCGCGAACCGGATCTCGTTCTTGAGGGCGGCGGGGGACTGTCCGGGCTTGATCGCCTCGGTAATGGCTTTGATTTCAAGGGTGAGTTCGTCGCGCAATTCGCGGTCTGTGGGGCGGCGCAGCATCAGCGCCAGGGCGACCAGGGCCGCTTCCTCCAGCTGCTTGACCTCCGTCAGGGAGGGGAGCTTGCGAAGCAGCATCTGGAAAAGGGCTTCTTGATCCTCGGGCGTGGCTGGCTTGTGCACGGATGCTTCCATTCGTGGTCGTACGGCCCATAATCCCGATTTCAGCATATGCGGAGCGAAGTTAAGAAGGGGTTAGTTCCTCCAGCCACGCCTGAAACATCAAGGCGTGCCAGATTTCTGTCTGCCAGTTCTTGGCGCCCGAGCGGTGCTCGCGCCAGCATCCAGCCACCAGGGAGGCGTTAAGCCAGCCCTGGCGCTTCAGGCGGTCTTCGGACAGCAGATCATCAGCCCAGTCCTTGAGGCGGCCCTTCAGCCAGCGCCCTACCGGCACTTCAAAGCCCATCTTGGGGCGATCGACCAGGGCGCGCGGCACATGACGGTAGAGCAGACGGCGCAAGACCGCCTTGCCGATATCGCCCTCGATCTTGATGGCGGTGGGCAGGCTCCAGGCGAAATCGGCGATGGCGGCGGACAGGAAGGGCAGCCGCGCCTCCAGCGACGCCGCCATGGTGGCGCGGTCGGTCTTGACGCACAGGTCGTCGGGCAAATAGCCCTGGATATCCAGCAGCATGGTGGCCAGCGCCGCATCGCCGACCGGAGGTGTCGGTCGGGTGAACAGGGTCTCGGCCTGGTGGGCGCCTAGGACCGGCTCGGGCATGCCGCGCCAGCGGGTATAGTGCAGGCCCAGCAGGGCTGCCAGGCTGGCGGCGCCCAGCTGCTCGGCGTTGCGGCCCAGGCGATAGCCGGGATGGCTGCGTTTTTTCCTTAACAATCCCGCTGCCGCCGCCAGGGCTTCCGCCGGTCCGGCCAACAGACGGCACATCTTGGCCTCGGCCTGGCGCAGGGCTTGGGGGCGGGCGGCCAGCTTGCTCCAATCCCGCGGGATCGAGCGATAGATGCCATAGCCGCCGAACAGCTCGTCGGCACCGTCGCCCGACAACGCCACGGTGACGTCGCGCCGGGTCACCTGGGCCAGCAGGCAGGTGGGCAGGGCGGCGGCATCGGCAAAGGGTTCATCATAAATGCGGGGCAGGGCCGCGACCAATCCCAACGCTTCCGCATCCGAGATCCGCACTTCGGTGTGGATGGTGCCGAGATGATCGGCAACGGCGCGGGCATGGGGGCTTTCATCCAGCGAGGCTTGATCAAAGCCGATGGTGAAGGAATGAACCGGCGCATCGGACAATTGCCGCATCAAGGCGGCGGTAAGAGATGAATCGATGCCGCCCGACAGGAACAGCCCCACCGGCACGTCGGCTTGCATCCGCAGTCCGACCGAGCGGCGCAGCAGCGCATCCAGCTGATCGACCGCATCCTCGCGGCTGCCTTCAAAGCTGTTTTCCATGGCCTGGGCGCGCTGGGCCGCCGACCAGTAGACCGAGGTGGTGATCTCGCCTCCCTTGACGGTCAGCAAGGTGCCGGGCTCCAGCTTGCGGGCGGCGGCATAGATGGTGTGGGGGGCGGGAATCCAGCCCAGGCGCAGAAAAAGCCCAAGGGCGTCGCGGTCCAGCGCGCCGGTCCAGCCGGGAAAGGCGGCCAGCGCCTTCAATTCCGAGCCGAACACCAGCGTTCCGTCCACCGTGGCCCAATACAGCGGCTTTTCGCCGAAGCGGTCGCGCCCCAGGGTCAGAATGCGGTTCTTGCGGTCCCACAAGGCGAAGGCAAACATACCGTCGAAGGCGGCCACCGCTTTTTCGACACCCCATTTCGCCACCGCTTCCAGCAGGATCTCGGTATCGGAATGGCCGCGCCAGGGGCGGTGTCCCAGGCGGTCGCGCAATTCGGCGTGGTTATAGATCTCGCCGTTGAAGCTGATGACCCAGCGCCCGTCATGGGAGACCATGGGCTGGTGGCCCTGGGGGCTGAGATCGAGAATGGCAAGGCGGCGAAAGCCCAGCGCCAGCCCAGCGCCGTCGTCAACCCAGATGCCGTCGTCGTCGGGACCGCGATGGACCAGCCGCGCAGCCATGGCCTTGACCACCGTCTCCCGCTCGGGGGTGGCGCCGCTGAGATCGAGAAATCCGGCAAAGCCGCACATGGCAGAATTCCGTATCCGCAAGGGGTCGGGGCGGGCGACCTTAGCAGGGTGCGGAAGACCGCGCCAGGGCGTGTGCTAACTGGCGACAGCGCCCTAGAATACGTCCTTGCGGCGGCGCAATTCGGCAAAGACCAGATTGGGATGGGCGTCGGGCTCCATTCCCACCGCCCGGGCCACCGAGCCCATATCGGCGCGCAGGAACGGATTGGCTGCGCGTTCATCAGCCAGGGTGGCGGGGATGGTGGGGCGGCCCTTGGCGCGCAGTTTCTCCACTTGCTCCAACCGGACATGCAGGGCCTGATTATCGCGCTCCACCAGCCGGGCGAAGCGCCCGTTGGCGGCGGTGTATTCATGGCCGCAATAGACCAGGGTCTCGGCGGGCAGGTCGCGCAGCTTCTTCAGGCTGCGCCACATCTCCTCGGGTGTGCCTTCGAACAGACGGCCGCAGCCCAGCGAAAACAGGGTGTCGCCACAAAACAGGGCGTGGCTGTCGGGGAACCAGAAGGCGATATGGCCCGAGGTGTGGCCCGGCACTTCGAACACCATGGCGGCGGCGGCGCCCAGCATGAAGGTATCACCCTCGCCGACTTCGATGCCGATACCGGGGATCCGTTCGGAATCCCTGGCCGCTCCCACTACGACGCAGCCGGTGTGCTTGATCAGGTCGATATTGCCGCCGGTATGATCGCCGTGGTGGTGGGTGTTGAGGATATGAGTCAGCCGCCAATTCTTGGCCGCCAGATGCTCCAGCACCGGTTCGGTCACCGCCGGATCGACCACGGCGGTGGCGCCGCTTTCGGGCTCGTGCAGCAGGTAGATGTAGTTATCGGTCAGGACCGGGATCTGCTCGACGACGATCTTCGCCATGGCGGCCTCGCGGAAAATTCTCCTCAAGTTGTAGCACCACCGGGCTGAAACACCTATCCTCTAGCGATAGCGAGGCAACCGGACAGGCTCCCTTGACCAGCCAGCTTTCCTATCCCGCCATGTGGACCGATGTGGTCGATCTGCGCGATTTTTACGGCACCAGCCTGGGCCAGATGGCCCAGCGGCTGATCCGCCGCCGCTTACGCCAGTTCTGGCCCGATACCAGCGGCATGCGGGTACTGGGTCTGGGCTTCGCCACTCCTTATCTGCGCCCCTTCCTGGGGGAGGCCGAGCGGGTGATGGCCATCATGCCCGCCAGTCAGGGGGTTCTGCCCTGGCCGCCCGAGGGGCCGGGGCTGACCGGCTTGGCCGACGAGGCCGATCTGCCGCTACCCGACCGCTGCATCGACCGCATGCTGCTGGTCCATACCCTGGAATCCACCGAACAGGTCCGCGCCATGATGCGCGAAGTCTGGCGGGTATTGGCCGATGGCGGACGGCTGGTGATCGTGGCGCCCAACCGGCGCGGCATCTGGGCGCGGCTGGAGCGCACGCCCTTCGGCAATGGCCGCCCCTACACCATGGGCCAACTCAGCCGCCTGCTGCGCGACAATATGTTCACCCCCATCACCAGCGGCACGGCGCTGTTTCCGCCGCCCAGCACCTCGCGCATGGTGCTGCGCTCGGCCCCGGCCATCGAGGAACTGGGCCAGCGCTGGTTCGAGACTTTCGGCGGTGTTCTCATGGTGGAAGCCGCCAAGCAGATCTATGCCGGCAGCGGCCTGCGCGACACCAAGGTCAAGCGGCACCGCTATTTGCCGGTGGCGGAAGGGTTTTCGCGGGTCAGCAGCGAGTAAGAGGCGGCCTGAGGAAAAGCCCCAGACCGCCGGTTCCTCACGCCGCCTGGGTGGTTGTATCCAACAGCTCGACGATATCGCCCATGATGGCGGTGATGTCGTAATCCTTGGGCGTATAGATCCGGGCGCAGCCCGCCGCCTTCAGGGTCTTGGCATCTTCCGACGGGATGATGCCGCCCGCCACCACCGGAATATCGCCCAGACCGGCGGCACGCATACGCTCCAGCACCTCGGTGATCAGCGGGATGTGGCTGCCCGACAAGATCGACAGGCCGACCACGTGGACGCCTTCTTCCAAAGCAGCGTTGACGATCTGGGCCGGGGTCAGGCGGATACCCTCGTAGACCACTTCCATCCCGGCGTCGCGGGCGCGCACCGCGATCTGTTCGGCGCCGTTGGAATGGCCGTCGAGGCCGGGCTTGCCCACCAGGATCTTGACCCGGCGGCCCAGCTTGGCCGAAACCTCCTCGACGCGGGCGCGCACCGCGTTCATGCGGTCGCCCTTGACCCCGGCGGCGGCGCGGGCCACCCCGGTGGGGGCACGGTATTCGCCAAAGACCTCGCGCAGGGTCTGGGCCCACTCGCCGGTGGTGACACCGGCATGGGCGGCGGTGATGGAGGGCTCCATGACGTTGCGGCCTTCGCTTGCCGCCGCGCGCAGCTCGGCCAAAGCCGCCGTCACCGCCTTGGTGTCGCGGGCTGAACGGTAAGCCTTCAGACGCTCGATCTGTTCGGCCTCGGCCTTGGGATCGACGGTCATGATCGAGCCGTCACCGGCGGTCAGCGGGCTGGGCTCGGTCTCGGTCCACTTATTGACGCCGACGGCGATCTGTTCGCCGGTTTCGATGCCGGCGATGCGCCGCGCGTTGGATTCCACCAGCTTTTGCTTCATATAGCTGGATTCCACCGCGGCGACGGCGCCGCCCATGTCGTCGAGGCGCTTCAGCTCTTCCCGCGCGCCCTCCTTCAGCATCTCGACCTTGCGGGTGATCTCCACCGAGCCGTCGAAGATGTCGCCGAATTCCAGCAGATCGGTCTCGTAGGCGACGATCTGCTGGAGGCGCAGCGACCATTGCTGATCCCACGGGCGCGGCAGGCCCAGGGCCTCGTTCCAGGCGGGAAGCTGTACTGCGCGGGCGCGGGCGTTCTTGGACAAGGTGACGGCCAACATTTCCAGCAGGATGCGATAGACGTTGTTTTCCGGCTGCTGCTCGGTCAGGCCCAGGGAATTGACCTGGACGCCATAGCGGAAGCGCCGCGCCTTTTCATCCTGGACGCCGTAACGATCACGGCAGATCTCATCCCACAGCTCGGTGAAGGCGCGCATCTTGCACAGCTCGGTCACAAAGCGGATGCCGGCATTGACGAAGAAGCTGATGCGGCTGACCACCTGCTCGAAATCGGCCGCTGGCACCACCGGGCGTACGGTGTCAAGCACGGCGATGGCGGTGGCCAGGGCGTAGGCCAGTTCCTGCTCGGGGGTGGCGCCTGCTTCTTGAAGGTGATACGAGCACACATTCATGGGGTTCCACTTGGGAACCTCGCGGTAGGTGAAGGCGATGATGTCGCTGGTCAGCTTCAGGCTGGGTTGCGGCGCGAAGATATAGGTGCCGCGCGACAGGTATTCCTTGATAACGTCGTTCTGGGTGGTGCCGTTGAGGCTGGCGCGCGAGGCGCCTTGACGCTCCGTCGCCGCGATATAAAGCGACAGCAGCCAGGCGGCCGGGGCGTTGATGGTCATGGAGGTGTTCATCTTCTCCAGCGGGATGCCCTCGAACAGGGTCATCATGTCGCCGAGATGACAGACGGGAACGCCGACCTTACCCACTTCGCCGCGCGCCAGGGCATGATCGCTGTCATAGCCGGTCTGGGTCGGCAGATCGAAGGCGATGGACAGGCCGGTCTGACCCTTGGTCAGATTGGTGCGGTAAAGCTTGTTGGATTCCGAGGCCGAGCTGTGGCCGGAATAGGTCCGAAACAGCCAGGGCTTCTCGCGGGCGGGGGCTTTGTTTTCCCGGGCGGTGTTGTCGGTCATGGCGCGCTCCAAACCTCTTCCTAAAAAAAAGTGTCGTTTTGTCGGGGGGTTACACGGCCAAACGACCTAAAATTTCTCTGCACCCCGACTTCACGAAACAAACTATCATTTTGTGCATTGCGAAGAAAGCGACAAAACGCTAGAAAGCGGGTGAGCCGAGCGCGGCTGCCTTGGTCGCGCAGGTGAATTGTCGTCCCGAGGGTCTAAGGAGTTCTCAGATGAGCGAACAGGTGGTCAAGGATCTCTACGAGCTGGGTGAGATCCCGCCGCTCGGGCATGTGCCGAAGCAGATGTATGCCTGGGCCATCCGCCGCGAGCGTCATGGCAATCCCGATTCCGCCATGCAGGTCGAAGTGGTGGAAACCCCCGAAATCGATCCCCATGAAGTTCTGATCATGGTGATGGCGGCGGGCGTCAATTACAACGGTGTCTGGGCCTGCCTGGGCAAGCCGATCTCGCCGTTCGATTATCACAAGGCCGATTACCACATCGCCGGTTCCGACGCTTCGGGCATCATCTATAAGGTCGGCTCGAAGGTGAAGCGCTGGAAGGTCGGTGACGAGGTTGTGGTTCACTGCAACCAGACCGACGGCGATGACGAAGAGTGCAACGGCGGCGATCCCATGAATTCGCCGACCCAGCGCATCTGGGGCTATGAGACCCCCGACGGCTCGTTCGCCCAGTTCGCCCGTGTCCAGGCGCAGCAGGTCATGCAGCGCCCGCGTCACCTGACCTGGGAAGAAAGCGCCTGCTATACCCTGACCCTGGCGACCGCCTACCGCATGCTGTTCGGCCATCGTCCGCATGTGCTGCGTCCCGGTCATAACGTCCTGGTGTGGGGCGCCGCCGGCGGTCTCGGCTCCATGGCGATCCAGCTGGTCGCGGTGTCGGGCGGCAACGCCATCGGCGTGGTTTCGGAAGAAGACAAGCGCGAATTCGTTCTCGGCCTCGGCGCCAAGGGCGTGATCAACCGCAAGGACTTTGATTGCTGGGGCCAGCTTCCCGACGTGGACGGCGACGGCAAGGCCTTCGGTGATTACATGAAGAAGACCCGCGAGTTCGGCAAGGCCATCTGGGACATCACCGGCAAGGGTAACGACGTCGATTTCGTGTTCGAACATCCCGGCGAAGCCACCTTCCCGGTGTCGTGCAACGTGGTCAAGCGCGGCGGTATGGTGGTGTTCTGCGCCGGTACCACCGGCTACAACCTGACCTTCGACGCCCGCTTCGTGTGGATGCGCCAAAAGCGTATCCAGGGCAGCCACTTCGCCAACCTGCTCCAGGCCTCGCAGGCCAACCAGCTGGTGATCGAACGCCGCATCGACCCCTGCATGTCCGAGGTTTATTCCTGGGACGACATTCCGCACGCCCACATGCAGATGCTCAAGAATCTGCACAAGCCGGGCAACATGGCGGTGCTGGTCCAGGCGCACAAGCCCGGCCGCTACACCGTCGAGGATTGCATCGAGGGCTGATCCGCCCTCGGGGTATACTATCAGCCCCCGTCCTCTCCCGTTCCGGCTTGCCGGGACGGGCAAGGGGGGCGGGGGTTTCTTATTTGCAAAGGGATTCCACCCATGACCGCCATTCTGCTCCCCGATCTGATCCCCACCTGTGAGAAGGCGCTTGCCGTCATCGACAAGCTGCGGCTGGCCGCCAAGGCCTCCGTCACCGCCATGGTGAGCAAGGATGGCAAGGTCAACGGCGCCCTGTTCGACACCAACCAGACTGCCGCCCATGGCTATGCCTGGCTGGCGACCTATAAGGCGGCGTTGGAGCAGATGCTGGGCTGGGCCACGCGCCTGGAGGCCAACGGCCAGTTGGGCGAGCTGGAAGCGCTGATGCTTCAGGCGGCCTATGGCGAGTACATCGCCCAGATCTATGGCGGCATTCCCATGAGCCAGGGCGAGCTGATCCGCCCCTCCGATCTCGGCCTCGACTCCAAGGTGGTGCACGATTTGAGCAGCGACGAGACCTCGCTGCTGCGCAAAAGCGGCTGCACCGCCGCCTTGCGCACCCGTGTGGCCGAGCTGATCCAGGACGGCCATCATTTCGGCGAGCCCGGCCTCGACGACGAGACTCTGACCCTGATCCGCGACCAGTTCCGCCGCTTCGCCGAGGACGAGGTCATCCCCCACGCCCATGAATGGCACCTCAAGGATGAGCTGATCCCCATCGAGGTGGTCAATCACGTGGCCGAGATGGGCGTGTTCGGTCTGACCCTGCCCGAGGAGTACGGCGGCCTCGGCCTCGGCAAGATGTCCATGTGCGTGGTAACGGAAGAGCTGTCGCGCGGCTATATCGGCGTCGGTTCGCTGGGCACCCGCTCCGAGATCGCGGGTGAGCTGATCCGCGTCGGCGGCACGCCCGAGCAGAAGGAATACTGGCTGCCCAAGATCGCCTCGGGCGAGATTCTGCCCACCGCCGTGTTCACCGAGCCCAATACCGGCTCGGACCTCGGCTCCCTGCGCACCCGCGGCGTCAAGGATGGCGACGAATACGTCATCACCGGCAACAAGACCTGGATCACCCACGCGGCGCGTACCGATGTCATGACTCTGCTGGTCCGCACCGATCCCAACACCAAGGATTGGAAGGGCCTGTCCATGATGCTGGCGCCCAAGCCGCGCGGCACCGAGGACAATCCCTTCCCGGCCGAGGGCATGACCGGCGGCGAGATCAAGGTGCTGGGCTATCGCGGCATGAAGGAATACGAGCTGGGCTTCGACGGCTTCAAGGTTCCCGCCGCCAATCTGCTGGGCGGTGTCGAGGGCCAGGGCTTCAAGCAACTGATGGAGACCTTCGAATCGGCCCGTATCCAGACCGCGGCGCGTGCCGTCGGCGTGGCGCAATGCGCCATGGAGATCGGCCTGAAATACGCCAATGACCGGGTGCAGTTCGGCAAGCCGATCTATCAGTTCCCCCGTGTCGGCGGCAAGATCGCCTGGATGGCCATCGAGACCATGATCGCCCGCCAGCTAACCTATTTCTCGGCGCGCGAGAAGGACGAGGGCCACCGCTGCGACATTGAGGCCGGCATGGCCAAGCTGCTGGCGGCGCGCGTCGCCTGGGCCAATGCCGACAACGCGTTGCAGGTCCATGGCGGCAACGGCTATGCCGAGGAATATCCCATCAGCCGAGTCCTGTGCGACGCCCGCATCCTCAACATCTTCGAGGGCGCGGCGGAAATCCAGGCCCAGGTCATCGCCCGTGGTCTGTTGAGCGGCGCCCGCGATTGATCCAGTTCCGGAATCGTCTGCTGGCGCTTCGGGATGCGGATCGGGCTCTCCGGGCCGAGCTTGCCCAATCGGGCGAGCCGCTCGGAGAGTACCATCCCCGCCTGCGCGGGCTGCACGAGGCCAATGCCCGTGAACTGGAACTGATCATTGACGACGAGGGCTGGCCCACCGACGAGACATCGGGGGCCGACGGCGCCGAGGCGGCATGGCTGTTGGTCATGCACGCGGTGTCGCGCCCTTCCTTCATGCGGCGCTGCCTGGGGCTGCTGAAATCCGCCGCCAGCCGGGGTGAGGTTCCCGCCCGTCAGGCCGCCTTGCTGGAAGACCGCATCCGGGCGCTGGAAGGCCGCCCCCAGCGCTATGGCACCCAATTCCACTGGAGCGGCGGCACCCTGACACCGCTGGCGGTGGAGGATCCCGTTCGGGTCGATGAGCTGCGCCGCTCGGTGGGGCTGGCGCCGCTGGCCGAGACCCTGGCCGCCGCCCGCGCCGCCGCCCAGTCCGACGGTGCGCCGCCACTGGAGGAATGGGAGGCCAGTTCCAACGCCATGAGCCGCCTTGCCATGGAAGTGGGATGGCGCCCCCCGGCGGCGTCATGACCATGGACCTTGAGGGCAACCGCATTCTCTGGACTCAGTTCATCCTGGCGGCGGCCCTGGCTCGAACCGCCCGTGGCCTGCTGGAACGCGCCCCCGCCGACCGCTCCGAGGTCGAGGTCTGCTATGCCGATACCCATGCCGGCTCCGGCCACCTTCCCCCGCCTGCGGCCTTGGACCGGGTGCTGGCGGCGCGTTCGGAATTCACGTCGCGGGTGTTTCACGACGCCGTGGCGGATCGGGACGGCTTTTACCCCGGATCGTGGCTGCTGGCCGGACGGGCTGTCGGCGCCTTGGATGAGCCCCGGCTGGCGCTGGAAATCGACGTCAACGATATCGACGAGGCGGTGATCCGGGCGGCGCGCACCAACCGTGAAGGCGGCTGGGTGCGGTTCTGGAGCCATGACTGGTTCCAGTTCCTCAAATCCCGTCTCGCCATGCAGCGGCGGCCGGGTTTCGTCTTCATCGATCCGCCGCCCGACGATCCCCGCGGTCCCGGCTATGCCATCGATGCCGCCATTCTGCTCGACACCATGGCGGTACCCTACATGGTGACCTATCCCGTCGATTCACCGCAGGAGCCCATCGACCAGATCGGACGCTCCGGCCTGGAACTGCATGGCAGCATCCTGGGATATGGTGCTTTGCTGGGGGGCGGGGCCGAGGCGGTGGTGCTGGATGTTCTGCCCGATCTGCGGCGGCTGGCCGCCCTGCTGGGGGGCGAGTTCACCATCCGCCTGCCGCGCGCCACCGGCGACGATTACTGCATCTGAAACCGGCGAACCCTTGAACTGACCTTTTTCAGTTCGAGGGTGAGACGGCAAGGGCAAGGCCGGCCGCGCCACGTGGCGCGTAAGCCAAGGCGGACGGAGGTCCGCCGCCCGGCGTTTGAGGGACAATGAGACGAGTCACGTCAGGGGCTCGCCGGTATGAGACCAAGACCCGGAAACATCGGGGTGTTCTCGGGTCTTATCCCTCGCCGGGATGGCCGGGGGCGGTCTTCCATTCCAGCGACGGCAGCACCACCACCCGACGGCCGTCCAATTCCTCGTAAAGCACCATCAGGCCGCGCTGTTCCATCTGGGCCAGGATGGACAAGGCCCGGCGGCTGGAATGGCTGCCGCACGACAGGGCGATGCGCAGATCCGACGGGCAGGGATGCTGGTGCAAGGCGGCATTGGCCAGCAGCAGGAACATCCCCTGAAGATCCTCGGGCAGGGCGAAGGCTTCGTCTTGCACCTGCTGCCATTCGGGCATGGCCTGGGTCTCGGGGGTGATCCCGGCGCGGGCTAGGATCAGGCGGCGGCGGAAATGGGCGATATCAAGGGCGCGGCCATTGAGGCGGGCCGAGCGGCAGCGGGTCAGGAACTGGTCGTACAGGGCGGACACGCCGCGGTAAAGCGCGCCGTCCTCGGCGAACAGGGCGTGCAGCACATTGGGAATGCTGTCGCTGGGCGGCGGCGGCGGAGGAGGCGGCGGGGGAGGGGCGGCGGCGTTTTCGCCCGGCATCTCCAGCACCTGGCCCATGGGGGCGTGGGCGCCCAGTTCGCGCAGCACCTCATCGGTATCGGGCGGCGGCGGCGGGCGATAGACCGGGCGCGGCGTATCGGGCGCATTGGTCTGGAACAGCAATTCCCGCGCAGCTTCGGGCGATGTTTCGGGCAGCGGCACCAGGGCGGCGCCGCTGGCCAGGCTCTTGGTTTGGACCGTACCGATCTTGATGGCCAGGGGGCGGCGGGACAAGGCCGGGCCTAAGCCGATGAAGCGGCCGCGCTCCAGGTCGCGGAAGACCTCGGCCTGCTTGCGCTCGATGCCCAGCAGTTCGGCGGCGCGCACCATGTCGATGTCGAGGAAGGTGCGGCCCATCAGAAAGTTGGAGGCCTCGGCGGCGACGTTCTTGGCCAGCTTGGCCAGACGCTGGGTGGCGATGATCCCGGCCAGACCGCGCTTTCGGCCCCGGCACATCAGATTGGTCATGGCTTCCAGTGACGATTTGCGGGCTTCGTCCGAGACATCGCCCGCGGCGGCGGGGGCGAACATCTGGGCCTCGTCCACCACCACCAGAACCGGGGTCCAGAACTCGCGCTCGGTATCGAACATACCGCCCAGGAAGGCCCCGGCATGGCGCATCTGCCGCTCGGTATCCAGATTCTCCAGATTGACCACCACCGAGACCCGGTGCTGACGCACCCGGGTGCCGATCAGGCGCATGCCGTTCTCGGAATGGGCGGCGGCGTCGACCACCACATGGCCGAACACCTCGGCCAGCGACACGAAATCCCCCTCGGGATCGATGATGGCCTGCTGGACCGACGGCGCGCTTTGCTCGATCAGGCGGCGCAGCAGGTGCGACTTGCCCGAGCCGGAATTGCCCTGGACCAGCAGCCGGGTTGCCAGCAATTCCTCCAGCGACATATGGGCGGACACCCCCGCCTGAGTCTGGCCGAGATCGATGTTGAAGCTCATGCGTCCGGGTCCGGGTAGCGGACTTCGGTGAGGAACAGCCCGGCGGATGGGGCGGTGGGGCCGCCCGCCGCGCGGGTACGGGCTTCAAGGGCGCGGGTGACGTCGTCGGGGCTCCACTTGCCCAGGCCCACCAGCTTCAAGGTGCCGACCATGTTGCGGACCTGATGATGGAGGAACGAACGGGCGGCGGCGCGGATGCGGATTTCCTCGCCGTGGCGGGTGACGTCGAGCACGTCCAGGGTCTTCATGGGCGTGCGCGCCTGACAGTCGGCGGCGCGGAAGGTGGTGAAGTCGTGATGGCCCAGCAAGCGCCGCGCCCCTGCGGCCATGGCCTCGGTATCCAGCGCCGAGGGCACCCACCACGCCCGGTTCTGGTCCAGGCCCAGCGGTGCCCGGCGATTGACGATGCGGTAGAGATAGGCCCGCCCGATGGCGGAAAAGCGGGCATGAAAGCGGTCGTCCACCACCTCGGCTTTCAGCACCGCCACCGGCAGCGGCTTCAAGTGGAAGTTGACGGCGTCGCGCACCGTGTCGGCGGCGTAATCCTTGGGCAGGTCGGCATGGGCCACCTGACCGGTGGCGTGGACGCGGGCATCGGTGCGCCCGGCGGCGTAAAGGGTGACCGGCTCACCGCACAGCTTGGACAGGGCCGCCTCGATGGCGGCCTGGACCGACAGCCCCCTGCCCTGGCGCTGCCAGCCGACGAACGGCGTACCGTCATATTCGATGAGGAGGCGATAGCGCGGCATCAGCCCAGCACGCTTGCCTTGGCGACGGGATGGCCGCGCAGCATCTCGGCGGCGCTCATGGGGGCCTTGCCCGCCCGTTGGACCTTGAGCAGGCGCAGCGCGCCTTCACCGCAGGCGACGCACAGGGCGTCGTCCAAGGTGGTGCCGGGTGTGCCTGTGCCCAAGGCCAGCTCCACCGCTTGGACCTTGACGCGTTCGCCCTCGATTTCGCACCACACTCCCGGCCATGGGGTCAGGGCGCGGACCTGACAATCGATCACGGCGGCGGGGCGGCTCCACTGAATGCGGCCCTCGTCCTTGGCCAGCTTGTGGGCATAGGTGACCCCTTCGGATGGCTGGGGGTGGGGGATCAGGGTGCCCTCCTCCAGCTTTTCCAGGGCGGTGACGATCATCCGCGCCCCCATGGCCGACAGCATGTCGTGCAGCCACGATGCGGTGACGTCGGGGGCCAGCAGGATGCTTTCGGTCAGCAGCATGGCGCCGGTATCCAATCCCTCGTCCATCTGCATGATGGTGATGCCGGTGGCGGTATCGCCCGCCTGGATGGCGCGCTGGATGGGGGCCGCGCCGCGCCAGCGCGGCAGCAGCGAGGCGTGAACGTTGAGGCAGCCGAAGGCCGGGGCCTCCAGCACCGCCTTGGGCAGGATCAGGCCATAGGCGGCGACCACGGCGCATTCGGCGCCGAACGCGGCGAACTCGGCCTGGGCCTCGGAGGATTTCAGGCTGGTGGGGGTGCGGATGGGCAGATTGCGGGATGCGGCGAAGGCGTGGACCGGCGTCGGCTGCTCCTTGTGGCCGCGTCCGGCGGGCCGGGGCGGTTGGCTGTAGACCGCCACGATCTCGTGACCGGCCTCGATCAGGGAGTCCAGGATGGGGACCGAGAAATCGGGTGTCCCCATGAACGCCAGCTTCATGATTCGAGAGCCTCTTTCTTGGCCTTCAGCAGCTTCCTGAGGATCATGTTGCGTTTCAGCGACGAGATGTGGTCGATGAACAAGATGCCGTCGAGATGGTCCATCTCGTGCTGAACCACGGTGGCGAGCAGCCCTTCGGCCAGGACTTCCTTGGCCGCGCCGGTCTCGTCGAGATAGTGCACCTTGACCGATTTGGGCCGCACCACATCGGAGTAATGGCTGGGCACCGACAGGCACCCCTCCTCATAGGTGTTATCTTCGTCCGACGCCCAGACGATCTCGGGATTGACCATGCGCAGCGGTTCCCGGTCTTCCTCGGTCCGGCCGATATCCATGACGATCACGCGCTCGGATACCGCCACCTGCGGCGCGGCAAGCCCGATGCCGGGGGCGTCGTACATGGTGTCCAGCATATCGTTCATCAGGGTGCGGATGCGGTCGTCCACCAGCTCTACCCGCTTGGCCTTGGTCTTGAGGATGGGGTCGGGTGCGGTCAGGATGGGCAGGACGGACATGGCGGCGGCTTTCGAGCAGACTTTTCCTGTTCGACATATGACGTGGGGCGCCCCGCCGTCAAGCCCACTTCCCCCCAAGCTTGGGACTCTGCTAGAAACAAGGCCATGACCGACGCCGATGCCCGCCCCAGCCTGCGCCTGTTCGTGGCCGCCCCCCTCGCCGCCGGAGGTGCCGTGGCGCTGACCCGCGACCAGACCCACTATCTCGCCCATGTCATGCGGGCCAAGGTGGGTGATGCGGTATTGCTGTTCAACGGGGCCGACGGCGAGTGGCGCTGCCGGATCGAGGCTCTGCCCAAAGCCGGAGCAGCGCTTTTGCCCCAGGTCCAGACCCGGCCCCAGATTTCCGAGCCCGACCTTTGGCTGCTGGCGGCGCCCTTGAAGCGCGACCGCACCGATCTGGTGGCCGAGAAGGCCTCGGAGCTGGGAATCTCGCGGCTGTGGCCGGTGTTTACCCGTCACACCAATACCGGCCGCGTCAATACCGAGCGCATGCGCGCCCATCTGATCGAAGCCGCCGAGCAATGCGAGCGCATGGCCGTGCCCGAACTGGCCGAGCCCATGGCGCTGGACAAAGTGCTGGCCGCCTGGCCCGAGGACCGGGTGCTGCTGTTCTTGGATGAAAGCGGCGGCGGCGCGCCCCTGGCCCAGGTGGTCGGCGCCCTGGCGCCCGGCCCGGCAGCGCTGCTGGTGGGGCCGGAGGGCGGGTTTTCCGCCGAGGAGCGCGTGATGCTGCGCTCTAAGCCCTTTACCCGTCCGGCGGGGCTGGGGCCGCGGGTCTTGCGCGCCGAGACCGCGGCCATCGCCGCTCTTGCCATCTGGCAGTCGGTGGCGGGTGACTGGGAACAGGCGCCCCGCGGCTGAGTGTTGGAATTCGGCGCCGGGTGGTGCCATGATGCCGCCCCTGCTTCCTTCACATCTGGACGTTCCGCCATGCCGCCCAAGAAGAACCCGCTGAAGCTCAATCCCCTGCAGTGCAAGACCCTGGTGCTGTTCCAGGAACTGGCCCGTCATCCTGAAAGCGGCAGTGCCCTTGATGATGGCGAGATCTTTCTCAGCCAGTTGCCCCGCCCCCATGGCAACCACTTCCATGTCGGCCATAAGGTGGTGATGAGCAAGGACGCCACCGGCCTCGACAATCAGGCGGTGTGGGTGGCGTTGGAGCGCAAGGGCCTGATCAAGGCCGCCTTCCCCATGGGCGTGACCATGACCAAGGACGGCCTGGCCTATGACACCGGCATGACCGACGAGATTTTGCACGGCTCGGACCACTGATGCCCTATACGGTCAAGGAGATCTTCCGGTCGTTGCAGGGGGAAGGCGCCCAGACCGGGCGCGCCGCCGTGTTTCTGCGCTTTTCCGGCTGCAATCTGTGGAGCGGGCGGGAAGAGGACCGCGCCAAGGCGGCATGCAGTTTCTGCGACACCGACTTTACCGGCGGCGTCAAATACCCCGATGCCGAGACCCTGGCCGAGGCGGTGGCAGCCTTGTGGCCGCAAGAGGCCGAAGGGCCGCGTCTGGTGGTGATCACCGGCGGCGAGCCCGCGCTGCAACTGGATCAGGTGTTGGTGGATGCCCTGCACGACCGGCGTTTCGAGGTGGCGGTCGAGACCAACGGCACCCAGCCGCTGCCCACCCGTCTCGACTGGGTGACGGTCAGCCCCAAGGCCGGAACCGCCCTGGCGGTAACCTCCGGCGACGAACTGAAGCTGATCTTCCCCCAGGACGGCGCCCCGCCCGAGGCTTATGAAGGCCTGGCCTTCCGCTACTTCTTCCTCCAGCCCATGGATGGTCCCGATCAGGCCGCCAACATTCAGGCCGCCATCGCCCGGTGCTTGACTCGCCCGCGCTGGCGGCTCAGCTTGCAGACCCACAAGATCGCTGGAATTCCCTGATGTCGTCTTTCCGAGTCCGCCGCCGCATCGAGATCGATGCCGGTCACCGTATCATGACCCATGGTTCCAAGTGCCGGAATCTGCACGGCCACCGCTATGTGGTTGAGGCCGAGTGCGAGGCGGTCCACCTCCATGACAGCGGCGAGCAGACCGATATGGTGGTGGATTTCGGATTTCTGAAAGACGAGATGACGCGTCTGATCGATGTGCCGTGCGATCACGGCTTCATCGCCGCCGCCGCCGATGCCGAGCTGTTGGCCCTGTTCGCTCCCACCGATGTCGAACCCGCAGTCTGGCTGGCTCAGGTGGCCGATGGCGTCGCCCAGGGCGGTGCCCATCTCACCAGCCACACTCGCATGGCCACCAAGCTTTACGTGGTGCCGTTCCAGCCTACCGCTGAATGTCTGGCCAAGCACTGGTTCGATCTGTTGGCCCAGCCGGTGGCGCGGCGCTCGGACGCCACCGCCCGGCTGGTGGCGATGCGGGTCTGGGAAACCCCCAATTGCATGGCCGAATACGCACCTTAAAGCATGGTGCGCCCCTAAATCCCGAACACCTGCCCCAGGAAGCTAAGTGCCATCTGGGCGCCTTGGCCGTCGATGCCGTGGCCGAGATCGGGCCGCAGTTCGGCCATCACCGGCACGCCAACGGCGGCCAAGGCCCCTTCGGCGGCGGTGAGGCAGGCGGGGTTGACCACCTCGTCCATTTCGCCATGAATCAGCAGGGTCGGCGGACGGCCCGACAGCTCGTCCGGCAGCGAGGCCGGGTCCACCAGGGCGCCGGAAAAGGCGATGATGGCCGCAGGCGCCTTGGGGCGGCGCAGGCCCACATGCAGCGCCATCATCGAGCCCTGGCTGAAGCCGACCAAGGCCAGATCGGAATCCCGGACTCCCCAGACCGCCAACTGCTCGTCGAGGAAGTTGTTGAGGATGGGGGCGGCGTCATGTACGCCCTGGGTGATGACGCTGGTGGTGCGGTCTTCCAGGCTGAACCACTGATAGCCGAAGGGCGCCATGTCGAAGGCGAAGGGGGCGTTGGGAGCGACAAAGGCGGCATCGGGCAGGATTTCGGCAAACAGCGGCGCCAAGGCGATGAGGTCGTCACCGTCCGAGCCGACGCCATGCAGGAATACCACCAACTGGGCCGCCGGGCCGCCGGATGCCGGTTCGACGCTGGGGCCGGACAATTTAATGGCGGTGGGTTCGGCGGTCATGGACGTCTCCCAAGGGGCGGATGAGTTTGCAACGCATAGTATGGTATGGTCGCGGCCAGGAACCAACCTAAAGCTTAAGATGATGCTTACCCGTTTTGCACCAAGCCCTACCGGCGAGCTTCATCTCGGCCATGCCCATTCCGCCCTGTTTGCGTATAAGGCGGCAGAGCAGGTGGGAGGGCGCTTCATTGTGCGGATCGAAGATATCGATCAGGGCCGCTGCCGCCCGGAATTCACCCAATCCATCCTGACGGATCTGGCTTGGCTGGGGCTGGTGTGGGAAAGTCCGGTGCGCTGCCAGTCCGAGCATTTCAACGATTACCGTGCCGCCTTGGCCCTGTTGGAGGGCGAGGGTCTGCTCTATCCCTGCTTTTGCACCCGCAAGGATATTGCCGAGCAGACCGCCCGTTCGGGCCACGCCCCTCATGGACCGGATGGGGTGCTCTATCCCGGATCGTGCCGCGCCCTGCCGATGGCGGAGCGGATGGCACGCGTGGCGGCGGGGGAGGCCTATGCGTTGCGCCTGGATACGGCCGAGGCGCTGCGGCGGGTCGGCCTTTTGCGCTGGCACGACCGCCGGGCGGGCATGGTGGAGGCGCGGCCCGAGATGTTCGGCGACGTGGTGCTGGCCCGCAAGGATACGCCCACCAGCTATCATCTGGCGGTGACCGTCGATGACGCCCTGCAGGGCGTCACCCTGGTGACCCGTGGCGAGGATCTGTTCGCCGCCACCCATGTGCATCGGCTGCTACAGGCGATTTTGGATTTACCGGTACCTGATTACGCCCATCACCGTCTGCTGACCGATGCCAGCGGGCGGCGCTATGCCAAGCGCGACAGGTCGCTGACCCTGCGCGCCTTGCGTGAGGCGGGGAGAAGCCCGGACGAGGTGCGGGCCATGGCGGGGGCAGGCCCCGGTTAAGCCGTTGGCTCCGTCTTGCGCTGGAAGCATTCCGGGTCCACCAGCATGCTGATGGCCACCGTCATGGTCCGGCCGCTGTTGCGGTCGATCATGCGGACATGGCGGGGGATATCCGGGTATTCGAAAATCCGCTCGACGACCCAATCGGCGCCATACGTGCCCAATTTGCGAAAGATCTGCCCTGGCTGGATATCGGTTCCGGCCGTACGGCGGCCAAACAGACTCATTCGTCTCTGGCGGCTCGATACGCCGCCATCAAGAAGCCCTCAACACCCCACATCACACTCTCCGAGCCCAAAATCCTCCCCGTCCCATGCATGATTTACACGGACGCACGCGCCCCTGTCGAGGGTGATCGCAGGCTGAAGAGATCGGGGGGGTCGGCCTCTGACGAAGGGCATAGGTCGCATAGACCAATGCCGATCAGGCGAAAGGCACGGCCATCAGCTTGCTTGTCCAAAAGCGTCTGCCCTGCGCGCAGGACCACATCAGCCCGGCGGGTCGGATCGGCCAAGCGGTGGTGGCGGGTGATGACCTGGAAGTCGGAGGTCTTCAGTTTCAACACCACGGTACGCCCGGCGGCATCCTGGCGTTCCAGCCGCCGTGCGACTCCTTCGGCCAGCTTTTCCAATGCCTGGGACAGGGCTTCGGGGTCACGGATGTCACGGGCGAAGGTGGTTTCGGTAGAAACGCTCTTGGCCGGGCGGTCGGGGATGATGCGACGGTGATCCTCGCCCTGGACCATCTCCGCCAACTGCCGTCCGAACTTGCCCCAGCGGGAAATCAGCTCGGACGGCGGCATGCGCTGCAACTGGGCGACCGAGGTGATGCCCTGCTCGGCCATGCGCCGGGCCGTGGCCTCGCCCACTCCCCATAAGGCACGCACCGGCAGAGTGGCGAGGAAGTTCTTGGCTTCCGCCCGCCCGATTACCGAAAAGCCACGCGGCTTGTTGCGGTCGGACGCCATCTTGGCCAGGAATTTGTTGTAGCTGAGCCCCACCGACACGGTGATGCCGACACGGCTTTCGATGGCGCGGGCGAGGCGGGCCAGCAGCACTGCCGCCGGGCGGTCCACCAGCCGGATATCGGGGGAAAGGTCGAGATAGGCTTCGTCCAGCGACAGAGGTTCCACCAGCGGCGTCGCCTGTTCGAACAGGGCGCGGATCTGACCGCTGGCCTGTTTGTACTTGGCCATGTTGGGCGGGACTACCACGGCCTGGGGACACAGCTCCAGTGCCTTGAACATGGGCATGGCCGAACGTGGACCGAATTTGCGCGCCACATAACAGGCGGTGGTGACCACGCCGCGCCCGCCGGGATGGCCGACGATCACCGGTTTATCGGCAAGGCTGGGGTTATCGCGCTTTTCCACCGAGGCATAAAAGGCGTCGCAATCGATATGGGCGATGGTCAGGTCCAGCAATTCGGAATGGCGGACCATTCGGTCCGAGCCGCAGGCGGCGCAGACCAATGGACCGCTCCGGTCATAGGCTCCGCACTCCCGGCAGACCGCTGTCATGATCACCTCTTGTTCTCATTTTCAGCGAGACTATAGCGCGATTGCATCGGGCGGGGAATTGTCCTAACAACCTTGGGAGATACCCAATTCTGGAAAGGGCGGTTTCATGGCGGACGGCACCTCGACACCCGTGCTCGGCATTATCGGCGGCAGCGGCGTCTATGATATCGACGGCCTTATCAATAAGGAGTGGCGGCGGGTGGATAGCCCGTTCGGTGAGGCTTCGGACGAATTGCTGTTCGGTGAACTGGACGGCCAGAAGCTGGTGTTTTTGCCCCGTCACGGGCGCGGTCACCGCATTCCCCCGTCGGAGCTGAACTTTCGCGCCAATATCGACGCCTTGAAGCGGGCGGGGGTCACCGAGATTCTGTCGGTCTCTGCTGTGGGCTCGCTGAAGGAGGAGCTGCCGCCCGGCACCTTCGTTATCGTCGATCAGTTCATCGACCGCACCTTCGCCCGCGCCAAAAGTTTTTTCTCCACCGGCTTGGTGGCCCATGTGGGCATGGCTCATCCCGTCTGCGCCCGCCTGGGCGATGCGGTCGAGGACGCGGCCAAGGAGGCGGGCATCGTCGCCGTGCGCGGCGGCACCTATCTGGTGATGGAGGGGCCGCAATTCTCCACCCAGGCCGAAAGCAATCTCTATCGCCAGTGGGGCTGCGACGTCATCGGCATGACCAATATGCCCGAGGCCAAATTGGCCCGCGAGGCCGAGATGTGCTATGCCAGCGTCGCCATGGTCACCGATTATGACTGCTGGCACCCCGACCATGACGCCGTGACCGTGGACGCCATCGTCAAGGTGCTGCTGGCCAATGCCGATCGTGCCCGCGCTTTGGTCAAGGCGGTGGCGCCCAAATTACGCCATCGGCACGGTCCCTGCGCCAAGGGCTGCCACACCGCGCTCGACACCGCCATCATCACCCACGGCGATGCCCGCGACCCCGCAATGGTGGGCAAGTTGGACGCGGTGGCGGGCCGGGTGTTGAAGGCATGAAGATCAACGGCACCGCGTACCGCACCATCTGGCTGGCCGCTGACGGCTGGGGCGTCGAGATCATCGACCAGACCCGGCTGCCCCACGATTTCGTCACGGTGACCCTGCGCTCTCTGGCCGACGCCGCCACCGCCATCCGCGACATGTGGGTGCGCGGTGCGCCGCTGATCGGGGCTACCGCCGCCTATGGCGTGGCTCTGGCTGCGCGTGATAACGCCTCCGATGCCGCCTTGGACCGGGCGTATCAGGTGCTGCACGCCACCAGGCCCACCGCCATCAACCTGAAATGGGCGTTGGACGAGATGATGGCGGCGTTAAAGCCGCTGCCGGTGCCGCAGCGCGCCGCTGCCGCCTATGCTCGCGCCGCCGCCATCAGCGACGATGACGTGGCGATGAATTCAGCCTTGGGTGAGCATGGGGCGAAGATCATCGCCCAGCATCATCAGGGCAAGCGGGCGCCGGTCAACATCTTGACCCATTGCAATGCCGGCTGGCTGGCGACGGTGGATTGGGGCACGGCGCTGGCCCCGGTCTACAAGGCGTTCGATCAGGGCATCCCCCTGCATGTCTGGGTGGACGAGACCCGGCCCCGCAATCAGGGCGCCAGCCTCACCGCCCGCGAACTGAACTGGCACGGCGTGCCCCATACGGTGATCGCCGATAATACCGGCGGCCACCTGATGCAGCACGGCATGGTGGACCTGTGCATCGTCGGCACCGACCGCACAACCAGGAACGGCGATGTCTGCAACAAGATCGGCACCTACCTGAAGGCGCTGGCGGCCAAGGATAACAACGTCCCGTTCTATGTCGGGCTGCCCAGCCCCACCATTGACTGGACCGTGGCCGACGGTATCCGTGAAATCCCCATTGAGGAGCGCTCCGCGCGCGAGCAGACCCACATCTTCGGCAAAGGCCCCGACGGGGCGGTGGTGGAGGTCCAGGTCACCCCCGACGGTTCAGCGGGCGGCAATTGGGGCTTCGACGTCACCCCCGCCCGCCTGGTTACAGGCCTGATCACCGAGCGCGGTGTTTGCCCGGCCAGCCCCGAGGGGCTGAGGGCGCTGTTCCCGGATCGGGCTATAGCAGTTTGACGGCGAAGAAGCCGCCCACCAGCACCACCATGAACACGGTGGTCACCAGCTTGAGGCGGGTTTCGATGAAGACGCGGATGGGGGGGCCGAATTTCCACAGCAGTGCCGCCACCATGGCAAAGCGCATACCGCGGGCGATGATCGAGGCGAAGGTGAACTTCACCGGGTCGAACTGGAATGCTCCGGCGGTGATGGTCACCAGCTTGTAGGGGATGGGGGTCATCCCCTTGATGATGATGAACCACACGCCCCATTCATCGATGATGGGCTTCAAGGCGTGGAATTTTTCCTGGAGGTGGAATACCCCCAGGATGGTCATGCCGATGCTGTCCATGGCGTAAAAGCCGATGGCGTAGCCGAGAAAACCGCCCAGTACCGACGAGATGGTGCAGATCATGGCGATGCGCAGCCACTGGGTGGGGGCGGCGATCACCATGGGGATCAGCATGACGTCGGGCGGAATGGGAAAGAACGAGCTTTCGATGAATGAAACTGCCGCCAGCCACCAGATGGCGTGGCGGTGGACCGCCTTGGCCATCATCCAGTCATACAGACCCTTCAGCATTGCTCGGCTCCTCTTCGGATGCGGCGAGGTTTAGCAGTCTGGCGGAAATCAGGCAATGGCCTCAGCCAAGGGCATATATAAACCGCCACCCCTTGTCTTTTGCCCGTCGCGGCTGCACTTTGGTGCCGGACCGGGGAGTTGATACATGCGCGCGAGAATCGCCGCCATTCTGGGAACCATGGGAACGGCCCACGCTGCCTTTGCCCAGGACGCCGTCTTGCCGGTCGGCATGCTTGCGCCGTTGTTCGATCCCGTCTCCGTTGGTTTGGGGGCGGCACTGGTGGCGGTGCCCGCCTTGGGGGCGGTGGCGCTGCTGCGCTGGCGGCTCGGCCGAGCCGCCGCCGAGGCCGTTCGTCTGGGGGCCGAGGCCGAGCGCCTGATGGAAAGTCTGCTGGCCGCGCCCGATGGCTTTTACGCCTGGATGGATGAGCGCGAGATCTGCTCTCGCCGCTTGGCGGTGCTGCTCGGCCTTTACGGTGGCACCGGATCTTCGTTCATGGATGTGCTGGAATCCTTCACCGCCGCCGAGGCCGCGCATCTGAATTCCGCCGTGCGCCGCCTCAGGGCCGAGGGGCACGGCTTCGAGATCGAACTGGGACTGCGCGACGGCGGGCGCCGGGTCCGGGCGGTGGGGGGGCGGGCGGTCAATGCGGACGGTCAGCCCTTGACCGATTTGGTCTGGATGCGCGACGTCACCGAGGGCGCCGCCTTCGAGAACGAATTGGCCGGACGCATCGCCGGTCTGGCCGCCGAGCGGGCGCGCCTCGACGGATTGCTGGGCATCTTGCCGGTCCCGGTCTGGGTCCGTGACGATGACCTGTCGCTGGTTCACGTCAACCGCGCCTATGCGCGGGCCGTGGATGCGGTTTCGCCCCAAGCGGTGGTGGCGGGGCAGATCGAGCTGGCCTCGGATGGCACCGTGCGCGAGGCCCGCGCCCTGGCCGCCCGTGCCCGTGCCGCCGGAGAGCCGCGCGCCGAAAGTTTCCATCTGGTGTTGGGTGGCCAACGCCGCTTTACCGAGATCACCGAGGCCCCATTCGAGACCGATGCCGGGCACCTGCTGACCGCGGGCTTCGCCACCGATCTGACCCGAACCGAGGAATTACAGGCCGAGCTGGGGCGTCACGCCACCGCCCATGCCGAGGTGCTGGAGCATCTGGCCACCGCCATCGCCATCTTCTCCACCGATACACGGCTGACTTTCGCCAATACCGCTTTCGCCCGGCTGTGGCGGCTGGAGCCCGAGTGGCTGTCGGGCCAGCCCACCTATGGCGCGGTACTGGATGCGCTGCGCGAGCGCCGCCTGCTGCCGGAGGTCGCCGATTACCGCGCCTATAAGGAAGAGGAGCTGAAGCGCTTCATCTCGTTGATCGATGCCGCCGAGACCCTGCTGCATCTTCCCGATGGCCGCACCCTGCGGCGGATGATCTCGGCCCATCCCTATGGCGGGCTGATCTTCACCTATGAAGACGTCACCGACACCTTGGCGCTGGAACGGTCGTTTAACACCATGCTGGCGGTGCAGCGGGAAACCCTGGACCATCTTCACGAAGGCGTGGCGGTGTTCCGGGGCGATGGACGTCTGCGCCTGTCCAATCCCGCCTTCGCTCGTATCTGGACACTGCCCCAGGCCCTGCTGGACGGCGAGCCTCATCTCAGCGATCTGGTCGAGGCCCATCGCCCTTTCTTCGAGGGCCGCCCCGACCGCGCCTCGGACTGGCCCTCGGTGCGTGAACGCCTGATCGCCCTGTTCAACGACCGCAGGCCGCAGATGGGGCGACTGGAGCGTTTCGACGACACCATCGTTGATTTCACTTCGGTGCCGCTGCCCGACGGCGCCATGCTGCTGACTTGGCTGGATGTCACAGATTCGGCGCGGGTCGAGCGGGCCTTGCGTGAACGCAACGAGGCCCTTGCTGCTGCGGATCAGTTGAAAAGCGAGTTCATCGCCAATGTTTCGGCCGAGGTCAGAAAGCCGCTGACCACCATCATCGGCTTTTCCGAGATGCTGGAGGCCGAGTATTTCGGCAAGCTCAACAAACGCCAGCACGAATATGCCCGCGGTATCGCCGAGGCGGGCCTGGGGCTGCAAGTGCTGGTCTCGGATATTCTCGATCTCGCCGCCATCGAGGCAGGGCAGATGACCTTGGAGCTGGATACGGTCGATGTCCATCCCCTGCTGTCGGCGGTGCTGGGGCTGGTGCGCGAGCGGGTGCGCGAGAAAAAGCTGACCCTGGACTTTGATTGCCCACTGGAGATCGGTTGGATCGTCGCCGACGAGCGCCGCCTGAAGCAGGTGCTGTTCAATCTGATCGGCAATGCCGTCAAGTTCAGTCCCACTGGCGGGCGGGTCACGGTCCAAGCCGAACGCCGGGGCGCCGAGATTGCCTTCACCATCGGCGATTCCGGTCCCGCTTTGCCCGCCGCCGAGCGGTCAGGCGCCTTCGCCTTGCGGCGCTCCGGCGTCCTGCCCGCCGGGGCCGGGCAGGAGGGCAGCGGGCTGGGGCTGACCCTGGCCCTGGTCGAGCGTTTTGTTGATCTGCACGGCGGGCGGGTCGATCTGACCCATGTGCTTGAGACGGGCAATGTGGTCACCGTCAGACTGCCCAGCGGCACTGCCGCCGCGGGATGTTCAGAGTCTTCGAGGAGCGCGGAATGAGGATAAAGCAAACGGTTCTGGCCCTGGCGATGCTGGCGGCCAGCACCCTGTCGGCCCAGGCGGGGGTGGTTGCCGAGGAATTCCGGATCAGTTCCAAGACCCCCAATATCGAGCTTTATCTGCGCAACAAGCACCCCGAGGCACTTTACGACGTCAGGGCGGACAAGACCGTCTTGTTCATCCACGGCGCCACCTATCCCGCCCACTCCTCCTTCGATCTGGTGGTGGACGGCGAAAGCTGGATGGATTGGCTGGCGGCGCGCGGCTATGACGTCTATGCCCTGGATATCCAGGGCTATGGCAAGTCGGGACGGCCGCCGCAGATGAGCCAGGCTCCCGAAGCCAATCCCCCCATCGTCGATACCGCCCTGGCGGTAGATGACGTTACCAAGGCGGTGGATTTCATCGTGTCGCGCCGTAACAGCCAGAAGGTGGTGCTGGTGGGGTGGTCGTGGGGCGCGACCGTGGCCGGAACCTATGCCACCCAGGTGTCGGAGCGGGTCGAGCGGCTGGTGCTTTACGCGCCGCAATGGCTGCGCGACGTATCGCCGCCCAGCGATGCCGACATGGCCCGTGTCCCCGCCTGGCGGCAGGTTGACCCTCGTGATGCCCGCGATATCTGGCTGAAAGCGGTGCCCGAGGCCAAACGCGACAGTGTGCTGTCCAAGGCGACCTTCGCCACCTGGATGAAGGCGACGCTGGAAAGCGATTCCGCCCCGGCGGTGGGCGGAACTGTCCGCGCCCCCAATGGCGTGGTGCTCGACACCATGCGCTTTTGGGCGTCGGGCAAGCCACGTTGGAACCCGGAGCGGATTTCGATGCCCACCCTGGTGATCCAGGGCGAATGGGACGCCGAGGCGCCCCCCGCCATGGGCATGGCCCTGTTCAACAAGCTGACCAAGACCCCGTTGAAGCGGTATGTGATGATCGGTGAGACCACCCATGCCGCCCTGATCGAAACCAACCGCAAGCAGCTTTACAACGCCGTCAGAAGCTTTCTGGAAGAGCCGCTGAAATAGCGCCGAGGGTATCGGCGTGTACTTCTGAAATTCAAACCCGGCAGCCATGGGGCTGACCCGCGTATGAGGGTGATCGATGACGGCGGGGCGCGTTGACTCGGGGACGATTTCCTGGCTATAAATTGAACTGAACAGTTCAGTTTTGAGATCGTCATGAAAAAGTCCATCGCCCTGTTGGTTGCCCTGTCCCTCATTTCCGTCGGTGTCTGGGCGGGAACACGCTGGGCTCAGGACTGGCGCTGGATCGAGAGTACGGACGATTCCTATGTGGATGGCGACATCACCGCCATCCTGCCCAAGGTGACCGGTTATGTGGTCGAACTGAGGGCCGAGGACAATCGCCCGGTACGCAAGGGTGACGTGCTGCTGCGTATCGATGACCGCGACTATCGCGCCAGGGTGGACGAGGCGCGGGCGGCTCTATCGGCGCGTCAGGCGCAATTGACTCAAACCGACGACAAGGTGGCGGTGCAGGAGGCGGTCATTACTCAATCCGGCGCCTCCATCAGCGCCGCCCGCGCCGATATGGTTCGCGCCCAGGCCGATTTCGAGCGCAGCAAGCGGCTGGTCAAGGACGACCATGTCAGCCGTCAACGCTATGACAGCACCGCCGCCGATGCCGCCCGGGCCCAAGCTGGGGTGGCGGGGTCGGGGGCGCAATTGCAGGGGGCAAAGCGTCAATTGGCGGTGCTGGCCGCCGAGCACCATGCCGCCGAGGCCCAGGTGGAGCAGGCCAAGGCACAACTGGCCCTGGCCGAGAACGATCTGGAGGCGACGGTGATCCGCTCGCCCGTTGATGGTGTGATCGGTAATCGCGGCGTCCGCGATGGCCAATATGTGCGCCCCGGTCAGATGTTGCTGGCGGTGGTGCCGCTGGCTTCGGTGTGGGTTGACGCCAATTTCAAGGAAACTCAATTGCATCGCATGGCGGTGGGGCAAAAGGCCGAAATCACCATCGACGCCTTTCCCGGCCAGACCATCGAGGGCCGGATCGACAGCTTCGCCCCGGCTTCGGGTGCCAAATTCAGCCTGCTGCCGCCCGAGAACGCCACCGGCAATTTCACCAAGGTGGTGCAGCGCATCCCGGTCCGTATCCGTCTGGCCCCCGACCATGCCTTGGCGGGGCGGCTGCGCCCCGGCCTGTCGGTGGTGGTGCGGATCGATACCAGAAGCGGCACGCCGTGAACTCCGAAATCCGGCCCGAAGACCGCGTCGTCACTCTCCGCGACTGGGTTGGCTTCCTCGCCATGGTGCTGGGCATGTTCATGGCGATTCTGGATATCCAGATCGTCGCCAGCTCCATTGCCCAGATCCAGGCGGGTATCTCGGCCTCGTCCGAGGAAATCAGCTGGGTCCAGACCTCCTATCTCATCGCCGAGGTGGTGATGATCCCGCTGTCGGGCTGGATGGCGCGGGTGGTTTCCACCCGCTACCTGTTCTTCGTCTCCTGCGTCACCTTCACCGTGGCCAGCGCGGCCTGTGCCTTCTCGTGGAGCATCAATTCCATGATCGTGTTCCGCGCCATCCAGGGCTTTCTGGGCGGCGCGATGATTCCCACCGTCTTCGCCACCACCTACATCATTTTCCCGCCCCGCATGCAGGCCGGGTTGTCGGTGGTGATCGGGCTGGTGGCAACCATGGCGCCCACCTTGGGGCCGAGCCTGGGCGGCTGGCTGACCGAGGCCTGGAGCTGGCATTGGCTGTTTCTGATCAACGTGGTGCCGGGCATTGTGGTCGCCAGCCTGGTCTTTACCTGCGGCCGCAAGGACAAGCCGCAACTGCATCTGCTGAAGGGCTTCGACATGGCGGGTATCGCCCTGGTGGCGCTGTTCCTGGGTTCGCTGCAATACGTGCTGGAGGAAGGCCCCGGCGACGATTGGTTCAACGACGGCCGTATCGTGGCGCTCAGCGTGCTTACCGCCCTGGCGGGAGTGGGCTTCGTGTGGCGGGAATGGACCTGCGAGCATCCGGTGGTCGATATCCGTGCCTTCGCCGATAGCAATTTCACCGTGGGCTGTCTTTACAGCTTCATCATCGGTATCGGTCTCTACGGATCGGTCTATGTGGTGCCGCTTTTTCTCGGGCGGGTCCGGGGCTATTCGGCGTTGGAGATCGGCACCACCATGATGGTGACCGGCCTGTTCCAGGCTTTATCGGCGCCACTGGCAGGCAATCTGGCCAAGCATATGGATTTGCGCTACATGCTGGGTTTGGGGCTGGCCCTGTTTGGAAGCGGATTATGGCTGAATGCGGCGCTGACCGCCCAATGGGGCTATTGGGAGATGTTCCTGCCCCAGGCGGTGCGCGGATTGTCGTTGATGTTCTGCTTCGTGCCCATCAATGCGGTGGCGCTGGGGCATCTGCCTGCCCACAAGGTCCAGAACGCCTCGGGCCTTTATAACCTGATGCGCAATCTGGGCGGCGCCATCGGTCTGGCCGCCATCAATACCGCCCTAACCCACCGTCTTGACCTGCACATGACGCGGCTGTCGGAAAACCTGACCCTGGCCCGTGGGTCGGTGGTCGCCACCATGGACGGCCTTACCGCCCGGCTGGAGGCCACCATGGGCTCGGGGGCCGAGCAGGGCGCGTTGAAGCTGCTGTGGACCATGACCCGGCGGGAAGCCATAACCATGGCTTTTTCCGACGTGCTGCTGCTGATGGCCTCGGTCTTTGTGGTGGGGCTGCTTTTGCTGCCGCTGCTGCAGCCCGTCCAGCATCCCAGCACCGGGGGGGATGGTGGTGGTCATTAGAGCATCGTGGGTCACACGTGATGCACGATGCTCTCGCTCTCATGTCAGCCCCTCACCGGACGCGGCCCTCCGGCTGCTTGTTGACCCGCCGCCTCAACGGCGGCTGATCGTGGCGGGCGTCAGGTTTAGCGTGCGCCGCTCTAGATAAAAACAAACACTCTTTTTGACTGATCTGCTGGAAACGTCCGGTTATCGGTGCCAGGATGGTTGCAGGTGAACACCGAGCGGCGACCAACGACCGCCGGAGTCGAGAAATAAGGGGGGTAGTCTTGTCCGGCCCACGAGTCAGTGACTTCGCGCATGCCTTTGCCGTGCGTCTGATGCAACATCTGGTTGTCCCGACCTTTGTCCTGAACTCTGACCGCAAGGTCATCATCTGGAACAAGGCGTGCGAACGTCTGACCGGTGTTCCGGCAGAGCGGGTGCTGGGGACCAGCGATCACTGGCATGCATTCTACGAGGAGCCGCGCTATTGTCTGGCCGATCTGCTGGCGCTGGGCAAGACCGAGGCTCTGGACACGCTGTACGTCGCCCATTCCGAACCCGGTGACAGCGTCCACGGCATGAAGGCCGAAAACTGGTGTGTCATGCCTCAGGTAAAGAAGCGTCTTTACCTTGCCATCGATGCCGGGCCGATCTTCGACGAGGACGGCAATCTGTTGGCGGTGGTGGAAACCCTGCGCGACAACACCGAGCAGAAGCTGGCGCAGATGGCGCTGCAAAGCCTGGCCGTCAAGGACGGGCTGACCAATCTGGCCAACCGGCGTTCATTTGACGAAAAGCTGGAGGCCGAGTGGCTGCATTCCCAGCGGGAAGGTGTTCCCTTGGCGCTGCTGCTGATCGATGTCGATCACTTCAAGCTCTATAACGACACCTACGGGCATCAGAAGGGCGACGCCTGTCTGAAAGCGGTGGCGGGAGCCTTGGATGAGCAGGTGTTCCGTCCGGCCGATCTGGCGGCGCGGTATGGCGGCGAGGAATTCGGCGTCATCATGCCCGGAACCGATCTCGACGGCGCCATGCATGTGGCCGAACGTGTCCGCGAGGCGGTATTCAATCTGGCCTTGCCGCACGGCGCCAGCCAGACCTCCGACCGGGTAACGCTGAGTGTCGGGGCCGCCGCCATTATTCCCAGCGCCGAGCACACCTCGGCCCAGTTGGTCGAGGTCGCCGACGGCGCGCTTTACCGCGCCAAGCACGCCGGCCGCAACCGCTGCCTTGGCGTCACCATGGGCAGCTCGCTGGGGGCTACACTTTAATATCGAGGGCCGAGGAGTCGCTCAGGCTGTCTTGCAGCCGGTCCAGCCACTTGTCTTCGCGGCCGGCGGGTTTGACCGCCAGCCGGCTGCGGTTGATCACCGCGCGCGCCGTGGTGACAGCGGCTTGAATTTCTGGATCGTCGGTCGGCAGGCCCGCATCCCTGGCGGCTCCTCGGACGCCATGGGCGAGGTCGGCGGCCTCCTGGGCGGTGGAGATGGCATCATGGGGGCTGTGGGGCACCGCCGCCAGCCGCATGGCCTCAAGCCGGGCCTTCAGCAATTTGAGCCGCAGCGTCTTGGCGGCGGTCTCGGCTTGCTGGAAGCTGTTTTCGCCGGGAAGCGGCGGCGGCAGGGGGATAAGAAGCGGATACGGCGGTTCTGCCGTTACGGTAATGGACATGGGTTTCTCCCATGACTGGAAAGCCAACCTCGTCAGTCTAATCCAATTGCATTACCAGTGCCTTAAGATAAGCACTTTCCGGCAGCATGGGATGCAGCGGATGATCGGGCGCGGCCCCGGCGCTGCGCAGGATGCGGCCCGAGCGCCCGGCCAGATGCAGGCCGTGGCCGATCTCCTCGGCAAAGGTCTCGGCGGGCATGTGGTGTGAGCAGGAGGCGCACAGCAGGAAGCCGCCCGGCTCGACCAGGGCGGCGGCAAGGCGGGCCATTTTGCGATAGCCCTTGGCGCCTGCGCCCAGATCCTTTTTGGACTTCACGAAAGCGGGCGGGTCGGCCACCACCACCCCGAAGCGCTCGCCGGCCTTGTGGAGGCGCTCCATCTCGGCGAAGGCCTCGGCACGGACGGTCTGGACGGTGACGCCGTTCAAGGCGGCGGCCTTGTCGGCCAGGGCCAGGGAGTGCTCGGAGCGGTCGATTGCGATGGTCTCGATGGCTCCGGACATGGCGGCCTGGACCGCGAAACCTCCGGCATAGGTATAGACGTCCAGTACCCGGCGGCCCTTGGCGAGACGGGCAATGAAAGCGCGGTTGTCGCGTTGGTCGAAGAACCAGCCGGTCTTCTGGCCGTCGGTGAGGTCGGCCACGAAGCGGGTGGCGTTTTCCACCAGTTCCACCGGCCCGGTCAGTTCACCCGCCGCCACGGCGTGGTGAAGGTCGAGACCCTCCAGCTTGCGCACCGGGCTGTCATTGATCAGGACCACGGCACGGGGCTTTAGCACCATCTCGAACGCCGCCAGCAGGTCGGGCAGCAGACGCTCCATCCCGGCGGTGTTGGTCTGTACCGCCAAGACGTCGCCATAGCGGTCCACCACCAGGCCGGGCAGGCGATCAGCCTCGGAATGAATCAGGCGGTAATAAGGGCCGTCGAACAGCGAGTCGCGCAAATCCAGGGCGGCGCGCAGGCGCTCTGCCAGGAAGGCGGCATCAATGGTATCGGCGGCGCGGCGGCTCAGCACGCGGGCCGCGATCAGGGAATGGGGGTTGAAGGTGGCCACGGCGAGGCGTTCGTCCCCGGCATCCATCAGGGTGACCAGGGCGCCGGGCGGCAGGGCCTTGGCCTCCGGAGTCATTTCGATCTCGTTGGAGAAGACCCAGGGATGGCCTGCCCGCAGGCGCTTGGAGCGGCCCTTGGCGAGGCGGATAACGGGGCGGGCGGCGGAGTCGTCGGGGCTGTGCTGGTTCATGGGCGGCACTGTACGGCGGCAAGGCCCCGCCGCCAAGAGGCGAGAACGGCGATTGTGGTGGAACGGCGATTGTCTGCAAAAGTAAGGATGGCCCTGGGTGCGGGGTGCCTCTGCCTGGTGTTTGAGGCCTTCTAATATGAATCCCCTAAAATTTATCGACTTTGATGTATATCAATGGCGGGGCTTGCTTTGGTCGTCATAGTGCGATCACTTGGAGTTTAAGAACCGTCCGGTTTGCTGGCGGCGCCGGGGGCATGGTGCCACCTCGCTATCTCGCCGGACGTTCCAGGTAGACCCTTTTTCGGTCGAAACAGGAGTTCGGCATGAGCATCAACACCGAAGCCACGCCCTATTGCGAAGACGTGATCAAGAAGTTCACGATCGCTGCGGTATTCTGGGGCGTCGTGGGCTTCCTGGCGGGCGATTTCATCGCCTTCCAATTGGCCTTTCCCATTCTGAATCTCGATCTCGAGTGGACGTCGTTCGGCCGCCTGCGGCCGCTTCACACCTCTGCGGTGATCTTCGCGTTCGGCGGGAACGTTCTTCTCGCAACTTCGCTGTACATCGTGCAGCGCACCTCCCGCGCCTCCCTGTTCGGGGGTTCCGGCTTGGGCGGCTTCATCTTCTGGGGCTTTCAGTCCTTCATCGTCATGGCGGCACTGTCTTACGTTCTGGGCTTCTCCCAGGGCCAGGAATACGCCGAGCCGGAATGGTGGCTGGACCTCTATCTGACCGTCGTGTGGGTCGCCTATCTGATCGCCTTCGCGGGCACCATCATGAAGCGTAAGGAGCCCCACATCTACGTGGCCAACTGGTTCTTCTTCGCCATGATCCTGACCATCGCCATGCTGCATCTGGGTAACAACCTGGCGGTGCCGGTGCTGTTCTTCGGCGGCGGCTGGATGAAGAGCTACAACGTGTTCGGTGGCGTGCAGAACGCCATGACCCAGTGGTGGTACGGCCACAATGCGGTGGGCTTCTTCCTGACCGCGGGCTTCCTCGGCATCATGTACTACTTCGTGCCGAAGCGGGCCGAGCGTCCGGTCTATTCCTATCGCTTGTCCATCGTGCACTTCTGGGCGCTGATCTTCCTGTATATCTGGGCCGGTCCGCACCATCTGCACTACACCGCTTTGCCGGATTGGGCGCAGACGCTGGGCATGACCTTCTCGGTGATGCTGTGGATGCCGTCCTGGGGTGGCATGATCAACGGCCTGATGACCCTTTCGGGTGCCTGGGACAAGCTGCGGACCGATCCGGTCATGCGATTCCTGGTGTCCTCGGTGGCGTTCTACGGCATGTCGACCTTCGAAGGCCCGATGATGTCGATCAAGGCGGTGAATTCCCTGTCGCACTACACCGATTGGGGGATCGGCCACGTGCACTCCGGTGCTTTGGGCTGGGTTGCCTTCGTTTCCTTTGGCGCTCTGTACTGCCTGGTTCCCAAGCTGTGGGGCCGCAAGGAGCTGTACTCGCTGAAGCTGGTCGGCGTTCACTTCTGGATCGCCACCATGGGCATCGTTCTCTACATCACTGCGATGTGGATCTCGGGCATCATGCAGGGTCTCATGTGGCGTGCCTATGACAACCTCGGCTTCCTGCAGTACTCGTTCATCGAGACTGTCGAGGCCATGAAGCCGTATTACGTCATCCGCGCTCTCGGCGGCCTGCTCTTCGTGGTCGGTTCGCTGGTGATGGTCTACAACGTCTACAAGACCATCAAGGGTGATGTTTCCGACGAGGCCTACGCTCCCGCCACCGGCGGCGCACGCTGAGGAGACCTGACCCATGTCTATTTTCAAGCATCACGCCAAGATCGAAACCAACATCTTCTTCATGGCGGTCGGCATCCTCCTCACGGTCGTTGTCGGCGGCCTGGTGGAAGTCATCCCGCTGTTCTCGATCGAATCGACCATCGAGAAGGTGGATGGTGTTCGTCCCTACAGCCCGCTGGAATTGGCGGGCCGCAACATCTACATCCGTGAAGGCTGCTACAACTGCCACAGCCAGATGATCCGTCCGTTCAAGGACGAGGTCGAACGCTATGGACCGTACAGCCTTGCGGCCGAGTCCAAGTACGACCACCCCTTCCAGTGGGGGTCCAAGCGTACCGGTCCGGATCTGGCGCGCGTTGGCGGCAAGTACACCAACGATTGGCAGGTCCGCCACCTCATCAACCCGCGTGACGTGGTTCCTGGTTCGGTCATGCCGGGCTACAAGCACCTGTCGCGCCCGCTGGACTATGCTGACATCACGGCTCACCTCAAAGCGAACCGCGTCGTCGGCGTGCCCTATACGGACGCTCAGATCGCCAATGCCAAGAAGGACTTGGAAGAGCAGGTTTTCGCGGACCCGGCTTCGAGCCCGGCCGTGGCCGCCAGCTATCCCAAGGCCCGTATCGGTTCCGCGTCCGGCAAGGACAAGGTGACCGAGATGGACGCCCTGGTGGCTTATCTGCAAGTGCTGGGGACGATGGTCGATTTCACGACCGTCAAACCCGGGGCATTTAACCGCTAGGAGTACGGAGTTTGTTCGTCGCATTCGTCGACAATGTACTCCGGCCCTTCTGGGTACTGTGGGTGATGATGATCTTCATCGGGATTGTTTTCTATGCCTACCGGCCAAAGAACAAAGAACGGCTGGAAGAGTACGGAAACATCCCGCTGAATGATGACAATGAGGAGCGCTAACAATGGCGACCATTGAAAAGGACTCGGTGTCCGGTCAAAATACTACCGGACATGAGTGGGACGGTATCAAGGAGCTAAACACTCCTTTGCCGAAGTGGTGGGTTTACGTATTCTGGGCCTCGGTTGTTTGGGCTATCGGCTACTGGGTCATGATGCCCGCTTGGCCGACACTGAACGGCTATACCAAGGGCTATCTGGGCTATTCGTCCCGTGGCGAATTGGAAAAGGATCTGGCCGAGCAGAAGAAGTCCCGCTCTGCCTGGCTGTCCAAGATCGAAGCCTCCGACGTGGGTGCTATCGAAAAGGACAAGGATCTGCTTCGCTATGCCATGGCCGGCGGCAAGATCGCGTTCAACGAGAACTGCGCTCCCTGTCACGGCGTCGGTGGTGTCGGTGCCTATGGCTATCCGGCCCTGGCCGACGACGAATGGCTGTGGGGCGGCGCCTTGGCCGAGATCGAGCAGACCATCAAGTTTGGTGTCCGCAATACCAACAGCAGCTCGCGTCAGAGCGAGATGCCGAAGTTCGGCGCCGATGGCATCTTGAAGGACGACCAGATCGGTCAGGCGGCTGATTATGTCTTGTCCCTGGCGTCCAAGGCTCCGGCCAAGGGCTCGGCGGGCGAGACGGTCTATACCGAGAACTGCGCGGCCTGCCATGCCGAAGACGGCTCGGGCAACAAGGATCTTGGCGCTCCGGCTCTGAACAACCAGATTTGGCTGTACAAGGGCACCAAGAAGGACATCGTCGACCAGATCACCAAGCCCAAGCACGGCGCCATGCCGGCTTGGACCGAACGTCTGGACGCGAGCACCATCAAGATGCTTGCCGTTTACGTCCACAACCTGGGCGGCGGCAAGTAAGATCCCCGGGGGGGGAACCGGTCGGGTGCGCTCTTCGAGAGGGGGGCGCGCCCTTCTGGTTTTCAAGGGGGAAATATGACTGGAAAAAAATCTTCGCGGGCCAAGTTCGGTGCTATATCAACCGAGCCAGCACCGCGACTTCGACATTGCCGCTATGTTCATTATGGCGCCCTGTCGCCAGTCGGAAATCGTTAGACTGCGGCCGCCCGTCAGCAATCCAGCAGAGTGCCCCGTGCCATGTCCATCAAGACCATCGACCCGACGCTGAAGACGTCCCCCAACGGCGGCGGCTCGCTTTATGCCGAGACCGTGATGATTCACCCCCGCTCGGTCAAGGGCAAGTTCCGCAGCGCCAAATGGTGGGTGGCGGTGGTGTTGCTGGCGTTCTGGCATCTGGCGCCGTTCCTGCGCTGGGACCGTGGCCCCGGTGCACCGAATCAAGCTATTCTGGCTGATATGGCGGGGCGACGCGGTTATTTCTTCTTCCTCGAAATCTGGCCGCAGGAAGTTTACTACCTCACCGGGCTGCTGTTCATCGCCGCAATATCGCTGTTTTTGATGAGTTCGCTGGCGGGCCGCGTCTGGTGCGGTTTCTTGTGCTGGCAGACCGTCTATACCGACCTGTTCATGCTGGTCGAGCGGGTGGTGGTCGGCGACCGGGCCAAGCGCATGGCCATGGACCGCCAGAAATGGAACGGCGACAAGATCGTCAAGAAAACCGTGGTCAATCTGATCTGGCTGGTGATCTCGGCGGCCTGCGGCATCGCCTTCACCCTGTTCTTCGGCGACGCGCCCACCATGCTGCGCGATATCCTGACGCTGGAAGAAAGCGTTGGGACCTATTCGGCCATCGCCATCGTCGGTGGCTTTTGTTTCATGCTGGCCGGCTATGCGCGCGAGCAGGTCTGCCTTTATATGTGCCCCTATTCCCGCTTTCAGTCGGCCATGTTCGACGAGCATTCGCTGATCGTCGGCTATGAGGAACATCGCGGTGAACCGCGCCAGCCCTTCCGCAAGGGCAGCACGTTCGAGAACCGCGGCCATTGCATCGATTGCAAGATGTGCGTCAACGCCTGTCCCACCGGCATCGATATCCGCGACGGCATCCAGATGGGCTGCATCGGCTGCGCCCTGTGCATCGACGCCTGTGACAGCATGATGGACAAGTATAATCTGCCGCGCGGCTTGATCCGGTGGGATTCCATCGCCAATCAGGCGGCCAGGGCGGCGGGTGGCCAGGGTAAGCTGCGTCTGGTGCGGACCCGCACGGTGATCTATGTCGTCATTCTGACCCTGGTGGGTGGTCTGATGGTGGGTTCGTTGGCGTCGCGCAAGACCACCGAGCTTTCGGTGCAGCACGAGCGCGCACCGCTGTTCGTGCAATTGTCCAACGGCTCGATCCGCAACGGCTATGTGCTGAAGATCTCCAACATGATCCGGGAAGAGCGCAGCTATGCCCTGGAGGTGTCCGGAATCGACGACGTCACCTTCTCTGTGGTCGGCGGGCCTTCCAACGTCACCAAGACCGACCTGGTGATCCCGGCGGATTCCGTCGGCGCCTATAACGTGTTTGTCACCGCTCCCCCCGCCAAGCTGCAAGGCAAGCGCACGGCGCTGGCCTTTACCCTGACCGAAAAGTCGGGCGAGCGGCCGACCCGGGTCGAGTCCATGTTCGCCGCACCGGATCAGTGAGGTTCCATGACCGCGCAACGTCAATCAGGCTGGTGGTATCCCTATATTTTCGTGGCGGCCTTCGTGGTGGTTCTGATCGTGAACTTCACCATGGCCTATTTCGCCAGCACGACCTTCTCTGGGCTTGCCACCGAGCGGCCTTATGAGAAGGGGCTGGCCTACAACTCGGCCATCGAGGCGGCGCGCCGCCAGGAGGAGATGGGCTGGGCTGTGGACCTCAAGGTCGAACCGCGTGAAAATCACGCCGCCAGCGTCACCGTCACCTATCTGGACAAGGCGGGCAAGCCGGTGGACGACATGAAGGTGGAGGCCGAATTCGTCCGCCCCACCGCCAAAGGGCATGATTCCAAGGTCACCCTGGCCCGTGTCGCCCCCGGCACCTATGCCGTAATTCAGCAGCTGCCTTTGGCCGGGGTGTGGGACATGGGCGTCGTCGCGCGCGGGGCCGATACGTCCTATCAGCTGTCGCGCCGTATCATCGCGCCGTGAGCCTTTCCGTTTGCCGACACTGCGGCGGTGCAATCCCAGAATCCCTGGCGGGCGAGTTCTGCTGCCGGGGCTGCGAGGGCGCCTTTCGTTTGCTGCAAGGCCTGGGTCTGGAGCAGTACTACCTGCGCCGCAGCGTCGACCCCAAGGCGCGGCCGTTGCGCCCGGACGAGGACGCGCTCCAGATCCATGACTTTTCCGCCCATGTGACGGTGGATGACACGGGCGAGGCCAGCCTTCACCTGATGGTCGAGGGGCTGCATTGCGGTGCCTGTATCTGGCTGATCGAATCCCTCTTGAACAAGCAGCCCGGCGTCACCTGGGCGCGGGTCAACATGACCACGCGGCGGCTGGTGCTGCGCTGGCGGCAAGACGCGGCCCGGCCCGGCGATATTCTGGCGCCGGTGCTGGCGGTGGGCTATCGCCTGGTGCCCTATGATCCTGAGCGCCTGGGAGCAGAAACCCAGCGCCAGGAGAAGGAGTTGCTGCGCGCCCTGGCGGTGGCTGGCTTTGCTGCCAGCAATGTCATGCTGTTGTCGGTCTCGGTGTGGGCCGGGCATTTCTCCTATATGGGGCCGCATACCCGCGGCCTGATGCACTGGGTCTCGGCCCTGGTGGCCCTGCCCGCCGTGGCGTGGTGCATTCGCCCCTTCGCCCGGTCGGCGGTGTCGGCGCTGCGGGCCGGGCGCACCAACATGGATGTGCCCATCAGCATCGGCGTCACCCTGGCCTGTCTGATGAGCCTGTGGGAGACCATCCACGGCGGCGAATACGCCTATTTCGATTCGGCCATCACCTTGCTGTTCTTCCTGCTGATCGGCCGCTATCTCGATTCGCGGGCGCGGGGGCGGGCGCGCAGCACCGTCGAGCACCTGCTGGCCCTGGACGCGGTGGCGGTGACGGTGTTGGACGAGGACGGCAGCCAAAGGCTGATGCCGCCGCACAAGGTGGCGGCGGGGGCGAAGGTTCTGGTGGCGGCGGGAGAGCGTATCGGCGTCGACGGCACCATCGTCGGTGGTGCCTCGGATGTGGATACCAGCCTGATCACCGGTGAAAGCGTGCCGGTGGCGGTGGCCGTTGGCGCCCAGGTCTTTGCCGGAACCATCAATCTGTCGGCGCCGCTGCGGCTGGTGGTCGCGGCGGTGGGCGAGCGGACGCTGCTGGCCGAGATCGTGCGCATGATGGAGGTGGCCGAGCAGGGCCGCGCCCGCTATGTCGCTTTGGCCGACCGGGTGTCGCGCTGGTACGCCCCGGTGGTGCATCTGGCGGCGCTGCTGACCTTTTCCGGCTGGACGCTGTTTGGTGATGCGCCCTGGCAGATGGCTTTGTTGTACGCCGTGGCGGTGCTGATCATCACTTGTCCTTGCGCTTTGGCGCTGGCGGTGCCGGTGGTGCAGGTGATCGCCTCGGGGCGATTGCTGCGCCAGGGCATTTTGGTCAAATCGGCTACGGCGCTGGAACGCTTTGCCGATGCCGATACCGTGGTGTTCGACAAGACCGGCACCCTGACGCTGGGCAAGCCGCAATTGGTGGCGTCCGGGGATTGGGCCGAATCCGATCTGGTGCTGGCGGCATCGCTGGCGCGGGCGTCCCGGCATCCCCTGGCCCGCGCCCTGGTCAAGGCCGCCCCCGCCTCGCAACTGGCCGATGACGTGGCCGAGATTCCGGGCATGGGGCTGGAGATCGCGGCGCGCGGCATCCGCCTCGGCAGCCGCACATTCATCGGGATCGCCGATGACGGTGCCGCCCAGGGGCCGGAGATGTGGCTGAGCCGTCCGGGGGCGGCGCCGCTGCGTTTTGCCTTCACTGACGCCCCGCGCCCCGACGCAGCCCAATTGGTGGCCGATCTTAAGGCCATGGGGCTGGCGGTGGAATTGCTGTCGGGCGACCGCGCGGTCACGGCGGGACAGGTGGCGGCGGATTTGGGCATTACCGAGTGGCGGGCAGGCTGCACGCCCGGGGAGAAATGCGCACGGCTGGCCGAACTGGCGGGTATGGGCCGCAAGGTACTGATGATCGGTGATGGCCTCAACGACGCCCCCGCTTTGGCCGCCGCCCATGTCTCCATGTCGCCGTCTTCGGCGGTCGATATCAGCCAGACCGTCGCCGATGTGGTGTTCCAGGGCGAGCGGCTGGAGCCGGTGACGGAAACCCTTCACGTGGCGCGCAAATCCCGTCTGCTGGTGCGACAGAATTTCATCCTGGCCCTAGGCTACAACATTTTCACGGTGCCGCTGGCGGTGGCAGGTTTTGTCACTCCCCTCATCGCCGCGATTGCCATGTCCACCTCGTCACTGGTAGTAATTGGTAACGCCCTGCGTCTATCTCGCGGGAGAAGGTAGTGGACAATCTGTTGATGCTGATCCCCGTGGCCCTCGGTTTGGGATTTGCGGGGTTGCTCGCGTTCCTGTGGGCCTTGAAATCGGGTCAGTTCGATGATCTCGATGGCGCCGCTCACCGCATTCTTTTTGATGACGATGAACCGCCAAAGCGTGAAGTCTGACGGGCAATGGGGCGTTTGCACATGCCACCCCTCGACTATGATGGTCACAAGCTGGAACAGGAAGCGGACCTGCAATCACCGCGATGCCGCAATTGCGACATCGTGCGCGAGGTTGCCTTCTGCGCCGATCTGGCCCATGACGAGGTCAAACGGCTGGCGGCGGTGCGCTGTCATGCGGCCCTTCCCGCCTCCTTCACCGTATTCCGTGAAGGCGACCCGGTGGATCATGTCTATTCCATCTCCAACGGCGCGGTGAAGCTGTACAAGCTGCTGCCTGATGGCCGCCGCCAGATCATCGGCTTTTTGTTCTCGGGCGATATGTTCGGCCTGGGCGTCGATGGCGGCTATTGCTATACCGCCGAGACCATCACGCCCACACAGCTGTGTCGTTTCACCAACCGCAAGCTCGACATGCTGATGGACGAGATTCCGCGCATCGAGCGCCGCATGTTCAGCATGGCGGTCAAGGATCTGGTGGCGGCGCAAGAGCAGATGCTGCTGCTGGGGCGCAAGACGGCGCGTGAGAAGGTGGCGACCTTCCTGGTCAAGCTGGCCAGCCGCGCCAGCCGCACCGGCGATCCCATTCCGGCTCAGGTGGCCCTGCCCATGAGCCGCGCTGACATCGCTGATTATCTGGGCCTGACCATCGAGACGGTCAGCCGTACTTTCACCCAGCTCCGGCGCGACGCCATCATCGACCTGCCGGCTTCGGGCCATGCGGTTCTCAATGATTGGGGCGCGTTGAAGGAACTGGCCGAAGGCGCTTGATCCGCCCAGGGCCAAACCCTAGAAAAAAGGATTCCGTGGTGAGCGTCGAAGTCAGGATGAAGCGTGTCACGACCCGCGATATTCGTCTCCGCAAGGGGGGCGATCCCATCGTGGTCCTGACGGCTTATACCGCTCCCATCGCCCGGCTGCTGGATCCCCATTGCGATATCTTGCTGGTGGGCGATTCGCTGGGCATGGTGGTCTATGGCATGGACACCACCCTGGGCGTGACCCTGGATATGATGATCAATCACGGCCGTGCCGTGGTTCGGTCGTCGTCCCACGCCTGCGTGGTGGTGGACATGCCCTTTGGCAGCTATCAGGAAAGCACCGAACAGGCGTTCCGCAATTCCGCCCGCGTCATGGCCGAGACCGGCTGTGCCGCAGTCAAGCTGGAAGGTGGGCGCGAGATGGCCGACACCATCCGCTTTTTGACCGAGCGCGGCGTGCCGGTGATGGCCCATATCGGCCTCAAGCCCCAGGCGGTGCATGCGGCGGGCGGGTTCCGTGCCCAAGGCCGGGCCGAGGCCGAGGCGGCCCAGATCCGCGACGACGCCCGCGCCATCACCGAGGCGGGCGCTTTTTCGGTGGTGGTCGAGGGTACGGTCGAGCCGGTGGCCCGCGCCCTGTCCGATGAAATCGCCATCCCCACCATCGGCATCGGCGCCTCGCCCGCCTGCGACGGCCAGGTGCTGGTGATCGACGACGTGCTGGGCCTGTTCGATGACTTCACGCCCAAATTCGTCAAACGCTATGCCGATCTCCGCCCCATGATCACCCAGGCGGTGGAGAGCTACGCCGCCGAGGTCAAGGCCCGCACCTTCCCGGGGCCCGAGCATTGCTTCGGAATCGCCAAGAAATGAGCGGCGGCGTCGAGATCGTCCGCAGCGTCGCGGATCTGCGCACCCGCGTCCGCGCGTGGCGAAGCCAGGGCCTGACGGTGGCGATGGTTCCCACCATGGGGGCGTTGCACCGGGGACATCTGTCGCTGGTGACCACGGCGCTGGAACAGGCCGACCGGGTGATCGCCTCGGTTTTCGTCAACCCCACCCAGTTCGGTCCCAACGAGGACTTCTCCCGCTATCCCCGCCAGGAAGAAATGGACGCCGAGGCTCTGACCGGGGCCGGGTGCCACCTGCTGTTCGCGCCCACCGTGGCCGAGATGTATCCGGACGGCTTTGCCACCACCGTGACGGTAACCGGCGTGTCGGAGGGGCTGTGCGGCGACGTCCGCCCCGGCCACTTCGCCGGTGTCGCTACCGTGGTGACCAAGCTGCTGCTGCAAGCCCTGCCCGACGTGGCGGTGTTTGGCGAGAAGGACTACCAGCAATTGGCGGTGATCCGCCGCTTTGCCCGTGATCTCGATCTTCCCGTCACTATCGTCGGCGCTCCTACCTTGCGCGAGGCCGACGGCTTGGCCATGTCGTCGCGCAACGCCTATATGTCGGAAGCCGAGCGCGCCATCGCTCCCGTTGTCCACAAGACCCTCACCCACGTGGCCGAAGGCTTGCGGGCGGGGAAGACCGGATCCGACCTTTGCCGGGATGCGGTGGAAACCTTGCTGGCGGCGGGCCTTGCGTCGGTGGATTATATCGAGATCCGCGATGCGGCCACCCTGGCTCCGGTGGAGCGGTTGGAGCGCCCGGCCCGGATTTTGGTCGCCGCCCGGTTGGGCAAGACCCGCCTGATCGACAATATCGGGGTCGAAATCTGACCTTTCTGTCCCTCAGGCGCCGGGCGGGAGGCTCCGCCTCCCTTGGCTCCCGCGGCATCAGCCGCGCCGGCCCTTGGCCGCAACTCCGAGCCTTGGCAGGCCCGTCGGTGTCTTTCTGTCCCTCAGGCGCCGGGCGGGAGGCTCCGCCTCCCTTGGCTCCCGCGGCATCAGCCGCGCCGGCCCTTGGCCGCAACTCCGAGCCTTGGCAGGCCCGTCGGTGTCTTTCGGCCCTATAGCGGCAAGCGCACCCGGGCGCGCAGGCCGCCCAGGGGCGAATCCTCCAACAGCACGTCGCCGCCATGGCTGCGGGCGATGTCGCGGGCGATGGTCAGGCCCAGCCCGACGCCGCCGGTGGAGGGATTGCGGGAATTGTCGAGGCGGGTAAAGGCCTTGAACACATCCTCGCGCCGATCGGGGGGAATGCCGGGGCCGTCATCATCGATCAAAACCTCGGCGGCATCCTGGCGCCGTCCCACCCGCACCCAGACATGGCCGCCATAGCGCAAGGCGTTGCCGATAAGATTGCCCAGGGCGCGGCCCATGGCATTGGGACGGATGGGCATGATGATCTCGCCCTCGTTGTGCAGGTCCAGGGTGCTGCCCTGGCGCCGGAAGCGCCCCACCACCTCATCGACCAGGGCGGGGAGGTCGGTGGGTTCGGGCGCTTCGCTGCCTTCGCCGCGGGCGAAGGCGAGATAGCCTTCCACCATCATTTCCATTTCGGCCACGTCCTCATCCAGCTCGGCACGGCCGTCGATGTCGCCCAGGATGGCCAGTTGCAGCTTCATGCGGGTCAGGGGCGTGCGCAGGTCATGGGACACCCCGGCCAGCATCTCGGTGCGTTGCTGGATCTGGCGTTGGATGCGTTCACGCATCAGGTTGAAGGCCTGGGCGGCCTGGCGCACTTCGGTGGCACCCTCGGGCTTGAAATTGGGGACGTCGAGGCCCTTGCCGAAACGGTCGGCGGCCACCGCCAGCTTGCGGACGCTGCGCACCTGATTGCGCATGAACACGGTGGCGATGCCGAACAGCAGCATGGCGGTGCCCAGCATCCACAAGATGAAGACGTAGGTGGTGGAACTGAACAGGCGCTTTTTGGGGGCAAACACCTCCAGCAATCCGTCGGAGAGCTGGACCCGGATCACCACTTCGCGTTCCAGACTTTCGGTATCGATGCGGTAGGGGCGCTGGACCCGCTCCTCCATGGCCTCGGCCAGGGCGCGTTCGAGGAAACTGCCGAGCGGCGGCGGCGGCGTGTTGTTGAGGATGCCGTCGGGGATGAAGCGGATGTCGAGCTCCATGCGCGAGGCGGCGATGGACAAAAGGGTGTTGCGGCTTTCCGGTTCGGGAAAGGCCCGCATGCCTTCGATCACCGCGCCGATATCTCCCGCCAGACCCTTGGCGAGGCGCTTGGCCACCGTCTCCCAATGGCTGCCGTAGAACACATAGGCCGAGACCAGTTGCAGCACCACCAGCGGCATGACGATGATCAGCAGCGACCGCCCCAGCAGACCCTGGGGCAGCAGACGCTTCATCCATTGGCCGCTTCTACGGGGCATGGTCCTGGGATTCCTCAGTCTGGCCGCAGCATATAGCCCATACCGCGCACCGTCTGAAGATAACGCGGCAGGCGGGGGTCGTCCTCGATCTTCTTGCGCAGGCGCGTTACCTGGACGTCCACAGTGCGGGGATTGGCGGAATTGCCGGTGCGGACCGCCAGGTCGTCGCGCGAGACGCCTTGGCCCGTGACTTCGGCCAGGATGGCGAGCAGGTCGCGCTCTGCCTGGGTCAGGTGGACGGGCTGGTCGCCCTGGCGCAGCTCGGACCGTCCCATGTCCCAGGTAAAGGCCCCCAGACGCAGTTCGCGTACCGGGGCTTCCGGTTCCTCGCGCGGGGTGCGGCGCAGGATCGAGGCGACGCGCAGCAGCAATTCCCGTGGCTCGAATGGCTTGGACAGGTAATCGTCGGCGCCCGCTTCCAGGCCCCGGATGCGGTCGTCGACCTCGCCCATGGCGGTCAACAGCAAGATGGGCATACGGTTCCCATCTTGACGTAACGAGCGGGTCAGGGCCATGCCATCCTCGCCCGGCATCATCACGTCGAGTACGATAAGATCAAAGACGACCCCGGCCATGCGCGAGCGCGCTTCCGCCGCATCGGCGGCGGCGGTCACCAGATAGCCGTTATCGGAGAGGTATTTGCGCAACAGCTCGCGCAGGCGGCGGTCATCGTCCACCACCAGGATATGGGCGCTTTCGGTCTCCATCTCAGCCGCGCCGGATGGGGCCGCGCGAGGGAAAGCGGCCGCGGTCGGCCTCTTCCACCAATCCCAGCAGCACCTTGCGGAAGCCCTCCACCGCCTCGCCGCCCGCTTCGCGGTAGGCGCGGGCCATGCAGCCGCGCTGACGCTCGGTCAGTTGGCGTTCCAACTCGACGCCCTTTTCCGTCAGTTCCAGCAGGCGCTGGCGGCGGTCTTTGAGGCCGGGGCGCTGGGTGATGAATTTCTCGCGCACCAGCTGGCCCAGCACCCGCGACAGGCTTTGCTTGGTGATGCGTAAAATCTCCAGCAGGTCGCTGACCGTGATGTCGGGGTGGCGGCCGACGAAATAGATCACCCGGTGGTGCGCGCGGCCGAACCCGTATTCCGCCAGAATGGCGTCGGGCTCGGACGTGAAGTCGCGGTAGGCGAAGAACAGCAGCTCCAGGCCTTGCCGCAGTTCCTCTTCGCGGAGAAAGAGGGGGTTGATGCCGGTTTTTACGTCAGTCATGTTGACATATATGGCCTATAAATGTTACCCAATGCAAGAGCGAAGGGTAATTTTCCTTCGTTTTGCTGCCTCCACCCCTAATTTAAGGGCTCTCCCATGTCAGTTCTCCCCTTTGACGACCGTGACGGCTTCATCTGGTTCGACGGCAAGCTGGTTCCCTGGCGCGATGCCAAGATCCATGCGCTGACCCATGGCCTGCATTACGGTTCGTGCGTATTCGAGGGAGAGCGGGTGTACAACGGCAACATCTTCAAGCTGCGCGAGCATTCCCAGCGCCTGCTGGATTCCGCCCGTATCCTGGGCTTCGAGGTTCCGTTCTCGGTGGAGGAGATCGACGAGGCTTCCAAGGCCACCATCGCCGCCAACAACATCGTCGATGGCTATGTCCGACCCGTCGCCTGGCGCGGCAGCGAGATGATGGGCGTCGCCGCCCAAAGCAGCCGCATCCGCGTCGCCATCGCCACGTGGAGCTGGCCCAGCTATTGGAGCCCCGAGGCCCGCATGCGCGGCATCCGTCTCAATATCTCGGCCTGGAAGCGCCCCCATCCCGAGACGGCCCCCACCAAGGCCAAGGCCGCCGGCCTTTACATGATCTGCACCATGAGCAAGCACACCGCCGAGAAGGATGGCTTCGAGGACTCGCTGATGCTCGACTGGCGCGGTCAAGTGGCCGAGGCCACCGGCGCCAATATCTTCTTCGTGTTCGGCAACGAACTGCACACTCCCGCCCCCGATTGCTTCTTGGACGGCATCACTCGCCAGACGGTGATCGGCATCGCCAAGGCTCGTGGCATCAAGGTGGTGGAGCGCGTCATTATGCCGGAAGAGATGGCCAAGGCCGACGAGTGCTTCCTGACCGGAACCGCGGCTGAAGTGACGCCTGTCCGTGAAATTGGACCCTATACTTTTACTCCGGGAGAAATCACCCGGCAGTTGATTGCCGATTACGATGCCATGGTGCGGGGCTGAGCCCTTAACGCCTAAGAATCAGCGGCGCCCCGATTTCCGGGCGACTTGGCCAACAGGCCGGGTCGCCCGGTTTCTGTTTGAGGTGGTACTCTTGCGGGAGAGGGGGGCAGAGCTCCCTCCTGCTGATTTTGTCGTTGCTCATATGCAGACAAATGAAATGCCGCTGTTTTCTTTTCCCAACTTTCGTAATAGGCTCTGACGTAAGGGGAAGCTTGGGCGTCCGCGGTCAGAGTGGGATTGACTGCCAGAACGGGTGGAGTGTCCGTGTCGCACGCATGGCGGAATTTGCGGCTGTCCAGCCGCTTCATGTTGATCGTCGGTTTTGGCGTCATCGTTCTGATCGCAAGTGTGGTGTTTACCATCGCCCGCTTCGAGAGGGTCGAGATGGAGCGGCAGCTCCAGCAATTGTCGGCCAACGAAATGACATCGCTGCACGCGTTGATTCTCAACGTCATGGCCAAGCGCCCGGACGATGCCGAAAATATCGGTATCACGGTCTTTAACAATTGGTTCGACAGCCGCAACATCCACTATCCCGGCAAGGTCTGGAGCGCGTGGGGCCAAGCCGTCGTCGATCATGTGAAGGATGCCGAGCCCAATCGCCCGCCCAAGCTGCCCAAGGACGAAATCGATATCGAGGCCTTGCAGACCAAGGTGGCGGTGGGGCGCTTCGTCGGCGGCTTCTATCGCTATTCCCTGCCTATCGTGCTGGGCGTCACCGATGGCGCCAAGGAAGAGGTCTGCTACTCCTGTCATGGCGGCATGGGCATGAAGGACGGCGACGTCATCGCCGTGCTGTCGTCATCGCTGTCGACCACCGAATCCGAGGCGCGTCTTCATACCGTCTTGACCTGGCTGGTGCTGGGTGGCATCGCCGCCACCATTCTGGCGGTGTTCGGCGTGCGCTGGATTTTGAAGAACATCATCGCCGACCCCATTGAGGATATGACCACCCGCATGAACCAACTGGCCCGCGGCGACACCTCGATCATGGTGCCTGCTCTCGACCGCCAGGACGAGGTGGGCGATATCGCCCGTGCGGTGCAGGTGTTCAAGGACAACACCATCGCCAAGCAGCAGATGGAGGAAGAGGCCCGCGCCGCCGCCGCCGCCCGCGAGGGCCGCATGCGGCGGCTGGAGGATCTCATCGCCTCGTTCGACAAGGCGGTGACGGCAGTGTTGGACTCGGTCGCGGCTTCGGCGCAGCAGATGATCCAGACCGCACGGTCCATGGTTCATTCCGCCGATGAGGCGTTGGAGCGCTCGAACTCCGCCGCCCAGCAGGCCAGCGAAGCCAACCAGAATGTCCGTGCCGTGGCGTCGGCGGCGGAAAAGCTCAGCGCCTCCATCGGAGAAATCGCCCATCAGGTCGGCATGTCCAATCAGGTGGCGGCTTCGGCCACCAAGGAAGCCACCGCCGTCAACACCCGCGTTCAGGGCTTGGCCGGTGCGGCGGAAAAGATCGGTGAGATCATCGAGATGATCACCGGCATCGCCGAGCAGACCAATCTGCTGGCTTTGAACGCCACCGTCGAGGCTGCACGGGCGGGCGAGGCGGGCAAGGGCTTTGCCGTGGTTGCGTCCGAGGTCAAGAATCTGGCGCGTCAGACGGTTGGCGCCACCGAGGATATCTCGGCCCAGGTCAACACCATCCAGCAGGAAACCGACAAGACGGTCCGCGCCATTCGCGGCATCAATACCACCATCTCCTCCATGGACGGCATCACCACCACCATCGCCTCCGCCATCGAGCAGCAGGGCGCAGCCACCCAGGACATGGCCCATAATATCGATAATGCCGCCTCGGGGACCAATTTCGTCTACGAGAACATCACCGAGGTGTCGCAGACCATCCAGGAGACCGACCGCGCCGCCAAGGACGTGCTGGGCGCGGTCGAGGCGCTTCAGCAGCAGGCGGCCATCCTCCGTGGCGAGGTGGACCGCTTCCTCGGCGGAATCCGCGAAGCATAAGCCCGCGCTAACCGGTTAGCGCGATAGAATATCGCGCAGGCGGTCGGCTTGGTGATTATCGACGCTACGCTTGAACAAGATGTCGCCGGGATTCGGATTGCCGCCGTAATAGGCGGCATTCCAGGAATGGCGGGGAAGAATGCCCGCTCCGTCCAGGGCCGCGCCGCCATAAAGCCCCACCGCGCGGGAAAAGGCATAGATATCGGCGCCGACATTAGTGGTGGTGTTGGCCGAGGCCCCGGCGCCGATGGTGGCTACCGCCACTCCCGCCTCTGCTCCCGCCTTGAACTTGTTGTCCACCACCGCCGACAGGCCGCCTTCATTCATGATGACATAGATTGCCTCGGCATCCTGGATGCCGACCTGCAATCCGATGCTGCCTGCTGCGATGGAATAGAAGGCTGGGCCACTCCAGCGCCCCGAGGCATCGCGCACCAGCAGCACGCCGGTGCCGTACTGAGCCCCCAGGATGAAGCCGCCCTTGACCAGATCGGGCACCACCAGCACCGCCTTGGCGCGATTGAGCAGGTCTTGCAAGGGGCCGCTGATATTAGAATCGGCGCGCAGCCGCTCCACCGTGGTCACTGCCTTGGCGACCAGCATGGTCTGGTCAGTGACACCTTGGGCCCGCGCTGGAACGGACACGGCCAACAGCACGACGGCAAGCCACTTCCACATGGTCGGTTCCTCCTGATGCTTGCTACTGACCAAGGCATGGCGGCGGTTATAAATCCGTTAATGGCCGGTGGGGCGAACGCTGTATTGAATTGTAACGGCGGGTCGGAGATAATCTCCCGTGGATGGGTTCAGTTACCAAGGGTCGTTACAATGGACGTCATTGACGGCGGGCTGGCCCAGATTTCCCTGTTTTCCGAACTCCCGGACGAGGCGTTGGGCGATATCGAAGCGCGCTGCAACTGGCTGCGCATCGCGTCCGGCCAGCAGGTCTTCGACCGTGACAGCGATACCTTGGAAGTCTATTTCGTCGTTGAAGGAGCGGTCCGCATTCTGACCAAGGGCGCCGATGATCGTGAGGTCGCCCTGGCCGACGTCATCGCCGGAAACTATTTCGGTGAGCTGGCCGCCATCGACGGCATGAAGCGCTCGGCCCGGGTGATCGCCACCCAGGATTCTGTCCTGGCCTCGCTGGAGGGGGCGGCCTTTCTGACCTTGATGCACGATTATCCCACTATCGCTCTCAAGGTTCTAGAGCGGCTGACCCGCATCGTCCGCAGTCTGGACAGTCGGGTAACGCAATTGTCCACCCAGAATGAGACCCAGAGGGTGTGGGGGGAGATTCTTCGCCTCAGCCAACCCGACCCGGCCAAGCCCGATGGCTGGTGTATTCCCGATCTGCCCAGTCATAAGGAAATCGCGGCTTGGTCAGGGACCAACCGCGAGCAAGTGGCCCAGGCCATCGGAGATCTGGCCCGCCAAGGCATCGTGCGGCGGAAATCCATGGGGTTGGTGATCTGTGATATTGCGCGGCTGCAATTGATGGCCGGGGTGCGCGGCGCGGCTTAGGGCTCTGATTGATTTGGAAAGATCAGGCGCGCTGGGGGAGGGCTGATGCTTTCCCATAAAATTTGATGCAATCCCAACAAATAAAAAACCAACATCTGTGGCCATAGTCACAGAGTATGGGGCTGTATCGAGCTAAGTTATGTCTAACGAGACACGGGGCGGGAAGTAAACGAACAAAATCCCCAGGGGCCTCGAACTAGCAAAGCTAAAGTATCACCCCAGGGGTGGTGCTTGATACAGGAGAAATAAGATGTTCACCTCGATCCGCACTCAGATTTCCAAGTTCGTCCGCAATGAAGATGGCGCCACCGCCATTGAGTACGGCCTGATCGCCGCCCTGATCTCCATCGCCGCCGTGACCGCCATGACCGCCATCGGTCCCAAGCTGCTGGCGACCTTCGAGAAGGTGAGCACCGGCCTCAACTAAGCCGACCCCGCCAGACGGCAAGAGACGCCTCCCCCCCTCCGGGAGGCGTTTCCGTTTCAAGCCTCAAGGGAGGCGGTCATGTCCGGCCAAACCATGGCAATCATCGCCAGTCTGATCTTCCTTGCCGCCTTGGCGGATGCGGCCTTGTCCGATCTGCTGGGGTTTCGCATTCCCAACCGGGCGCCGCTGCTGTTGCTGGCGGCATTTGTTCCGGCGGTCCTTGGAGGGGGGCTTGATCCCGCCCCCTGGCTGGACCACGTCCTTGCCGCCGGGGCGGCCTTTGTCCTGTGCGCCGCGCTTTATGCCCTGGGAGTCTGGGGCGGCGGCGATGCCAAACTGGTTCCAGCAGTGGTGCTGTGGACCGGATGGGCGGGCTTGGCGCGCTTCTTGCTGATCATGGCGGTGGTGGGTGGAATTCTGGCCATGCTGGCTTTGCTGGCGCGCCGGGTGCCCCTGGCGCCTTCGGGGGCGGTGCGGGCGTGGGGCGAGCGTCTGGCCTTGCGCAATCAGGTCCCCTATGGTGCCGCCATCGCCGCCGGTGGGCTGGATTGGTGGCTGATGACTGTGCTGCCTCCCCTCTTCTAAATTTCCCCATAATACCGACAAGCCGATGAACTCATTCATTGGCTCGTCATAAGTCCTGGAAATAAAAACCCTCCCTCTGTGGTTCCAGCCACAGAGGGAGAAGCCATACTTAGGTACGGTGTTTCTGACGGGGCGCTGGGAATGGACGACAATGCCAAAAATTCGGGCAGTCAAAATTCAGGCGGATATCTGGGGTGGCCGAAGTGCCCGGAGCCAATACAGGAGAGACAAAATGCTATCTTCATTGAATGCCACGGTATCCAGGTATATCAAGAACGAGAATGGCGCGACCGCCATCGAATACGGCCTGATTGCCGGCCTGGTCTCCATCGCCGCCCTGACGGCCATGACGGCTCTTGGCCCCAAGCTTCTCGCCGCCTTCGAAAAGGTGAGTACGGGCCTGAATTGATCCTGGCGGGGGTGGGATCTGGAGCATGCGACCGATAGCCATCATCCTTGTGGTTGCAGCCCTGGCGGCGGGATTGACCGCCTTTCTAGCCAAGTCGTGGCTGGATCGCCAGACCACGCGTCAGGTCCGCGCCGAACAGCCCGACGCCGCCGAGGTTCTGGTGGTTGCCCGCGACGTGGTGGCGGGAACCACCCTGCAATCGGATGATCTGCGTTATGAAAAATGGCCGAATTCCGCCATCTCGGCTCGTATGATCGTGCGCCGGGGGGCCGAAGATCCCAAAGCCGGGTTCATGGGGGTAGTGGCGCGGCGAGCCTTGGCCGAGGGCGAGCCGTTCTCTGCCGCCGCCACCTTCAAGACCGAGACTTCGGGCGTGCTGGCCGGGCTGCTGACCCCCGGCATGCGGGCGGTTTCCATCGCCATCAGTAATCCCACAGCCGTATCGGGCTTTATCACTCCCGGTGACCGGGTGGACATCTTGCTGGCCACCGATATCCGCAAGGCCGAGGAATCCGGCGAGAGCGCCCAATTGCCCGGCCTGGTGCTGCGGTATGCCGCCGAGACGGTTCTGGCCGACATCCGCGTCCTGGCTATCGACCAGCAGATCGCCCGTAGTCGTGACGGCGCTCCCATCCAGGGCAAGACCGTGACGGTCGAGGTGACCTCCAAACAGGCGGAGCTGTTGACGGCCGCTGGGATGCTGGGCAATCTGCAATTGGTTCTGCGCGGCCTTCCCGGCCTGGACGCGGCCAAGTCCGAGACACTGCCCGAGACCCTCGACTTCACCGCCGATCTGGAGGCCAGCAAGGTCTTGCAAGCCCTGGCCGGGGCCAAGGTCAAGCCGGAGCGTGGCAAGAGCGGTGGCGGAGGTATTCGTATCAACCGTGCAGGGCAAGTCTCCACCGAAGGGTTATCCCAATGACGCCTTGCCTGATCCCACCGGGTTGCCGCCGGATTGGCGGCGTATTTCTTCTTCTCGGCATCCTTCTGCTGCTGACGCCTGTCGCCTGGGCCGAGGAGCCGCCGGTGCCCCAGGCCCAGCCGCGGGCCAAGGTGGTGGCGTTGGGCCAGGCGGCGGATGGTGCACCCAAGCGCTCCGTTCCGCGCATCTTCAGCGGCCCGTTACCTGCTGTGGCCGAATCCATCCGCGTCGCCGTCCACAAAAGCGCCGAAATCCATTTGCCGGTTCAGGCCCGCGATATCGTGGTGGGCAATCCTGATATCGCCGACGTCATGGTGCGCTCGCCGACCCAGGTCTATGTCACCGGCCGGGCCATCGGGCAGACCAACGTCTTCTTGCTCGACAAGGGCGGCAAGGTGATCCGGCGGCTGGAGGTTGATGTTGCTATCGATTCCCAGTCCCTCAAGGACGTGCTGGCCCAGACCCTGCCGGAAGAGCGCAATATCCAGGTGGCGGGGATCAACGACACTCTTTACCTGTCGGGGACGGTCAAAAACGATCTGGCCGCCAACACTGCCAAGGCCATGGCGCGGCGCTTTGTCGCCAACGACGCCAACGTTGTCACCTTGCTGCGGATTTCCAACGACCAGCAGGTTCTGCTTCAGGTCAAGGTGGCCGAGATCCAGCGCACCGTACTGAAGGAACTGGGGGTCGGAGTGGCGTCCTCCCGCTCGATCCCGTTGCTGGGGTCGTCGACCTTGACCTCAGCCAAAACCACGTCCACCGTCGGCCTGCTCAGTTCTGCCGCCGCTCCCCTTTATGGGGCGGCGACCATCACCGGCATCGGCACCCTGGTCACTAACCTCAATCTGCTGGAAAATCAGGGCCTGATCCGCACCCTGGTCGAGCCGAACCTTACCGCCGTCTCGGGCGAGACCGCCACCATGGTGGCGGGCGGCGAGGTTCCCATCGCCGTGTCCCAGACCAACGGCGCGGTCAGCATCGAATACAAGCCCTATGGCGTGTTACTGAGCTTTACCCCGGTGGTGCTGGATCCCGGCCGCCTCAGCCTCAAGATGAGCACCGAGGTCAGCGCCATCGACACCTCCATCTCCACCACCCTGGGCAACGGCATCACCGTGCCCTCGTTCAAGGTCCGCCGCGCTGGGTCGACAGTGGAACTGCCTTCGGGCGGCAGCCTGATGATTGCCGGTCTTTTGCAGAACGACATCACCAACAATATCGCCGGTCTGCCCGGCCTGATGGATCTGCCGGTTCTGGGGGCGCTGTTCCGCTCCTCCGCCTTCCAGCGCAACGAAAGCGAGCTGGTGGTGATCTTGTCGGCCTATGTGGTGCAGCCGGTGGACAAGCCCGACCTGCTGGCCGCCCCCACCGATGGTTTCGCGCCGTCCTCGGATATCAAGCGCTTCCTGCTGGGCCGACTGCAAGACACCTATACCATCCGCGGCGCCGAACCGCTGGCGGCCCCGGCCAAGCTGCAAGGCCCCTATGGCTACATGGTGCCCTGATGACCAAGCTGAATGTCTGCCTCGCGCTTCTTCTGCTGACGGCCTGCGCCGCCGATCTGTCCGAACATGATTACCGGATTTCCAAGCCGGTGACGGCGGAGGAAAAGATCGCCGTGGCCGTGTTCGACCGTCCCGCCGAGGGCGAGGGGCTGTCGCCCTACGATCTCGACCGTCTGACCCGCCTGGGTGGCGAATCCCACCGCCGGGGTGCCGGTCCGGTCCACGTTACCGCCGCCGCCGGACATGATGAAGCGGCGGCGCGGAGCTTTGCCGAGACTTTAGCGGCGCGGCTGCGTGACGGTGGAGCCGCCGTTATCGAGATCCGGGTCGTCGCCGGTGATGAGGCCAGCGCCACAGTGCAGGTGCCGATGTGGAGTGCGGTGGTGCCGGAATGCGGCACGTTCAAACGCGGCCTCAATCCCGATTACGACAACGCCCCCAACAGCAATTGGGGCTGCGCCGTCCAGCGCAACCGGGCGCTGATGATGCAAAACCCCGCTGACCTGGTACGGGCGCGGCCTTCGACCGGGCGCGACGCCGTGCGGGCAGGCGACGTGCTGGGCAAATACGGGCGAGGCGAGCCCTCCAGCTCGGCTGCCGAGGAAGGTACCTCCGGCAGCACCAGTTCGGTTGGAACCAAATAGGGAAGGGGAGGGGGCCGTGATCTATCGTCTGACCATTGACGCCTTTACCTCTACCGCCGAAACCGCCGAGAGTCTGCGGCAGGTGCAAGGTGATCGTGCCTTGTCCAAGTCGCGGCTTATGCTCCATGACGGGGGACTGGATGGCGCCATCGCCCAGTATGCCGCCGCGCCGACGCCCCAGGTGGTGATCATCGAGGACGAGGCCGCCGCCACCTTGGTGGAACGGCTGGAACATCTGGCCGAGGTCTGCGAGCCCGGCACCAAGGTGCTGGTGATCGGCGGTGTCAACGATATCGGGCTGTACCGCACCTTGATATCCAAGGGGGTCAGTGACTATCTGCCGCGCCCGGTGACACCGCGTCAGATTCTCGATGCCCTTGCCGGTGCGTTCAGCGACCCGCAAAGCGCCCCCAAGGCCCGCTTCATCGCCTGCTGGGGGGCGCGTGGCGGCTCGGGCTCCTCCACCTTGGCGCAGAATCTGGCGTGGTCCTTGGGCCGCCATCTGCAAGAAGCGGTGATCTATGTCGATCTGGACATCGCCTTCGGCACCTCGGTCCTCAGCTATAATCTCGATGCCAAGCAGACCGTGGTCGATGCCCTGGCCCATCCCGAGCGCCTGGACGAGGTGCTGATGGACCGTTGCATGGTGGAATACGACGAGTTTTTGCGGGTGCTGGCCTCGCCGGGCGATTGCCGCAACCATTCCGCCCTGGCGGTGGACGGGTTGGAGCGTATGCTGGATCTGGCGGCGCGCATGGCCTCTGTGGTGGTGCTCGACATTCCCCATCTGTGGGCCGACTGGACCGAATATCTGCTGACCATGGCCGACGAGGTGGTGGTCACCGCCATCCCCGATTTCGCCAGCCTGCGCGACGCCAAATCGTTGATGGAGGTGTTGGGACCGCGCCGCACCGGCCTGCCGGTTCCCCGGCTGGTGCTGAATCGGGTCGAGGCCGCCCGCAAGACCCAACTGACGGCCAAGGATTTCGAAGACACCATCAAGCTGGTGCCGCAGATGATCCTACCCTTCGAACCCGGCCCCTTCGGCGAGGCCGCCAATAGTGGCCAGATGCTGGGTGAGGTGGCGCGCGGCCATAAGGCGAGCCTGGCTCTGGCCCAATTCGCCGTCATGCTTTCGGGCAAGGCCCCGGCGGTGCGCAAACCCGTCTCCTGGCTCGACCGTCTGAGAAGCCGGGGATAGCCATGTTCGGCCGCCGCAGCCAGCCTCCCGACAAAACGGCGGAGCAGCCCTCGCGGGCCGCAGCTCCGTCGGCGCCGGTGCCGACGGCGGGTTCGTCCGCGGTTTCGGCGCCGCGTTCCTCCGAGTTGGATCAGCGGCTGTCTGATCTCAAGATCGCCATCTTTAACGATCTGATCGATTCGGTCGATCCCACCGAATTGGGTAAGCTGGAACCGGCCCAGGTGCGTGAAGAGATCTCGGACATCGTTGCCGAGATCATCTCCATGCGTGGTCTGGTGCTGTCCGCCGCCGAGCAGCAGGTGGTCATCGCCGACATCTGCAACGATGTGCTCGGCCTGGGACCGCTGGAGCCGCTGCTGGCCCGCGACGACATCGCCGACATCATGGTCAACGGCGCCGACAAGGTCTATATCGAGTCCGACGGTAGGATCGAGCTGACCGATATCCGTTTCCGCGACAACGCCCAACTCATGAATATCTGTCAGCGCATCGTGTCGGCGGTGGGGCGGCGGGTGGACGAAGCCAGCCCCATCTGTGATGCTCGTCTGGCCGACGGCTCACGCGTCAACGTCATCGTGCCACCTTTGGCCATCGACGGCCCCACGCTCACCATCCGCAAGTTCAAGCGGGAAAAGCTGACCTTGGAAAAGCTGGTGGAGTTCGGCTCTCTGACGCCCCAGGCCGCCAAGGTGTTGCAGATCGCGGCGGCGGTCCGCTGTAATATCCTGATTTCCGGCGGGACCGGCTCGGGCAAGACCACGCTGCTCAACTGCCTGACCCGCCACATCGATACCGGCGAGCGAGTGGTGACCTGCGAGGACGCCGCCGAGCTGCAATTGCAGCAACCCCACGTGGTGCGGCTGGAGACCCGGCCGCCCAATCTGGAAGGGGTGGGGGCGGTGACCATGCGCGATCTGGTCAAGAACTGCCTGCGCATGCGGCCGGAACGCATCATCGTCGGCGAAGTGCGCGGACCCGAGGCCTTCGACCTGCTTCAGGCCATGAATACCGGCCATGACGGCTCTATGGGCACCATTCACGCCAATACGCCGCGCGACGCCCTGTCGCGGGTCGAGAACATGGTGGCCATGGGCGGTTACAACCTGCCGGCCAAGGCGGTGCGCGAACAGATCGCGTCTGCCGTCAACGTCATCGTTCAGGCCTCGCGGCTGCGCGACGGCACCCGCAAGATCACCCATGTCACCGAGGTGGTGGGCATGGAAGGCGACGTCATCACCTTGCAAGACCTGATCATCTTCGAGTTCGAGGGCGAGGATGCGCGGGGCCGCATCATCGGCCGTCATCGCTCCACCGGCCTGCGGCCCGCCTTCTGGGATCGGGCGCGGTATTACGGGCTTGAGCGCGATCTGGCCGAAGCCTTGGGAGAGAGCCATGTTTGACGCTCTCGCCCGCATCCCATGGGAAGTGGTGGCCCTGGTCTTGCTGCTGCTGATCGCCCTGGGGGGGCTGGGCTGGTTCATGCTGAGTCTGATCCACGGCCCGCGTGCCCGCATTCGCCGCCGCCTTGCCATGATCGCTGGTACGGTCCCCGCCCAGCGGCGGGGAGCAAAGCGTAAATCGGTGCAGGCACGGCTTAAAGAGGTGGAGGGCAGCCGCCGTAACCGCCAAGGCACCCAGCTGCGCGAACAACTGATGCAGGCGGGCTTCCATGTGGAGGTCTGGCATTACATGACCGCCACCGGTCTGCTGGCGCTGGGTATTCTTGCCCTGGCCGAGGTGATGGGGCTAGGCAGTGTCTGGGGCCTGCTGCTGGCGGCCGTTCTGGGACTGGGGCTGCCCAAGCTGGTTCTGGGCCTGCTGGCCAAGCGGCGGCTGGCCTTGTTCACCAGCCAATTCTCCGATGCCCTCGACGTGGTGGTGCGTGGTATCCGTTCCGGCCTGCCGCTGGGCGAGTGCATCAACATCATCGGCCGCGAGATGCCCGAGCCCATGGGGGCTGAATTCCGCCTGATCACCGAGGGCCAGCGTATCGGCCTGACCCTGAACGAGGCGTTGTCGCGCGCGGTCGAACGCATGCCCATGGCCGAATTGCGCTATTTTTCCATCGTGCTGGCGATCCAGCAGCAGACCGGCGGCAATCTGGCCGAGACCCTGGCGAAACTGTCCGAGGTGCTGCGTTCGAGAAAACGCATGCGCGACAAGGTCCAGGCCTATGCCAGCGAGGCCCGGACCTCGGCCTATATCATCGGCTCGCTGCCGCTGATCGTCATCGTCATGCTGTCCATGCTGGCGCCCAGCTATATCGGCATGCTGTTTTCCACCGAGATCGGCAATGTGCTGCTGTTCATCGGCGGAACCACCGAACTGATCGGCCTGATGGTCATGCGCAACATGATCAACTTCGACATGTGAAGGGGGGAACGCGCCGCCATGCTGACCACCCTCATCGTCCTGGCCGCCGCCATCGCCGCCTTCGCCTCGGTTCTGGCGCTGTCGCTATCGGTGGTGGCCCGCGACCGCCGGGCCAGCCGACTGAAAGCGGTGGCCATGCGGCGTCAGGAGCTGTCGGCGCGGCAGCGCGAGGCGCTGAACCAGGGCCGTCAGAAGATCGCCCCGCCCAAGCGGCGTCTGGCTTTGATGCGGGCGGTGGTGGACCGCTTGAAGCTCCAGGATCTGCTGGAGGCCAAGGCCCTCAAACTCCGCCTGGCCCAGGCGGGATGGCGCGGGCGCTCGGCCCCGCTGACCTATGTCTTTTCCCGTGTTGCCCTGCCGGTTCTGCTGCTGGCGATCGGGCTGATCTATGCCGCCACCATGTTCTCCGAGCAACCAGCCACCACGCGGGCCTTGCTGTTGATGGGGACGGTGACGCTGGGAACTTATCTGCCGGCGCTGCTGCTGACCAACGCCATTCAAAAGCGTCAGATTGTCCTGGCGCGGGCCTTTCCCGACGCCCTCGACCTGATCGTCATCTGTGTCGATGCGGGCTTGTCGGTGGAGGCGGCACTGTCGCGGGTGGTGGATGAATTGTCGCACAGCGCCCCGGAACTAGCCGAGGAATTGGGCCTGACCGCCGCGGAACTGGCCTTTCTTGGTGATCGCCGCCACGCCTGGGAGAATCTGTCCGAGCGCACCGGGCTGGTGCAGGTGCGCTCGCTCGCCACCACCTTGATCCAGTCGGAGAAATACGGAACCCCGGTCAGTCAGGCCTTGAAAGTGCTGGCCCAGGAAAACCGCGAGACCCGCATGGCCAACGCCGAGAAGAAGGCCGCGGCCCTGCCCGCCAAGCTTACCGTCCCCATGATCGTATTCTTCCTGCCGGTGCTGTTCCTGATCATCGCCGGCCCGGCGGCAATTCAGGTCTCGGGGCTGATGAAGTAGGGGGGCAAAGGCGTCGATTTTGAAGCGATGCGATACCCGCCGATGGTCATCATCGCATCGTCCGTGTTCGCTCGAGGTGTTTAGTCCTGGTCATCGGGGCCATGGAGGAGATGTCGAACGAGTTGAACTTCAGCTTGGCCCGAGCAGGGGAATTCCGTGACAACGAAACCGGCACGCATTTGATGCGGATGAGCCGGATGTGCCATGCCTTGGCCCAGCGAGCGGGTGACGTCCTATCTGAGCGATAACAGTGGAACCCATTTCGATCCCAATCTCGTCTCCATCTTCCTGTCCTCCCTGGACGATATGGACGCGATCAGGGCGCGGTATGCCGATGACGGGGCTGATCCGCACCTCCTGTCTTTTAAGGATCTGCCGGTGCCTGCGCCGATTTCTTCCCTCTTGGATTGACCGTATAAATCGGCTGCGTCGTGCTTTCTTGCACCAGAGCGGGTGCGAACTTATACCAAACCTCGTTGATCGAAATCGATCAACGAGGCCCTCATGGGCTGGGCGGTTTTCTCCGAAACCCTTGCCTCTCGCGGCATGGGTCGCGCGGTGCCTTGCGTTCAACCAAGGCCCGCTTTATTCAGGCTTGCCGGCGATAGTGCCTGCGACCCAATGGGTGTCAGGCTCCGGTATTCCCCGGCGAGTAACTACCGGAGCTACGCCGGCCCATACCGGCCATGACAAATCTCTCTCCAATTCTGCCGGGGGGCCGGAACGGGCCTTGACGGAGCCTTCGCCAATCTCGAACTCCAGCAATTTGGTGGCAGCCAACTCCTTGGCGGTGGTCGGGCGGACATGGGCAGCCCGACCGGGGACCAGCTTTTCGATCAAGGCGACGAAGGCATCCGCCTTGACCTGCTGGTCGGAAACCTCCCTCGCCGCCCCGAACAGGATTACCGAACGGTAGTTCATCGAGTGACGGACGGCTGAACGGGCCAAAACCACCCCATCCACCAGGGTCACCGTGACCGACAGGGGGGCCCCGGAGGCCATCACCTTGGCCAGCCGACTGGCCTGACCGCCGTGAAAGTAAAGCCGGTCCTTCATGCGCCAATGGGTCGTTGGCATCACGATCGGCATACCATCGACGACAATGCCCACATGACAGACCAGCGCTTCGTCCAGGATCGCATAGGCGGCGGTACGGTCATAAACCACGCGATCCGGCTTGGCGCGAGGGGTGGAGCGCGGTGTTCTTATCAGCATGATGACGCCTGTATCTGGATGTTCGGTGCCGTGATATTGGTGATTAAGTGGTATCCATGCGATGGCCACTTATAAGAAATTAAAGGGACCACTTTTCTCGAGGCAACCATGCCCCGTGCCGCCGATCTACCACTGACTCTGACGCCGTTGACATCTGAAGATGCGGCGATGCCGTTGCATCGTCGGCTGTATTTCATCCTCAGAGCCGCCATTTTCGATGGACGGCTGACGGTTGGGGCCCGTCTGCCGTCCAGTCGCGCCATGGCCCACCAGATGGGAATCTCACGCAACACGGTGCTGACGGCACTGGACCAGTTGATGGCTGAAGGTTTCATCGAGAGTCGGCAAGGTTCGGGGACTCGCGTTGTCGCCCGCCCGTTACCGCCATCCCTGGCAGCGCGGGAGGCAATTCCCCAATCCCCCTTGCAAGGACGCGCCATCAGCCGACGGGCGCGTGAACTAGCCGAGTTGGAGTCTCCCTTCGGCCGTGCATCGCTCCTTCCCCTTGCCCCCGGACTGCCCGATCTCGACGCATTTCCCCACCGGGAATGGAGTCGTCTGCTGGCACGGCGCTGGCGGCGTCCGTCGCGCAATCTGATGGTGCCGCAGGATGCTGCCGGACACCCCGACTTACGCGCCGCCATTGCCGAGCATTTGGGCCGGACCCGTGCTGTGCGCTGCACGCCCGACCAAATCATCCTGGTGGCTGGTTCGCAGCAAGGACTGGATTTGACGGCACGGGTTCTGCTCGATCCCGGCGATCAGGCAATGATCGAGGATCCCTGTTACGGCGGACTGAAAGGGGCGCTGCATGCTGCCGGTGCCCAGCCGGTCCCGGTGAGGGTTGACGACGGTGGCTTCGATCCGGAACTAGCCCAACGGCTGTGGCCAGAGGCACGTCTGGCCTGCGTCACCCCGTCGCATCAGTTTCCCTCGGGCGGGACCATGCCGCTGGAACGCCGGTTGGCCCTGATCGATTGGGCAAACCGGCGGGGTGGCTGGATCGTCGAGGACGACTATGACAGCGACTTCCGCTATGCGGGGGCACCGCTGGCGGCATTGCAGGGGCTCGATTCTGGTAACCGCACCATTTATTGCGGCACCTTTTCCAAGAGCATGTTCCCCTCTCTTCGCCTCGGCTGGCTGGTTGTGCCGGAAGATCTGCTGCCGGCATTCCTGGCTGTCCGGCGAATGGCCGACGTGGCACCCTCGGCGCTGACCCAGTCGGCCATGGCCGACTTCATGGCGGAAGGGTTGTTTGCAGCCCATCTGCGACGCATGCGCAGCCTTTACGCCGAGCGCCGCCTGATCCTATTGCAGGCGGCCGGACGGCATCTAAAAGGCCTTCTGGAGGTAACCTCCGGAGACGCAGGCACCCATGCCATCGGCTGGCTGGTGCCAGAGGCCGATGACCGGGTAGCGGCATCTGCCGCGGAAGCTCACGGATTGGCCCCTTCCCCTCTTAGCCGCTATCGCATGAATCCCGGTTCTCCGGGCCTGATCATCGGCTATGGCAACACCGCCTCCACCATGATCGAGACGGCGATTTTGACCCTGGCCAGGGCGCTGAGATAATTTTTCAGGGCGTCGGGGCTTGGTTAGGCGCAAGGCGCCGCGCGGCCGATGCCGCGTGAGGTAAGGGTTTCGAAGAAACTCGCTCAGCCCGTGAGGGCCTCGTTGACCGGCTCTGGTCAACGAGATTTGGTATAAGTCCGCCCGCCGATGGCTCATGGAATGTGGTCAATGGCCACCGCCTTCGTCGAAGGCCGCGCTGACCCCAAGGGGCCGATTGTAGCAAGTGGCGTATTCGTCGGTCAGCACATTCCGCAGCGCCTGAACAAACCTGTCTTCTCGCGGGAAGCTCCCTCGGCAGCTGCCATGGTAATGCCCCTCCTGGTGGCTGGGATGTCTCTGACGAGCGCTGTCTGAGCACGGAAGGGCTGCGGAGACGCTGCTGGCCTATGTTTTGAGGAAATCGCACACAGTTTGCGGGACTGTGTAATGGTGGGGACGGCGGGACTTGAACCCGCAAGGCCGAAGCCGGGCGATTTTAAGTCGCCAGTGTTTACCATTTCACCACGTCCCCACGTGGTCAGAAGTCTATACTCTTTTCCTTACGAGCCGTCACGTCTGGCTCTCCATCACCCAGAACTTTCGGCCGTTTGTACGTGATAGCGTGTCTCGATGAGGCGGCCTTGTCTTGGCAAGGTTGGTCGTGACTGCGGTCCAGCCTTCCGGCCTGAGAGCAGCATCGTTCGCGCCGCTCTTCTTTGGAGCTTGGTCTAGGTATCGACTGATGCGGGGAAAGGGCGAAACACGGGGCGCCTCTAGGCGGCAGGCCCCGGCCGCAGCACATGGGTGTGGTCGGCGGCATAAAGCCGAGAATCGCTGAACTCGGCCCCACCGAGCACCCGGCCCACCAGGATCAAGGCGGTGCGGGTCAGGCCCGCAGCCTTGACCTTGTCGCGGATATCGCAAAGGGTGCCGCGAATGAAGGCCTGATCGGGCCAGCCGACCCGGAACGCCACCACCACCGGGCAGTCATCACCGTAAAGCGGCGACAGCTCCTTGACCACATGGGCCAGATTGCTGACCGACAGATGGATGGCCAGGGTGGCGCCACTTTGCCCCAGGGTGGCTAGATCCTCATTGTTGGGCATGGCCGACGAGCGCACCGAGGTGCGGGTCAGGATTACTGTCTGGCTGATATCGGGCAGGGTCAGTTCGGTGGCCAAGGCGGCGGCGGCGGCGGCGAAGGCGGGCACGCCGGGCGTGACGTCATAGGCGATGCCCAGGGCGTCGAGGCGGCGCATCTGCTCGGCGATGGCGCCATAGAGCGAGGGATCGCCGGAATGGACGCGGGCCACGTCCTGGCCCTTGGCATGGGCGGCGGCAATCTCGGCAATGATCTGGTCGAGATCCAGCGGTGCGGTATCGACCACGCGGGCGCCGGGGGCCGCCTCGGCCACGATTTCGGGCGGCACCAGCGACCCGGCGTAGAGCACCACCGGACAGCCTTGAATCAGCTTCAAGCCGCGCACGGTGATCAGATCGGGCGCACCGGGACCGGCACCGATAAAGTGGACTGTCATGATGTCATCCAGGAAGAAGGGGCGGCCTCTCCCGCCGCAGCGGGAGAGGCGCCGGGTCTATCAGTGCTGGCCCGCGCACATGCAGCCGCCAGCGGACGGCTTGACGTGCAAGGCGGCAACGCCGGGCAGTTCCTTGCCTTCCAGCCATTCCAGGAAGGCGCCGCCCGCGGTGGAGATATAGGAGAACTTGTCCTCGACCCCGGCTTTGGCCAGGGCGGAAACGGTGTCGCCGCCACCACCCACGGTCAGAAGCTTGCCCTGGGCGGTCAAAGCCGCCGCCGCCTGGGCCACGGCATTGGTGGCCTTGTCGAAGGGCGCGATCTCGAACGCGCCCAAAGGACCGTTCCAGACCAGGGTTTTGCAGCTGTCCAGCAGCTTAACCACCGCCGCCGCCGAAGCGGGACCGGCATCAAGGATCATCTTGTCCTCGGGCACCGCATCGATCGAAACCACCGCATTGGCGGCGTTCTCGGCGAACTCACCCGCCACCACCACGTCGGTGGGAAGGATAATGCTGCACTTGGCGGCCTCGGCCTTCTTGATGATGGCACGCGCGGTGTCGGCCAGATCCTTCTCGCACAGCGACTTTCCCACCTGCTTGCCCTGGGCGAACAAGAAGGTATTGGCCATGCCGCCGCCGATGATCAGGTAATCGACCTTGGCCACCAGATTGCCCAGCAGGTCCAGCTTGGTCGAGACCTTGGCGCCGCCGACGATGGCGGCCACGGGCTTTTCCGGGTGCTCCAGCGCCTTGCCCAGCGCTTCCAGTTCGGCCTGCATCAGGCGACCGGCGGCGGCGGGCAGCAGATGGGCCAGCCCCTCGGTGGAGGCGTGGGCCCGGTGAGCGGTGGAGAAGGCGTCGTTGATGTAGAAATCACCCAGAGCCGCCAGTTTTTTGGCAAAATCAGGGTCGTTCTTCTCTTCCTCGGGATGGAAGCGGACGTTTTCAAGCAGGGCGATGTCGCCCTCCTTCATGTCTGCGATGACCTTTTCCGCTTCCGCGCCGATGCAGTCGTCAGCCCAGGCCACCGACTTGCCCACCGCCTTGGACAGCGGTTCGACCAGGAGCTTCTGCGAATACTTGTCCTCTCGCCCCTTGGGGCGCCCGAAATGGGTGAGGACGATCACCTTGGCGCCTTTGGCGGCCAGCTGGATCAGCGTGGCCGCCGAACGGTCGATGCGGGTGGTGTCGGTGACCTTGCCGTCCTTGGAAGGAACGTTGAGGTCGGCGCGCACCAGTACCCGCTTGCCCTTGACGTCGAGCTTGTCGATGGTCCGGAACATGGGTTGATCCCCCTTGACGCTTAGTTCTTGGCGATGTGCTGGAGGAAACGCAGCATGTTGCAGGTGTAGCCGTATTCGTTGTCGTACCAGGTCACAACCTTGACGAAGGTGGTGTCGAGGGCGATGCCGGCTTCGGCGTCAAAGATGGACGGCAGGTTGCAGCCGACGAAATCGGTGGAGACCACCTTTTCGTTGGTGTAGCCCAGAACGCCCTTCATGGCGCCTTCGGACGCGGCCTTCATGGCCTTGCAAATGTCCTCGTAGGCTGCTTCCTTGTTCAGCTCGACGGTGAGGTCGACCACGGACACGTCGGAAGTGGGAACGCGGAAGGCCATGCCGGTCAGCTTTTTATTCAGCTCGGGCAGAACCTTGCCCACGGCCTTGGCGGCGCCGGTGGACGACGGGATGATGTTCTCAAGAATCCCGCGGCCACCGCGCCAATCCTTGGACGAGGGGCCGTCAACGGTCTTTTGGGTGGCAGTGGCGGCGTGAACGGTGGTCATCAGTCCGCGCTTGATGCCCCAATTGTCATTCAGCACCTTGGCGACCGGCGCCAGGCAATTGGTGGTGCAGGACGCGGCGGAGACGATTTTTTCGCCCGCATACTTGGCGTGGTTGACGCCATAGACGAACATCGGGGTTTCGTCCTTGGACGGAGCCGACATCAGCACCTTCTTGGCGCCGGCGTCGATGTGCTTTTGGGCCACGTCGGCGGACAGGAACAGGCCGGTGGACTCGATCACCACGTCGGCGTTGATCTCGCCCCACTTCAGCTCGGACGGATCTTTGACGGCAGTCAGGCGGATCTTCTTGCCGTTGACCACCAGATTGCTGCCTTCGACCGAGACGTCACCGTTGAAACGGCCATGCACCGAATCGTACTTCAGCATATAGGCCAGGTAATCCGGCTCCAGAAGGTCATTGATGCCGACGATCTCGATCTCCGGAAATTCCTTGGCGACGGCGCGGAACACCATGCGACCGATGCGGCCAAAACCGTTGATACCGACGCGAACAGTCATAACTTCCTCCACATTGGATGAGACGGCGCGAACAGGCGCGCCCAGGCCTGCTAAGACGGGGAACCATATCGCACAGACTCGCGCCTGAATCCAGCGCTCAAACGAGACTCAAATTATTTGAGATTTCAATGGATTGCCAAACAGACTCCATCCTACCCGAAGGGATGGCGGTGCGGTCACCCTCGACTGTCTGAAAGTAATATCCGAATGGATTTTCCAGAAAACAATCCTCTATCCTGCCGCATTGCGGCATATTTTAATTCAAAATATATTTGTAGATCTGCTTCGTTGCTTTAATAAGTGCTTTCAGAGCCAATATGTAAACTATTGACAGAGGAAAGATCGCTACGCTCCATCCGCTGGGCGGTGGATTCATAACGTATCGCCCCACTTGTGCGCCGCGCGCGGTTGTGCTTCATACCCTTCATCGATGTCCTGGCCGTGACGCATCCTCGCTCCGGCTTTCCGACGAGAAGGAACGATTGCTGATGAAGAAGCTGTTCGCGCGCGGCCCCGCGCTTGCCCTCGGCCTGGCCATTGGGCTCGCCGCCGGCTCCGCCGTTGCTGCCGATGCCAAGAACCCGGTTGTCGCCAATATCAACGGCAGCGAGGTCCATCTGTCGACCTTGGCCGACTTGGCCCGTCAGCTGCCGCCCGAACTGGGGCAGCCCCCCTACGAGGCGCTGCTGGAGATGGCGGTCAACAACCAGTTGGTTTATGACCAGGCCAAGAAGGACAAGCTGGAGAACGATCCCGAGGTCAAGGCCGTGCTCAAGCGTGTCGAGACCAACATCCTGACTCAGGCCTGGATGCAAAAGAAGGTGACGCCGGGCGTTACCGACGCCACCGTCAAGGCCCGCTATGACGAGATCGCCAAGAACTTCGTCGCCGCCGAGGAAGTGCGCGCCCGCCACATCCTGGTCGAGACCGAGGATGCGGCCAAGAGCATCATCGCCGAGCTGACCCGTGGCGCCGATTTTGCCGAGCTGTCCAAGACCCGCTCCAAGGATCAGGCCGCCGCCCGCAATGGCGGTGACCTGGGCTATTTCCGCAAGGACGACATGCTGCCGGAATTTTCCAACGCCGCTTTCGCCATGCGTCCGGGTGAGATCTCCAAGACCCCGGTCAGCACCCGCTTTGGTTTCCACGTGATCAAGGTGGAAGACAAGCGCATGGCGACCTTGCCGCCCTATGAGCAGGCCAAGCAGGGCGTCGCCCAGCAATTGGCCGATTCCATCCGCGAAAAGCTGGTCCTGGGGCTGCGCGACAAGGCCAAGATCAAGCGCTTCGGCCCCGATGGCCAGCCGCTGCCCGAGGCGCCCGCGCAGGCACCCAAGAACTAGTGTGGTGAATTCAGAACACTAGCTGTTGAAACCAGTGGCGAACCGAATAATCATCCGGTTCGCCACTTTTGCTTTGGAAGCCTCCTCCATGACCGATCTGTCGCCCCTCGCGCCTGCTTCTTTCCCCGCTATGCCCGTGATCCGGGGTGTGCGTCTGGCCAGCCATGCTTGCGGCGTGCGCTATCAGGGCCGGACCGATCTGCTGATGGTGGAGATGGATGCGGGCACCAGTGCCGCCGGTGTGTTCACTCGTTCGCTCACTGCCTCGGCCCCGGTGGAGTGGTGCCGCGAAGCCGTGGCCAAGGGCCGCGCCCGCGTTCTGGTGGTTAATTCCGGCAACGCCAACGCCTTTACCGGCTCGGTGGGCGTCGCCTCGGTCGAGCGCACCGTCGCCCGGACCGCCAAGATCATGGGCTGCAAGGACACCGAGGTTTACATTGCGTCCACCGGCACTATCGGTGTGCGCCTGCCCGATGAAAAGATCACCGGCGCCCTTGATGACGTGAAGGCCAAGCTGAACGATGATGCCTGGGCCGAGGCCGCCGCAGCCATCATGACCACCGACACCTATCCCAAGGGCGCCACCCGCACCGCCATGATTGATGGCACCAAGGTGCTGATCAACGGCATCGCCAAGGGCGCGGGCATGATCGCCCCCGACATGGCGACCATGTTGTCCTATGTTTTCACCGACGCCGCCCTGCCCGCCACGGTGTTGCAGGATCTGCTGTCCAGGGGGGTGGAGCGGTCATTCAACTGCATCACCGTCGACAGCGACACCTCCACCAGCGATACCTTGATGCTGTTCGCCACGGCCAAGGCCGGCAATACGGTGATCAAGGATGCCAAGGACAAGCGGCTGGCCGATTTCAAGGCCAAGCTGTTCGACCTGCTGCTGGACCTCTCCCATCAGGTGGTCAAGGACGGAGAGGGGGCCACCAAGTTCGTTGCCATCACAGTCACCGGCGCAGCCGGGCGCAAGGCGGCCAAGCGTATCGGCATGGCCATCGCCAATTCGCCGTTGGTCAAGACCGCCGTGGCGGGTGAGGACGCCAATTGGGGGCGGGTGGTGATGGCCGTGGGCAAGGCGGGTGAGAAGGCCAACCGCGACAAGCTCTCCATCCGCATGGGCGGCATTCTGGTGGCCGATAAGGGCGAAATGGCCGCGGGCTATGACGAGGCCCCCGTCGCCGCCCATATGAAGGGTCAGACGATCACCATCGAGGTGGATGTGGGCGTCGGCAAGGGCAAGGCCACGGTCTGGACCTGCGATCTGACCCACGCTTATATCGATATCAACGGCTCTTACCGGACCTGATCGGATCAACACCATGAGCGAATTGGGATGTCGGCAACCGGGCACCATCTGGGCGGGCCATCCGCTCCTGACCGCACGTCTCAAGCTGCGCCCGGTGGCGGAGCAAGACGTCGAACGCTTGTGGCCGTTGCTGGATGACTGGGAGGTGGTGCGCCTGACCGCCACCATTCCCCATCCCTATACCGCAGACGACGCCAGGCGCTTCGTCACCGAGCAGGAAGGCCGCCGCCTCGAAGGCAAGGGCATGGCCCTGGCGGTGGAGCGGACCACCGACGGCGTTCTGGTGGGCGTGCTGGGTATCGGGCTGGAGACCGACGGCACGCCGGAACTGGGCTATTGGTTCGGTAAGGACTTCTGGAACCAGGGCTACGCCACCGAAGCGCTCAACCGCCTGATCCGCCATCTGTTCGAGCCTTTGAACTATTCCCGGGTGTGGGCGTCGTTCCATCCCGACAACCAGGCCTCCAAGCGGGTACTGGAAAAGGTGGGGCTGTCCTATGCCGGGGTCGAGACCTGCTCCATGCCCGCCCGCGGCCAAAGCGTGGTGGCGCCGCGCTTCCAGTTAAAGCGGGGCGAATGGCAGATGGGGCGCACCATGCGTCCCATGATCCTGGTCGCCGCCGCCGCCCTGGTGGATGGCGATGGCCGGGTTCTGATGGCGTCGCGCCCGGCGGGCAAGACCATGGCTGGATTATGGGAATTTCCCGGCGGCAAGATCTGCGACCACGAGACCCCCGAAGCGGCGCTGGTGCGCGAGCTTGAGGAGGAACTGGGTATCGACGTGCGTGAAAGCTGTCTGGCACCGGTGGGCTTTGCCTCTCACGACTACGACACCTTCCACCTGCTGATGCCGCTTTACGTGGTGCGGGTGTGGAAAGGCACGCCCACCCCGCGCGAGGGACAGGAATTACGCTGGGTCCGCGCCGCCCGTCTGGGCGATCTGCCCATGCCGCCCGCCGACATCCCCCTGGTCGCCATCCTGCGGGAGTGGATCTAAGCGTTTTCGTATTGATCACACGGTTTTTGCGTTCCTGCTCTTGGCGGCCGTCCGATCCGTTACCAGCGGCCCGCGAGCAAGACGGGAGATGGCTTGGGCGCGGCACTGGTCTCGCCCGGCACCAGACGCGCTCCACGTTTGCACCCGCCTGTTCGGCCAAGGGGCCTTGGTCCTTGCGTATCGTAGGGCGGCGGCGAGAGATCTTCCCGCTCTGCTGTAAGTTGCCTCCAAATAGGCTCCAACATTGACAGATGGCGGACTCGCCTCTATCTCTTGCCGGTCACGAAAGGCCCCTCACAAGGGGGGGTTGGCCACTCATGTCTGAGGAAGCTTCATGTTCGGCGCCATTGCAAGGCGGCTCTTCGGAACCGCCAACGACCGTGTTCTCAAGCCGCTCAAGAAGCATGTGGATGCTATCAACGCGCTGGAACCAACGCTTGAAGCCCTTTCCGACGACGAATTGCGGGCCAAAACTGCCGCGTTCAAGCAGCGCATCGCCGAAGGCGCCACCCTGGACGACCTGCTGGTCGAAGCTTTTGCCACCGTGCGCGAAGCCTCCAAGCGGACCTTGGGTCAGCGCCATTTCGACGTCCAGCTTTTGGGCGGCATGATTCTGCATCAGGGCCGCATCTCGGAAATGCGCACCGGTGAAGGCAAGACCCTGGTGGCGACCCTGCCGGTCTACCTGAACGCCCTGTCGGGCAAGGGCGTCCACGTGGTGACGGTCAACGACTACCTCGCCAAGCGCGATTCCGATTGGATGGGCCAGGTCTACCGCTTCCTCGGGCTGTCGGTCGGCGTCATCGTCCACGGCCTCGACGATGTCGAGCGTCAGCAGGCCTATGCCTGCGACGTGACCTATGGCACCAACAACGAGTTGGGCTTCGACTATCTGCGCGACAACATGAAATTCCGCCTGGAGGAGATGGTTCACCGTCCCTTCAACTACGCCATCGTCGACGAAGTCGACTCGATCCTGGTGGACGAGGCCCGCACGCCGCTGATCATCTCCGGCCCGACCGAGGACAATTCCGACCTCTACCGTCTGGTCGACAAGCTCATGCCCGAGTTGGAAGCCGAGGATTTCGAGAAGGACGAGAAGGCCCGCGCCGTCACCATGACCGATCGCGGCACCGAGCGGGTCGAGGAGATGCTGCGCCAGGCCGGGTTGATGAAGGGCGCCCTCTATGACGTCGGCAATGTCAGCTTGGTTCATCACGTCAATCAGGCCCTGCGTGCCCACAAGCTGTTCTCCCGTGACGTGGACTACATCGTCAAGAACGACAAGATCGTTCTGATCGACGAGTTTACCGGCCGCATGATGGAAGGCCGCCGCTATTCCGAGGGTCTGCATCAGGCTCTGGAGGCCAAGGAAGGCGTCTCGATCCAGAACGAGAACCAGACCCTGGCCTCCATCACCTTCCAGAACCTGTTCCGCCTCTATGACAAGTTGGCGGGTATGACAGGCACCGCCATGACCGAAGCGGGCGAGTTCCAGGAAATCTACAATCTCGAAGTGGTGGAGATCCCCACCAATCTGCCGGTCAGCCGCAAGGATGCCGACGACGAGGTCTATCGCACTGCCCGCGAAAAGTACGAAGCCATCGTCTTGCTGATCGAGGAATGCCGCGCCCGCATGCAGCCGGTCCTGGTGGGCACCACCTCCATCGAGAAGTCTGAACTGCTGGCCGATCTGCTCAAGCAGAAGAAGATTCCGCACCATGTGCTGAACGCCCGCTATCACGAGCAGGAAGCCTTTATCGTCGCCCAGGCCGGTGTTCCCGGTGGCGTCACCATCGCCACCAATATGGCGGGCCGCGGCACCGATATTCAGTTGGGCGGCAATCTGGAGATGCGGGTGCTGATGGAACTGGCCGAGGTCACCGATCCGGCCGAGCGCGCACGCCGCATCGACGTCATCAAGGCCGAGATCGAAGTCAACAAGCAGAAGGTCCGCGACGCTGGCGGCCTCTATGTGGTCGGCAGCGAACGGCATGAAAGCCGCCGCATCGACAACCAGCTGCGCGGCCGCTCCGGCCGGCAGGGCGACCCCGGCGCCTCGAAATTCTTCTTGTCGCTGGAAGACGACCTGATGCGTATCTTCGGCTCCGAGCGCATGGACGGCATGCTGCAAAAGCTGGGGTTGCAGGAAGGCGAGGCCATCGTCCATCCCTGGATCAACAAGGCCTTGGAAAAGGCCCAGCAGAAGGTCGAAGCCCGCAACTTCGATATCCGCAAGAACCTTCTCAAGTTCGACGACGTCATGAACGACCAGCGCAAGGTGGTCTACGAACAGCGCCGCGACCTGATGATGATCGACGACGTGTCCGAGGAAATCGTCGCCTTCCGTCACGAAGTCGTGGCCGAGATGGTCAGCCGCGCCATTCCCGAACGCGCCTATGCCGATCAGTGGAATGTGGCGCTGTTGCACGAAGAAGTGCTGCGGGTGTTCAATCTTGATCTTCCCGTGGCCGACTGGGCCAAGGAAGAGGGCATCGCCGACCAGGAAATCCGCCATCGGATCCAGGACTCCTCCGACCGCCGGATGGCTGAGAAGGCGGCCAATTACGGCCCCGAGACCATGCGCATGGTGGAAAAGAGCCTGCTGCTCCAACTGCTCGACCAGTCGTGGAAGGATCACCTGTTGCAGTTGGACCATCTGCGCCAGGGTATCTCGCTCCGGGCCTATGCCCAGCGCGACCCGCTGAACGAGTATAAGCGCGAAGCCTTCAATCTGTTCGAACAGATGCTGTTGGACCTGCGCGAGAAGGTGACCTCGGTACTGGCCCATGTGGAACTGCGCTTTGGCGATTCCACCCCGGAAGAGGCACTGGAACCCCGTGCCCCCAGCCGGACCCAGGAGACCCGCGAAGACCCCGCCTTCTCCCAGGGACAGGCGCCGTCCATCGGCCTCGGCATGCGCAGCACCGCCATCGATCCCACTGATACCGCCACCTGGGGCGCCACGCCGCGCAATGCGTCGTGCCCCTGCGGCTCGGGCAAGAAGTACAAGCACTGCCACGGCGCGGTGACCTGATTCCGCCGTAAGGCCATGAAAAAGACCGGGTGATTTGGGGCTTTTGCCCTAAATCCCAACCGGGAAGCACCGCTTCCGGACCTTATTCTCGGTTTGTTGGAATAGAAGGAATGGTTTGGAGGCCGGGCAATCCGCCCGGCTTCGCGGCCTTCATCCGTGCAGGGTTCTTACCAAAGGCCGAAACCATTGACATGGTCTCGGTGCCCTCAAGCGCCGGGCGGACCACCTCCGTGGTCCTTAGGCTCCCGCGCCACGAGGCGCACGGCCACCTTGCGGCCGTACCAATACCAGGACTTAAGGACGTCCTGGTATTGGTATCACCCCGCCTTGATCAGGGTGCCGACGCCGTGGGGGGTGAACAGCTCCAGCAGCACCGCATGGGGGACACGGCCGTCGAGGATGACGGCGGCGTCCACGCCCGCCTCGACCGCCTCCAGGCAGGTTTCAACCTTGGGGATCATGCCGCCCGAGATGGTGCCGTCGGCGATATAGGCCTTGACCTGGGCGGCGGTCATTTCCGGGATCAGATTTCCGGCCTTGTCCAGCACCCCCGCCACATCGGTCAGCATCAGCAGGCGGCGGGAATTGGTGGCGGCGGCAATGGCGCCCGCGGCGGTGTCGGCATTGATGTTGTAGGTCTCGCCCGCCGGTCCCATGCCCACCGGCGCCACCACCGGGATGATGTCGGACTGGCGGAAGAATTCCAAGATATGGGGGGTGATTTCGGCAGGTTCGCCGACAAAGCCCAGATCCAGCACCTTTTCGATGTTAGAATCCGGATCTTTCTTGGTGCGGCGCAGCTTGCGGGCGCGGATCAGGTGGCCGTCCTTGCCCGACAGGCCGACGGCAAAGCCGCCCGCCTCGTTGATGGCCGAAACGATCTGCTTGTTGATCTTGCCTGACAGGATCATCTCCACCACCTCAACGGTGGCTTCGTCGGTATAGCGCAGACCATCGACGCGTGGCGTCACGATGTTAAGACGCTTGAGCATGTGGTCGATCTGCGGCCCGCCGCCATGCACCACCACCGGATTGATGCCCACCTGTTTCAACAGTACTACGTCATGGGCGAACAACCGGGCGAGATCGTCGGATTCCATGGCGTGGCCGCCGAACTTGATCACCAGGGTCTGGTCGCTGAACTGGCGCATGAAGGGCAGCGCCTCGGACAGGGTTTTGGCGCGGTCCAGCCAGGCGGCGCGGTCGTGAAGGATGTCGGGAGTGTCTTTGGCGCTCATGGGCTTGCTCTCCTGATGGGGCGGCTGTCAGGTACCGCTCGGACCGAGGGCGAGAGTGGTCATTTCGGCGCGAAGCTCGGGGATGCCGAGCCCCGTCTCCGATGAGGTGACGATCAGGGTGGGGTGAGCCGCCACCCGGGTCAGAATTTCCTGTTGGGTGCGGGCGCGGACGGCGTCAAGCTCGGACGCCTTCAACTTGTCGGCCTTGGTCATCACCACCTGATAGACCACCGCCGCCTTGTCCAGCATGGCCATCATGTCGCGGTCGCTGTCTTTGAGGCCGTGGCGGGAATCCACCAGCACGAAGGCGCGGCGCAAGACGGCTCGGCCCTTGAGAAAGCCGTTGACCAGCCGGGTCCAGCGTTCCACCAGCCCCTTGGGGGCTTGGGCAAAGCCATAGCCGGGCATGTCCACCAGAACCATGCGCCCCGCCAGATTGAAGAAGTTCAGTTCCTGGGTGCGGCCCGGCGTGTTGGAGGTACGCGCCAGGGTGTTGCGCCCGGTCAGCGCGTTGATCAGGCTGGACTTGCCCACATTGGAGCGCCCGGCGAAGGCCACTTCCGGCAGGTCCGCGCTGGGCAGCCCATCCAGGGCCACGGCACCCAGCATGAAGGTGCATTCACGGGCGAACAGCAGGCGGCCGGCCTCAATGAGACCGGCCTGTTCCGCTAGGTTGTCGTCGCTGGGGCTCAGCTCTGTGACTCCGCCTTACGCATGATCACCCATTGCTGGAGGATGGACAGCGAGTTGCTCCAAGCCCAGTAAATCACCAGACCCGAGGCGAAATTGGACAACAGGAAGGTGAAGATGATGGGCAGGAACGACATCATCTTGGCCTGGATAGGATCGGTGGGCTGAGGGTTCAGCTTTTGCTGCAACCACATGGTGACGCCCATGATCAACGGCCAGACGCCGAGATGGAACATGGCGGGCGGATCCCACGGAATCATCCCGAACAGGGTGAAGATGTTGGTGGGGTCCTGGGCCGAGAGATCGTGAATCCAGCCATAGAACGGTGCGTGCCGCATCTCGATGGTGACAAACAGCACCTTGTACAGGGCGAAGAACACCGGAATCTGAACCATGATGGGCAGACAGCCCGAGACTGGGTTAACCTTCTCGCTCTTGTACAGCGCCATCATCTCTTGCTGGAGACGCATCTTGTCGTCGCCAAAGCGCCCCTGCAGCGATTTGATCTGGGGCTGCAGCTTCTTCATCTTGCTCATGGCCACGTAGGACTTGTTGGCCAGCGGGAACATGGCCAGCTTGAGGACCACGGTCAGGGCTAGAATAGCCAAGCCCATGTTGCCGAGCGCGTCATGCAGCATTTGCAGCAGGTAGAAGAACGGCTTGGTCAGGAAGTAGAACCAGCCGAAGTCGATGGCGAGGTCGAAGCGGTCGACGCCCAACTTGTCGGTATAGGCATCCAACTGGGCCACCTGCTTGACACCGGCGAACAGGTGGAAACTGGCCTCCTCGGACTTGCCCGCGTCGATGATGCGGGCCGAACCCAGATAATCCACCTGATAGCGGTCGGTGTTATCGACGCGCTGATGCACGAAGCGGCCGGTCATCTCGGTCTTGGCGGGCGGCACCAGGGCGGTCAGCCAGTATTTGTCGGTGATCCCGGCCCAGCCACCGTCGCTCTTCTGGCGGAAGGTGCCGTCCTTCTTGAGATCCTCGTACTTCATTTCCTTCAAGGTGCGGTCGAATACGCCCAGGGGGCCTTCGTGAAGGATGTACATCCCGGCGACGGCGGGGGTGCCGGTGCGGGCCAGCAGCGCGAAGGGGTGCAGCGACACGGCCTTGCCACCGTAATTCTCGACCCGCTGGCTGACGCCGAACATGTACTTGTCGTCGATGGTATAGGTGCGGACAAAGCGCAGGCCGTCGCCATTGTCCCAGGTCAGGACCAGCGGCGCGGCGGGGGTCAGCGGTCCGGTGGACTGGGCTGCCCACAGGCTGTCGGGGCCGGGAACCTTGGTGGTGCCGTCGGTCGGCACCCAGCCGAACTCGGCCCAATAGGGCTCGGGCGCACCGGTGGGCGACAGCAGGGTGATCTCTGCGCTCTTGGGATCGGTGGTCTCGCGGTACTTGGCCAGGGTCAAGTCATCGACGCGCGCGCCGAGCAGGGCGATGGAGCCATGCAGCGAGGGGGTCTCAATGGCGATACGGCGGCTTTTTTCCAACGCGGCGGTACGGGATTCGCCCTTGGCGGCGGCGGTGGCGGTGGGAATGCCGGGGGCTGCGCCCTGGGGCGTCCCCGGAGTGGGCGCCGTGGCGGGAGCTCCGCTCTGCTGTGCGGCTTGCTGCGCCACTGGCGCCGGTGGCTTGGCCGGTTGGAAATATTGCCAACCAACCATGATGGCGACCGAAATGGCGATGGCGAGGAAAAGGTTGCGCTGGTCGTTCATGACATCCTATCCGGCTTTCGGGACGGCGCAGCCTTGCCGCCGCAATCGGCCCCATGATGGGGAGCGTGGGGTTCGGGAACGGGGTCAAAGCCCCCGTCATTCCAAGGGTGGCAACGGCAGATCCGCTTAGTCGCCAGCCATGACCCGGCTATCGGACCGTGGCGCGAGATCGCCTCCATGGCGTAGGCCGAGCATGACGGAACGAACCGGCAGCTCGCGGGCAGAACCGGCGAGATCAGCAGCTGGTAACCGCGGATCATTCCGCGCATGGCCAAGCCAACGGGGTTCATGCCTCTGCTTGCGCCTCCTTGGGTGCCTCGACGGAAACCGCCCGTAAGGCACCGACACGTTTTAGCGCCGTCCGCAAATCCTGCAAGAGAAGAGAATAAGGCCGGTCCAGGGTGTCACGACGGCCGATGACCACGTAATCCAGACCCGGCGTGGCGTCGGCGGGAAAAATCTCGCCCACCGCCGCCTTAAGCCGCCGCCGCGCCCGGTTGCGGCAGACGGAATTCCCCACCTTCTTGGAAACGGTGAAGCCGACCCGGAGAGAGTCGGCTTGCATTTCCGTATCGGTGGACGGTGCCGTCTGAAGAATCAGGCCAGGCGCCGCCCACTTTCGTCTCAGCCCGGCGACCCGCAGGAAATCGGCACGCTTCTTCAGCCGATTCAGCGATACCGCCATGGCTTTAAGACGAATCGTTAGGCAGAGAGCTTCTTGCGGCCCTGACGACGACGGTTGGCAATCACCTTGCGGCCGCCAACGGTGGCCATGCGAGCGCGGAAGCCGTGGCGGCGGGCGCGGACGAGCTTGCTCGGCTGATAGGTACGCTTCACGGGAGGTACTCCGACTAAAAGAGACTAGAAAACGAGCGGACGTGTATAAGCTGGCTTTTCCACAGAGTCAATGCGTGCGTGCACGCCGGGGTTATGGACAGACTGGTCCCTCGCCCCCTTCCCTGGAGAAGCGCCCATGGCCTGGGATCCGACGCTCTATTCCGCCTTCGCCCAACCCCGTCTCCGCCCCGCCCTCGACCTGATGGCCCGGATCGAGGCCCCCGAGGCTGCTCGCGTGGTTGATCTGGGCTGCGGCACCGGCAATGTCACCCGTATTCTGGCCGAGCGCTGGCCCCGGGCTCAGGTGACCGGCATGGATTCGTCTCCCGAGATGCTGGAGGCGGCACGCGAGGGCGGCGGGCGGGTCACCTATACCCTGGGCGATATGGGGGGCTTTACCGCTCCAGAGAAGCTGGACGTGCTATTCTCTAACGCAGCCCTGCACTGGCTGGGCGATCACGCCGCTTTGTTCCCCCGATTGCTGGCCCAGGTCAAGCCTGGCGGCGTGCTGGCGGTGCAGATGCCCCACAACCACTATGCCGCCTCCCACGCCATCATGGCCGAAGCCGCCGAGGCCGGGCCGTGGCGCGACGTGCTGGCGCCGCTGGCCGCCCGCTTTCCGGTCTCCGACCCATCTTTTTATTACGATCTGCTGGCACCGCTCAGCCAATCACTGGATATCTGGGAGACCGAGTACCTGCACGTGCTGGACGGCGACAATCCGGTGGTGGCCTGGACCCGAGGCACGGCATTGCGGCCCTTGCTGGACGCGGTGGCCGAACCCTGGCGCTCTGCCTTTCTCCTTGAATATTCGCGCCGCATTGCCAATGTCTACAGACCAAGAGCCGATGGCCGCACTCTGCTGCCGTTCCGTCGCTTGTTCATGGTCGTGCGGGCAAACTAGATCCAAGGGAGGGATCGCAATGAAGGGCAAGAAAAACGTCATCACCCGCCTCAACGCGCTGTTGGTGGGTGAGTTGGTGGCGGCCAACCAGTATTTCGTCCACGCCCGCATGTATCACGAATGGGGGTTGCATGCCCTGTGGGAGCGCATCGAGCATGAGCGTCAGGACGAGATCGAACACGCCGACAAACTGATCCGCCGCATCTTGTTCCTGGAAGGCACCCCCGACATTGCCAAGTTGCCGCCTCCCACCATCGGCAAGGACGTGGTCGCCATGCTGAAGGCTGATTTGGCGCTGGAATACGAGGTGGTCGCCCAATTGAAGGAAGCCATCGCCCATTGCGAGGAGAGCCAGGATTACGATACCCGGCGCATTCTGGTGGATCTGCTGGATGATACCGAACAGGACCACGCCCATTGGCTGGAGCAGCAATTGGGCCTGATCGAGCGGATCGGCCTTCAAAATTATCAGCAATCGGCCATGGGCCGTCCGTCGCAAGGAGCGTAAGGCCATGAAGGGTGACAAGGAGGTTCTGGCTGCCCTTAATGGCGTGCTCAAGGCCCATCTGACCGCCATCAACCAGTACTTCCTGCATGCCCGCATGCTGAAGAACTGGGGATTCCGCGATCTCGGCAAGGCCATCTACGGCCAATCTATCCAGGCCATGAAGGATGCCGACGAGGTGACGGAGCGCATCTTGCTGCTGGAAGGGCTGCCCAATCTTCAAGATCTGGGCAAGTTGCATATCGGCGAGGACGTGCCGGAAATCCTGCGCTCCGACCTCAAGATGGCAGTCGCCGAGCGCGCAGCCTTGGTTGAAGCCACCGCTCTGGCCGAAAAGAAACAGGATTTTGTTTCACGCCATGAGTTGGCCGAGATTCTTGAGGGTGCTGAAGAGCATATCGATTGGTTGGAAACCCAAATCGGTCTGATCGACAGCGTTGGCCTCCCTAATTACCTGCAGTCAGCGATGGGAGAGATCGAGGGGGCTTAGCCCCCCCCTCCGTCTTATGACCTGGAGCGGGAGACGTGCCGGCGCTGACGCTGACGCTGGCGCTGGCGGCAGGCCACGGACAGGCTGAGGCCCATCAATCCGACAGCGACCCAGGCGGGCAGGTCGAGAATGGCCGCCTGAAGCGCCGCCAGGGAGGATCCGGCCGTGTCGGGGGTGTGTCCAGCGAGAAGCGTGACCACATCGCCGGTAACGATGCTGGCATACTCGGCAGGCCCCAAGGCCAAAACCGCATCTGCGGAGGCCATGATCACGGAAAGCCCGATCAACAGCCACCCGACCACACGCCCGAAGATCATGCGTAACCCCTGAACGACGAATTGTTTATTTCATGGTTAAGGATAGCTTTGCGCCCAAGCTCTCTGAAATTCAACCGCTTTTCTGTGGCGGAAAGTGATTTTCGTAAGGGGTTGCGCTCCCCCGGGGGCTCGTGTATTTTCCTGCCCTTCGTCACCCCGCCAAGTCCAGGGGCTGATGATTGCGGAGGGGTGGCCGAGCGGTTGAAGGCGCACGCCTGGAAAGTGTGTATACGGTGTTGAGCCGTATCGAGGGTTCGAATCCCTCTCCCTCCGCCACCTTCCCTAAGCCTCATATTCAGCAATGATATCAGCGACTTAGCGAAGGTGTTTTTGGACCTTCCATACAGGTTTTCCATACAGCCTGTCCCCCTCGAAAACGACGGATGACCCCCGCCAGTTTCCCAGCGGGGGCACCTTGGATCAGAGCGCGTAAGCGCCGCTCACGTTGTCGGCGAAGCTGTTGCGCTTGCCGTTGGTGAAGAGGTTCGTGGCGGGCTGCCAGCCGTCCTTACGAACGATCTCCTGCAACTCGCCCGACCCGTCCCGGATCGTCTCGAACAGCCGGGAGGCGTCGGGGCCGTGCAAGACGACCCGCTCCCCCTTGGCGTCGATGAAGCTCACGTCCCCATAGACGGAGCGGGTCAGGGTGGTCTTACCGGCGATGACGGTTTCATCGGTGGTCATGGTCTTCTTCCTCAATGTCGATGGTGGTGGTGGTGTGGATCGGTCGGGGCAAGGCACGTCGTACCAAGACCCGACCAGGGAAAGGCATGTCGTAGTCCCGCCTGGGGGTGATGCCGGGCGGGATGTCGAACAGAAGGAACTCTGAACGGGGCGGGGTGTCCTCGCCGTGGACGAGGGGCTTCCGCCAGACGGGTTCACCCCATTCCTGGGGAGGCACCCAATCCGGGCGAAGGGTGCCGGGATAGAGGTAGTCCGGGTTCTGGAGACGCCACGCGGCAAGCTCCGTCCGGTTCATGTGGCGGGGACGGTGACCCATGGTCAGCACCTCAGCGGCGACGGAGGAAGCGAAGGGCCACCCGCCGGGCTTCCTTCTCCTCCTGATGCCGGGCCAGCCGTTCCAGGCGGGCCGCTTGGGCGGCGTCAAGCTGGGCCTGGGCGTCGTCGTTGGCGGCGACCAAGTCCCCCTGTTGGTACAGGGTGAAGACCTGGGCGACGTGGGCAAGCTCGATGTCGGCACGGGCCGTCTCGGACTTGGCGATGAGGAACACCGCCTGCTCATGGGTCAGGTAGAAGGCGGTGCCGGGACGTCCACCCTTCGGGCCGGGGTTTGTGACACGGCGCCCCAAACCCCCCAGCCCCTCAAGGGTGGCGGTGTGACGGCGGATCCCCTTCCGGGCGGTGCAGCCGGGCGGCAGCTTGGCGTTCAGGATGGTCTGGGGGCTGGCCTTCTCCAGGCCCCCCAGGTACGCCTTCACCACGTCCCCGTACCCCTTGGTGGTGCGGTCGGCGGCATGGCGGGAGATGGCCTTCTTCATCAGGTCGGGCCGGTTCTCCCACGCCCAGTTGACGACCTCCTGGGCGTCGAGGCCGGACTTGCCGATGGTGTCCATGGCCTGCCCGACAAACGCCTGATGGATGGCCTGGGCGCGTTCCATCGCCTCGCCCGGCTCGATCCCCATCTGCGAGGCGATCTTGCCGACGTGGCGTTCCGAGATGCCTTCACCGTTGGCAAGGGCGTTGACCACCCCCAGCACCTCAGCCGGGGAAGCCTTGGTGCAGACCTCCGTCAAGCTGGTCTCGACGTCGGTGTCCCCCAGGGCTTCCATGTCGGCAAGCGCCGGGTCGGTCTGGTCGGGCATCTGGGCGGACGGGGCCTGTTCCCCGGCGACCGAGTACGACCCATCACCGTTGCCGACGATCAGGCCGGACGCCAGAACCGCCCATTATCCATTCCTGTGATACCCGCTTAGATTTTTGCCCCCAACATTCGGGGGGTAGCGGGGACAAGAGGGGGGGAGGCGCACTCTGCACCCGCCCCCCTTCCTTCCTCGGCGTCGCTTAGAAGTCGCGAAGCTTCTTGATCACCACATTGACCGGGCCAACGGGGGTGCCAACCGCCAGAGGCTGGCCGTTTCCGAGGCTGGCCTCCGGGACAACGACATTGATGGGAAGCTGCCACGGCTGGGGCTTGACAACGCCCTGCACCAAGTGAACCCCTGCGGGGACATTGAGCAGAAGGTTGACGCCAACGTTCCCGCCGGGGGTGGGGGAAGCTGACCCATCATAGGCCACGCCCCCGGCGTCGATCCCGACCACCTTACCGTTGTGAACGACCAGAATGCCGATGCCAGCGCCAGCGGCGCCGCCGAACTGAATTGAGTAAAAGCCGTCGATTGCCATAACGCACTGTCCTTAAGGTTGCGATCGGATCAAGATAGTGTGGCTTTCTGAAAGCGCAAGCCCACCCCTTGATGGATCAACCCAGAGGTTCCCCCGGATAATCGATCCGCTCCAACGCCTCAGGACATCCAGGCCCAGGACCGGCAGCACGATGCGCAATTGCTTGATAAAGAATTTCATGTCGGCAATGTCGGCCTCGGGCAGGACGATCCCCCTTGTCCCCTCAGTGCCATTGCCCAGCTTCACCCGCCCGGCCTCGGTGGCGATGCTGAATCAGGCGCTTGCCCACATTGTCGGTCTCGCCCACATAGACCTTGGGCTTGTGACCGCCATCGGGGTCGGTGCCGCTCAGGATGTAGATGCCGGTACGACCGGCTTCTGGGCGCTTGACCAGATCGGCCAGCCGCGATTGCGGTGCCACCAGCACATGGCCGGTCCAGTTGATGATCTCGGCGGTGATGATCCCCCCCGGATGCCCGTCAGCCAGGAACAGGCGGATGGAGCGGCCCTTGGTCATGGCTTATCCCCTGTCTTCTTCCGCCCCTTGGCCTTCGCCTCAATCTGGCGCAGTTCGGCATCCAAATCCTGGTTATGTTCGATTTCGGCGGCCTTGCGCTCGGCCTCCTTGCGCGAGGCATCGAAGCTGGCGTACCGCTCGTCGATCAGCTTCAACATGCGATCATGGCTGATGCTGCCCCGATGGCTCAGAATGGCGCGGTCAGCCAATTTTAGGTACTGATCTACGAAGTCCAACCATTCCGCCATGGTGGTTTGCTGGCGGCGCATGGCGCGGTCGGTGGCGAGGTCGAGGAAGGCGGAAACCAACAGGTCCAGTTCCTTGACCTCGGCTTCGCCCAGATAATTCTTGGCGGTGGCCACATCGATCTTACGCACGCGCCCTCCCGACCATGTGGTCAGGCCCATGTTGGCCTTGGCCGGATCGGCGCGGTTGAGGATCAGTTCGGCTGCGGTATGGCCAGTCACCGCCCACAGCATCTTGTTCTGGATGGTCTGGAAGAACAGCCGGGCGGTCTCGTCGGTGCGGTCGTAATCCACGGCGGTGGCGAACAGGTCGCGGACCTTCTGGTAGAATCGCTTCTCGGACGCCCGGATTTCCCGGACCCGTTCCAGCAGTTCATCGAAGTAATCCCAGCCGCCCGCCGGTTCCTTCAAACGCCGGTCATCCAGGCTGAATCCCTTGATCAGGTAATCCTGCAAGATGGTGGTGGCCCAACGCCGGAACTGGGTACCGCGTGGGCTGCGGACGCGGTAGCCCACCGCCAGGACCATTTCCAGGCGGTAGATGGCGACACGGCGCTGAACTTGCCGCTCACCCTCGGTTTGAACTTGTAAGAAATCCTTACAGGTTGCCTCGCGCTCCAACTCGCCATCGCCATAGATGGTGCGGATATGCTGGGTAACGTTCTGCGGCGTTGTCTGAAACAGCTCCGCCATCTCGGCCTGGGTCAACCAGACGGTGCCGTCCACCACCTCAAGGCGAAGCTGGGTGCGGCCGTCCTCGGTGTTATAAAGAATGACCTCGCCGCTCATGCCATCACCTCGGTCAGCATGGCCTGGATGCGGCCTACCACCTGCTTCAGATCGGCGTCGATCTCCTCCAGCGGGCGGGGCGGCTGGAACACATAGAAGTGACGGTTGAAGGGGATTTCGTAGCCGATCTTGGTCTTGTCGTGATCGATCCAGGCATCCGGGACGTGGGGCAGGACTTCACGCTTGAAGTAGTCCTCCACATCCTCGTCCATGGGGACGTTTTCAGTGTCACGCAATTTGCTGTCGGGCACCGGCTTGCCCTTGGCCTTGCCTTTCTGGCCCAGGACGATCTTGCCCGCCTCGTCACGCTCGGGGCGTTCCACCGTGATGGCGCGATACCCGAAGTCGGTGTTCTTGAAGATGCGGCTGATGGGCTTGCCGTCCGTCTCGGCCTCGGTGAACCCTCCAAACAGGCGGGTGATTTGGTCGATGTGGTCGTCCGACAGTTCCTTGCGCTTGGACCCTAAGCTTTTGCGCATCTTCTGCCACATAGCCGAGGCATCGATCAGTTGGACCTTGCCCTTGCGATGGGCAGGCTTGCGGTTGCTGACGATCCACACATAGGTGCTGATGCCGGTGTTGTAGAACATGTCGGTGGGCAGACCGATGATGGCCTCCAACAGGTCGTTTTCCAGCACATGGCGGCGGATTTCGCTCTCGCCGCTCTCGGCTCCTCCGGTGAACAGGGGCGAGCCGTTCAGCACGATGCCGAAGCGCGAGCCGCCTTCCGAGACCGGGCGCATCTTGGCAATCAGGTGCAGCAAAAACAGCATGGAGCCATCAGACACGCGGGGCAGGCCGGGGCCGAAGCGCCCCTGGTCGCCCTGGGATTCGTATTCCTTGCGGACTTCCTTCTCGACCTTTTTCCACTCCACCCCGAATGGCGGATTGGACAGCATGTAATCGAACCGCTCGGCCGGATGGCCATCCTCCGACAGGGTGTTGCCGAAGGCGATCTTGGACACGTCCTGACCCTTGATCAGCATATCCGCCTTGCAGATGGCGAAGGATTCCGGGTTCAACTCCTGACCAAAAACGGTCAGCCGAGCCTTGGGGTTGCGTTCCGCCAGATACTCACCGGCGATGGACAACATTCCGCCGGTCCCGGCCGTGGGGTCGTAGATGGTCCGCACCACGCCCGGCTTGGCCAGCACATCGTCATCCTCGATGAAGATCAGGTTGACCATCAGGCGGATGACCTCTCGGGGCGTGAAGTGCTCTCCCGCCGTCTCGTTGGACAGTTCCGCGAATTTCCGGATCAGTTCCTCGAAGACCAGCCCCATCTGGTGGTTGCTGACCTGATCGGGGTGCAGGTCCACCTGGGTGAACCGCTCGGTGACCTGATACAGCAGCCCAGCCTTGGCCAATTCCTCGACCTGAGCATGAAACTTGAAACGCTCGAAGATATCCCGCACCGCTGGCGAGAAGGCGTTGATGTAGCTGTATAGGTTCTCACGGATGTGGTCCTGGTCGTCCATCAGCTTCTTCAAGTCCAGCGGCGACACGTTGAAGAAGCTCTGCCCGGCCACTCGCAGGACGAAGGGGGCAGGTGTGATGTCCTGGGATTGCTTGGCCTGATACTCCGCCAGCACCGCCGCCTTGGTGGATTCCAGAACGCAGTCCAGGCGGCGCAGCACCGTGAACGGCAGAATGACCCGCCCATACTCCGATTGCTTGTAATCACCGCGAAGAAGGTCGGCAACAGACCAGATGAAGGCCGACAGGGACTGTTGGTTCATTACGAGACGGCCCTCGATGCTGATAAGAAAAGCAAGCGCAAGGGACGTTAAAGTGAACAACCAACACATGCAAGACGGATGCGGCCAAGCCCAAGTGCTTCCTGGCTGGCAAGGGCGAGCCTCCCGTTGTCGAGTCCGTGGAGGTGGAGAGAGGTAGGAAGTCCCCCTCCCCAAAAAATCCCGACGAAAAACGCACTATAGGCGTATTCACTACTCGAATACGCAGGCTGCCCAACCTCTCGGCTGGCGATAATCAGTTGATTTCATTTGGTTTTTGTTGGAGCGGGTGAAGGGAATCGAACCCTCGTCGTAAGCTTGGGAAGCTTCTGCTCTACCATTGAGCTACACCCGCGCCGGAGGCAAGAACAGCACATTTCAGTGCCCTTCCGACGAAACGCGAATATGGCCGAACGACCGGAAATTGGCAACCCCCGACTATCAGTGTGACGGAAGTGCAGCCAGGGTCCGCTTAACCTTGTCCGAGCGGTACAGATGAAAGGGGGGGGCTGGGCATTCAGACGGCATAGCGTGCGATCGCCGCCTCGTTCCAGTCGATGCCGGTGCCGGGGCGGTCGGGAATAACGGCGCATCCCGCTTCGAATGGCAGGGGGTGGGCCAGAATCGGCCCGGCCAGATCCATGCGCTCCAGCAGATGGGCGGTGGGGGTGACCGCCATGAGGTGGCAGCTGACCTCCTGGAAGATGTGGCTGGACATGGGGATGCCCCGGCTGTGGGCCAGGGCGGCAGCGCGCAGCCAGCCGGTGACGCCGCCGATCTTCATGGCGTCGGGCATGGCGAGGTCGGTGGCGCCCGCATCCAGCGCCTTGGTCATCTCGTCGATGCCGAACCAGTTCTCGCCCATCTGCACCGGAAGGGTCAAAGCCTGGCGGATGCGGGCGTGACCCTGGTAATCCTCTTGCCGGGTGGGTTCTTCGATCCAGGCGATGCCCTCTGCTTCCAGGGGCTTGCCGCGTCGGATCGCCTCGGGGACGCTCAGCGACTGGTTATAGTCCACCAGGATTTGGACATCCTCGCCGATCGCGGCGCGAATCGCCCGGATCACCCGGATATCCTCGGCCAGGGTGGCATAGCCGATCTTGGTCTTGAGGGTGGAAAAGCCCTGGCCTACGGCCCGGACGGCTCTTTCGACCGCCAGGGCCTCGCCGTCCATGGAATGGCTGTCATAGGCGGGAATGGGGCGGCGGGTGCCGCCCAGCATTTCTACCAGCGGCACGCCCAGGCGCTGGGCCGCCGCATCCCACAGCGCCATGTCGATGCCCGCCATGGCCATGCGGACCAATCCGGTGGCGCCCAGCAGGCGAAAGCGGCCTTCCAGCACCCGGTCGATATCGGCTGGGACCGCCGGTTGACCGGCCAGGACGGTGCCGAGCGCAATCAGCAGATCGCGCGTCGCGGCCAGAGCCAGCGGCGTATAGGTAAAGACATAGGCGCGGCCGACGATTCCGGCATCGGTGGCGATGTCGATCAGCACCAGGGGCGCGGTGGCGACGGTTCCGACGCTGGTGCGGACCGGATACTCCAGCGGCACATTAACCGCCCGCGCCGTCAGGGCGGTGATGATCATGACGGGGGTGTCCTGTGAAAGACGGAGGGATGGGAAAGCAGGTGCTGGGGGCCGATCTCGGCGATGCTGGCCGCGCCGATCAGGGTCATGGTGGTCTCGATTTCGGCGATGATGGTCTCCAGCACGGCGCGCACCCCGGCTTCGCCTCCCGCCGCCAGACCGTAGAGAACGGGGCGGCCGAGCAGAACACCGCACGCACCCAGCGCCACCGCCTTGACCACGTCGCTGCCCCGGCGAAAGCCGCTGTCCACCAGGACCGGCAGCCGTCCGGCGATCGCCGCGACCATGGCGGGCAGGGCGGAGATGGTGGAAGGCGCTGCGTCCAGCTGGCGGCCGCCGTGGTTGGAGACGATGATACCGTTGACACCGGCATGAACGGCTCTGACCGCATCTTCGGGGTGAAGCAGCCCTTTTATGATGATGGGGCCGTCCCAGCGGGCACGCAGCCATGCCACGTCGTCCCAGCTCAGGCGGCGGTCGAGGGCACGGCTGAGCAAGGCGGCCTGAAGCTCGGCCGATTGCTCATGGTCTTCGGTCGGGCTCAGATTGACGAAGCGGGGCGGACCCGAGCGGGCCAGACCGGCCAGCCATGCCGGGCGGCGGCACAGATCAAGGATGGTGGCCAGCGACGGCCGGAAGGGAAGGCGAAAACCGTTGCGGCGGTCGCGCTCGCGGTTGCCGCCGGTGGGAACGTCGACGGTCAGGATCAGGGTGGTGAATCCGGCCTGGCGCGCCCGCTCGATCATCTGTTCGGCGATGGAGCGATCGGTCATGACGTAGAGCTGGAACCAGCGCTCGCCATCGGTTTCACGGCCGAGCCGCTCCATCCGGGTGTTGGAGGCGGTCGACAGGCTGAACGGCACCTGAACCGCCGCCGCCGCCCGCGCGGCCAGAAGATCGCCGTCGGGCCGCACCAGGCCATTGAATCCGGTGGGGGCGATGGCGATCGGCGCCCGCCACCGCCGCCCGAATAGCCCCGCCGAAGAATCGACCGCCGAGACGTCGCGCAGACAGGTGGGGGTCAGGGTGACCCGCTCCATATCGGCGCGGTTGCGGCGCAGGCAACTTTCGTCGTCGGCGCCGCCTTCCACATAGTCGAAGACGAAGCGCGGCAGCCGCCGCTTGGCGCGAAGGCGATGGTCCTCGACATTGACCGGCATGATCATCGTCCTATTGGACTTCGGTGAAGCCGCCGTTACGGATCTCGACCATCCGGAACGATTGTGCGCCCAGTCCCATGTGGTCGCTTTCGCTCATGTTGTAGATGCCGCTGACGCCGATAAAGCCGGTGGTCTGCTCCAGGGCGGCGCGCACCTTCTCCTTGTCGGTGCCGCCGGCCTTCTTGATGGCCTCGACCACCATGCGCAGGGCATCGAAGGCATAGCCGCCGAAGGTCGAGACATCAGTCTTGTAGCGGGTCTCGAACTCGCTTTTATATTCGACGCTGATGGCGCGCTGGGGATCGGTGGCGGCCAGGGCCTCGGCGACCAGCAGGGCCGGAGACGGCATGCGGATGCCTTCGGCGGGTTTGCCGGTCAGTTTGACGAATTCCATGGAGGCCTGGCCGTGGGACATATAGAGCGGAATGCCCAGGCTGAGCTGGGCGTGGTTGCGGGCGATTACCGCCGGGGCCTGGCCGGTGCCGAACACGAAGATGGCCTTGGCGCCCGCCAGCTTGGCCTTGGTCAATTGCGGCGTCATGTCGGTGTCCTTGTCGCCGTAGGACAGATCTTCGACCACGGGGATTCCCAGGGATGCCGCCATCTTCAGGGTTTCGTCGTGGCCCGATTTGCCGAAGCCGCCGGTGTCAGACAGCAAGGCGAAATTGGCGAGGCCGCGCTTCTTCATGTCTTCCAGAACCTTCTGTGCCGCCATCCGGTCCGAGTGCGGCATCTTGAAGACATGGGGCTTGACCGGTTCGACGATGACCGAGGCCGCCGCCAGCGACACCAGGGGGATTTTGGCGGCTTCGGCCACCGGCACCATGCCCATGGTCGAGCCGGTGGTGGAGGCGCCTATGACCACATCGACCTTGTCCTGCTGGATCAGGCGCCGGATCATGGTATTGGCCTTGGCGGTATCGCTGGCGTCGTCATAGGGGATCAATTCGATCTTGCGGCCCAAGACGCCGCCCGCCGCATTGATCTTTTCGACCAGAAGCTCCAGCGTCTTTTGCTCGGGATCGCCGAGGAAACTGGCCGGGCCGGTGGCCGAAACCACCGAGCCGATGCGGATCGGCTCGCTCGCCACGGCGGGCGCCGCCGCCAGCCCCAGGCCGACGGCTAAAAGGGCGATCAGATTACGCGATATCGGACCATTGCTGACCATGACGTGTCCTTCCTGTCCCTCGTGTGAATGCGGTTGGCTTAGTTGCCATTTCGGTTAAAGTACGCCTAAGCCGAATAATTTTCCTATCAGAAAATTTTCGTATCGGAAAATGCGCATTATGGATAGCCCGGAAGTCGAGGCCGCCGCTCCGCTGACCGCAATGGGATCGCGGTTGAGGGCGCACCGTCTGGCGCGCGGCTGGACCTTGAAGCAGGTTGCCGAGGCCAGCGGTCTGGCCATATCGACGGTCTCGAAGGTCGAGCGCGGCCAGATGTCGCCCACCTATGACAAGCTGTTGCAGTTAAGTCGGGGGCTGGGCATCGATATTTCCGAGCTGTTCGGATCGGTGCCCGAGGGGGCTGCGGCACGGCGCTGGGCGGTGACCCGGCAGGATGAAGCCCACCGGGTCAGGACGGCCAATTACGATTACGGCTATCTGGCGGCGACGCTGGCGGGCAAAAGCATGGTTCCCGCCACCGCCTGGGTGAAGGCGCGCTCCCTCAAGGAATTCGGTCCCTTGCTGCGTCATGCGGGCGAGGAATTCCTGTTCGTTCTGTCCGGCGCCGTCGAAGTCCATCTCGATGACCGCGCGCCGGTGCTGCTGCGCCAGGGCGAAAGCATCTATTTCGACGCCGCTCAAGGGCACGCCTTCTTGTCGGCGGGCGATACCGATGCCGAGATCCTGGTGGTGCTCGCGGGCGACGACCGCTGATCCCCTCGGCATGTCAGCGCTCGTGCCCCCCCACGCCCATGGCGGGGAATTCCTGACGGCCGAACAGCGTTTCCCATTCCGATAACTCGGCCCGGCGGCGGTCTTCGGTCCGCTTGCTTTCCAGGCGGGCTTCGTCTGCCGAGGCGATTTGCTGCCGGGGATGCGGATTGCCCAATGCCATCACTTCGGCCGCCATGGTGGGGCGAAGGGAGGATTGCGGCGCGGCGCCGGCCGGGGTGGCGAGGGCCAAAAGGGCGGCGGCGGACAAAATCACACTGAGTTTAGGGGTCATAAAAGCCTCCATCTCTGATAGATGCACCTTCAATGCATGTTTATTAGCCAAACAAAACCAAGCCGGGAAGTCAACCATTTTGTCGTCAGGGGTATGGCGTGGAGTTTGACGGGTGATAGCTGGCACGGCATTGAAATAAAATAATTTTATTAGCGACTGTGATTTTGCATGGCAGCGCTATAAATTTTTTATACCGATGATGATGATCGGGAATTAATGGCCGGTCGGCTAAACCAACGTCAATGTTGGATCGGTGGCATGGCCCTCAGACTGGGGAAATCCGCTACCTGTCAAGGATATGCCCATGCCTCGTCGTTTCATTCATCGTCATCAGCCGCCGCACGGTCTTTCAAACTGGGCCAAGGCGGCATTGGGGGGGCTGCTTGGATTGGCGGTGGTGGTGATGCTGGGCGAGTGGAGTGGGGTGCCGATGCTGGTCGCGCCCCTGGGCGCGTCGGCGGTGCTTTTGTTCGGCCTTCCCGACAGCCCCCTGTCGCAGCCGGTCAATCTGATCGGGGGCCACGTCATCGCCACTCTGCTGGCGCTGGTGCTGGATCATGTTCTGCCGCAAAGCGGTTGGTCGATCGCGGTGACGGTCGGGTTGGTCATCGGTGTCCTCGGCGCCCTGCGTCTGACCCATCCCCCCGCCGGAGCCGACCCGATCGTGGTGATGATGGTCCATCCCGACTGGAGCTTTCTCGTCACCCCGGTCCTTGCCGGAACGGTGACTTTGGTGCTGGTGGGTTTGCTGATCCACCGCCTGCCGCCGCGCTCGATCTATCCCTTGCCGATCCGCACTGTCACCGAAGAAACATAGATGTAAAACATTGGAATTTGGCTGAACTCATGCCAAAAAAATGGCTGCCAGTGAATGGCAGCCATAGTGGCCGTGGGTGGGTTCACAAAAATGCGTAGGGGTCGTGGTGTGGGGTTTATGTCCTCCCTCATGGATCTATCAGTCAAGATCCAATGATATTATTGTCTGTTGGTCTTTTGGTACATAACCAGATGTGGTTATGTCATACCAGCGCCAGGACTTCCTTGACGTCCTGGCGTTGGTACGGCCGCAAGGCGGCCGCGCGCCTCGTGGCGCGGGAGCCTAAGGACCACGGAGGTGGTCCGCCCGGCGCTTGAGGGCGCCGAGACCATGTCAATGGTTTCGGCCCTCGGTATCACTGTGGCTTACCGATATCATTGGTGCAGCACAGCAGATAGGTCAGGGCCGAGCGCAGCCGGGCGGGATTGATCGGCTTGGCCAGAAACTCGTAGCCGAGACGGCGGACCTGCTTGGTCACGGGCGACGAGGCGTCCGCCGAGACCACCAGGGCCGGAAACACGGCATGCGCCAGCCCCGACAGGGTTTCAATGGCGTCGAGCCCGGTTTCGGTTGCACCAAGATGGTAATCGACGATCAGCATGTCGGGGGCAAAGGCCAGCAGGGACGCCGCTTCGACGGTGGTTGCCGCCAACAGCGTCTCGCATTCCCACGCCCTGAGGATGGCCGCCAGGCTTTCGCGCGACATGGCGTCGTCGTCGATGATCAGGATGCGGCGGCCTTCAAGCAAAGCGGGGGCCTTGGGCGGCTGGCGCGTCTGGGATTGAAGGTTGACCTTGTCGCCCAGGGGCACTTCGACGGTGAAGCACGACCCACCGCCCTCCACTGAGCGGACGTGGAGGCGAAGCCCCAGCATGGCCGAAATGTTCTGGGCGATGGTCAGGCCCAGACCCGAGCCCATGTCGGCCTGACCCAGCGGTGGAGCCAGGCGTTGGAACGGCAGGAAGATATGGTCGAGCTTGTGTTCGGGAATGCCGATGCCGGTATCCCAGACCCCGACCAGCAGCCGGTCGCCGCGCCGCAGGCAGCCCACCAGGATGCGGCCCTCGCGGGTGTAGCGGATGGCATTGGCCAGAAGGTTGCGCAGCACCCTTTGCAGCAGGTGGCTGTCGGTGTGGACGACTTGGGAGTTTTGCACCACCCGCAGCGACAGGCTGCGGCGCTTGGCCTGGGGGGCGTATTCCGCCTCCAGCTGGGCCAGCAGGGGGGCCATGGCGAAGTGGCTGGGCTGGGGCGTGATGCCGCCCGCTTCCAGCTTGGCGACGTCCAGCAGGTCGGCCAGCATCTCCTCGGCGGCTTCCAACGCGCCTTCGATCCGCCCCAGCAGCGAACGCCCGGCGGGCGACAGCTTTTCCTCGATCAGTGCCCCCAGCAGCAGGCGGGCGGCGTTCATGGGCTGTTGCAGATCGTGGCTGATGGCGGCAAGAAAATCGGTTTTGCTGCGGTTGGCCTGTTCGGCCTGCGCCTTGGCCAGGATCAGCGCCTCTTCCATTTCACGCCGGGCGACCAGCTCGGAATTCAGCTGGCGGTTCAGTTCGGCCAGTTCCTCGGTCCGCCGCTGGACGGTGGTTTCCAGCAAGACGTTATTCTGGAACAGGGAAAATGTGTCGCTGGGCATGTTCATGCTGCGCTCGAGGCGTTGCAGCAATACCCGCACGGTCTTGCGCAGCTTGGCGTTCTCGTCCTCCAGCCGCGAGGCGGTGGTGACCGGCTGGGGCGGGGGAGTTTCGGCGCGCGCCTTGTCGCCGAATTCGCCGAAGGCGATGGCGGTGAAGGTGTGGTTGAGGTGCATGCCGTTGATCTGCTCGCCATAGGCCGAACAGCCGATCACCCGGTTTTCGGCGAAGAGGTCGCGCATCTCGGCCTCGATCCCGGTGGAATCGATTTCAAGGCGGCGCATGATACAGTCGAACCCCAGCACCGCCGCGGGCTTGCCGATGGTGCGGTGAAGGCCTTCGAAGGTCTGGCGCAGATTGGGCAGCATGCCGGTGTTGCGTCCCACCGACAGGGGAATGCCCTCGTCGATGGCGCAGGCCAGTTGCAGGGTGTTGTCGGGGCTGAGGCGTTCGATGCTGCGGGCGTACCAGGCGCCGCCCACCCGCACCACCAGCGGCGGCAGCATGGTTTCCAGCGAGCGGAGTTCCTCGACGTCGCGGCCCAGCAGGCGGGCGTATTCCAAGGCGGCGCATTCGCCGTTCAGTTCGGTGACGATCCGCCGGTCGGGGACGGCGCCGGTGACGATCACCTGCTCGCCGGTACCGACGAAATGCTGGGACGAGAACACCCGGAAGGGAATGCGGGTGTGGACCAGGACCAGGACAGCGGCATCGGTGTGAAAGCGCCCCTGGTGCAAGACGAACGCGTCAGAGCGCTTGCGGTGGTCGTCGGCGGCCGAGCCGCCAAAGATCGGGATGCCGCCCAGCACGGTGCTGATGGCGCTGATGACCTGCTCTTCCACCAGACGTAAGCCGTCGATGACCAGCAGGCCGAAGGTGTCGTGGGGCGAGGGGTCGATTCCTTGCTGCCTGAGGGCGTGCAACAGCGCCTCGGCGGCGGCGCGGCCTTCGGCGGGGCGGAAATTCGAGATGTCGTCGAGGCGCCGCGACACCGAGACGCAGGCGTCGCCGGCGATGCTCAACCCCGAGATGCCGCCCTCGGTATAGCCCAGGCGCGAGATTTCCCCCGCCGAGGTGCAGCCCACCAGGGGAATACCGGCAAAGCCGTCCAGCAACGCCGTTTCCAGGCGGTGGCGGTCATAGCGGGGCGAACAGAAAACCACCGCGATCCCCGGCGGCGATTGCAGCAAGGCCGTCCGGACCTCCCGGACCGCCTCGATGGGATCGGTGTTGGTCGAAATCACCTGATGAAGCATCGAACCTGCTGCGGCTCCCCTGACGCCCCTCTCCGGGCGGCGGTGATGGTCTGCCGGACGGCGGGTCATATTCTAGGGGCCTTTCCTGCTTGTATGCAATCTCCCCCGCCGGGCATGGCGTCGCGGTAGTAGCACATATAGCCGGTGCCGCAGAGATCGGGCCGGTGCCGCAGCGCGCGGGCAAAATCGGTCAGTTCGGCAATAGGCCGCTCCAGGCGGTCGAGGGTGGCGCGCACCATCTCGACGCTTTTAAGCTTGCGTTCGACGGCGCCTTCGCGCCCGGCGATCTTGACCGCCCCCACCCCGCCCGCCGCCAAAGCGGGCAAGGCGCACAGACCGCACGGCCCGAACGGATATCCTGCCTCGGTCACCGCGAAGCCGCAGCTGAAGCGGTACCACAGCCATTCCTCGTAGGCGGCGTCGTTGACGGCCAGGGCGGCCAACTCGTCCGGTCCCGGCGCGCGGCCGTCGGCACGGCCGTAATCGATGACATAGCGGTCCAGGCAGATGGGGCCGCCCAACCGTCCCGGCAGGTGGATGGTGTGGCAATTGCCTTCCTCGAAGACGCAGCCGTCATTGAGGATGAAGGCCTCGAACTCCTGGCCGGGATTGGCGCCCGCGATTCCGGCGATTTCGGCCAAGGTGAGGTCGCGGGGGAACACGACGCGGCTTGCCCCCAGTTCTCCCAGCAGCCCCGCCGTCTCGGAATTGCGGCAAGCCAGCAGTGAACTGGCATGCAGCCGCAGCGGCAGGCCTTGCCGCGCCAGCCGCGCCAGCAATCCGATATCGCCAACGATCAGGGCGTGCCCGCCCAGGCGGGCGAAGCGTTCGGCCAGATCACCCAGCGCCTCCATCTGGGCTTCGGCATAATGCTGGGCGTTCATCACCAGCGAGACCGTCCCGCCCGCGTCGGCGGCAATACGGATCACCTCGGCCAGATCCTCGTAGCGGCTGAAATTGCCGAAGGCGCGGCGGTTGACCCCGGCGCTGCGGAAACGCTCGGTCCAATCCGCCGGGACGATGCCGCAATACAGCTCGTCGGCCCCGGCGCGGATCATGGGTTCGGCTTCCTCGACCCGGCTAATGGGTGCGACGATTTTCATTCCAGTCTCCGGTAAGAACCAGACGGTCAACCCAGCCTTCGGCCATGGCGGCGGCTACCGTCTCCAGCATGGCGTCGGAATGGCGGTAGAACAGGGTGTTGCCGCGCTGGAAGGTCGGCAGATCCGCCGCCCCGGTCTCGGGGCGCGACAGCCCGCCGACATAGATCAGGCAGTCCCGGCGGCAATCCTGACCGGCGGTGAATTTGGCCTCGGGCGGCTGGGCCAGCGAGCCGATGCGGCAACTGCGGCCCTTGACGGAAAAGCCATAGGGGGCATGAACCGAGACCTTGACGGTGGTGGAGCGGAAATCGCGCAGATCGGCGAAGGGCGGTACGTCCATCTCGATGCGGGCTGCTCCCAGACGGTCGAGCATGGCGCCGAACGGTCCGGAATGCAGGCCGTGGGGGTAAAGCCGCGCCCATTCCGACGACGGCAGACGCGGATCTTTGATCAGCTTGCACAGCAAGCGCCCCGCCACCGGGATCAGATCGGGCCGCATCCGTCCCACCCGCCGCAGGGTACCCCAGTCATTGGCCACCACCTCGGTGCCGTCCGGCAGCAGCGGCAGCAGTGACGACAGGCGCGACAACCCCGCGTCGGACAGGATCGGCGTCACCAGGGCAAAGCCCAGACCGGCGTCGCGGCTGCGGGCGAGGGCATGACGCAATGCGGCTTCGGTGGACAGCAGGGTCTCGCAGAATTCCGAGCCGAGATGAAGGCGGCCGATGGTGCGGGCACCCAGGCCCAGCGGCACGAACGGCCAGCCCAGGCGCTCGGCGCAGGCGGCAAGACTTGGAGGGCCGTCGGCCAGCAGGGCGTCGAGGGACCGGGTTTCGATCAGTCCGAGGGCAAGGGTGGTCATGGGGCAGCCTCCTTGCGGACCGCCAGCGCCAAGGCGGCCAGCAGGGTGAGGCCGATGCCGCCCCACATCCACGACGCCAGGGGGAAGGTCTTGATGATTACCGGCACGCTGGAGGCCAGCCGGACCGGGCGGCCATCCTCGGCCATGCCGTACTCAATGGGCGGCAACCAGATCTGGGTATCTCGCCACAGCCCCCGATGGATCAAGGGGGCAAGCAGGCGGCGCGGTGTCGCCACATGGCGGGCATAGCGGTAATCAAGGATTTCGCAGATCAGCCGCTGCGATCCCTTGGTGTCGCGCAAGGGGTTGGCGCCGTCGCGGAAATGGCGGGTGCCGCTGGCCTGATCCACCACGCGGCCGTCGCGCTCTTGCCTCCAGACGATATCGGCGGTGGAGTCAAAGCCGCCGTCATCGGTTTCCGGCCCCAGGGTCACGGTCAGACGATGGCCGTCGGGTAACCGCAAGGGGGGGCCGAAATCCTCTGGCCAGCGCAAAATCTGCTGCGTGTGGCTGTCGAACACGGTGGCCGCCAGGAATGCCGCCAGCGCCACGGCCAGGCCGAGATGAACCGCACCGGTCAACCTCATCCGGTCCCGCCGGACGATGATCCGGGCCAGGGACGCCGCCGCCATGTAAAGCAATGCCGTCCACAGCGCGGCCAAGGTGGGAAGCATCTCGACCGTACCCTGGGCGGTCATGCCGGTGCCCTGGTAAAGCGGGGTAGCGGGGTCGGCCAGCCCGACGCCGATACAAGCCAATGCCGCCAGTGCCGTGGACTTGCGGCGCCATCCCCGCTCCAGCGGCAGCAAGGCATGACCGCCGGTCAGCGCCAGCAGGACGGTCAGCGGCAGCAGCCAGGAATCGAGCCGGACGGGATCGGGCTCCCACAGCGCGAAGACCCGGCGCAATCCCGGCATCTCGCCGGGGCCGGCCCAGCGGAGCAGCATTTCAAGGAAGGGCTTTTGCGCCTCGGGTCTCGGGCTGTCCAGCAGGGCGGCCCCCAGCACCCAACCCAGGTGGCACAAGGCCGCCCCGGCGCACAGGGTCAGGATCAGCGTTCCCAGGCCGAGGGAGGTGGCGGGGCGGGTCCAGGGCCTGCGCCTCCAAGATAGCGCCACCATCAGGGCCATTGCCGCCGCCGTCAGCCACAGCAGTGGCGCCGAGGTATCGCCGACATAGCGGTGCGACGATGCCAGAAGGGGGGTGCGCGTCACCGCCATGGATACCATGGCGGCAATGGCGCAGGCGGCGGTCAGGGCCGCCGCCGCGCCCGGCGTGCGGGCGTGCAGGGCGGCTGTGGTCAGCATCCACGCGGCGAAGATGGCCGTCTGCACCGGATCCCAGTGCCAGAACTGGCCGAAACGTACATCCTGATAGGCCCACCACATGCCCGCGGCGAGGCTGAGGCCGAGCAGCAGCCAAGCCGGACGCAAAACCCCCAGGGCGGTAAAGCCGGGTGGGCGGGTGCGTAGCGCCCGGCAGGAGGCGGCGAACGGGATCAGCAGCAAGACCTGCGCCGCCAGGATCAGCGGCGGATGCACCAGCATCCACGGCGTGGCGAGATGGGCGCTGGCCCGAGGGGAAGGCCCGGCCAGGGCTGCGGCTTCGGTGAGGGTGAAGGGGCTCCAGACGATACTGGCCGCCGCAAATACCAGCGCCAGCGGTGCGGCGCCCTGGCCGTCCTGGGGCGAATTCCGGGTTGCGGCAAGGCTCAGCAGCAGAGCGGTCAGCAGCAAGGTGCCTTGATCGCTGGCCCACAGCCCGGCCAGACGCAGGCCCCAGGGCAAATCACCGCCGCCATACTGGAAAACCAGAATGAAACCGGGATCGGAGGCGATGAACCGCCAGGCCAGGCTTGCGGCTGCGCCCCCCAGGGACAGCGCCGCCACCATTGCCGCCGTCTGTTTATGGCGTGGTGGTGCTCCCTGGGCATAGGCCAGGGCGATCGCGGCCAGCGGCGGCAGCATGGCGGCGGGGTCAGCGGTCATGATAATGCTCGCGCTGTAATCCCCGATGGGCGGCGGTTCCGGCCAAGCGCCGCAACACGGCACTGTTTTCCCGTTCGGGCCGAATCGCCAGCAGCTGCGCCAGTGCCGCCGTCACCCGTGCCGCCGCCACGCTGGCGCCCGCGACCTTACTGTCGGCAACGGGACGGGGGCTGGCGCCGAAATCGGCGCGGGCGCCGTCCAGCCAGGCGATGTCGTCGCCGTGACAGCGTCCATCCCCTGTGACCTTGACGATACCGGGATAGGCGGCGGGAAACACGCACGGTCCCATGGCGGGGGTGGACGCCACCAGCAGCACACCGGCCTTCACCGCCTGGGCGCAGGCTTCAGCCAGGACGGCGCGGTCCTGGGTCAGGCCGAAGCTGAGATTGATCAGGCGTGCGCCCGCTGCCGTCAGCCAACGGATTCCCGCCGCCGCCGCCGCCGGACTGGTGATGCCGCGATGGTCGAAGATCTGGGCGTTGAGAAGGCGCGCCGCCGGAGCCCGCGCCAGGATCAGCGCTGCCAGAGCGGTGCCGTGCCCCAGGGAATCGGAATGCGCCGTCTGGCTCTCGACCGTGCCGTCATCGCCCAGGGCAAAGCGCCGTGACGCCATGGCCTGGGCCTCGGGCACGCCGCTGTCGAGCAGGCCGACGACCGGGACGGCGTTCATGCCGCGGGCTCCCAGCGGCGGACGGCCAGCCCCGAGACGCTCAGCTCGAATACCAGATCGGCCCCTGCCAAGGCGTCGGGATGGTGGGAGACGACGATGCGGGTCTTGTCCGCGAACAAGGTATCGACCATACGGCATAGCCGTTGCCCGGATTCGCGGTCCACCGCCGAGACCGCTTCGTCAAGGATCAGTACCAGGGGGTCTTGCAGCAGCGCCCGTGCCAGGGCCAGACGCTGGCATTCGCCGCCCGACAGGGTGACGCCGCGTTCGGCCACCGGGGCGGCGAGGTCGAGATGGGCGATCTCGGCCCGGTCCGCCGCCGCCATGACCATGGCGTCGGATGCCAGGGGGTTGGCGTAGCGGATATTGTCGGCGATGGTGCCTGCCACCAGGGGACTGTCTTGCGCCACCACGGCGATGCGGCGGCGCAATTCGCCCAGGTCGAGGCGGCGCAGATCGATGCCGTCCAGGGTGATGCCGCCGCTCTGGGGGTCGTAGTGGCGATGCAGCAGGTCGATCAGGGTGGTCTTGCCGATGCCCGACACGCCCACCAGCGCCACCTTGGCGCCCGCCGGGATCTCCCCATCGAGGCCGTTGAGCACGGGCGGGCAGCCGCCATAGGAAAAGCCGACGCCGTCCAGGCGGATAGCTCCCGCCGCCGCCGGGGGCAGGCGGACCGGATTGGGCGGATTGATCACCGCCACCGGCTCGTCGAGAATGGCCGCCACCCGCTCCAGGCTGACGCGGGCGCGGCGCTGGGCCAGCATCAGCCCCATCAGGGTGCTGACGGGGCCGCCCGCCTTGCCGAGGTAAAGGGTGAAGGCCACCAGGGCGCCGACGCTCATGGTGCCCTCGGCGACCATGGCGCCGCCCATGACGAACACCGCCGCCACCGCCACGCCGCCCAGCAATCCGGGCAGTCCGCCCGCCATCAGGGCGAACAGCTCGACCCGCCGGAGATCGCCGAGATAGCCGCGGTTAAGGGCGGCCAGCCGCGCCTGTTCGCGGCCTTCGCCTCCCACCGATTGGGCCAGCTTGACGGTTTGCAGGCTTTCCACCAGGAAGCGGGACAGCGCGCCGCTGCGTTCACGCAATTTGCGGGTCAGCCCTTCCAGGCGGGGGCGCAGCCGCCCGGTCAGCACCACCTGAAGCGGCAGCATCACCAGGGCGGGCAGCATCAGGACGGGTGACAGCATTGCCATCACCGCCAGGGTTCCCGCCAGCACCAAGGCGGCGTTGACGGCGGCGAGAACGCCATCGACGGCGAAGCGCTGGATTTCGGCGACGTCGCCGTCCAGGCGCGACAAGACGTCGCCGGTGCCCCGGCGGGCGGCAAAGGTGGGCGGCAGGCGCAAGATGTGGCCGAACACCCGTTCGCGCAGGCTGAACAGCACCGCCCCCGACAGGGTCAGGTAATGCCAGCGGTTGAAGGCCCCCAGGGCGAAGGACAGCAGCGCCGCCCCCAGCAATTGGGCGCAGATCACCACCACCAGATCCAGGCGGCGGCCGATCAGTCCCTCGTCGATCAGGCGCTTGGTCAGCCAGGGCTGAACCAGGGCCAGGGCCGACGCGGCCAGGGACACGGCCAGCACCAGGGCCAACCGGCCGCGATGGCGGCCGACCAGGGTGAAAAGGTGCGTGAATCCGTGTCCGCCTGGGCTCATCTCAGCGCTGCACCATCCGGATCCAGGTGCCGCCCATGTCGTTGCCGCCGGGCAGGTCGATCTGGCCGATCCGTTCCAGGGTTTCGGTGGAGTAGATGCCGATGTCGCTCATAGTGCCCGCCGTGTACAGCTCCTTGCCGTCGCCGGAAATGTTCAGACAGTAATGGGTGTGGGGCAGGGGCACCCGCTTGATCAGGCGGTTGGATTCGATATCGGTCTTGGTCAGGGTGTTGTAGACCGAAAACGCTTCGTTGCGCCGCGCCGGGTTGACCACCGACGAGAACATGATGGCGCTGGTGTCTTCGAATTCGGCCATGGTGAATTTGGCGGTGTCGAGGTCGAGAACCAGCATACCGGTGCGGGCCGCCGCCGGGTCTTTGGGATCGGCGCCGGGGCGGGTGGTGTAATAGGGATTGGCGAAGATCCCGGTCTGCTCGTACTGAATCCAAACCCCGAACAAATCGGGCGGGGCCTGGTCCTTGCGGTCCCAGTTCAGCACCTTGTCCACCTTGAGCACCGTGCCGTCGGCGGGGTCGATGGTCACCACGTCCCAGCCCACCGCGTACAGCCGCGTGCCGTCGGGCGAGACCAGAAGATTGGTGGTGCGGCGCGGAATCGGCAAAATGCGCTGCGGCGTGGCGTTCAGCCCGGCATCGGTGCGATAGACGGCGATGCCCACATCCTTGACCTCGTACTCTCCCTGGCCGAGGCGGACGGAGGATTGCATGACGAACACCTCCTTGCCATCGGGGCTGAGTTCCAGGCCGAAGGTGTTGCGCACCCTGAGGTCGTCATGGCTGAAATCGGCGTGGAACACCTCGCTGCCGCTGTCGAGATCGATGCCGATCAGGCTGCCCCAATGGTTGGTGACCACATAGGCGACCTTGCCGTCGCGGGAGACGACGATGCCCAGCGGCGAGCCCTCGCCGGGAATGACATAGCTGCGCTCGACCTTGCGGGCGGCGGCGTCCACCAGCATCAAGGTGTTGGGCTTGACGGCGGTCAGGATGTATTCCTTGGCCCGGACGGCGGCGGGAAACGCCAGCACGCACAGCGAGACCAGGGCCGCGGCGAGGGACTTGCTCTTCATGGCGGTTTCCACTCCGTTACTTCTTGCGGAACACGGGTTGCAGATTGCGCCAGTCACGATGACCCGACGGGGCCTCGGCGCTCCAATTGGGGTGGGTGTTGATGGTGTCGGGAACCTGGGCGGGCCACCAGCACGGGTCGGCGCAGCCGTACAGGTCGGCCTCGACCGGCTGGCACAGGGCGGCGATGCCGCCGAACGGATCGACCTCCCAGCCGGGATCGAAGGTGGAGGTGCAGCCGTTGACCACCTGCATGACGCGGGCTTCGTCGAGCTTGCCCTCCTCGGCAAGGCGCTCCATCTGCCGGGCCTTCTTGTTGATGGGCTTCAGATGCTTCATGTGGTGCTCCCTCGTGATCCCGCGCGGCGGGTCATGATAGTGGGGGTCTTCGCCATGATTTCGGCGTAGATGGAAATGCCCAGGTCGATCCATGCGCGCATGAGGTCGCAGTAATGGTCGGTAGGCCGCCACGGGTCGCCGTGACGGGCGTAGGATTCGTGATAGCAGCCGCCCGCGCAGAGATGACGGGCATGGCAGCCGCCGCAAAAGCCTTCGGTCCGCTGGCGCGCCCGTGCGACGAAGCGGTCCAGCCCGTCCTGGTCGAGGCCGGTGTCCACATGGCCGAAGCGCAAGATACCGCTGCCTGCGAAGCGATGGCACAAGGCGATGTCGCCGCCGGTCTCCACTGCCAGCAGCGCCACCCCGGCACCGCAGGGGATCAGCTTGGAGCTGCCCTCGTCCAGGGCGGTCATCATCTGGCTGATATTGGAAAAGCCGGTATCACGGCCAGCCAGCGCGCCGTCGCGCCATTCCAGCGCCAGGGCGGCCAATCCGTCGAACACCTGGCGGGTTTCCGCCGCGTCCAGTCCGAATCCGGCAGGCAGCCCGGCGGTGACCGGGGCGAATCCCACCTCGGCGAAACCGATGTCATCGCGGAGATGGCGGAAGATGGCCGCCAGATCGGTCACCCCCTTGGTCAAGGTCACCCGCGCTCCGATGGGACGGCCAGGGTAGCGCTCCAGCAGGCGGCGGGCCTTGGCCGCCACCACCGCATGGGTGCCGTGGCCGCCGCCGGTGCGGCGGTTGCGGTCGTGGACCGCCTCGGGGCCGTCCATGCTGACGGTGACGCCGAACCGATGGGCCGCCAGAAAGTCGATGGTGGCATCGTCGAGCAAGGTGGCGTTGGTGGTCAGCGAGAAATCAAAGGCCTTGCCGGTCTCGGCGCCCCGATCCTGGGCATAGGCCACCACCCGGCGGATCATGGGCAGGGCGGTCAGGGGCTCGCCGCCGAAGAAGGTGAGATTGACCCGCGGCCGCTGTCCCGACCGGGCGATCAGCAGATCGACGGCGCGGCAGGCATGGTCGAACGACAGGGTCTGGGCCTGGGCCGGGCGGCTGAGATCTTCCTTGTAGCAATAGGTGCAGGCCAGATTGCAGCCGGTGGTCAGGGTCAGCACCACGGTGGTCAGGGCGTCGTCGGGCACCGGCGGGGGCTGGCGCACCGGTGCGCCGCCGGCCAGCGGATGGATCACCCCCAGTGCGGCGAGATTCTCCAGCGCCTCGGCCAGCACCGGCGGCGTGAAGCGGCCGTCCAGCCGCACGGCCATTGCGTCGGCGGTCAGGCTCTCGGCGCTGGAAAGCTGATCCATCACCGCCGCCGCCGCCGCGTCCAGTTCGAACAGGCTGGTGGTGGGCACATGGAACAGCACCCGCCGGTCATCGATGCGGTAGTCTCGGATCATGCCGTGGGGAAGGCACCAGTTCATGACGGTTCCTATCGGATCGCAGCGTCGTTCCAGCGCTGGGGCGCCACGATAAGGTGGGCCTTGCCCTCGACCACGCGGGCGCCGTCGCCGATTTCGGCCTTGATCAGCAGATTGGCGACGTTGTTGTTGCCGTTTCGCTTGGAATTGGGGCCAGCCTCGGCGGGGGTGAACAGACCGCTGGCCGACACGACACCGCCAAAGCGGGCATCCTCGTCGTGGATGGCGGTTTCGTCGAATCCCGCCGCCGACCATTTGGCGGGCATGGGGCCGATACGGATTTCACCCTCGGGGGCGGCCATATAGGCCACCGCCTCGAACTGGGCCGGAGCCACCGGCACCGGTGCGCCGCCGCCGCCCAGCCGGGCCAGCATGGTTTCCGGCTCGACCCGCACGCTGCTGACGGCATCATAGACCGCCAGGGCGCCGGAGGCCTTGGCCGTCCCCACCGCCACGTCGCGCAGGCCGGGCTTGGCTTTGGCCTGTGCCGAAGCGATGACGGTCACGGTCTCGGCGGTGGCGGTTTCGATCTTGTCGATCCGCACGTCCGCCCCCAGGGAGACCGTGCCGCCGAGGCCGCTGCCCGCGATGGTGATGCGGCGGGTTTCCCCGGCCTTGAGATAAGCGGGCGAAAGCGCGGCGATGACGGCCTTGCCCCGCACCGCCACCATGTCGGCGCCGATGGCGTCTTGGCCATCGACGAACCAGCGGCCGTGCAAACGGGTGCCGTCGGGGGAGAGCCGCAGCACTTCGCTGACCCGCTCGTTGCCCAGCGTCACCGCGCCGCGCCACTCATAGCCGGTGTAAAGCACCGCGCCGCCGCTGGCCCGCTCGACGGTGCCGTCGGCCCAGGTCAGCTGGTAGTCGAGGCTGTAGCGGTCCTCGCCGTTGCCGCGCCCGATGGTCAGGACGCCCTGATAATCGCCCTTACCGGGGCGGTGTCCGGCGACCCGCCAGCGTCCGGCAAGGCTGGCGGTGGGGTGGCGCTGCCATGCGGTCCAGGCCTCGGAGACCAGGGGCCACTTGGCGGCCAGCTTGCCCGGCAGCTCGCCCGAGGCCAGCTCCCACCATTTGCGGTCGCGCGACAGGGATTGATACTCCAATGTCGGCCACTGCCCCAGATGCATATGGGCCAGACGCCGCCATTCGCCCTCGGCGCGGCGTTGCAGCCCGACGCGGGCATAGGAGTGGCAGCGGGCGCACATGGCCGCCAGATCGGAATCGTCGGGTGTTTCCACCAGGGTGCGGCGCTCGACGGCATAGCGGAAAGGGGCTGCCTCCTCGGGGGCGAGGCCCCTGGTATCTGCCAGATGCTTGATCAGGGTGGCTTCCTCGGCCTCGGTCAGGATGACGCCGTGCCATTTCTGCATCCGGTCTATGGTCATCATCCAGCCTTCGGGCGTCTTGCGCTGGGCATCGATGCGGAAGAGGGCGCCGGTCTCGGATCGGGCGTGGCAGGTCGAACACTTGGCGTTGAGCAAGGCGGGGCCTGACGGTTCGGCGGCGTGGGCCTCGTGGGCGGGCATCAGGGCGGCCAGAGCCAGCGAGGCCCACGCCGCGAACCGTAACCCCAAGGACATGCGCTTCATACTCGACCTCCGGGACCGGACGGCGCCAAGGCGGCCATGGCCGCAGGGGCTGCCACCCATGCAATGATGTGGCTTGACACTACATCAGCTGCCATCCCGATGGACGATAACCAATTGGGGTTATCAGGCCGGTGCCGGGGGCTCTCATTTCATCTTGAAGGCCATCATGGTGGCCTGCGCCCGGCTGGAGACGCCGAGTTTGCGCAAGATGGCCGAGATATGGATTTTGACGGTTTCCTGGCTGATGCTCAGCTCATAGGCGATCTGCTTGTTGGATTTGGCCTCGCCGAGAAGCCGCAGGACCGTCAATTGCCGGGGGGTCAGTTGCTCCAGGCCGTCGGAACGGTTCGACGGGCCGGGCGGCGGCGGTGCGCTGGCTTCCTGCGGAAAATGGGTGTCGCCGCTCAGGATGCGCGCGAGGGCCGCATGCATGACGCCGCCGCTGCTGCTCTTGGCGATATAGCCGCTGATGCCGAGGCGGACGGCACGCTGAATCAGGTCGGGGTCTTCCGCCGCCGAGACCACGACGATGGGGGTGGTGGGCACCAGACTGCGGATGGTCAGAACCCCGGCCAGACCACCTGCGCCGGGCAAGCCCAGATCAAGCAGAACCAGATCGAAGGCGGGATCATCGGAAAGAACCGATGTCGCCTGTTCCAGCGAATCGGCCTGGACGGCAACGGCATCCTCCTCGACCCGCGACAGCACAAAGGCCAGGGCTTCGCGGAACAAGGGGTGGTCGTCAACGATCAGGGCTCGCACCGGCATTGCCTTTCTTCCGCAAAAGGTGAGACATAAGAATTAGTAAAATAAATGCTGCACCGCAGTAACGAGATAGTCGCCACCATTGCAGGGCTAACATAGCAGCCCTGACAGCCGAATAACCACATTTGGTTATATCGAAGCTTCCTGCGTTCTTGGTATCCAGATACGGCTCGCGGAGAGAGTGGTCAAAAAACAAAAAATGGCCGCGTATCGGGCGTGTCCGCCGTAAGGCAGGCAGAGGGAAGGCTTGGAAGGCGCATCGGAAGATCGCCGAAAAACATCAATATCACAAATAGCGTGCATTATTTTATGCGCGACAGGAATTTTATACCTTCTTTTAACGGATGCACTCGTTTTTGTATTTGGTGTTACACAAAAAACTGTGGCCGTGCGCTTTGCGTTACCAAAGCGGAAATCAGCCGGCCTGATAAAATAACCGGGAGGATGTCGATGAAGGTTTCAAGGATTTCTCTGTCTGGAGCCATTGCTCTCGGTGTGTCGATTGGCACCGCCGCGGCCGACAATATTCCCGAATTCTCGGGGCCGGCGCTTCCCGACGGCGGGTGGAGCTATGGTCAGGTCCGCGGCGATTACTGGAAGCACAAGGCCGACAAGGCGCTGTTTTCCATTACGGCGGCCAATGTGGATCAGTACGCCGACAAGCTGACCCCCGGTCAGGTGGCTTTGTTCAAGCAGAAACCCGATTACCGCATGGACGTCTATCCGACACGCCGCGATTGCGGCTATCCCGACTGGGTCCAGGCCAACAGCAAGCAGAACGCCGCCAGCGCCAAGCTGGACGCTACCGGCAATTTTGTCGATTCCGGCGTCTTGCCCGGCACCTTGTTCCCCAATCCCACCAATGGCGCCCAGATCCTGTGGAACTATCAGACCCGCTATCGCGGTGTCGGCGTGGTCTGGCCCAAGACCACCACGGCGGTGTCGCCGCGCCCCGGCAACAGTGAATGGATCGCCACCTCCGGGCCGCAGCACACGTTCTATCCCTGGGGCGCCAAGGGGCAGAATTCGTCCGACATCAACAACGGCCTGCATTACGGCATCTACTTTTCCTACAACGAGCCGCCCGCTTTGGCGGGGCAAGGCATCGTCCAGCGCTATTCCCTCAAGCAGGCCTCCGCCGAGAGCTATTACTATTTCCCCGGCCAGCGCCGCGTCCGCCGGATGCCGACCTATCAGTACGATGCGCCGCAGATCGGGTTCGAGAACAATTACGCCCTCGACGAGCCGTTCTTGTTCAACGGCCCCATCGACCGCTTCGACTGGAAGGTCATCGGCAAGAAGGAGATGTTCGTCCCCTACCACAGCTTCGCGGTCTACAACTACAAGACCGCGTTCAAGGATGTGGCCCAGGACAAATACATCAACCCCGAACACCGGCATTACGAACTGCACCGGGTGATCATGGTCGAAGGCACCGCCAAGCCCGACGTCCGCCACGTGGCGCCCAAGAAGGTGATGTATTTCGACGAGGATACCTTCCTGGCCCTGGCGGGCGAGGATTACGACGCCCAGGGCCGCCTGTGGAAGGTGCGCGAGGGCTTCTCGATCCCGGTCTGGGAATTGGGCGGATCGTGCGATGTGGAGGCCTTCGTCCAGTACGATCTGCTGAATGGCCGCTATGTCTTCGACCAGGCCACCTTGGGCGCGCCGCAAGACATCCGCTGGCTGCCCGACGCCAACAACGACAGCCGTTTTACCGACGGATTCTTCTCGTCCGAGACGCTGCGCGCGGTCAGCGAGCGGTAACGCTTTTCATCTGAACACGTGGATCGACCGGCGCCGGAATGGCGCCGGGACGGCTGAACTTCGCCAAGAGGTATGACCATGAACGCATTTCGTGGAATGTTATTGCGCACGACGCGGCTTGCCGTCGGTGTCGCGGGCGGCATCGCCGCCATGTCCGGCGCGGTCCGGGCCGCCGAATTCGATATCGAGGGGGTCCATGCGTCGTGGGTGACCCAGGTCACCGCCGGTATCGGCATCCGTGCCCAGGATCCGTCCTGCGGTCTGACCGGCGCCCGTGACGCGGGCGGTGGCGGCTCGGCCGGGTGCGGCTCCAGCGCCAATACCGCCCAGTGGGGCAACGGCCACACCGGCAATCTGAACTATAACAAGTGGCAGCCCTATACCGGCTATCTCAAGGGCACCACCGAACTGCTGCTGAGCGGGTATGACGGCTATAAATTCATGGGGCGCGGCACGGCCAGCTTTGATCCCGCCGCCCGTTTCACCCAGTACGCCGCCCTTGAGGATGCCGCGCGCAAGCGGATCGGACACGATGCCCAGATGCTCGACCTGTGGGTCAGCAAGGATTACGACATTGCGCAAAAGCGCGGTCATGTCCGCCTGGGCAATCAGGTGGTCAACTGGGGCGAAAGCGTGTGGGCTGCGGGCGGCATCAACGCCACCAATTCCATGGATCTGCAAAAGCTGGCCATTCCGGGAACCCAGTTGAAGGAAGCGGTGATTCCGGCGCCGATGATCAGCTTCGCCCAGGCCATCACGCCCAACATCAACGTCGAGGCCTATTACCAGTTCTACTGGAACCACGCCGCCTTCGCGCCGGTGGGCACCTACTGGTCGGTCAGCAACAATCTCGGCGCCGGGGCCAAGCCCATCTACCTGAATGCCAATAACGCCAATTTGGCCGCCACGCCCCAGACTCCGGGCGCCCTGGCGGTCAATATGGGCCCCGACATGGAGCCCAGCAGCCAGGGGCAGTTCGGCGTCAATGTCCACTTCAAGCCCGCGGGAACCCAGGTGGACCTGGGCTTCTATTTCTTGAACTATCACGACAAGCTGCCGGTGCTTGACAACAACGTCAACGGCACCGTGTCGGCGAAGTATCTGGAAAACCGCCAGCTTTACGGCGTCAGCGCCAATTTCCCGGCGGGCGATTGGTCCATCGGGTCGGAGGTGTCCTACCGTCCCCGCGACGCCGTCGCCTTGACCGGTTGCTCCGCCAGCAGCAATCCCATGGATCTGTCTTCGGCCAACACCCCTACCGGCATCAACTGCCACCAGTGGAAGGAGATGCAGAAGTTCCAGACCGATGTGGTCGGCCTGCTGGCCATGACCCCCAGCGAGTATCCCTTCATCGGCAGAATCGGAGCCGACAGCGGTTCGCTGACCATGGAAGGCACCTGGATCTTTTATCCCGGCGTGAACGACAACAAGCTGGTCTCGTCCTCCGTCAATGGGCAGGGCGTGGTCCAGGGCTATCAGGCCGGGTACTTCCCGTGGCTGGCCAAGAATTCCTATACCGGCAGCCCCATCACCGGCAGCAAGGGCACCGCCCATTCGGCGGGCATGACCATCGACTACAACCTGACCTATGACGGCAGCATCATTCCGGGATGGCAGGTGACGCCGGGCGCCACCTTCTTCTGGGCCATGTACGGCAACACCCCCAACTTCCAGGGTAATTACCTCCAGGGTGCCAAGTCCCTCAACGTCTATGTCAATTTCATGCAGAACCCGGCGGTCTGGCAGGGCGGCGTCAATTTCAGCCACTTCTTCGGCGGCGGCGTTCTCAGCCAGCAGTTGGGTGACCGCGATTTCCTCGGGGCCTATGTGACGCGGAATTTCTAGAAAAACCGGCAATCGGGCAGGTCGCTCCGGCGGCTCGCCCGCTCACCCGTATGAGTGGGAGTTGAGCATGAATTTGGATCGCCTCGTCGGGGTGCTGGAGAAGGTGTTTTTCCGCCACAGGAGGCTGACGCTCGTCATCTTGAGCGCCTTCACCGTGGTGATGGCCGTCTTCGCGGTCCAATTGCGCATGGAAGCCGGATTCGAAAAGCAAATTCCAGTGGGGCACGAATACACAGCCACCTTCGACACCTACAAGGCCGATCTGTTCGGGGCCAACCGTATCACCGTGGTGGTCAAGGCCAGGAATGGCAAGCCGATCTGGAGCGTCGAGGGGCTGTCGCGCCTGTACAAGGTCACCCAGGCGGTCAGCTTCCTGCCCAATGTGGATAAGCTGGGGGTGCAGTCGCTATGGACGCCCAACTGCTTCGTCAACGAGATCACCGAGGAAGGCTTCCGGGCCGATCCGGTCATTCCCGGCACGGTGACGCCCGCCGCCCTGACGCCCGAGGTGATTGCGGGCATCCGCGCCTCGACAGTGGCGGGGGGCTATGTCGGCACCATGGTGGCGCGCAACGAGACCAGCGCCATGATCACCGCCGATCTCAACGAGTACGACGCCCATGGCGAGCGTCTGGATTACATCGCCTTCAACCGTATTCTCGAACGCAACATCCGCACGCCGTTCGAAGACGACGCGTTCGAGATCGAGATCATCGGCTTTTCCAAGCAGATCGGCGATATCGCCGACGGCGCGTCGGGGGTATTCCTGTTCTGCGGCATCGCCCTGGTTCTGACCGGGCTGGCGGTCTACTGGTATTGCCACTCGCTGCGCTTCACTATCTTGCCGATCGCCTGCTCCCTGACCTCGCTGGTGTGGCAGTTCGGCACCCTGCGGCTGTTGGGCTTCGGCCTCGATCCGCTGGCGGTGCTGGTGCCGTTCCTGGTGTTCTCCATCGGCGTGTCGCACGGCGTGCAGCAGATCAACTACATCATCCGGGAAATCTCCCACGGCAAGACCTCGCAGGAGGCGGCGCGGGCCAGCTTCAGCGGCCTGATGGTTCCGGGAACCCTGGCCCTGGTCACCGCCTTCGTCTCCTTCGTCACCTTGCTGCTGATCCCCATTCCCATGGTGCGCGAACTGGCCATCACCGCCTCGCTGGGTGTCGGCTACAAGATCGTCACCAACCTGATCATGCTGCCGGTGGCGGCGTCTTATTTCAACGTCACCAAGGACTATGCCGACCGCGCCCTGATCAAGCGCGAGGCCCGGTCGGGCTGGCTGCGGACCCTGTCGCGGGTGGCCGAGCCCCGCAACGCCTGGCTGACCACCGCCCTGATGATGGTGGTGTTCGCCGTGGCGGTCTGGCAGAGCAGTGACCGCATCATCGGCACCATCCAGCCCGGCGCCCCGGAATTGCGGGCCGATTCCCGCTTCAACCGGGACGTGGTCGCTATCGCTGGTGATTACGACATGGGGCTCGACTGGCTGTCGGTGGTGTTCGAGGCCCGTCCCGATTCCTGCGCTGACGCCCGAATCGGCCTGTCCCAGGACGCCTTTGTCGCCGCCATGCGCTCGGTGCCGGGGGTGGTCTCGGTGGTGTCGTATTCGGGAATGCTGCGCGCCTACAACCAGGGCTACAACGAAGGCAATCCCAAGATGTTCGCCGTCCCCATCGATCCCACCAATTACGGCGCCCTCAGCGCCGAGATCGGGCGGGTGCGCGGTTACATGAACAAGGATTGCAGCATGACCGCAGTCCATTTCTATCTCGCCGACCATAAGGCCACCACCATCAACCGGGTGATGGATGCGGTGAAGGCCTACCGTCAGCAATTCAGCCTGGACGGCATATCCATCAGGCTGGCGGCGGGCAATGCCGGGGTTCTGGCCGCCACCAACGACGAGGTGGAAAAGAGCGAGCTTCCCATGATGCTCAACGTCTATGCCGCGATCTTGCTGCTGGTGTTCCTGGCCTACCGCGACTTCCGTGCCATGATCGCCTGCTGCCTGCCGCTGACCGTGGCGACCTTCATCGGCTACTGGTTCATGAAGGAACTGGAGATCGGCCTGACCGTGGCGACCCTGCCGGTGATGGTGCTGGCGGTGGGGATCGGCGTTGATTACGCCTTCTACATCTACAACCGGCTGCAACTGCATCTGGCCCACGGCCGCCCCATCGTCGAGGCCATGGAGCACTCGATCTTGGAAGTGGGCATCGCCACCATCTTCACGGCGATCACCCTGGCGGCGGGGGTGGCGACCTGGAGCCTGTCGGCCCTGAAGTTCCAGGCCGACATGGGAAAGCTGCTGGCCTTCATGTTCATCATCAATCTGGTGATGGCCATGACCGCGCTGCCCGCCTTGGCGGTGGTGTTGGAGCGCATCATGCCGCGCAAGCATCCGGTCAAGCTGTCTACCGTGTTCGATCACTGAAGGAAGGACGCCCCATGCGCTTCATGCTGTTGGCGGTTCTTGCCGTCATGCTGTCCCTGGGACCGGTGGCCGACGCCGCCGAAGCCCCCGAGCTGAAACCAAGTCCGGCCCGGCGATGGGCCAATGCCGCCAGCGCTATGATGCTGGGGGCCGCCCGCACCGGGGAACGGATCGTAGCCATCGGCGAACACGGCATCGTCATGCTGTCCGACGACGGCGGCACCACATTCCGTCAGGCGCAAAGCGTGCCGGTTTCGACGACGCTGACCGCAGTGGCCTTCGCCGACGACCGGCGCGGCTGGGCCGTTGGGCATTGGGGCGCGATCATCGCCACCGAGGATGGCGGCGAGACCTGGCGGCTGCAACGCAGCGACGCCACGGTGGACCAGCCGCTGTTTTCCGTGACCTTCACCAGCCCCGCCGAAGGATGGGCCGTCGGCCTGTGGTCGCTGTTTCTCCACACCACCGACGGCGGTGCCACCTGGGTGCCGGTGACCCTGCCGCCGCCACCCGGCTCGGGCAAGGCCGACCGCAACCTTACCCAGGTGTTTTCCGACGGCAAGGGTGCCCTCTACGTCACCGCCGAGCTGGGCAGCGTGCTGCGCTCGGGCGATGGCGGCAAGACCTGGAGCTATGGCGACACCGGCTATAGGGGAACCTTGTGGACCGGCATGGTGGCCAGTACCGGCACCATCGTGGTCGGGGGCCTGAACGGGCGCCTGTTCCGTAGCGCCGATAACGGCACCACCTGGAGCCGCATCCCGTCGGAGGTGGCGGAGTCCATCACTGCTCTCATCGAAATCAACGGGGTGGTGGTGGGAAGCGCGCTGTCGGGCGCCATGGTCCACGGTCTGCCGGAGGCCCCCCGGTTCGCCACTCAAATCCAGCCCGAGAAGCGCGACATCACCGGGCTTGTCAGGGCGGCGCCGGGGCGGCTTTTGCTGACCACGGTCCAGGGAACTGTCCTGATCGACGCCCCCAAACCCTGACCCCTCGCTGTTCTCGATCCTTCGCCACAGAAGAAAGTAAGGAAGACAAACATGACCACACTCGCTCCCCTGGATGTGCTGTGCGCGGCGAACAAGGACTTCTTGTGCCGGCCCATTGGCATGCTGATCGACGGCGCCATGGTTGCGGCCCAATCGGGCAAGACCTTCGCGGTGTTCGATCCCGGATCCGGGCGCGAGATCGCCCAGGTCGCCGAGGGTGATGCCGCCGATATCGATCTGGCGGTCAAGGCCGCACGCCGTGCCTTCCAGGACAAGACATGGTCCGGCATGAAGGCCCACGCCCGCGAAAGACTGATGCACCGTCTGGCCGACCTGATCGAGGCCCATGCCGACGAGCTGGCCGAACTGGAATCCCTCGATCAGGGCAAGCCGGTGGCCATGGCCCGCCATTTGGACGTGGCCGGGTCGGTGGATTACCTGCGCTATATGGCCGGGTGGCCCAGCAAGCTGGAGGGCTCGACCATCCCGGTGTCGGTGCCCTATATGCCCAACCGCTTCTTCGCCTACACCATGCGCGAGGCGGTGGGCGTTATCGGCTGTATCGTGCCGTGGAATTTCCCGCTGATGATGGCGGTGTGGAAGGTGGCTCCAGCCCTGGCGACCGGCTGCACCGTTGTGCTGAAGCCCGCCGAGCAGACGCCGCTGACCGCGTTGCGCTTCGGTCAGCTGGTGATGGAGGCGGGCTTTCCCGCCGGTGTCGTCAACGTGGTGCCCGGTTTCGGCGGCACCGCCGGGGCGGCGCTGGCCGCCCATCCCGATGTGGACAAGGTGACCTTCACCGGCTCCACCGAGGTCGGACGTCATATCGTTCACGCCGCCACCGGCAACCTCAAGAAGGTGACGTTGGAGCTGGGGGGCAAGTCGCCGGTGGTCATTTGTGAGGACGCAGACCTCGACATCGCCATCGGTGGAGCCGCCATGGCCATCTTCTTCAACCAGGGACAGGTCTGCACCGCCGGTTCGCGGCTGCTGGTGCATAAGAGCATGTTCGACAAGGTGATCGAAGGCGTCTCGGCCATCGCCAGCAGCTTCAAACTGGGGCATGGCCTCGACCCCGAGACCCAACTCGGGCCGCTGGTGTCGAAGGAGCAGATCGACCGGGTCAGCGGCTATGTCAAGTGCGGCTTGGCCGACGGCGCCAGGGCCACCGCCGGTGGCCAGGTGGTGGACCGGGCCGGCTACTTCATGCAGCCCACCGTCTTGGTCGACACCTCGCCGGGTATGAAAGTGGTGCAGGAGGAAATCTTCGGGCCGGTGGTGGTGGCCATGCCTTTCTCCCATATGGATGAAGTGGCGGCGATAGCCAACAACACGGAATTTGGCTTGGGCGCCAGCATCTGGACCCGCGACCTCAACAAGATGCATGCCCTTGCCCCGGCCATCAAGGCGGGGACGGTTTGGGTCAATTGCCACAGCATCGTTGATCCTGCCATGCCCTTCGGCGGCTTCAAGCAATCGGGCTGGGGGCGCGAGCACGGCAAGGCCGGGATCGAGCTTTATACCGAGACCAAATCGGTCTGCCTGATGCTGTAGCGACAAGAACCGGCTTGTCCTTTTCGGGCAAGCCGGTTCGGCCTTCTCTTGCCTTGGGCGCCATCATGATGGGATAAATCAGTTTCCCTCTCCCTTCGGATGGTCTCATGCTCTCCTCCGCCGTGATCCGGGCCGCCATTTCCGGCGTACTCACCGAAGCCGCCATTCCCGAACTGCCCAATTACTACCGGGGCAAGGTCCGTGAAAATTACGACCTGCCCGATGGGCGGCGCATCCTGATCTCCACCGACCGCCAAAGCGCCTTTGACCAAGTGCTGGCGGCCGTGCCCTTCAAGGGCCAAGTGCTGACCCAGACCGCCCGCTTCTGGTTCGAGGCCACCAAGGATATCTGCCCCAACCATGTCATCGAATATCCCGATCCCAACGTGGTGGTGGGTCGCCATCTCGCCATGCTGCCGATCGAGATGGTGGTGCGGGATTACCTGACCGGCTCTACCGATACCTCGATCTGGTCCATGTACAAGGCTGGGCGCCGCCATATGTACGGCCTCGATTTCCCCGACGGTCTTGTCAAGAACGATAAGCTGCCCCACACCATCCTCACCCCCACCACCAAGGCGGCGGTCGGGGGGCACGATGCCCCGATTTCCCCGGATGAGATCGTGGCGGCCAAGCTGGTGACCCCGGCACAATGGGACGAACTGGCGCGCTTGTCCCTGGCATTGTTCGCGCGGGGGCGCGAGATCGCCGCCCGCAACGGTCTGATCCTGGTGGACACCAAGTTTGAATTCGGCCTCGATCAGAATGGCCGGATTACCCTGGCCGACGAAATCCTTACCCCCGATTCGAGCCGCTACTGGCAGGCCTCCAGCTATGCCGCGCGTCACGCTGCGGGTGAGGAGCCGGAAAGTCTCGATAAGGAATTCCTCCGTCTGTGGATCGCGGCCCGCTGCGATCCCTACACCCAGCCGCTGCCTGAAATTCCCGCCGACACCCTGGTGGAGTTCAGCCAGAAATACATCTCCCTGTTCGAGACCGTCACCGGCCTGCCGTTCGAGCCCCCTGCCGACGGTGATCCGGTCAAGGAGCGGATCCGGCGCAATCTGGCCAAGTATTTTTAGCCGGACGTGTTGAGTCGAGGGATATCAGAGTTGCGCAGTGTGGCTTTTGCGGTGGAGGCGGCGGCTTCCCAGCCGAAAGCTTGATCAAGCTCAATCATATATCCGAGTATATTGCTTATATTTTCAGGAGGTGGCGCGGTCTTCGCATCGCCGCGCTGTCCATCTTCAAAAGGAGTCCTCCTGCAATGTCCGACATAACGCTTGATGTCCGCACCATCGCGCCGCGCGACCGTCACCCGCAGATCTTCAATACCTTCGACACCCTGCCGGTCGGCGGGTCTTTCATCCTCGTCAATGACCACGACCCCAAGCCGTTGTACTACCATTTCAACGCAGAGCGGGGCGGCACCTTCGGCTGGGACTACCTCGAGGAAGGCCCGGAGACTTGGCGGGTGCGCATTTCCAAGGCAGCTTAGAGTTCTGAAACTTCCCGATGGCCCCCCGGAGAAGGATGGCGGTTATGAAAAAGTGGATGGTCGCGGCCCCTGTCGCGCTTTGGGTGGTGACCGTCGCCGCCGCTGGTTATGTGTTTGTCCGTGGCCATACCATTCCGGCGACGGACGGGCGGACCACCGTTCTTCTCCAGCCCGGCGAGCGTGATTTCGTCTTGAGCGAGATGCGCTTGTTGTTGGGCGTGGTCAAGGACATCACCGGCGGCCTTGCCGAAGGCAGTAATGCCAAGGTCGCCGCAGCGGCGCGGAGCGTCGGCATGGCAGCAACCCATGACGCCCCCTCCTCGTTGTTGGCCAAGCTGCCGCTTGACTTCAAGCGTATGGCGATGCCTCTGCATGGTGGGTTCGATGACCTTGCCGCCGCCGCCGAGCGGGGCGAAACGCCTGCCGCTCTGGCCGGGCGGCTTGGGGAGCAATTGGGGCGCTGCAACCAGTGTCACAGCGCCTATCGCTTCGATCAGGTTCAGTGACGGGACCGGGGCGCACCCCGGTTCCCGGTTTTTCAGATCGGCACGCACGGAAATTCTAGAATGCATCAGCGTGAAGCTGATGCATTCTAATGCGTGATCGGCTGCCAGCCTTTGTGGGTGAAGTGGCGGCCATAGGCGTCGAGGGCTTTGATCACCGCCACCGCGCCATCGATACGGGCGCCGCTCTGGCCCCGCATTCCGCCAATGCCGTCGATGATTTGCGCCAAGACGATATGAAGTTGCGCGTCGGCCTGTTCCGGGAGATGGCAGCTCTTGGTTATCATGTCGATCTGGCCTTCGATCCGCCCCGCCAGGGCGTCAAAGTCACTGGGGTTGAACTTTCCGGCGTGGATAGGGTCGAGGGACGTGGCGACCGCCGTGCGGATTTCTGTCATTCCGGCCCGCAGCGGCGCATCGGTCTGCCACATCTTGCCGTGGTCGAGCGTCAGCCCGGCCTCGCCGTGGCCGTCATGTCCGGCGGCGTGGGCATGGGGATCGGCGGCCATCGCCGCCGTGCCGAGCATGAGAGATCCAGCCAGTGTCGCATAAGCCAAGAACCGAGAGATCTTCATCCGTAACTCCTGTTTTTCCGTGGGGTGGGGGGAAAACTTCATGCTATTGGCTGCCCAACTTGGCAAGGAAGCCGTCGATGGCGCCTTGGAACTCACTGGTAATGCGGGTCAGTTCCTTGGTGGCATAGGCGATGCCCTCTGCTCCGTCCGCCGCCGAGCCGATGGTGAGCATGACATCCTTGAGCTGTGCGGCGACATCCACCGTTCCCTCGGCGGCCTGGCGCACCCGCGCGGCGATGTCGCCGGTGGCGGCATCTTGATGGGTCATCACTTCGGAGACCCGCTGTGAAATGCCGTTCATCTGGGCGATGATCTCACCGATAGAGCCGATCTCCCTGACGACCTCTCCCGCCGATCCCTGGATCGAGCCGACGACGCGGCCGATTTCCTCGGTGGCCCTGGCGGTCTGGCTGGCGAGATGCTTGACCTCATTGGCGACCACGGCGAAGCCCTTGCCTGCTTCCCCGGCGCGGGCCGCCTCGATGGTGGCGTTCAAGGCCAGCAGATTGGTCTGGGCGGCGATGTCGGTGATCAAGGTGACGATCTCACCGATCCGTCGGGTCGATTCATCGAGCCCCGTAATGGTGCCCGAGGCGCGTTCAGCGGCGGTGAGCGCCTTGCCGGAGATGGCGCTGGCCTCATCGACGCGGGTGCGGACCTCGGCGATGGATTGCGACAGCGCCCGGGCGGCCTCGGCGACCACATCGACGCTGGCTGCCACAGCATCCGAAGTGGATACGGCCTCGGCGCAGCGGTCGCGGGTCGTGCCGACATCGGCCAGAACCACCTTGGACTTGGCGCGGGCGGTCTTGACGTTGGCGGCGACGCTGGGCACCAGATTTTGTAGCGAAGACTGGAAATCGTCCCTGACCCCGTTAAGGGCCTGGCGGCGGGCCATGGCGGTGCGGCGCTGCTGGCTCTCACTTTCCTGGTGGCTGCGCCAAACTTCCCAGATGTTGAGCTTGACCAGTTCGATGGCGGCGGCCATGCGGCCAAGCTGGTCGTTGCGGTGACCGCCCGGCACCTGGGTGTCGAGGTCGTTTTCCGCCAGCCGCTTCAATGCGGCCGTCATGGCCGTGACCACCCGCACCGCCTCGCCGCCGAACCCAATCGCCAGGACCAGCGAGGCCAAGGCCGCCGCTGCTTGGATCCACAGCCCGGTTCCGGAGGCTCCCGCCGCCATCGAGCCGGCCAGACCGGCCAGAACGACCAAGGCAGGCAATGCCTGTTTTAGCATCAGGGAACGGAGGCTGAATGCCGGTAATGCCGCGAAGCGTTCGCCGAGGAAGTCTTTATAAGCCATGTCCTCCTTCATGACGTGCTCGACCAGCCAGGCTTCGATGTCGTCGGCGAATTTGGCGGTGACTCCGTCGCGCCGCCCGGCCCGCCAATCGGTCAATACCGCCGTGGCCTGATTGGCAAAGCGGTCGTGGTTGGTCTTGTGACCGACAAAGCCGGGATAGCCGTTGCCTTGAAGCAAGGCCTCCTCGCGGCGGAAATGATAGGCAGCGAAGTCGATCATGCGTTCGAGCAGAAACTCGATGTCATCCGGGTGAGCTTGCCGCGTCACCATGTCGCGCATTTCGTCGATCATGGCGAACAGTTTGCGGTGATCCTCGTCGATGGCGACGATGCCGACAGAAAACTGAGAACTCCACTGCACGGCCATGACACTGAATCCTTGATCGGGCGGGGCACGCATCCTTGAAGAGGTGGGCGGCTCGGCTGCTGATTAGATACATAATAAAAACACTCAAGTATTATTGTCTAAATCAGGATTTGCCGTCTTGACGCTCATCAATGGCGGTGTGCAACGCTGCAATCATGGAAATCCAAGCCTTTTCCGGCGCGGTCTTGACCCTTGTCAAGAACAAAGCCGGACTATTTTACTTGGAAAAGGTGGGAAGTGGAGAATGGGCATGAAACCATGCCCACGGATGGCGGCCATCTCGGCCGCATGATCCGCTCTGGCAGCCGTTGGGGTATGGATGGGGTTTCCCGCACCGGATACCAGAGCTTCAGCACGAGGTCGCGGTGCTTCCTGGGGCTTTATCAACTCTCCTCGTCATTATCCCTGCCGCCGCAGAGATGGTCGAAAAATCGGTTTTCCACCGTCCAGGGTGCCATGCCTGATTGGGCGTCCAGGGTTTTGCGGTCGGACTCCGGCAGGTTCTGGAAGAAACGCAGTCCGGTGGCGGCCTCGATGGCCGAGATGGTGGTGCCATAGGCGCCAAGGTCGTACTTGTCCTGGCGGGTGCCCGCGCATTTGCGATAGGCGCCGCGATGATCCTCATCGGCCTGGGGGAACAAGAAGGCGCGGGCCTGAACCTTGCCGTTGATCTCGATGGCCAGGATCTTGAACAGGGCATGGGGAATGGCGACCGGCACGGCGCCGGGGCCGCCGATCATGTCGACCTCGCGGTCGGGCTCGAACACCGGCCCGGCCATGGTCCAGACCCGGCCATGGCGATTGGCGAGGGCCCCGGCATAATTCTCCAACGCCAGCCAGTCGCCCTGGTTCATATCGGCGAATTGGGGCAGGGCGTTGATGAAGACGTGGGTATTGCAGCCCTCCTGCCAGGCGATGCGGTTGGCATGGCTGCGCGCCGCCATATGGCCGCGGTTCCACAGCGCCGCAAAGCCGCGATAAGAGGCGTCGATGCCACGGCGGGTAACGCCATCGGCCGTGCCGGTCCACAGGAAGCTGGTTTCTTGCAGCTCGTACCATTTGGTGGGCCGCTTGGCGCCTTGGGGCAGGATCGGCCTGCCGTCCTCGCCCATCAGTGCACGCATCTCGTAGGACACCCATTTGGGAATACCGCGATAGGGGCTGTCGTTGCGGATGTCCTCGGGCGTGGCGAAGGAGGAGGTGAAGGCGCCATAGCGGAACATCAGGCTGTGGGGCTGGGTTCCAAAGCGGTCGTGATCGTATCCGGCGGGGATTGCGCTGTCATAGGGCAGGGCGAGACTGCCCCCCTGTCCCCGGCAGGCCAGCGGCTGGGCCTGGATGGGCATTGCCCATCCCAGGCTCACCGCGACCAGCACCGCCGCAAGCATGGCTCTGAAGGGTGTCTTCATCATTTTGGCGAACCTCACATCCGATTTTAATTCCTAAAAGTTGCTACTATTCGCCGCTATACGCAGCTGATGTTGTTGTATTGAGCAGTAACCGCAGTATTCGGATTTTTGTACGCCATTAAATACAACCAAAAGATCAGGCGGCGCGACGGCCCACCAAGGCGTGAAGATGGGCGTAGACCTCTGCCGCAGTCTCGGGATGGGCCAGCGCGGCGTCGATGATTGCCGCCACATAGCCCGCCTTATTGCCGCAGTCGTAGCGGGTGCCGACAAAGCGGGCGCCATGCAGGGGAATGCGGTCGAGGGTGCGGGCGATGGCGTCGGTAAGCTGGATCTCACCGCCCGCACCGCGCTGGCGCTGCTCCAGCGCATCGAACACGGCGGGATGGAGGATGTAGCGGCCGATCACCGACAAGGTCGAGGGCGCCTCTTCCGGCGTGGGCTTTTCCACCAGACCGCGGGCGCGGGCCAGCATGCCCCTCTCCTCGATCACGTCCAGGATGCCATAGCGGTTGACCGGGAGAATGGCTGGGGCTTGCGGCGCCGTTATGGCGTCATTGCGGCGGAATTGGGGCTTTTGGCGCGGGCGGGTTCTCCCCTAAACTCCGCCTTATGAGCAAATCTCTCTCCTCCCGTATTCCCGCCGTGATGTTGCAGGGCACCGGCTCGGACGTGGGTAAGTCGCTGCTGGCGGCGGGCCTATGCCGTCTGTTCACCCGCCAGGGCTTAAAGGTGCGGCCCTTCAAGCCGCAAAACATGTCCAACAACGCCGCCGTCACTGCCGACGGCGGTGAGATCGGCCGGGCCCAGGCGTTGCAGGCCCGTGCCTGCGGCGTGCCGCCGGTGTCCGACATGAACCCGGTGTTATTGAAGCCGCAAAGCGAGACCGGCGCCCAGGTGGTGGTTCAGGGCAAGGTGCTGGCCAGCGCCTCGGCCCGTGACTATTACGCCTTGAAGCCGACCCTGCTGCCTCGGGTGCTGGAGAGTTTCGAGCGTTTGGCCGCCGAGGCCGAACTGATGGTGATCGAAGGGGCGGGCAGCGCCGCCGAGGTCAATCTGCGCGCTGCTGATATCGCCAATATGGGCTTTGCCGAAGCCGCCGACGTGCCGGTGGTGCTGGTGGCCGATATCGACCGGGGCGGCGTCATCGCCGCCATCGTCGGCACCCATGCCCTGCTGCCCGCATCCGAACGCGCCCGTCTCAAGGGGTATGTCATCAACCGCTTCCGGGGCGACCCCGCCTTGTTCGCTCCGGCGGTGGAGATCATTGCCCGCCATACCGGATTGGCCTGCCTCGGCATCATTCCCTGGTTCGCCGATGCCGCCCTGCTGCCCGCCGAGGACGCCGCCTCGCTGTCCGGGCGTTCGGGCGGTGCGGGCAGTATCCATATCGCCGTGCCCCGGCTGTCGCGCATCGCCAATTTCGATGACTTTGATCCCCTGGCCGCCGAACCCGATGTCCGCCTGGATATGATTGCACCGGGGCGGCCTTTGCCTGGCGATTGCGATCTCGTCATCCTGCCCGGGTCCAAATCCACCATTGCCGATCTGGCCTTTTTGCGTCAGCAGGGCTGGGACGTGGACCTCGCCGCTCATCTGCGCCGCGGCGGCGCCGTGCTGGGCATTTGTGCCGGCTATCAGATGCTGGGTCGGCGCATCACCGATCCCCTGGGGGTGGAGGGGCCTGCCGGGTCTTCCATTCCGGGCCTGGGCCTGCTGGATGTGGAAACGGTGATGGCGGGCGACAAGGTGCTGACCGAGACCGAGGGGACCGATCAGAGCGGTCTGGCGGTCCGGGGCTACGAGATGCATATGGGCCGCACCGACGGCCCCGACACTGCTCGTCCGCTGCTGCGCTTGCGCGGCCAGCCCGACGGCGCCCGCTCGGCCGATGGGCTGGTGTCGGGATGCTACCTCCACGGCCTGTTCGCCTCCGACGCCTTCCGCGCCAGCTTCCTGGCCGAGCGGGCTCCCGGCCGTCGCGGCGGGCTGGCCTACGAGGTCCAGGTCGAGGCGGTGCTGGACCGCTTGGCCGACCATCTGGAGCGCCACATGGATGTGGCGGCGCTGCGGGCGCTGGCCCGCCGCTGACCCCCAAGATAAAGAAAACCCCCGGTGCCGCGAGGCGCCGGGGGTTCGCCGTTACCAGCTTTAAGATCAGGGACTTACTTGTCGTCCTGAGCCTGAGCCTTGCGCATGGCCGCACCCAGGATATCGCCCAGGGAGGCGCCCGAGTCGGACGAGCCGTACTCGGCCATGGCCTGCTTTTCTTCTTCGACTTCGCGGGCCTTCACCGACAGGGTGATCTTGCGCGAGGACTTTTCCACGGTGGTCACCTTGGCGTCGAGCTTCTCGCCGACGGCGAAGCGCTCGGGACGCTGCTCGGAACGGTCACGGGCCAGCTCACCCTTGCGGATGAAGCCCGACAGGCCGTCCACGGCGACTTCCAGGCCGTTCTCGGTAACCTGGGTGACGGTGCAGGTGACAACGTCGCCCTTCTTAATGGAGGACATGGCTTCCTGGAAGGGATCAGACGAGAGCTGCTTGATGCCCAGGCTGATGCGTTCCTTTTCCACGTCCACATCCAGGACCTTCGCCTTGACGACGTCGCCCTTCTTGAAGTTCTGGATGGCCGACTCGCCGGGCTTCTCCCAGTCCAGATCGGACAGGTGAACCATGCCGTCGATATCGCCGGACAGACCGATGAACAGACCGAATTCGGTGATGTTCTTGATCTCGCCTTCGACGATGGTGCCCTGGGGGAAGCGGTCGAGGAACCCTTCCCACGGGTTGTTCATGGTCTGCTTGAGGCCCAGGCTGATGCGGCGCTTCTGGGGATCGACGTCCAGCACCATGACCTCAACCTCTTGCGAGGTGGAGACGATCTTGCCGGGATGGACGTTCTTCTTGGTCCAAGACATTTCGGAGACGTGGACCAGACCTTCGACACCGGGCTCCAACTCGACGAACGCGCCGTAGTCGGTGATGTTGGTGACGCGGCCGGTGAACTTGGCGTTGACCGGGTACTTGGCCTCGACACCCTCCCACGGATCGGCGTCCAGCTGCTTGATACCGAGGCTGATGCGCTGGGTCTCCGGGTTGAAGCGGATGACCTGAACCTTGACGGTCTGGCCGATATGCAGCGCTTCGGACGGGTGGTTGATGCGCTTCCAGGCGATGTCGGTGACATGCAGCAGGCCGTCGACGCCGCCGAGATCAACGAACGCACCGTAATCGGTGATGTTCTTGACCACGCCTTCGAGGATCTGGCCTTCCTTCAGGTTCTCGATCAGTTCGGAACGCTGCTCGGCGCGGGTCTCTTCCAGCACGGCACGGCGGGAGACCACGATGTTGCCGCGCGAACGGTCCATCTTGAGGATCTGGAACGGCTGGGGGGTGCCCAGCAGCGGGGTGATGTCGCGCACGGGGCGGATATCGACCTGGCTGCCCGGCAGGAACGCCACGGCGCCCGACAGATCGACGGTGAAACCGCCCTTGACGCGGCCGAAGATGACGCCGTTGACGCGCTGCTGAGCCTCGAAAGACTTCTCCAGCAGGGTCCAGGCTTCCTCGCGCTTGGCCTTCTCGCGCGACAGAACGACTTCGCCGTTGCGGTCTTCATAGCGTTCGACGAACACGTCGACCTGATCGCCGGCCTTGATCTCGGCGGCGCGGCCGGCGGTCGCAAATTCCTTCAGAGGCACGCGGCCTTCGGACTTCAGGCCCACGTCGATCACGGCGCAATCGCCGTCGATCTCGACAATGGTGCCCCGGATCACGGAGCCTTCGAACGAGCCACCGACGCCCAGGGTCTCGTCCAGCAGGGAGAGGAAGTCCTCGACCTGAGCAAGAGCAGAATTAGTCATAAACGTAAGTTCCTTTCGTATCGTCATCATTACTGGCCAGCCGGTTGAATCCGGCGGTCTTGGCGGGCGGTAACGGACGCCCTCCGTAAAAAAACAAAACCACCGCCCGAGGTTGCCTCAGGCGGCGTGATGTCGTGTCATCCGCGCTTACTTCGACCGGATATGCGCCAAGGTCCAGGCGAAAGCCTGATCGGCATCGAGGTCGGAGGTGTCGAGCACCACAGCGCCATCCGCCGGGACCAGGGGGGCGACGGATCGGTTCCGATCACGCTCGTCGCGCTCCCGCATATCCGCGAGGACGGTACTGTGTATAGCCTCCAGGCCCTTTTCCTGCAACTCTTTCAGCCGCCGTTCGGCCCTTTTCTCCAGCGAGGCCGTGACAAAAAGCTTCACGTCGGCGGCGGGGCAGACCACGGTGCCGATGTCGCGTCCGTCCAGTACCGCCCCCTTGGCGCCCGGCGGATGGCTGGCGAAATTGCGCTGAAACTCCAGCAGCGCCGCCCGCACCCCTGGAATAACCGCTACCTTGGACGCTGCCTGTGCCGCCTCATCTTGCCGCAGGTCCGGGGCTTCCAGATCGGCGGGCGACAAGGTTCGGGCCGCCCGCTCGGCGGCGATCACGTCGGAAGGGTCATGCCCGGCGTGGGCCAGCTTCATGCCGACGGCGCGGTAGATCAGGCCGGTGTCGAGGTAATCAAAGCCCAGTTCAGAGGCCAGACGCCGCGCCAGGGTTCCCTTGCCCGCAGCGGCGGGGCCGTCGATGGCGATGATCATGGTGTTGTCCTTCATGTTGCTCGTCCCTCCGGCGCCGGGCGCCCTGCATCCGCAAGGGCTTGGCTTCCGCGCCGTCAGGTGCGCCGCCCTGGTTTATTGTCCTCACGTGCGGGGTTGTAAGTGTTAAAGCCCGTTGGCGAGGGCCGCTTCCACCGCCAATTCGCGGGCCTCGCGGTCGAATCCGGCCAGGCGCAGATACTGCACTGCCCGGTTGAGGGTTTCCGGATCGGTCTTGTCGAGTCCGGTGTCGCCCAGGCTGATCAGGGTCAGCAGCACCGTTTCGCCCACCCGCAGGGCCTCGGCGGCATTGCGTTGCAAAACCTTGATCTGCGGTTTTGGCGTGGTGGCGGCTGCGACGGCCGGGCCTTGGAGGGTGGCCAGCCATTCGGCGGCGGGAACCTTCTCGCCTACCGCCTGCAGCAGGTCGAGCGCCACCAGCGAACGGCGCTCGGCATGGTCTGAAGCCGGACGCAGGGCGGCGTACAGAAGGGTCGAGCCCATTTCTTCGCCGCCCGAGCGGGTCAGGCGGGTCAGAGGCCACATCTCGTCCGCCGCCTTGGCGGTGGCGGGATCAGACTTGGCCAGCGCCAGCCAGCCGCCAGCTGCCTCGGGGCGGGCGGCGGCATAGAGCGCGCGCGCCGCCATGACCGCGAAAGGCGCCAGTTCGGGACTGGGCTTGATCTCGGAGATCAGCGGGGCGTAAAGCCGCGCCACGTTGGCGAATCCCTGAGGATCACCGGCACTGGTCAGGGCGTGGGCGATCAGGTTGACCCGCGCCACCGGCTGCTGTTCGGCCAAAGCCGTCTTGAACACCAGAGCCCGCCCGCGCGGTCCCTTGTCGTTGGCCGCCGCCTGTTGTTCGGCGGCGGTGAAGGTGACGGCACTGATCATGCGGCGCAGAGCGTCGGTTTCCATGGCACCCAGCATCTCGGCCTTTTCCGCCGCTGTCAGGCGCACCTCCAGCGGCAAGGCTGGGGAATCGGCCATCACCCGCAGCAGGGCGGGATGGCCGGATTGGGCGATATCGGCGGGCAAGGCCATCTTGGCGGCGCGGAAGGCGGCCAGATGCAGCGGCGTAATATTGGGCAGACGGTCGATCTTGGCGGGCGGGGTGCCGGCCATAGCTTCGGCGGCGACGACAAAGGCGTGGTCGGCATCCTTGCGGTCGCGCATCAGATCAAGGGCGAGATTGGCCTCCAGCACCTTTCCCGCCACCAGATTGCAAAAAATCTGCATTTTGGTGTCGATGGAGCCGGGGATCAGCGAAAATTCACCGCAGGCGGCTTTGGTATCGCCTGCCAGCAGATAGGTGTCCATCTTCAGCCGCGCCAGACCGGGCGAGGTCAGCGCCGCAGGCGCCGCCTTCAGCAGCGAGGCCAGCCCCTCAATCTCGCCCATGGCGAACAGGCGTTCGGCCCGGAGTTCCAGCAGCGGCGCTCCACCGTCGCGGATATTGTCGGGGGCGGCGGCGGCGGTCAGCAGCAGGCGCCGGGCCAGTCCCCGCGCCACCCGCGAGCCATTAGCCGCCGGCAGTTGCGGCAGGAAACGGCGCACGACGGCGGTCTGGGTGCCGCGCCACATGCCGACGCCCAGGCCGCCTTGTTTGTCGTCCAGCACGCCCACCGCTTCCAGGTCGGGTGCCTTCAGCTCCTCGACCTCGAAATGTCCGCTGGGGCCTTTGGGCAGGGCGGTTTCGGCCGTGGGAAACTCGGCGGGCGGGCCGTCCTGCAGCTTGGGCGAGGTCAGCACCTTGACCGGATGGGCGGCGGGCGCATGGCCTTCCTCCGCCGCGGGGGGAGGGGTCAGCGGCATGGGCTGGGCCATGGCGGAGCCGACGGCAAGAACCATCACCGCCAGAGATGCAACGCCGATCAGTCTGTTAGCGTGGGAACTTGTCATCCGGAATAACCTTTTCGACCTTCGCCGAAGGGGGCGGAGGATCCCAAGTGGACAGAGCAATGAGGCCGCCGACCACAAGGACCAGCAGCAGGGCAATGATGAGACCGATAAGCTTGTTCATGGGAAACAGGGAACCTCGTTGAACGACGAACACCATCGACTTCTGGACAGGGCCGGGGCGGGACGGCTAAAAGCGGCGGAGCGGCCAGAGAATGACCATCCGGGGGCAGTGTATCGACCCTGCCGCCGCTGATCAACGCTGGTTCGGACGGAAAAGCCCATGGGGCGAGGAATTGGCCGATGAGTGAAGACCTGGCGACCCTGGCCCAGCGCCTGACGGGGCGTATTGAGCGGACCGTGGTGCTGGTGGGCCTGATGGGAGCGGGCAAGTCCTGTGTCGGCCGCCGTCTCGCCGCGCGCCTGGGTCTGGACTTTCTCGACGCCGATGCCGAATTCGAGACTGCGGCGGGTTGCTCCATCAGCGATTATTTCGCCCGCTATGGCGAACCCGCCTTCCGGGAGGGCGAACGCAAGGTCATCGCCCGCCTGCTGGACGGCCGCCCGGTGATTCTGGCCACCGGCGGCGGTGCCTTCATCGACGCAGCCACCCGCAGCCGGATCAAGTCCTCCGGCATTTCGGTGTGGATCCGGGCCGATCTCGACCTGCTGCTCAAGCGCACTGCGGGCCGCGATCACAGGCCTCTATTGAAGCAGGGCGACCCGCGCGAGATTTTGGGCCGCCTGATGGAGATGCGCTATCCCGTCTATGCCGAGGCCGACATTACGGTGGAATCCTCAGACGAGGCTCCCGAAGCCACCGTCGCCCGGGTCATGGCCGGATTGATCGATTATCTGGAGCCCCAGCCGTGGGCGCCCGGCGATTGAGGGATGAATATCGAGCAAGGCGAAGCCGCCGCGCGC
>LR746520.1:46572-143813 GCA_902729415.1 Terasakiella magnetica | reverse complement strand
CTGCGATCTCTACGAGCCCGAAGAGTGCCGGAATTTCTTCAAGGCTGCCGGTTATGAACCAGTGTGATCGCGAATTGCTCTAGCGCAAGATACGGTGCAGCGCCCGCAGGCGGCCGATGGTCTCCTCATCGACGAGGCCATCCACCTTCCACGGGCGAAAGTGGCGCTGGAAGGCGGTCAGCGCCGCCTTCGGATCCCAGATGTCATAGCCCACATGGGCCAGGCCGGCCAGAACCACGTGTTCGGGCGGGATGAAGACGGCTTCGCCGCATGGCCACAGGCCGATACCGTGGCTTTCAGCCAGATCCTTCCACGGAAACATCTCGCCGGGGTCTTGCTTGCGGGTGGGGGCTACGTCGGAATGCCCCAGCACGTTGCGCGGCGGAATGGGATGGCGGCCCAGGATGCCGAGGCTGAGACTGATCAGGGCGGCGATCTGGGCCTCGGGGAAGGCGCGATAGCCGAATTCGTGGCCGGGATTGACCAGCTCGATACCGATGGAGCGGGAATTGATGTCGGTCTCGCCGTGCCAGAAAGCTTGGCCTGCGTGCCAGGCCCGCTGGTCCTCGGGCACCAGGGCGAAGATGCGACCGTCGTCTTCGATCAGGTAATGGGCGCTGACCTTGGCTTGGGGATCGCACAGCCGCGCCAGGGCGGCCTCGCCGTTTTCCATGCCGGTGTAATGGAAGATCAGCATGTCCACCACGCCGGTGCGGCGCGGTTCAAAATTGGGCGAGGGATGGTTGATCACGCTCATGTGCCGGGCTCCGGTTCCTCGATGGGGGTGATGGAGCGGCCGGGCAACAATTGGATGATGCCGACACCGCCCACGGTCAGGATGCCCCCCACCAGCTTATGCCATGTCAGCGGCTCTCCCAGCAGCAAAACGCCGCCTGTGACCGCAACGGCCGGTCCCAGCAAGGTGAAGGGAACCACTCGGTTCATGGGATGGCGTTCAATCAGACGATACCACAGGGAATAGGCGATCAGGGTCGACCCGATGATGGTATAGGCAAGACCGCTCCACCCCATCCATCCGGTGGCGGCGATGGCTTCGGCCTGGCCGGTCTCGGCGGCCAGCGACAGGCCCAGCAGCATGGGACAGGCGAACAGCGCCACCCAGCCGTTGAGGGTTAGCGGATCGATGGCGCCGATGCGCTTGATCACCACGTTGGACCATGCCCAGCTCATGGCCGATACCACCACCGCCAGCAGCGGCAAGATACCCGGCCGGTGAGGCTCTCCCGCCAGCAGGGCGACGCCGCCAAAGGCCACGGTCATACCCACGGCGCGGCGCCAGCCCAGGTGTTCGTCGAACACCAGCCAGGCCAGCAGGGCGCTGAACGGGATTCCCAGTTGAATGGCGATTCCGGCGGTGGCGGCGTCCATCCTGGACAGGGCGAAGAAGATCAGGCCGAAATGCCCGAATCCCAGCACGGCGGCCAGCAGCAAGATCCCCCCCAACTGCTGCCGTCGGGGGCGGAAGAAGGGAACCAGGATGGCGGCGGTGACGGCAAAGCGCAAACCGGTCAGCAGGAAGGGCGGCAGGGTGTGAAGGGCCAGCTTCACCGCCACAAAGTTAAGCCCCCATAGCATCACCACCAGCAAGGCGGCGGCGCTGTCGCGCGGTGAAAGACCGGCTTCGGATGGAAGCCTCGTCTCCGTCATCGGCTGCCTGCTTCCTCGCGTTTGGCTTCCAGTTCCAGCCAGCGTTCCTCGGCGGCCTCCAACTCGGCGCGGGCGGCATCGACACGGGCGGCGCCCTTTTGGAAGCGGGCGGGATCGCGGGCATAGAGGCCGGGATCGCTCAAGTCCTTTTCCAGCTTGGCAATCTCGGCGCTCAGGGTGTCGATCCGCCCCGGTAGCTGATCCAGCTCGCGGGTTTCGTTGTAGGACAGGCGGTTGCGCGGGCTTTGGGGCTTGGATACGGCCTGGGGCTTGGGCGGCGGCTTGGGGGCGGCGGCCTCGTCACGCTTGGGGCGCTGATTGAGGTAGTCGGTATAGCCGCCGATATATTCCTTGACGTCGCCATCGCCTTCCACCGCGATGATGCTGGTCACCAGCCGATCGAGGAAGTCGCGGTCATGGCTGACCACCAGCAGCGTGCCCTGGTAATCGGCCAGCACCTCTTCCAGCAGGTCGAGGGTATCCATGTCGAGATCGTTGGTGGGTTCGTCCAGGATCAGCAGATTGGTGGGCTTGGCCAGCAGCTTGGCCAGCAGCAGCCGGTTACGCTCGCCGCCCGACAAGGCCCGAACCGGGGTGCGGGCCTGATCCTCGTTGAACAGGAAGTCCTTCATATAGCCGACCACATGCTGGGGCGTGCCACGTACCCAGACATTGTCGCCGCGTCCGTCGGTCAGGGTGTCCCACACGGTCTTTTCCGGGTCCAGGGCGGCGCGGCGCTGATCGAAATAGGCGGTCTCCAGGTTGGTGCCCAGGCGGATGGTGCCGCCATCGGCCTCCATCTCACCGGTCAGCATCTTTAAAAGCGTGGTCTTGCCGGCGCCGTTGGGGCCGATGAAACCCACCCGGTCGCCGCGCATGATGCGGGTGGAAAAGCCCTCGATGATACGCTTATCGCCAAAGCGCTTGTCCACGCCGATGGCTTCGATCACCAGGCGTCCTGACAGGTCGCCCGCGTCGGTGGCCATGTTGACCTGACGGCCCGAGGCGGTCACCGCCGATTTATGCTCGGCCCGCTCCTGGCGCAGATTCACCAGCGCCCGCAGGCGGCCCATATTGCGCTTGCGCCGGGCGGTGACACCGCGCGACAGCCAGTGCAATTCCTGGCGCATGCGGTTGTTCATGCGGTCCAGTTCGGCCTCTTCGGCGGCGTAGACCTCCTCCTGCCAGGTGGGAAAGCCGGTGAAGCCGAATTCGGCGCGGCGCACCAGACCGCGTTCCAGCCACAGGGTCTGCTTGGAGATGGTGTCGAGGAAGCGGCGGTCGTGGCTGATCACCACCAGGGCGCCGCCATAGCTCGCCAGCCATTCCTCCAGCCACAAGATAGTGGGGAGATCGAGATGGTTGGTCGGCTCGTCCAGCAGCAAGGCGTCGGGCTGGCCGACCAGGGCGCGGGCCAGGGCGGCGCGGCGGCCTTCGCCGCCCGACAGTGCCACCGGATCGCGGCTGCCATCCAGACCCACAGCATCCAGCACCGTATCGACCCGGAACATCTGGTCCCGCTCGGTGGGCAACAGCCCCTGCGCCACGTAATCGGCGACGGTGGGGGCGATAATGATGGGGTCTTGAGGCAGCACCGCGATGCGGGCGCCGGGCTGAACGAAGCGTTCGCCCGAATCGGGCTCGATCTCTCCGGCCAGCACCTTCAAAAGGGTGGATTTGCCCGAGCCGTTGCGACCGACCAGACAGGTCTTGTCGCCGCGGTTGACCCAGGTGGTGACGCCCTCGAACAGCGGCTTGCCGCCGAAGGTCAGACGAACGTCGCGGAGTGCGAGAAGGGGAGGTGGTGGTGCCATGGCCGATGGCTACACCTGTCCGGCCCGCGAGTCAAACAACCGTGGCAGTGTCTTTCAGCAAGGCTTGGGCGGTGGCGAAGGGGGCCGGGCGGCCGAGCAGATAGCCTTGCAGGATGTCACAATTGTGCTTGCGCAGGAAGTCGCGCTGACCCTCGGTCTCGACACCTTCGGCGATGGTCTCCATGCCCAGGCCTCGGGCCATGCCGGTGATGGTTTCCACCAGCCGGGCGCCATTGCGGTCTTTCTCGATCTTGATCACGAACGAACGGTCGATCTTCAGGGTGTTGAAGGGATAGCGGTGGAGATAACCCAGCGAGGAATAACCGGTGCCAAAATCATCGATGGACAGCCGCACCCCCAGGTCGCACAGCATTTCCAGGGCGATGATGGTCTCGGAGGTGTCGTCCATCAGCATACTTTCGGTGATTTCCACCTCCAGCCGTTGGGGGGGCAGACCGGTGTCGTCGAGGACGCGCCGGACCTTGCGGCCGAACTCGCCGCTGTGCAACTGGCGGGGCGAGACGTTGACGGCGATGCGCAGTTCTTCCCGCGATTCCTTGAACAGGGCCGCGGCCTCGCGGCAGGCGGTTTCCAGCACCCAGTCGCCGATCTCACCGATCAACCCGATATCCTCGGCCAGGGTGATGAACTGGCCGGGCATGATGATGCTGCCATCGGGCTGGCGCCAGCGGATCAAGGCCTCGAAGGTGGCGGGCGTACCGGTGGCGGCATGGAACAGCGGCTGGTAATAGAGCACGAACTCGCCGCGCGCGGTGGCGCCCCGCAGCCGCCGCGCCAGAGCAAGGCGCAACTGTGTCCGCTCGTTGATTTCGGGGGTAAAGAACTGATAGCGCGCCCGTCCCTGCTCCTTGGCCTTGTAGAGGGCGAGGTCGGCGTTGCGCAGCAAGTCCTCTGGGGAGGTGCCGTCGGAGGGAAACAGCGCGATGCCGAGACTGGCCGAGACGAAGTGATCCTGGCCATCCAGGTGGAAGGGAGGCTGGAAGGCGTCGAGAACCCGCTCGGCCACCTTTTGCACCACGAAGGAATCGGCGATGTTGGGCAGAACGATGACGAACTCGTCGCCGCCCATGCGCGCCAGGGTGTCGCCCTCGCGGATACAGGTGCCCAGACGCTGGGCCGCCTCCTTCAGCAGGCGGTCGCCGGCGCCATGGCCGATGGCGTCGTTGACGTCCTTGAAATTGTCGAGATCGATCAGCAGCAGGGCGCTCAACGCCTTTTCCCGATTGGCGACGGCAATGGCCTGATCCAGGCGGTCTATGGTCAGCACTCGGTTGGGCAGGCCGGTCAGCTCGTCGTAATGGGCCTGGCGGTATAGTTGCTCCTCATAGCTTTGACGGATGGCGATATCGCGCTCCAGGGCGGTGTTAACCCCTGACAGCTCGCAATAGGCCGAATAAAGATCACCCGACATGGTGTTGAAGGCATCGACCATGTGCTCCAACTCGTCGGGCTGGCTGGGGTGGTTTCGCTCCAGGGTCAGAAGCGGCGGTGCCGAGCGGGTATCGTGCCACGACAGGAAGTGGGCGATGGACATCAGGTGGCGGGTGACCAGACGATGAACGATGAAAAAAATGAACATCGACACCAGGAAGGTCTGGATACCCTGGCTGATCAAGATGATGACGGCCGTGTCGATCAGTCTTTGATAGACCACGTCCAGGGTAGCTTCCAGGGTCAGGGTTCCCAGGGGCCGGACATTGCCCTGGGTGGTCAGGGTAATGGGGATCTCGCGGATGATGGCGGCTCGTGCCTGGCGCTGGCCGACGGCCAGGACCAGCCCCTTCTGCCCACCCTTGCCGTTTTCCCGCACCTCCACCGCCCGCATTTCCGGCAGGCTGAGGATGCCGTTCATCTGGAGCTTCAGCTGGGGGGTGTTAAAGCTCCACAGCCCGGCGGCGATGCTGTCGAGATAGCTGCGCTCGATCTCGTCAAGGCGGGTCTCGATGGCTTGGACGTCGCGGCTGTAATCGAAGTAAAGCTGAAGCGCCGTCGATGCCAGGGTGATCAGGGTGCTGAACAGGGCAATGAGGATCAGCAGGCGCATGCCGATGCTATGGCGGTGCAGCACCTCGGCTGAACTCGCGGCCGGGCTGCCAACCCCTGGCAGGGCCAGGCATTGTACTGATGTATCGCCGTCCCTGGATTCGCCCGCCGACATCGCGCTTCTCACCCTGACGGAGCCTCTCAGGCGGGGTCTGTCGCCCCTTATCCGCCCCAAATGATGCAGGTTGCTTACCTGGAACGTATCATACAACCAATCGAGCACGCTGTCGGCTTCAAAGTGCATGGGTTGCGATGAGACAGGTTTCGGCTGTCTCGCCGCTTTTTGTCAATCCTGGCTTGGGCTATTCTGCGCCCTCTACTCGACGGAGCATGACACCATGAGGCGACGGATCGGGCGGGATACATCCTTTATCCCGCTTATGCTGGGGCCGGTCGGGATCGGCATTCCCAAGTGGATGATGCTGGTCGTCGTTTATTTCGCCGTGGTTTTCACCCTGGGGTGGGCGGAGGCTCCCGATTACCGTAGCTGCACCTTCGCCGCCGCCATCGGGCCGGGAGTGATCGGATTGATCGACCTGGGCCTGCGGCTGCGCACCACCCATTACCACTGGACCAGCCCCACCGCTGGACCGATGATCGCCAGGGCCGGTATTGTCGATCGCCTGACCTTCCTGGAATGCGGTTGGTATCTGCCGCTGCTGGCTCTTCCCCTGCCGTTATGGCTGGTGGGAATGGGGCTGTCGGCGGCCTTTATTCGTTCCTGGGGTTTGCTGTAGCCCCCTGCTGAAGGACATGTCTGATGCCCTATGTCTGCCGCGACCCGTCGGGAAAGGTGATCGCCCTGTCCGAGACCGAAGCCGAGGGGATGTGTGAGAACCTTCCCGCCAGCCATCCCGATATCCTGGATTTCCTGTTCCGCGATACGGCGGGAGACCGGGGCTCGGCACGGTTTCTCGCCTCCGATCTGGGCTTTATCCGCGTGGTCGAGGATCTGGTGGCGGTGCTGGTGGAAAAGCGGGTGATCGCCATCACCGATCTGCCCGCCGCCGCCCAGGATAAGCTGATGGACCGCCGTTCGCTGCGCTCTTACCTCTCGGGGATGTCGGGTATGTACGAAGAGGGCGAGGGTAAGATTATCTGAGGTGGTACGATGAAATACGGATTTCAGGCCGTCACGCTGTTTGCCGCAGTGCTTCTGGTGCTGGCGGGGTGCACCGCGACCTCCCAGACGGAAAAGGTCGGCGCCTCGACCTTGTGCGATGAAGCCGGATGCCGACGGATCACGCCGCAAGATACCGTCCGAAGCCTGGAAAAAATCAAGACTCTGCTCAAGGACGGGCTGACCAGGGATTTCAGGATCTGCGAAGCCCGGCAGGGCGACCAGGCCTGCGATGGCGACGATATCGGCATCTTTGTCCTGGGCGGCCCCATTCCCGGTCGCGGTGCCATGAAGGGAGCCAGCATCCTGGCGATTTCCGAGTCCGACGCCAGTCCGTCCCTGAAGATCAATGTCCATCTCAACCTGACCTTTCTGGGGGTGCCGCTGTATTGCTCGACCGGCGAAGGGGTAATCAGCGCCGACCCGCAAGGGCGCATCGCTATCGAGGTCGCACCGCACTTCTGCAACTGGGCCTTGGTCGGCAATCTGTTCACGACCCTGTCGTTCGCCATCGACCGGGTCGATCTGACCACCCGGAGTGTCACCGGCTACTGGTCGATTGCCGTCGCCGGTGTTGGCAACGGCAGCGGCAGCGGCTACGCCTTGTTCAAGGTGCCCGACAGTCGCCTCAGTCAGACCGTCATCGCTGAACTGGCCACCATCGCCAAGCCCGAGGCCCAGCAGGTCGATGTCAGTCCGGCTGCCAAACCCGTGTCGGCCGATACGGGCAAGAAGGTCGCCCTGGTCATGGGCAATGCCGCCTATAAGCGCCTTCCCCTGGAAAATACCATCAACGACGCCAATGTTGTCGCCGATGCCCTGACCCGGGTCGGATTCAGCGTCACCAAGGTCATGAATGGTGATTTCGACGCCATGAAGCTGGGGCTGAAGGAATTCTACCTCGATGCCAAGTCCAGCGATCTGGCGGTGATCTATTATGCCGGTCATGGGGTCGAGGTGAACGGCCGTAACTATCTGGTTGCCACCGACGTCGATATCTCTTCGCCCGAGGATGTCTTGTCGCGGAGTGTCGATGTGACCAGGATGCTGGCTACCCTTGGTCTGGTGACGGCCAATCCCAAAATCCTGATCCTGGATGCTTGCCGCGACAATCCGTTCCCCGACAAGTACAAGCGTCAGCAGCGCGGATTGGCGCAGATCGAGGCACCGGTCGAGACCTTCATCGCCTTTTCCACCTCTCCCGGCAATGTCTCCGAGGACGGAAGCGGCAAGAACAGCCCCTATACCAGGTCGCTGGCGGCAAAGCTCGGCCAGCCCAATCTGTCGCTCGAAGCGGTGTTCCGTGGTGTTCGCAAGGATGTCATCTCCGATACCGACGGTCGCCAGACCCCGTGGGAGAACACCAGCCTGACCAGCGAGGTGCGGTTTTCCAAGGTCAATTGATGAATAAAAACACCGGCGGATGCGGGCTTGGACCTCATGGCAAAAACGGCGTCGACCGGGACCGCCCCCCTTCAATCATCGGGCATGCCCGAAAGGGCTGAGGGCAAGATTATCTTACGGTGTGGGGCCGGGTCAGGATGAAGACCGCGCCCACCGTACAGCTGGTCGCCATGATCGCCAGCAATTCCCACCGGGTCTGGGTAAAGCCGAGGACATAGGCCATGCTGAGGATCATGGAGCCGATGGCGATGACCTTGGCGTAAAGCGGAATGACGCCGTGACGCTCCCAGGATTGAAGCGGTGGGCCGAACAGCTTGTGGTGAAACAGCCAGGCGTGAAAGCGGTCTGAGCTTTTGGCGAAGCACCACAGCGCCACCAGCATGAAGGGGGTGGTGGGCATTACCGGCAGAAAGGCGCCGATCACCCCCAGGGCGAAGAACACCCATCCCAGGCAGAACAGGGCAAGGCGCTTAAGTGCCACGGGCAGAGGCTTTCCGAAGAGGAAGACGGGAGAGGCGGCGCACACCCCTCCCGCCGGGTTATTCAGCCACGGGCCATCTTGGCCAGACGCATGCGGAGCGCGTTCAGCTTGATGAAGCCCTGGGCGTCACGCTGGTCATAGACGCTGTCTTCCTCGAAGGTGACGTAATCGAGGCGGTAGAGCGATTTCGGCGACTTGCGGCCGACCACGCTGACATTGCCCTTGTAGAGCTTGAGGCGCACGGTGCCACAGACATTCTCGCTGATCTTGTCGATCATGGTCTGGATGGCGATGCGTTCGGGGCTGAACCAGAAGCCGTTATAGATCAGCTCGGCATAGCGGGGCATCAGCTCGTCCTTGAGGTGGCCTTCGCCCCGGTCCAAGGTCAGGCTCTCCATGGCGCGGTGGGCCACGATCAGGACCGAACCGCCGGGAGTCTCGTAGACGCCGCGGCTCTTCATGCCGACGAAGCGGTTTTCCACCAGATCGAGGCGGCCGATGCCGTTGGCGCCGCCCAGCTCGTTCAGCTTGGTCAGCAAGGCGGCGGGCGACAGGCGCACACCATCAATGGCGACGGCGTCGCCCTTCTCGAACTCGACCTCGATATAGGTGGCCTTGTCGGGGGCCTTTTCCGGGCTGACCGAGCGGGTATACATGTCCTCGAACGGCTCGACCCACGGGTCTTCCAGCGCCTTGCCCTCATAGGAGATGTGCAGCAGGTTGGCGTCGGTGGAATAGGGCGCCTCGCCGCGCTTGTCCTTGGCGATGGGAATCTGGTGCTTTTCCGCGAAGTCCAGCAGCTTGGTGCGCGACGTCAGATCCCACAGGCGCCACGGCGCGATGACCTTGATGTCGGGCTTCAAGGCGTAATAGCCCATCTCGAAGCGGACCTGATCGTTACCCTTGCCGGTGGCGCCGTGGGACACCGCATCGGCACCGACCAGATTGGCGATCTCGATCTGGCGCTTGGAGATCAGCGGCCGCGCGATCGAGGTGCCCAGCAGATAGACGCCCTCGTACAGCGCGTTGGCGCGGAACATGGGGAACACGAAGTCGCTGACGAATTCTTCACGCAGATCGTCGATGAAGATGTTCTCGTCCTTGATGCCCATCAGCTGGGCCTTCTTGCGCGCGGGCTCCAGCTCTTCGCCCTGGCCGAGATCGGCGGTGAAGGTGACCACTTCGCACTGATACTGGTCTTGCAGCCAGCGCAGGATGATGGAGGTGTCAAGGCCGCCGGAATAGGCCAGAACTACCTTCTTGACTTCGCCCTTCATGGCAAATGCCTTCCGTGATGGGGGGATGAATTTGGCGGCGCAGTATAGGCCAAGCCGCGCCGGGGGCAAGATCTACGTGGAAAATCGCAGGAATGCTTATGCCAATCGGCTGGAGACGTGGCAGGAAACACGGACGGACATGGATGCCGTTGCGTGGCGCGCGGATCGACACGAAGGTACCCGGTTAACGCAGATACCCACCATCTGTGGGTTTGGCGTGGAGCCGCATCGCGACGGTAGCTTATGACCCTGGGGTTGCATTCAAATTGAATGCGCAGCCACCGTAATCCCGTGGTGCAAGCCGAACATAGTCCATGTATTCTCTGAAAAATATCGACAACCTGACCGCAAGCATATCGGTTATCTTCTCCTTGCTGCCTTCGCGATGCCCATCAGCCGCCCAAAGCGCCGTCCTGAGGCTTGAGGTCCCCAAAAGAAGCTTGAATCCAAAGGCATAATTTATTGATGTGACGCTTCCTATTATATACCCGCGTCTATTAAATATTGCGCTGGTTCCATCCTGGCCAGGAACATCGAAAAATTCATTCTGGCAAACGGGCATTTGATAGGAGAATTTCCCAATTATTTGAGATGCCTGCCATAAATATCCATTTCTGAATTCTTTGAATTTCCATGTTCTTTCAATGTGATCAGAGAATGGGTTAATTCGACTGTCCAAGATGCTCTGGGCACAGTGGACAAATGTCGTGTAGCAGTGGACAAAGTCATCCAATGCTGCGTCCATCCGCTCCTTCTCGGTGCCCTTGGCATGGGCGTAGACCTTAATGGATTGAGGGTAGAGGTGAGCCCAGCTCTTCGCAGAATTAGCGCCTTTGCAGAAGTAAGCAGATGAAGCCATATTTATCTCTGATTGTGGCGCTGCTACACTTAACTCATGCTTGTCATGGTTGTTTCTGAAAAATATCAAACAAACCAATGTCTTGTTTGCGTTTATCCTTGTCCTATTCGACCCGACTCTGCGCCCCATGCCAGACGCGCAAGATCACCACGTGCCCGGAGCCGTCAACCTCATAAACGATGATATAGGGCCACGCGGCGACAAGCTCTCGGGTTCCGGCGATGCGCCCCGGTCGGCCCCGGCGCGGAAAGACAGCCAGACTATCGCCAGCGAGGATAAGCTCACGCGCGACCTTCCGGGAGGCGAAGGGGTTTTCTTCGGCAATATGGCGGATAAGGCGAACGATATCGGCCTGGGCCGCCGCTTGCCAAATAACGCTCACAGCAACCGGGGTTCGGGGGGCGGGGCATCAAAATCGCCCGCGACGATTTCCAGCAACCAAGCCCGCATTTCCTCATGCGGTACGACGCGGGCATCAGCGCGGGCCTCGGCCACTGCGGCGGCAAGCGCGGCTGTCTCTGCCTCGTCGTTGTCAAGATCAGGAACGGGGCGGGCTAGGTCGCTCATGGGGAGATTATAAGTACGGGCGGGGCAGATTTCCAGTCCCACATCAGGCGGGGGTTACTGTTCTGCCGCATCCCTGAAAACGCTCACCTCTAGCCGACGATCTTGAACACCACCACATCGCGCTGGACGCGGTCTTCCAGTTCCAGGCTGGTGCGGACCGTGTATTGCGCCACTTTCAGCAGACCGGTCTTGGGCAGATAGGCCCGGCCGGGGTCGGCCATCACCACCAGGGCGCCGGCGGCGGCGAGGCTGACCAGCCACGGCCAGATATGGGCGGTCATGGGGGCCTCGTAGCAGACGTCGCCCGCCAGCACCACGTCCCAGCGGCAGGGGGCGCCCACCACGTCATCCTTCAGGGTTTCGACCGTCACGCTATTGAGTTTGGCGTTCATCTCGATGGCATAGCAGGCCATGGGGTCGATCTCGGCGGCTTCCACTTTGGCGGCGCCGCGCAGGGCCGCGCCGATGGCCGAGACTCCCGATCCGGCGGCGAAGTCCAGCACCCTCTTGCCTGCCACCAAATCGGAATTGTCCAGCACCCAGCGGGTCAATGCCTGCCCCCCCGCCCAGCAGAACGCCCAATAAGGCGGCGGCAGGTTGACCCTGAGCAGCGCTTCCTCGGTGGCCTCCCACAGGGGGGTGACCTCGGTGGCGGTCCAAAGACGGATCTCGGGGCAAGCGGGTGGGCTGGAGATTTCGGTATTGGCTTCGATGAAGGCGGCGGCGGCTTCGAAGGTGGCAGCAACCGGGCTCATGACCACAGCCGCCCGGCCACGATGGCGGCCAGCAGCATCCAGCCGAAAAAGCGGTTGGATTTGAATTTGGTGAGGCAGTCGGGCGAATCGTGGATATCGACGGTCCGGATCTGCCACAGCAGTTGCCCCGCCGCCAGCGCCAGCAGCGGCCAGAAGGGCCAGCCCAGCCCGGCGCTCCACCCGGCGGCGGCGATCAGCGTCAGGGCCAGGCCATAGAACCGCCACAGCCAGGGTACGGTATTATCGCCCAGTGCCAAGGCCGTGGACTTCACCCCGATCAGGGCGTCGTCTTCCTTGTCCTGGTGGGCATAGATGGTGTCATAGCCCAGGGTCCAGAACAGCCCCGCAGCGTAAAGCAGTATGGCCGGACTGTCCAGGTCACCGCGCACCGCCGCCCAGCCCAGCAGCGCCCCCCAATTGAAGGTCAGCCCCAACCACGCCTGCGGCCAATAGGTGATGCGCTTCATGAAGGGATAGGGAAACACCAGCAGCAGCGAGGCCATGCCCACCGCGATGGCATAGCTTTGCAGCTGCACCAGAATGCCAAACCCCAGCAGCAGCAGAAAGCCCAGGAACAGCAGGGCCTGAACCGGGCTGACATCACCCGCCGGAATGGGCCGCGTGGCGGTACGGGCGACGCGGGCGTCGAAATCGTAATCGGCCCAGTCGTTGAAGGTGCAGCCCGCGCCGCGCATGATGACGGCGCCCAGGGCGAACAGGGCGAACAGGCCCAGGCTGGGCCAGCCGTCGGCGGCCAAGGCGGCGCTCCACCAGCAGGGGAACAGCAGCAGCCACGTTCCGATGGGCCGGTCAAGCCGCATCAGCCTCAGATAGGGCCGGACCGGGGCTGGAACCCAGCGGTCGATCCAGTTGCCGACCGGGATGTCACCTTGAAGGCTTGGCGTCGTGATCATGGCTCATGCTTAGCCGAAATGGCGGGCGGAAGGAAGCTCAACCCTTGAAGTAGAGCAGGCCCTTGCGCCATTCCAAAGTCGGTGTCTTCCAGGCGGTGCGGATATCGTCGCTGGACGGGCGCTGGGGCTTGCCGAAATACCAGCCCTGGCCGAAGCGGACCTTCAGCAATTTCAATAGATTGGCGGTCTCGCTGTCTTCGACGTATTCGGCGGTGGTGGTGACGCCAAGTTCGGTGCAGAGCTGGACGATGGCCTTGATGAACGAGACGTTCTCGTTGTTCTTCATGGCGTCCTTAACATAGCTGCCGTCGATCTTGACGTTGTCCACCTTCAAGGCGCGCAGATAGTGGAAGGCGGCGTGACCGGCGCCGAAATCGTCGAGACAGACCTCGTGCCCCAGCTTGCGGATACCCTGGATCACCTCGTTGACGGCGGCGAGGTCGTGGACCTGCGCCGATTCGGTCATCTCGAACACCAGCCGCTTTCTGAGGTCGCCGCACCCGGTCAGGATTTCACGCAGCTTTTTGACCACATGGGGGTCGCTGAGGGTATTGCCCGACAGGTTGACGGCAAAGCGCAGCGATTCCGTATTGGCGATGGGAGAGCGCATGGCCTTGATAGCGCGCTCCAGCAGCGCCATGTCCAGCATGCCCGCCATGCCGGTGTCTTCGGCGAAGGCCACGGTTTCATAGGGGGACTGGTTATCGTTGCCCTTGAAGCGCACCAGGCATTCGAAGTGATGAACCACATTGGTCCACAGGTCGACGATGGGCTGGTACATCAGGTCGAAATCGCCATTGACCACGGTCTGGCGGACTTCATTCATCTGCTTGACCGTGGCCGACAGGCGGGGCTGAAGATCCCGCATCATGGTGGCGAGATCGCCGCCCTTCTCGCTGTCCATGGCGAAGCGGTTCAAGGTGTAGGTCAAGGCACGGGCCGCTTCCTCCGGCGGAATATCGGCCACATCCAGCACCAAGGTGGCCAGCTTGGCCTCAATGGGCGGGGCGTCGGGCAGAACCGTCTTGGCCGCCTGGGTGACCGATCGGTTGATGGATTCCGCCGTGACCGAGGCCGAGTGCAGAACGCCGAATTTGTGGTCGTCCAACTGTCCGACCGCATCGCCGCCCACCGACAGCGATTTCAAACGATTGCCCAGTTCCGAGGCGAAGATCGCGGAAACGTCCTCTCCCACCCCATGCTCGTGCTGGAGGTCGGGCAACTCGACCAAAGTCAGTTGATAGGGATCGTCGGGCGAGGCGCTTTCCAGCAACTGGGTCGCCATGGCCTGGAAACTGTCTTTGTCCAGCAGGCCGGTTTCGCTGACCCGGTGTTCGGGCGCGGGCGGTAATCCGCCGGGATGGCTCAGGGCCAGCAGCAGACGGCCCGAACCGCTGGGATGGCGATAGCCCGACAGGGCCAGATTGACCGGCTTGCCGTCGGGGCGCAGCGCCCGGACCATGACGTTGCGGACCCGCTCGCCCCGCCCCATCTGCGTCAACGCCCCCTGAAGCTGGGGGTGATCGGCGGGATGGACGATTTTCTTCAGCGGCTGGTTTATCAGGCCGCGTGCGCCGCGCCCGATCAGGGCCATGGCGGCGCCGACGGCAAAGACCGTATTCCCCTCGGCATCAAGCTCCAGCAGCACGTCAGCGGCGGCAAAAGCGAATGCCACATAGACGTCGCTGGAGCGGCCCAGATCGTCCTTGTCTGCCGTCATAACGTCTCCAGATCCTAAGGGCTTCCCCTTACCCTATGCCTTGTATGCCCCCCTATCAAGGGGCGGTTGGCGCAGAATAGTAATCATTTGTCACGGTTTCCACCTCAGGACCGGAGTGCGGGCGGCCAGGGTTTCATCCAGTCGCCGTCGTGGCGTCAGCCGGGGAGCTGCTTTGAACCCTTCAGCCTCGCCGGTTCTGGCCCGGGCGGCAAGGCCGCGTACCACGGCGATAAACTGGTCGAGGGTTTCCTTGGATTCGCTTTCGGTGGGTTCGATCAGCAATGCCCCATGCACCACCAGCGGGAAGTACATGGTCATGGGGTGATAGCCCTCGTCGATCAGCGCCTTGGCGAAGTCCAAGGTGGTGATGCCGCTCTCCTTGAGGAAGCGGTCGTCGAACAGCGCCTCGTGCATGCAGGGGCCGTCGAATGAGGCCGACACCACATCCTTGAGGCAGGCCAGCAAATAATTAGCGTTGAGCACCGCGTCGCTGGAGGCTTGGCGCAACCCATCCGATCCCATGGACAAGATATAGGCCAAGGCGCGCACGAACACGCCGAACTGGCCGTGGAAGCCCTTAACCCGGCCGAATGGTTTGGTACCCGCGCGCGCACCTTCCACCAGTTCAAGGCCACCGGCGCTTTCGATCACATAGGGAACGGGGGCATAAGGCGCCAGCGCCGCCGACAGCACCGTGGGACCGGAGCCGGGGCCGCCGCCGCCATGGGGCGTGGAGAAGGTCTTGTGCAGGTTGATATGCATGGTGTCGATGCCGAGATCGGCGATTTTCACCCGTCCGACGATGGCGTTGAAATTGGCGCCGTCGCAGTAGAAATAGGCGCCGACGCCGTGGACCGCCTGGGCGATGGCGATAATCTCACTTTCGAACAGGCCGCAGGTATTGGGATTGGTCAGCATCAAGGCCGCGACATCGGGGCCGAGCTTGGCCTTCAAGGCGTCGAGATCGACCCGGCCATTCTCCTTGGCCGGAATGGATTCGACGCTGTAGCCGCACATGGCAGCCGAAGCCGGATTGGTGCCATGGGCACTTTCCGGCACCAGGATACGGCGGCGGTAGCCTTCACCCTTGTCCTCGTGGGCTGCGCGGATGGCCATCAGGCCGCACCACTCGCCATGGGCGCCCGCCGCCGGGCTCATGGCCACGGCGGGCATGCCGGTCAGCTCCTTCAGCCAGTGGGCCAGGGTGTGGATCACCTCCAACGCCCCCTGGACCGTCTGTTGCGGTTGCAGCGGGTGCAGGTCGGCGAGGCCGGGCAGGCGGGCCACCTTCTCCGACAGGCGGGGATTGTGCTTCATGGTGCACGAGCCCAGTGGATAAAAGCCGGTGTCGATGCCGTAATTCTTCTGCGACAGGCGGGTGTAGTGACGCACCGCCTGGGGCTCGGACAAATCGGGCAGGCCGGTCTTGCCGCGCCGGGGCACGCCGCCCAGACGGTCGAGGTCCACCGGCGCGGGGTCGGGCAGGTCAACGCCCGAGCGTCCCTCGCAGCCCATTTCGAAGATCAGGGGCTCTTCGACCTGAAGTCCGCGATTGCCGCTGATGGTGTTGGTTTCGGTCATTGCTTTTGTCCCTCAGACGCCGGGCGGGGCCATCCGGCCCCTTGGCTCCTCCGCTGGCGCTCCGGGCGCCTCCCTGTGCGCGCAGGCGCACAAAGCTGCATTGTCGGCGAAGCCGACGGGGCGCCCGCGCTTCGCTCGATTTGTCCCTCAGACGCCGGGCGGGGCCATCCGGCCCCTTGGCTCCTCCGCTGGCGCTCCGGGCGCCTCCCTGTGCGCGCAGGCGCACAAAGCTGCATTGTCGGCGAAGCCGACGGGGCGCCCGCGCTTCGCTCGATTTGTCCCTCAGACGCCGGGTGCATCACAGCACCTCTTTCAGAGCGGCCACCAGACGATCCATGTCGTCGTCGGTATTGGTTTCGGTAGCGGCCAGGATCAGCACCGGCGCCAGTTCCGGCCAGGAAGGGTAGAAGCGCGACGCCGGAACGCCGCCCAGCACGCCCTTGGCCGCCAGCTTGTCCACCACCTGGGCTGCGTTCACCTCGTCGCCCAGATGCACCGCGAACTCGTTGTAATAGCTTTGCGGCAGGACTTTCAGGCCCTTCACCGCCTTCAGTTTCTGCTCCAGCATCACCGCCTGGGCGTGGTTCAACTCGGCCAATTTGCCAAAGCCGGTGCCGCCCAGCATGGTCAGGTGAATGGAGAAGGCCAGGGCGCACAGACCGGAATTGGTGCAGATATTGCTGGTGGCCTTCTCGCGGCGGATATGCTGCTCGCGGGTCGAGAGCGTCAGCACCCAGCCGCGCTTGCCGTCCACGTCCAGGGTCTGACCGGCAAGGCGGCCCGGCATCTGGCGGACATATTTGTCGCGGGTGGCGAACAGGCCGAGGCCGGGACCGCCGAAATTCATTCCCATTCCCAAGGACTGGCCTTCGGCCACCACGATGTCAGCCCCCATGGCGCCGGGGGATTGGATCAGACCCAGGCTGGTGGGTTCGGCCACCATGACCACCAGCAGGGCGCCCGCCTCGTGGCAGATGGCCGCCAGGGGCCCAAGATCGCGGATGCCGCCGAAGAAGCCGGGATTTTGCACCACGACGCAGGCGGTGGAACTGTCGACCCGCCCCACCAGATCCTCGAAACCCAGGGGATCGGGCGGCAGCACGTCGGCGCTGATCTCGGTATAGCGCAGGCTGGTCTCGACGGTTTCCAGGTAATGGGGATGCAGCCCGCCCGACAGGATCGCCCGGTTGCGCTTGGTGATGCGGCACGCCATCAGTACCGCCTCGGCGGTGGCGGTGGCGCCGTCATACATGGAGGCGTTGGCCACATCCATGCCGGTGATGGCCGCCACCTGGGATTGGAACTCGAACAGCACTTGCAAGGTGCCCTGGGCGACCTCGGGCTGATAGGGGGTGTAGGCGGTCAGGAACTCGCCGCGCAGCAGCAATTGATCCACCGCCGCCGGGATGTGATGGCGATAGACGCCCGCGCCGATGAAGAAGGGGGCACAGCCCGCCGACAGATTTTTTCCGGCCATGCGGGTGAAGGCGCGCTCCACCTCCATCTCTCCCTGGTGGCGGGGCAGGGCCAAGGGCTGGTCCAGACGGGCGGCGGCGGGGACGTCGCAAAACAGCTCGTCCACGTCCGAAGCCCCGATGGCGGCCAGCATAAGGCTGCGGTCGGACTCGGTCAGCGGCAGATAGCGCATGAAGGCAACCCTATTCCAGAGTCTTCAGATAGGAATCATAGGCGGCACGGTCCATCAGGGCACCCAGCTCCGACGGGTCGGACAGGGTGATCTTGTAGAACCAGCCGCGGTCTTCGGCGGATTCGTTGACTAGGCCGGGCTGATCGACGATGGCCTGATTCCCGGCGATGACGGTGCCCGACACCGGGGAATAGACCTCGGACGCGGCCTTGACCGATTCCACTACGGCGGCTTCGGCGCCCTGGGCCAGCACCCGGCCGGCATCGGGAACCTCGACAAACACCACGTCGCCCAAGGCATGCTGGGCGTAATCGCTGATGCCGACGATGCCGGTGGTACCGGTGACGGAAACCCACTCGTGATCCTTGGTGAAACGCTTGTCGCTCATGATTTAACCCTTGAAATAACGATGAGGAACGAAGGGCAGGGCGCAGACATGGGCGTCCAGCGCCTTGCCGCGCACCACCAGCTTCAGCGGGGTGCCGATGGCGGCGAAGGCGGCGGGGACATAGCCCATGGCGATGGGGCGGTCGGCCGAGGGGCCAAAGCCGCCGGAACAGATCTCGCCCAGGCGGTTGCCCGCCGCGTCGGTGATCTCGGTGTGGGCGCGGGCGGGTGCCCGGCCCAGGGGCTGGATGCCGACTCTGAGGCGGGCAGGCCCTTCGGCCAATTGCTTTTGAATGATCGCGGCACCGGGAAAGCCGCCTTCGGTGCGGCGGCGCTTGCCCATGATCCATGACAGATTGGCTTCCACCGGGGTGGTGGCGGTATCGATGTCGGAGCCATAGAGGCAAAGCCCCGCCTCCAGCCGCAGCGAATCCCGCGCCCCCAGACCGGCGGGCATCACGCCGGGCAGATCCAGCAGCTTGCGCGCCAGGGCTTCGGCTTCGGTGACCGGGACCGAAAGCTCCCAGCCATCCTCGCCGGTATAGCCCGAGCGGGTGGCAAGGCAGGCAACGTCCGCGATCTGGATTTCGGCGATGCTCATGAAGGTCATGGCGGCGGCTTCGGGCGACAGAGCGGCCAGGGCCGAGGCGGCCAGGGGGCCTTGCAGCGCCAGCAGCGCTCGATCCTCGATCATGCGGACAGATACCTTGTCGCCGATCATGGCCTGCATATGGGCGAAATCGGCCCGTTTGCAGGCGGCATTGATCACCAGGAACAGGCGGTCGGGGGCCAGCTTGCTGACCATCAGGTCGTCTTGGATGCCGCCTTGGTCATTGGTGAAGACGGTATAGCGGGTCTTGCCGATGCCGAGGCCCTGGATATCGCCGGGGACCAGGGTCTCCAGCCAGCGGGCGCAATCGGGGCCGGTGATCTCCACCTGCCCCATGTGGGAGACGTCGAACAGCGAGGCGCTGGTGCGGGTATGCAGATGCTCGGTCAGGATGCCCGCCGGATATTGCACCGGCATGGCGTAGCCGGCGAAGGGCACCATTTTGCCTCCCAACCCGCGATGCAGGGTGTCCAGGGGGACGGTCAGAATGGGGGTGTCGGGGGATGCGGTCACCGGGTTCCTCCCTGCGGATGGTCATCCGCATGTTTTAAAGAAAAGGGCTGAGGGCGCAGCTATGGCGTCACCCTGTAAGCGCCCCCCTCTGTCTGGGAACCTGAAAGATTCACCGCCCTTGCGGGGGCGGCTTTCATCGTCGGTGGGCCGACCGGCCTTCTCGGTCGATCGGCGCGCTTTCCAGAGTTTTAGTCCACCCCACGGTCCGTTTGCCTGAGAGTTTCCAGGGGCGGTTGCTCCTTCGGCGCCGTCCCGGTCCCGCTGGGGCCGGGACGATCTCTCCCACGGGGATCGTCTTGCGGCGGCCATCTTAGTTCGAGGACCGCCAGAGTCAACGGTGGCGTCGGGTTACTTACTCCGGCGGTTCATCTCCAATTCCTCCGGGGTGGTCTGGAATCCGATGTAGATCTCGTAATCGTCGACAACCTCGCGGTCCTTGATGGGGATGCGCATCACCACCTCGTCGTCGGTGGTCCGGGCCACGTCCACGCCCTCGGGGAAGGTGATCGGCACGGTGAAGACGCCCTTGGCGCCCTCGGCGGGGAAGAATTTGGGAATGGCCACGAAATAGGACAGTTCGCTGCCTTCGCGCTTGCCCGCCGGACCGCGCTTGACGGTAAAGCTGATCTGGAACGCCACCTCGCCGCCATCTTCGGTATAGAAGCAGTCGCCCTTGTATCCGGCGATCTCGGCCTCGATCTCCACGTCGGTCAGGTCGCGGCCGGGGCCGGGCTTGTATTTGGTGATCTTGGCGGTGTCAGCCAGGATGTAGATGGGCGGGCAGGGCGGCGGCGTCTTTTTCTTCTGAAAGACGGAACAGCCCGACAGGGCGACGGGCAGCACCAGCGCCAGGATCAGAAATCGGAGAGAGCGAGGGGGCATGAAAATCCTGAAAAGCGAGGTGCCGCCTGGGCGGGACGGGGGCTGCTGTGACGATTGGGAAAAATCGTGCATGCCACACCTTCCTTCGACGGCACTGTATCTGGTAAACGTGACCCCCGACTTTAAAGAAGGCGGGCCTCCGGCACAAGCCGCGAGCCGCGCCGCCCAAGAGGTGATCTCGACGTGACCACATCCGCTTCCGCCGCCAAGCCGCCTTTGACCCTGGTTCTCGCCAGCCCGCGCGGGTTCTGCGCCGGTGTTGACCGCGCCATCCACATCGTGGAGCGGGCACTGGAGAAATACGGTGCCCCGGTCTATGTCCGCCATGAGATCGTTCATAACCGCTTTGTGGTGGAATCCCTGGCCCAGAAGGGTGCCGTCTTCGTCGAGGAACTGGACGAGGTTCCCGACAACGCCGCCGTGGTGTTTTCGGCCCATGGCGTGCCCAAGACGGTTCCGGCCGAGGCCGACCGCCGCGGCCTGACCTCGCTGGATGCCACCTGCCCCTTGGTGACCAAGGTCCACCGCGAGGCCGAACTGCACCACGCCATGGGCCGGCAGATCATCATGATCGGCCATGCCGGGCATCCCGAGGTGATCGGCACCATCGGTCAGGTTCCTGACGGCGCGGTGCTGCTGGTCGGCACCTCCGCCGAGGCGGAAAAGGTGATGCCGCGTGACCCGGAAATGCTGGCTTACATCACCCAGACCACCCTTTCGGTCGATGATGCCGCCGCGGTGATCGACGTGTTGCACCGCCGCTTTCCCGACATCGTCGGGCCGAAGCGGGAAGACATCTGCTATGCCACCACCAACCGGCAGGCGGCGGTCAAGACCATTGCCCCCCATTGCGAGGCGCTGATGGTGATCGGGTCGCCCAACTCGTCCAATTCCAGCCGTCTGGTGGAAGTGGCGGCGCGGGCGGGCTGTGTCCGTTCGGTGCTGGTCCAGCGCGCCTCCGAGGTTGATTGGTCCATGGTGGACGGCATTACCCGCCTGGGCATCACCGCCGGGGCCTCGGCGCCGGAAATCCTGGTGGAGGAAGTGGTCGCCGCCGCGCGTGAGCGCTTCGACGTCACCATCGAGGAGGTCCGCGTCACCACCGAGACGGTGACCTTCAAGCTGCCGCAAGCGCTGACGGAATAGAGCCCGGACATGGCGGTCTATACCGAGGTTGCGGACGATGAACTGGCGGGCTTTGTCGCTGAATACGATATCGGCGCGGTGGTTTCCTGCAAGGGCATCGCCGAGGGGGTGGAGAACACCAACTACCTGCTTCAGACCGACCAGGATTCCTACATCCTCACCCTTTACGAAAAGCGGGTGAACCCGGACGAGCTGCCGTTCTTCATCGGGCTGATGGAACATCTGGCCGAGCGGGGGCTGGCCTGCCCGACGCCGCTGCATGGCCGCGACGGCCGTGCCCTGCGCATCTTGTGCGAGCGCCCCGCCGCCATCGTCAGCTTCCTCAAGGGCATGTCGATCCGGCGCCCCACCCTCACCCATTGCGCCGCGCTGGGACCGGCCATGGCCGAGATGCATCTGAAAGGCGCCGATTTCCCCCTGACGCGGCGCAATAACCTGTCGGTGGCGGGCTGGCGCCCCCTGTTCGAGGCCATCCGTCCCCGCGCCGCCGAGATCAAGGACGATCTCGCCGACCTCATCGCCGCCGAACTGGATCATCTCGAAACCCATTGGCCGGAAAACCTGCCGGTAGGTCTGATCCACGCCGATCTGTTTCCCGATAACGTCTTTTTCCTGGCCGACAAGGTGGCGGGGGGCGACCGCATGTCGGGGCTGATCGACTTCTATTTCGCCTGCACCGATATCCTGGCCTACGACATCGCCATCTGCCTGAACGCCTGGTGCTTCGAGACCGACGGTGCCTTTAACGCCACCAAGGCCCGTCTGTTGCTCAACGGCTATCGCCGGGTGCGGCCTTTGTCGGCGGACGAGCTGTGTGCCCTGCCGCTGCTGGCGCGCGGTGCCGCCATGCGCTTTTTGCTGACCCGCAGCTATGACTGGCTGAACACCCCCGCGGGCGCGCTGGTCAAGCGCAAGGATCCGTTGGAATATTACCGCAAGCTCCGCTTCCACCAGGGCGTCGGCGGCCCCGGCGAATACGGCCTCGAATGAGCGAGCCCGCCGAAGCCCCCGCCGCCACCGTCGAGATCTTCACCGACGGCGCCTGTTCCGGCAATCCGGGACCGGGCGGCTGGGGGGCGATCCTGCGCTTCAAGGGGACGGAAAAGGAGCTGAAGGGCGGCGAGGCCCAGACCACCAACAACCGCATGGAGATGATGGCGGTGCTGGAGGCTTTGCGGGCACTGACCCGGCCTTGTGCCGTGGCGGTCACCACCGACAGCGAATACGTCAAGAAGGGCATGACCGAGTGGCTGCGCGGCTGGAAGGCCCGCGGTTGGAAGACCGCCGACAAGAAGCCGGTCAAGAACGAGGATCTGTGGAAGGCGCTGGATGAAGCCGCCGCCCGCCACCGCATCACCTGGCACTGGGTCAAGGGCCATGCCGGGCATCCCGAGAACGAACGCTGCGACGCCCTGGCGCGTGAAGGCATCGCCGACCTGCGCGAGCGGATACGCAACGGCGAAGAGTAGCCCCGGCGAACGCTTGACCTGCTGAAGCGCCCTCTACCCGATCGTCTTCGGCCCCTGGCCGTTGGCGGCGCAAAGGCGCTGCACCACCTTGTGGCCGCCCTCGATACCGTCTTCATAGGCCACCACCTGAAGGCCGTGGCTGAGACGCAGCAGTTCGCCGCGCTCCAGCAGGTGATCGGGATTGCGCGGACGGCCAAAGGCCTCGTTGCCGCGGGCGAAGGTCTCCACCAGCAGCAATCCGTCCGGCTCCAGCGCCTCCAGCAGATGGGGGAATACGGGGCGCCACAGATAATTGGTCACCACGATGGCGTCGAAGCGGCGATCGGCCAAGGGCCAGGGGGCGCCGTTCTCCAGGTCGGCTTCCAGCGTTTCGGCACCATCGGCCATCCGTGCCTGAGCGATGTCGCGGTCCAGGGCGGTGACCGGGTGGCCGCGGTCAAGAAACAGGCGGGAGTGTCGTCCGCCGCCGCAGGCCACGTCCAGCACCGCCCCGCCTGGGCGCACCAGCGGGGCAAAGCGGCTGATCCAGGGCGAGGGGTGGGTCTTGAAGGGATCGGTCCCCATGATCGGCGGTTTCTCCTGGTGTGACGAACGTTGTATACTGAGGGACATTGCGTAATTCTGGACGGCCAATATCATGATTTTGTTCGAACTGCGCTGCGCCCACCAGCACCATTTCGAGGCCTGGTTCAGAGACGGCGCCACTTATGACGCCCAGGCGGCTAAGGGTGAGATCGCCTGCCCGGTCTGCGGCGATTGCGCGGTGGACAAAGCCCCCATGGCGCCGCATCTGGCCAAGACGCGCGGCACCGCCCTCGATGCTCAGGAGGCGGTGGGCGAGATGCGTAAAGTCTTGGTGGATATGAAGCGCCGGGTTCAGGAAAATTGTGAGGATGTGGGTGAACGCTTCCCCGAGGAGGCGCGCAAGATCCATTACGGCGATTCCGAGGCCCGCCCTATTTATGGTGAGGCCACGCCCGCGGAAGCCCGCGACCTGGAGGAGGAAGGTGTCGCTATCCAGCGGATACCCTGGGTGGCCGAGGGGAACTAGCCTCTATGTCTTCACCCCGAACAGCATGTAATTGACGTCCAGGTTGGGGGTCTCGCTCCATTCGTCGCTCAGCGGCGAATAGGCCATGCCCGCCATGTGGTGGACCTCGATTCCAGAGATGCGGAGCCAGGCGGCGAATTCCGAGGGACGAACGAATTTGTGCCAGTCGTGGGTACCCTTGGGCAGCCAGCCCAGGACGTATTCCGCCCCCACCACCGCCAGGGCATAGGCCTTGAGGGTGCGGTTCAAGGTGGCGCCGACAAAGGCGCCGCCGGGGCGCAGCAGGCGGCCGACATGGCCCAGGAAGATGGCGGCGTCGGGGACGTGCTCGATCACTTCCATGCTCAGCACCACATCGAACGGCTGGGCCGGGTCCAACTGCTCCGGGGTGGTGGCGCGGTAATCGATCGCCACGCCCGATTGTTCGGCATGCAGGCGGGCCATGGCTACGTTCTTGTCGCCCGCATCAATGCCGGTGACGGCAAAGCCCATGTGGGCCAGCGGCTCGGACAGCAGGCCGCCGCCGCTGCCCACGTCCAGCAAGGTCAGGCCCTCGAACGGACGCACCAAGGATTCGTCGCGGTCGAACAGATGCGCCAAGTGGCGGCGCATGAAGGCCAGACGGATTGGATTGAATTTGTGCAGCGGCTTGAACTTGCCGTGAGGATCCCACCAAGCCTCGGCCATGGCGGTGAACCGGGCGACTTCCTCGGGCGATGCCGTGCCCCGATGCTCCATAAAACGCTCTCCACTGATGGGCCTTGGCCGATAGGCGGGCTACTCTTGCTTCCGAACTGGCGACAGAGTATGAATACGCGCCCTTCCGGCGGCAACCGGACAAACAAAAGATTTCCAGAATCGATCGGATGCAGCTGGAGCGGCCAGACGCTCGGTCCAAAAGGGTCTCCACATGGCGCGTATCGTAATGAAATTCGGCGGAACCTCCGTCGGCGATATTGATCGTATCAAGAACGTCGCAAAGCGCGTCAAGCGCGAGGTCGACGCTGGCAATGAAGTGGCCGTGGTGGTTTCCGCCATGTCGGGCGCCACCAACCAGTTGGTGGAGTGGTGCCGTCAGGTGGCGCCGCTGCATGACGCGCGGGAATACGACGCCGTCGTCGCCACCGGCGAACAGGTGACGACGGGGCTGTTGTCCATCGCGTTGCAAGAGCTGGGCGTTGCGGCCCGGTCGTGGTGCGGCTGGCAGCTTCCCATCCACACCGATGGGGTGCACGGCAAGGCCCGTATCATCTCCATCGAGACCGCCGACATGATCCGCCGCATGGGCGAGGGTCAGGTGGCGGTGGTGGCGGGCTTCCAGGGATTGGGGCCGGACGGCCGCATTTCGACTCTGGGGCGCGGCGGCTCGGACACCTCGGCGGTGGCGCTGGCGGCAGCCTTGAAGGCGGATCGCTGCGACATCTACACTGACGTGGACGGGGTCTATACCACCGACCCCCGGATCGTGACCAAAGCGAAGAAACTCGACAAGATCACCTATGAGGAAATGCTCGAACTGGCTTCGGTCGGCGCCAAGGTGCTCCAGACCCGCTCGGTCGAGATGGCCATGAAGCACCGCGTGCGCGTGCAGGTTCTGTCGAGCTTCGAAGACAAGCCCGGTACTCTCGTTTGCGATGAGGATGAGATCGTGGAAAAGGAATTGGTGAGCGGCATCGCCTATAGCCGTGACGAAGCAAAGATCACCCTGGTGCGTGTCGCGGACCGCCCCGGTGTTGCCGCCGCCATCTTCGGCCCGTTGGCCGAAGCCGCGGTCAATGTGGACATGATCGTCCAGAACGTGTCCGAGGACGGCAAGTCCACCGACCTGACGTTTACCGTTGGCAACGCCGATATTGAACGCGCCAAGAAGGTGCTTGAGGACCATAAGGGCAATCTGGGTTTCGAGAAGCTTATCGCCGACCCCAACGTGGTCAAGGTGTCGGTGATCGGCGTCGGCATGCGCAGCCATGCGGGCATCGCCCAGAAAATGTTCCAGACCCTGGCGGGCGAAGGTATCAACATCCAGGTGATCTCCACCTCGGAAATTAAGATCAGCGTGCTGATCGAGGAAAAGTATACCGAGCTGGCGCTTCGCGCGCTGCACTCGGCCTACGGTCTCGACGCCGTCTGATCGAGGGTTTGACCAGGGGATTGCATGGATAGCGCGCGCGAGCGTCTCGATCATCTTTGGCGCAGGGGCCGCGAGTTTCTCGGCACCGAATACGCCATCATGGGCGGGGCCATGTCGTGGATCTCCGAACGCCATCTTGTTGCCGCCATCTCCAATGGCGGCGGCTTTGGCGTGCTGGCGTGCGGCTCCATGCCGCCCCATCTTCTGGCCGAGGAAATCCGTGCCACCCAGGCGCTGACCCAAAAGCCGTTCGGCGTCAACCTCATCACCCTTCATCCCCAGCTGGACGCCCTGATCGACGTCTGCGGCGAGATGGGAGTGGGCCATATCGTCCTGGCCGGGGGGCTGCCGCCGTCTGCGGCCATCCGCCGTGCCAAGGCCACCGGCGCCAAGGTCATCTGCTTCGCCCCCGCCTTGGTGCTGGCGAAGAAGCTGCTGCGTTCGGGCGTTGACGCCCTGGTGATCGAAGGGACCGAGGCCGGTGGGCATATCGGTCCCGTTGCCACCAGTGTGCTGGCTCAGGAAATCCTGCCGGTGATCGAGGATGTACCGGTATTCGTGGCGGGCGGCATCGGTCGGGGCGAGGCGGTGGTGGCCTTCCTGGAGATGGGGGCATCGGGCTGCCAGTTGGGCACGCGCTTTGTCTGCGCCAGCGAATGTGTTGCCCATCCTAATTTCAAGGCGTCGTTCATCCGCGCCGCCGCCCGTGATGCGGTGCCCAGCGTCCAGGTCGATCCACAATTTCCGGTGATTCCGGTGCGGGCCTTGGGCAACAACGCCACCAAGCGGTTTGCCGACTTTCAGATCAAGGTCATCGCCCGCTTCCGTGCCGGTGAGATCGAGCAGAAGGAGGCGCAGCTTCAGATCGAGCACTTCTGGGCGGGCGCCCTGAAACGCGCGGTCATCGACGGCGACGTGGAAAATGGCTCGCTGATGGCGGGCCAAAGCGTCGGCATGGTGACGCGCGAGCAACCCACCGCCGAGATTCTGGGTGAGTTGGTGACGCAGTCCCTGGTTGCACTGATGGGCCGGAAGGGGCCGATATCCGTATGCACGGGACGTTGAGCATGGCGCCGTTATGGGGAGGCGAGGGGTGCTGACCGCCAATAACACCTCGGTGTCGCGGCGGCTGTTGGGACGGCTGCGCGACGTCATGGCCGGCAGCGGTTCGCCGCAGGAACGCCTGGACAAGGTCGTCACCCTGATTGCTGCCGACATGGTGGCCGAGGTGTGCTCGTGCTATGTGATGCGCGCGGGCGAGGTGCTGGAGCTGTTCGCTACCGAAGGCCTGAAGAAGGATGCGGTCCACAAGACCCGGCTGCGGGTCGGCGAAGGTCTGGTGGGCGATATCGCCGCCCATGCCCGGCCACTGGCCCTGGCCGATGCCCAATCCCACCCCAATTTCGCCTATCGTCCGGAAACTGGCGAAGAGATTTTCCACTCGCTGATGGGCGTGCCCATCATCCGCGGTTCGCGCGTGGTCGGTGTCTTGGTGGTGCAGAACCGCACCATGCGCCATTACACCGACGAGGAGATCGAGACCCTCGAAACCGTCGCCATGGTGCTGGCCGAGTTGATAACCTCGGGCGAATTGGTCCGGCGCGAGGAACTGGTGCCGGTGGATGGCAACGCGCTGTTGCCGCTGCGCCTTGAAGGTGTGCGCTTTAATGCCGGTGTTGGGCTGGGTGTGGCGGTGCTGCATCGTCCGCGCATCACCATCCGCCGTCTGGTGGCCGAAGATCCGGATGTGGAGTTGGAGCGCCTGAAGAAGGCGCTGACGGCCATCAAGAACTCGCTGGAAGAGCTGTTCTCGCGGCCAGAGATGCGCGACGGCGAGCACCGCGACGTGCTTGAGACCTACCGCATGTTCGCCGAGGACAAGGGCTGGCTGAACCGCATCAGCGAGGCCATCATGACCGGCCTGACCGCCGAAGCGGCGGTGCAGAAGGTCCACGACGACACCCGCGCCCGCATGAGTCAGATCACCGATCCGTACCTGCGCGAGCGCATGCACGATTTCGAGGATCTGGCCAACCGGCTGTTGCAGTACCTGTCGGGCGGCGATTCCGACGCCGCCAAGGGTGACCTGCCCGAGGCAGCCATCCTTATCGGCCGCAATCTGGGGCCGATGGAGCTGTTCGATTACGACCCCAAGCGCCTCCGCGGTCTGGTGCTGGAGGAAGGGTCCGCCACCGCCCATGTGGCCATTGTTGCCCGCGCGCTGGATATTCCGGTGGTGGGCAGGGTCAAGGACGTGCTCGACAAGATCGAGCCGCTGGATCAGGTCATCTGCGACGGCGATAACGGCCAGGTCTTCATCCGCCCGCCCGACGACATCCGCGAAAGCTTCATGGATGCCATGGGCCAGCGTCAGCAGCGTCTGGCGGTCTATGCCCGTTTGCGCGATCTGCCCGCAGTCACCTGCGAAGGCATCAAGATCGGCATCCACATGAATGCCGGTCTACTGCTGGATTTACAGCATCTGCACGCTTCGGGGGCCGACGGCATCGGGCTTTATCGTACCGAACTGCCGTTCATGGCCCGCTCCAGCCTGCCCGATGTGGCGGCGCAGACCCTGCTGTACCGCAAGATCATTGATCAGGCCGACGGCAAGCCGGTGGTGTTTCGCACCCTCGATGTCGGTGGCGACAAGGTGCTGCCCTACTGGAACCCTTACGACGAGGATAATCCGGCGCTGGGCTGGCGCTCGATCCGCATCACCCTGGATCGTCCGGCAGTGATGCGCCACCAGCTGCGCGCCCTGCTGCGGGCCGCCGACGGGCGCGAACTGCGGGTGATGTTTCCCATGATTGCCGAGGTGTCGGAGCTGCTTCAGGCTCGGCGTATCTTCGATATCGAGGTCGAGCACGAACGCGCCGCCGGGAATCCGCTGCCCTCCAAGTTGCTGGTGGGCACCATGCTGGAGGTTCCTGCCCTGGCCTTCCAGATGGAGGCGCTGTTGCCCCATGTGGATTTCGTTTCCATCGGCTCCAACGATCTGACCCAATTCCTGTTCGCGGTGGATCGCGGTAATCCCCGCATCGCCGAACGCTATGACCCGCTGGCCCCTGCCATGCTGACCTTCATGAAGCGCGTCGCCGCCCAATGCGATGCCGCGGGCGTATCGCTGTCGGTCTGCGGCGAGATGGCGGGGCGGCCGCTGGAGGCCATGGCGTTGCTGGGGGTCGGTATTCGCAATCTGTCGCTGTCGGCGCCGTCTATCGGTCCGGTCAAGACCATGGTGCGCAGCCTCGACATCGGGGCGTTACGAGCCTATCTCGATACGATCATGGACTTGCCTGATCATAGTCTGCGCAGCAAGTTGAAGAGTTTTGCCATCGACCATGGGGTGACTTTGTAGCCCCCGGACTTGCCTCGGTTTGTCACCATTTGCTACATCAGTATCGCCCGCAGGGGATGTTTCCCCCGCTTGACGAAAAGGTTCGCTCGCCGTGGACACCACCACTCCTGACGAAAAGTCCGAGATTCCGGTTGCCGCCGAAGCCGCCGCTGAGGTTGTGCCCACGCCTGTGGCTGATATGGCCCCGATTTCCGAACCGGTTCCGGCTCCCGAACCCGTTCCGGTGCCGGTCATGGTTTCCGAGCCCATTCCGGCTCCCGAGCCCGCAGCCTTCCTTTCGTCGGGCGTCGGCGCCTCGTTGCGCGCCGCCCGTGAGGCGCGAGGCAAGACTCTCCTCGAATGCGCCAAGCACCTGCGCATCCGCCAGCCCTTCCTGGAAGCTTTGGAAGAGGGACGTCATTGCGACCTTCCCGGCGGTACCTATGCCGCGGGCTTCTTGCGGACCTACGCCGAATATCTGGATCTCGACAGTGAGGAGCTGACCCGCCGCTTCCGGCAGGAAGGTGCGGGTGGCTTTGCCGCCAAGGCCGAGCTGTCCTTTCCCTCGCCGGTTACGGAAGGCCGTATTCCCGGCGGTGCGGTGATTTTTCTCGGTCTTATTCTGGCAGCTTTCGCCTATGGCGGTTGGTACCTGCTGTCTACTCGGGAGTCCAAGGTCGCCGAGATGGTACCGCCGCTGCCGGACCGCCTATCCAGCGTTCTGAACCGTCAGGCGGCGCTGACCGGCGACAGCAAGCCGTCGCCCTCCGAACCCGGCAAGCCCGGCGAGGAGGTGGCCAGAGTCCGGGAAGAGGTGGTGCCGCCGCCCGAGACCGAAGATGACAAACATCCGGCGGCGCCCCCTCCGGCCCAGATGCAGCCCGCCCCCGAACCGCCGAAGGTTGAGCCGCCGAAGGCCGAGCCGCCCAAGGTTGAGCCTCCCAAGGCCGAGCCACCGAAGGCCGAGCCACCGAAGGCCGAGCCGCCCAAGGTTGAGCCTCCCAAGGCCGAGCCGCCGAAGGTTGAGCCTCCCAAGGCCGAGCCTCCCAAGGTTGAGCCTCCCAAGGCCGATGCCTCTCCCGCTGCTGATGGCCGCGTTTTTGGGACGGAACACACCGATGCCCGCGTGACCCTCAAGGCCACTGGCGACGATTGTTGGGTCCAGGTGCGCGAGATGGACGGATCGCTGCTGGTGTCGCGGTTGCTGCGCCGTGGCGACAGCTATCGTGTCCCCAACCGCCCTGGTCTCAATCTGATGGTGGGCAATGCCGGATCACTGGAGGTGACGGTGGATGGGCGCAAGGCTCCCGCCCTTGGCGCCACCGGTCAGGTCCGCCGCGATATCCGTCTCGACCCCGACAAGCTGTTGTCGGGAGGCTGACGTGCATGGGGGTTATACGCATGCGGCTTCCTGATCCGCGTTGAAATGCGCTATAACCCGTGGTTTCCACCGGCCTGACAGGCGGGTGGAAGAGTGTTTTGGACTCCCAGTGAGAGCGATCCCATGAGCCTGCGGCCCTACCGCGAAATCTCCCGGCGCAAATCCCGGCAAATCCATGTCGGCCCCGTGGCCGTTGGCGGCGATGCACCTATCTCGGTGCAGACCATGACCAACTCGCTCACCACCGACGTCAAAGGCACGCTGGATCAGATCATCCGCGCCGCTGACGCCGGCGCCGATATCGTGCGGGTGTCGTGTCCTGACGAAGACTCGACGGCGGCGCTCAAAGCCATCGTCAAGGGCTCGCCGGTGCCCATCGTCGCCGATATCCACTTCCACTATAAGCGCGCCATCGAGGCCGCCGAGGCCGGAGCCGCGTGTCTGCGCATCAATCCCGGCAATATCGGCTCGGCCGACCGGGTGCGCGAAGTGGTCAAGGCCGCCAAGGACCATAATTGCTCCATGCGCATCGGCGTCAATGCCGGATCGCTGGAAAAGCATCTGCTGGAGAAGTTCGGCGAGCCCTGCCCCGAGGCCCTGGTGCAAAGCGCGCTGGAGCACGCCAAGATCCTTGAAGACAACGATTTCTTCGAGTTCAAGATCAGCGTCAAAGCTTCTGATGTGTTTCTGGCTGTTGCTGCCTATCAGGGCCTGGCCGAGGCCTGCGACTATCCGCTTCATCTCGGCATCACCGAAGCGGGCGGTCTGATCGGCGGCACCGTCAAGTCGTCCATCGGCATGGGCAACCTGCTGTGGGGCGGCATCGGTGACACGCTGCGGGTGTCGCTGTCGGCCGACGTGGTGGAAGAGGTCAAGGTCGGCTTCGAGATGCTGAAATCGCTGGACCTGCGCCATCGCGGCGTCCGTATCGTGTCGTGCCCGTCTTGCGCCCGTCAGGGCTTCAACGTCATCCAGACGGTGGAAGCGCTGGAAAAGCGGCTGTCGCATATCCGTACCCCGGTGACGCTGTCCATCATCGGCTGCGTGGTCAACGGTCCGGGCGAGGCCCGCGAAACCATGGTCGGCGTCACCGGCGGCGGCGGCGACATGCACAAGGTCTATGTGGGCGGTAATCCCGACCACAATATCGGCGGCACCAGCATGGTCGATCACATCGTTGACCTGGTGGAGACGCGTGCCGCCGAGATCGAAGCCGCTAAGCAGAAGGAAGCGTAAGCCTTGTCCAGTCTGCAACCCGTCCGCGGCACCCATGACCTGCTGCCCGATGAATCCATGCGTCACCGCTGGGTGGAAGAGACGGCGTTCGCCGCCGCCCGCCGCTATGGGTATGGCGAGATCGTCACCCCGATCTTCGAGTTCACCGACGTGTTCTCCCGCACCTTGGGCGACACCTCCGATGTGGTGACCAAGGAGATGTACACCTTCACCGACCGCTCGGGCGAATCCATCACCTTGCGGCCGGAAGGAACGGCGGGGGTGGCGCGAGCGTTTATTTCCAACGGCTTGGCTCAGTCCTTGCCGCTGAAGCTGTTCTATCGCGGCCCCATGTTCCGGCACGAGCGGCCGCAGAAGGGCCGCCTGCGCCAGTTCCATCAGGTCGGTGTCGAGTTGCTGGGGGTCGAAAGCCCGGTGGCCGATGTCGAGGTCATCGCCCTGGCGTGGCGGGTGCTGTCCGAACTGGGCCTGGGTGGCAAGGTCCGGCTGGAGATCAACACCCTGGGCGACAGCGAAAGCCGTCTGGCCTATCGCAATACCCTGACAGCCTATCTGTCCGAATTCCGCAGCGCGTTGAGCGAGGACAGCCGCAACCGCCTCGACCGCAATCCGCTCAGGGTACTGGATTCCAAGGACGAGGGTGACCGCCGCATCGTCGAGAATGCGCCGCCCATGGGCGAGTCCCTGACACCTGCCGCCCGTGAGTTTTTCGAGCAGGTGACCAGCGGTCTGGCCCGTCTGGGGATTCCCTTTATCACCAATCCCCGTTTGGTACGCGGCCTGGATTACTACTGCCATACCGCCTTTGAGTTCACCACCACGGCGCTTGGCGCCCAGGGCACGGTACTGGCCGGCGGCCGTTATGACGAGTTGATTGCCCAGATGGGCGGTCCCCGCACTCCCGGCATCGGTTGGGCCGCCGGGGTCGAGCGTCTGTCCATGCTGGTGGAGGCGGTGCCTTCCGCCCTTCGTCCTATTTCGATCATTCCCATGGGCGACGATCTCGCCGCCGTGGCGGTGGCCGAGCGCCTGCGCCGCGCCGGAATGGTGGTGGATATGGGATTTTCCGGCAACATGAAGAAGCGGATGGCGCGGGCCAACAAGGCCAATGCGCGCTTTGCCGTCATTCTGGGCGAGGAGGAAGGCGCGCGCAACGCCGTCACCATCCGCGACCTGGATACCGGTCTACAGGACGAGGTGCCGCTGGCGATGCTGGAGGAACACTTCGGCCGTCTGGTTTAGAGCCGGGAGCGGTGGCCACCTCCGCGCATCGTCTGGTGATTGTCGGCGCCAACCACAAGTCGGCGTCGCTGTCGTTGCGCGATGCGCTGTTCGTGGATGACGCCACCGCCCCCGCCTTTCTGGAAAAGCTGAAGCGGTCGGGCGTGGCCGAGGCGCTGGTTCTGTCCACCTGCGACCGGGTGGAGGTGTGGAGCAGCGACCATGATGTCGCCCGCGTCGTCCGTCTGGTGGGCGAGGCCATGGCCGAGCGGGTCAATCTGGCGCCTGCCGCCCTGACACCGCATCTTTATACCCTGACCGGCGGTGAAGCGGTACGGCACGGCTTTACCGTGGCTTCGTCGCTGGATTCGCTGGTGATCGGCGAGCCTCACGTGGCGGGCCAGGTCAAGGCCGCCCATCGGCTGGCGCGGGAAGCAGGAACTCTGGGAAGCGAACTGGATGCCTTTCTTCAGGCCGCCTTTGCCGTTTCAAAACAGGTGCGCAGCGAGACCGCCATTGGCGAAGGTCCGGTCAGCATCGCCGCTGCCGCGGTCCAAATCGCCCGCGATCTCCATGGCGACCTCGGGCGGTGTCAGGCGCTGTTGGTGGGCACCGGCGAAATGGGCGAACTGGTGGCCGAAAGCCTGCTGGCCGCGGGGTTGAAGGAATTGACCGTCACCGCCCCGCGTGAGGCCCGTGCCGAGGCGGTGGCCAAATCGCTCAACTGCCATGTGCTGCCCTTCGCCGATCTGAAAGAGGGGCTGGCCGCTGCCGACGTGGTGCTGACTTGTGTCGGCGGCCGCAATGTGGTGGTCACCGCCGAACAGGTAGCTCATGCCCTGAAGAAGCGTCGCCGCAAGCCCATCTTCCTGGTGGATACGGGTATTCCCGGCGATGTCGAGGCGGCGGTCAACCGGGTCGACAACGCTTTTCTTTACGATCTGGTTGATCTGGAGAAAGTGGCCCTGGAGGGGCGCGCCACCCGCGAGACCGCAGCCCGCGCCGCGCGGGCCATCGTCGAGACCGAGGCGCTGTCGTTTCTCAAAGGCCGCGCCGCCCGTGCCGCCGTGCCCGCCATCGTAGCGCTGCGCCAGTATTTCGAGGATTGCCGCGAGGTGGTACTGGCCGAGGCGGGCAGTGATGCCGCCGAGGCCACCCGCCTGCTGCTCAACCGCCTGCTGCACGCGCCGTCCGAGGTGATGAAGGGCGTTGCCGCCGAAGGCGCCGAGTGGCGGGCCATGGAAAAGATGCTGAAGACGCTGTTCAGGCTTGAGGATTAGAGCGTGATGAACCTAGACCTTCAATTCGACAAGGTGCTCTACCGCCACGACGAACTGCGGGAGCAGCTGTCTTCGGGTGAGGGCATGGATTCCCAGACCTTCCAGCGCCTTTCCAAGGAATTGGCCGAGATCGATCCGGTGGTGGAGGCGGTGACCGCCTTCCGCAAGGCCCGCGACGAGATGGCCGACGCCGCCCAGATGATGCAGGACGCCTCCGCTGACAGCGATATGCGCGCCATGGCCGAGGAGGAGTTCTACGCCCTTAAGGAGGGCATGCCCGCCTTGGAGCGTGAGGTCCAGCTCATGCTGCTGCCCAAGGACGAGGCCGACGAAAAGAACGCCATCTTGGAAGTGCGTGCCGGAACCGGCGGTGACGAGGCCGCCCTGTTCGCCGCCGAGCTGTTTCGTATGTATGAGCGCTATGCAGGCTTGCGCGGCTGGCGCTTCGAGGTGATGGAGGTCAACGATACCGGCATCGGCGGCGTCAAGGAGGCCAGCGCCACCATCACCGGACGCGGCGTGTTCGCGCGGCTGAAGTTCGAATCCGGCGTCCATCGGGTGCAGCGGGTTCCCGCCACGGAATCACAGGGCCGCATCCATACCTCGGCGGCCACCGTGGCGGTGCTGCCCGAGGCCGAAGAGGTGGATATCCAGCTCGACGACAAGGATCTGCGCTTTGACGTCTATCGCTCGCAAGGCTCGGGCGGTCAAAGCGTCAATACCACCGATTCGGCCTGCCGCGTCACCCATATCCCCACCGGCCTCGCTGTGGCCTGTCAGCAGGAAAAAAGCCAGCACAAGAACAAGGCCACCGCCTTGAAGCTGCTGCGCGCCCGTCTCTACGAGCGTGAGCGTTCGGCCAAGGACGCAGCGCGCGCCGCCAACCGCAAAAGCCAGGTGGGCTCGGGCGACCGGTCCGAGCGCATCCGTACCTATAACTTCCCGCAAGGACGGGTGACCGATCACCGTATCAATCTCACCCTCTATAAGATCGATGCGGTCATGAGCGGCGACGCCCTGGACGAGGTGGTCGAGGCGCTGATTACCGCCGATCAGGCCGAACGTCTGGCCGAGATGCAATAATGATCACAGCCGCCCTGGCCTTGCGTGATGCTGCGCAGCGTCTGGCGGCGGCGGGGGTGGACACCTCGCGCTTGGATGCCCGGCTGCTGCTGGGCAAGGTGCTGGAGATCGATCCCAATTCCTTCGTTGCCAAGGGTCACCTGGAACTGAGCCCGGCGGAAGAGGCAAACTTTGAAGGCTTGCTGGCGCGGCGCATCAACCGCGAACCCATATCGCATCTGCTGGGGCGGCGGGGCTTTTGGACCCATGATTTCCTGGTGACCGCCGATACCCTCGACCCCCGTCCCGACACCGAAAGTGTTATCGAGGCGGTGCTGGCCGAGATTGATGACCGCCGTCGGCCGTTGCGGCTGCTGGATTTTGGCACCGGCACCGGCTGTATCGTGCTGACCTTGCTGTCCGAACTGGGGCATGCCAGCGGCCTTGGCGTCGATAAAAGTCCGGCAGCCCTGGAGGTGGCGGCGCACAATGCCGAAGCCCTGGGACTGGCTGGGCGGACCTGCTTTCGTCAGGGCCATTGGGGTGAGGGGCTGGAGGGCGAGTTCGACGTAATCGTCTCCAATCCGCCTTATATCCCCGACGGCGATATCGACGGGCTGGAACCGGAAGTGGCGCGGTTCGAGCCGCGTCTGGCCCTGGCGGGCGGCCCGGACGGATTGGCGTGTTACCGGGCTTTGGTGCCCCATATCGCCCGCCTGCTGGCCCCCGGCGGTATCGCGGCACTGGAGGTTGGGGAAGGGCAGGCGGCAGCGGTTGCGGCCCTGCTGACCGGAGCTGGCCTCGCCTTGGGGCCGACCCGGTGTGACCTTGGCGGGGTGGAGCGGTGCGTTATTGCGCGTAGGAATGCGGGAATTTGAAAAAAGTTGTTGGAAAGACCGGACGGGCAGACTAGTTTATCGCCAACACGCGCCGATTCAGACCGAGGAATCGCGTCGAGCCTCTGGCTCCGCCTCCTCGATTGTGTGCGTTAAATCCCCCATCGCCGCCCCATTTTCGGACGCGGACAGGCCGTACAGCGATGCCGGCAGAAAGGGTTTGAGCGAAGTACCCATGATGCACATGAAGACAGGTCCAGTGAATCCGAAGCAGCGTTCCCGCGGTCGAGGCCCCAATAACGGTAAAAAGCACACTGGCGGCGGCGGCGGTGGTGGTGGTGGTGGTGGTGGTGGTGGAGGCGGAGGGGGCATTCCCGGCCGCAATCACGTCTTTGACAGCAACGGCCCCGATGGCCGTATCCGCGGCAATGCCCATCAGGTACTGGAAAAGTATCTGGCCCTGGCCCGTGACGCCTCGTCGCAAGGCGATCGGGTGGCGGCAGAGAACTATTATCAGCACGCCGAGCACTATTTTCGCGTGATCAACGCCCAGAATCAGAACAATGGCCGTCCGCGCCAGCAGATGCCCACCCCCGCCGATGAGCAATCCGGCGGCGAGGGCGATGAAGAGGGCGGTGAAAATACGTCTGAGGGCAATGACGGCGGTTCCGAAGGCGGCTCCGAAGGCGGCTCCGAGGCATCTGCCGAGCCCGAGCCCGAGCCCGAGACCGGCCCCCACGGGGCCTGATCTCCACCGTTTCTGTCCATGGCCTGCGATAGCTTATTCATAAGCTAGCGCAGGCCAGGGTGGGGTTTGTTGCTGGTTGCGCGTATAAACACCCCATGGTGCTCGCCCGATTGTTGGGGTGAGGGGCATGGGAAGAGGCTCTGCGTGGGATTGGCTGCAGGTCCGGTCATGCCGACGCGGTGCATATCCGCGAACGCGTTCTGATCCGGGTCAGTTCAAGGGATGGGGCGGGTTCGGGTCGGAGTGATCGCGGAACTCGGCCATAATGGCTGAAACGGTATCCATTTCGCACAAGAAGGCATCGACGCAGGTGGGGTCGAAATGCTTTCCGGCCTGTTCCTTCAGGAAGTCGGTAGCCTGTTCCACCGACCAGGGTTGTTTGTAAGGGCGGGTGGAGGTCAGGGCGTCATAGACGTCGGCCACCGCGACGATGCGGCCTTCCAGCGGAATGGCTTCGCCCTTGAGGCCCTCGGGATAGCCGGTGCCGTCGAATTTCTCGTGATGGCTCCGCGCGATCACGGCGGCAAGGCGGACCAGCCGCGACGAACTGTCCTTCAAGATCTCCCAGCCGAACAAGGAATGCTGCTTCATGATCATGAATTCCGACGGCGTCAGGCGGTCGGGCTTCAGCAAGATCATGTCGGGGATGCCCACCTTGCCGACATCATGCATGGGCGCTGCCAGTTCCAGACGCTCGGCGTGTTCGGCGCTAAGGCCCATGCGGCGGGCGATCAGGGCCGAGTAGCGGGCCATGCGCTCGATATGGGCGCCGGTTTCGGGGTCGCGGAATTCCGCCGCCTTGGACAGGCGCATCACCAGTTCCTCGGCGGCGCGGTCGTGCAGGGTCAGTTGTGACTTGCGCAGGGCCAGCAGGTTGCGGGCGCGCGCCATCACCTCATGGCCATCCACCGGCTTGGTCAGGAAGTCGATGGCGCCGAGGTCGAGGGCGGCCTGACGCACTTCCTTGACGTCCGCGGTGGTCACCACCACCACCGGAACTTCCCGCATTTCCTCGCGCTGGCGCAGGCGGCGGATGAATTCCAGGCCATCGACCTCGGGCATCATGTAATCGGTCATGACAAGATCGGGGATATGGGTTTCGCACCATACCAGGGCGTCCACTGCCGATTCCATGGTCACCACCTCGCAATCATCCAGCTTGGCCAAGCGGAACTTCAGCAGCATCAGGTTGGTGGGGTTATCGTCGATCAGCAAGACGATCATGGGGCGTTCCTCTTGAATCAGGCTGTGCCGAGGGCATAGGGAGTGGTCGCAAGGAGGCCGGGCAAGGATTCCACTCTTTCGGCCAAAATGGTCAGGACCGGTTCCACCCCGCTGGCGGCCTTGGCGGCCATTTCCAGTCGGATGCAGGTATCATTGATGGCGGAAAGCCCCAAGCTGGAGGCGGCTCCCTTGACGGTATGGGCCTCACGGTGAATTCGGATGAAATCCTTGGCTTCCAAAGCCGCCTGCGAGTTGCCGACCCGCAGGCGGGCGTCGGCCAGGAATTTTTCCAAGATGGCGACCACCAAATCCACTTCCAGGTCGCCCGCCAGGGCATCGAGGACATCGAAGTCGATGGCCTTGAGCACCGGCATTTCCACCTCCGGGGGGGAGCCGTGGCTGGTGTCGGCTTTGGCTTCGGCGTAATGGCTGACGGTCTCCATCAGTTTGCGCCGGTCGATGGGCTTGCTGATATAGCCATCCATTCCGGCGTCAAAGCAGCGCTGGTCATCGCCCCGCATGGCGTTGGCGGTCATGGCGACAATGGGAACCCGCGCGGCCAAGCCGGGCAGTGAGCGGATGAGGGCGGTGGCCTCCAATCCGTCCATCTCGGGCATCTGAAGATCCATCAGAACCAGATCGTAGGGCAGTGACCGTACCGCCTCCACTGCTTCGACGCCATTGCCGACCACATCCACGGCGTGACCCAGCTTGCGCAGAAGCCCCAAGGCCACCTGCTGGTTGACGGGATTGTCCTCGGCTACCAGGATTCTGATGCGCCGGGCCAGGATGGTTTGGGCATCGGCCTCCTCTTCCTCCTCCGTGGCGGTGATCCGGGCGGAGGACCCTGTCAGTCCCAGGACGCGTCCAATGGTGTCGAGGATGGCGCTTTGACGCAGTGGTTTATGCAAGAAGGCGTCATGACCGGCGGTTTCCCCATCCTCCATCTTGCCCTGGGACGAGGTGATGATCACCTTGGTTGCGGCCAGCAGGGGGATGGCCCGGATCATGCGGCTCATCTGAGGCCCGGTGACCATGGGCATCTGAGAATCGATGATCGCCACCTCCCAGGGCTGGCCCGACGCGGCGGCGCGGGTCAGCTCGGTCATGCCGGCGCCCGCATCGGGGGCAGCCGTCACGACGGCTCCGAAGGCGCAAAGCTGGCGCTCCAGCACATCGCGGTTGACGGCGTTGTCGTCCACCACCAGGACACGGCAGCCGCGGATGTCGGGCGGCGCCGCGGCCTGCGGCCCCAGCACCTGGACCGGGATGGTGATCCAAAAGCGGCTGCCTTTGCCTTCCTGGCTTTCCACTCCGACACTGCCGCCCATCAGTTCTGCCAGCCGTTTGGTGATGGCCAGCCCCAGGCCGGTGCCGCCATAACGGCGCGCCGTCGAGGCGTCCACCTGGGAGAACATGGAAAACAGACGAGTCAGGGCTTCCGCAGGAATGCCGATTCCGGAATCGATCACATCGAAGCGGACCGCGGCATGGTCGGGTGTCCATTCGGTGGCGCGGACCTCGATGGAAACGCCGCCGTGATGGGTGAACTTGACGGCGTTGCCCGCCAAATTCATCAGCATCTGGCGCAGGCGGCCGGGGTCTGACCGCACCAGCAGACGCAGATTGGGGGCGATCAGGCTGGCCACCTCGATCCCCTTGGCGTGAGCGCGGGGCGCCAGGATATCAATGACGCTTTCCACCACCGGCAGCAGTTCGAACTCGGTGTAGTCGAGATCAAGCTTACCCGCTTCCATCTTGGAGAAGTCGAGGATGTCGTTGATGACGGTCAGCAGCGACTCGCCCGAATCCCGGATGGTTTCGGCGAAATGGCGCTGCTCGTCGTTCAACTCGGTGTCCAGCAGCAGGCCGGTCATGCCGATCACCCCGTTCATGGGGGTACGGATCTCGTGGCTCATGGTGGCCAGGAATTCGGATTTCGAGCGGTTGCCTGCTTCGGCGGCTTCCTTGGCTTCGCGCAATTGCCCTTCCACCAGACGGCGCTGGGTGATGTCGCGGAAGCCGATAACCACCCCCACCTGATGTTCGCATTCCTGTACCGGTGAGGCGATGTATTCCACCGGTAAGGCCGATCCGTCCTTGCGGCGGAAGCTGGCTTCGTCATCGCGGAACGAGGCCGTGCGTTTGAGCAACACCCGGTAGAGGTTGCCCGAGGTATCGAGATCCGAGGCCAGCAGCGGCAAGATGTCGCTGCCTACCAGTTCCGACGGCTCATAGCCCAGCAACTTGGCGGTGGCGCGGTTGACGAAGGTGGCGCGGCCATTGAGGTCGATGCCGAAGATGCCGTCATCGACGCTTTCCAGGATCGAGGCGTTACGCTGGGCCAGCCGCTCGATTTCAGCCTGGGTGGCCTTCAGGGTGCTGATATCGGACAAGATGCCGACGGTGCCGCCATCCGGTGTCCGGCGCTCCATGCTCTGGAGCCAACGCCCATCGAGCAGGGCCAGGGGGAAGGGTTGACCGGTGGGGGTGCCGTGCTCGGTGATGCGCCGGATGCGCCATGCAGCCAAATCATCGTCGGTGAATTGGCCGCAATGAATGCTGGCGTCCAACTGTTCGGTAAACGAAGCACCGGGAACCAACTGGTCGAGGATGCCGGGGAGCATGTCGCGGTACCGGTCGTTGCACATGATCATACGGTCGTCGGCATCGTAGAGGATGAAACCTTCCGAGATGCTGGAAATGGCGGTGACCAATTGCCGCTCCAGCGCTTGCAGCCTTTGCTCGGCATCGATTTCGTCGGTGATGTCCGACGCGGTGCCGCGATAGCCGAGAAATTCGCCGCGTTCATCGAAAACCGGCTTGCCGTTTACTCTGAGAATGCGGCCCGCCTCACCGTCCTGGGCCTTGGTGCGGTAGGTGAAGTTACGGAAAGGCCGCCGTGCTGCCAGATCTTCCAGGTTCTGCCGCCGCGCCTCCGGGTCGGACTCGTCGGAGATCATCTCATCGCGGGTGTGGCCGACGAAACGATCGGGCAAAGCACGGGTAAAGGCGGTGAAATTACCAGAGAAACGGGTGAAGCGCAGATCAGGGCCGGTCTCCCAGAACCAGTCCGAGGTGGATTCGGCGAAATCACGAAAGCGCAGTTCGCTTTCCTGCCTTTCACGCTCAAAGCGCTTGCGCTCGGAAATATCGCGGATGATGCCGACGAAATGGGGCACACCGGTGGGGGAAAGATCCCCCACTCCCAATTCGATGGGAAAGCCCTGGCCGTTCTTGCGCCGGGCGACGCTTTCCCGGCCCAGGGCGTAGAGGCGGTCCAGGCCCTGGCGCGGTTTTCCCCCCACCGATTGATCGGCCAGTTCGTCCTCGGTGAGAGGAATCAAAGTCGAGATGTTGCGGCTGACCAGTTCGCCCCTGGTATAGCCGAAGATGATCAGCAGGGCCGGATTGACGCTGAGGATGGTTCCTCGGTGATCGGCGATGACGATGCCTTCGCCGACCGTGTCGAGAATGGCCTGGAGATGGGCTTCCGCCTGATGCTGCGACGCCTGGTTGGCGGCGCGGAGCTCTTCTTCCATCAGCCGGGTCGAGCGGTCGCTCAGCCGCCGTTCGCGGTCGTATTCGTCATAGCTTTGGTTAACCAGATCCAGCAGCACCCGGATATCCGGTGTGCCGTCTGGCTGGTTCCGTGATGCCCGGGCCAACTGACGCTGGAGCAGGCGATGCATGTCAGGACTCGGCGATGGTCGTGATGGTCATGGTCTGGTTGTGCAGCTCGCACTTGCCGGTAAAGCCGTGGGGCGAGATTTCCCCATACGAATAAAAGCCGATCAGGCTGGCGGTGCCACCCAGGGCTTCGGAGATGATCTCCACCTCCTCGACGATGCGCTGCCCCAAAAGCAGCTTGCGTCCGATGCAGCTGACCAGGATGGCCAGGCAAGGGGCGCCGGTCTTGGCTGCTTCCGCCGCCTTGCCCGCGCCGTCCACCAGATTGTCGAAATTGCCCCGCATCAGACGGGCGTGGTGGCCTGTCGGCATGTCACCCGCGAAGGTCATGGTCTTGGCGGTCTCATCGATACCGACGATGGTGCGGACAAGTTCGCCGCCCACCACGCCTTCGTGGGGGCGGATGGCCAGGGGGAACAGCAGGGCGCTGCCAGGCAGGCCTTGCGCCTCCTCGCCGAGATAGCGCTTGTAGAGATCCAGCGCCGGTTCATTATCCAACTCGTACAGTACATTGCCGACGGCGCGGGTGATGGTGCGCGGCGGGCCGAACTCATCCCAGCCGCCAAAGCTGCCGTGGCCGATGATAAGGCTGTCGCCGTAAAGCCCGACCGCCGCCACCCGGCCCGAGCGCAGCGTGTCATCACACCCCACGGCGGTGGTCTGGAAGCGGGCGCCGTCACCGGCAAGGCCGCCGGTGACAATGACGTCCTTGGGCAGGGCTCCCAGGCACCCCGCCACCAGGGAATCGCCATTGACCTTTGTTCCATCAGACAGGATGAAGATGGCCTTAAGCCCTTGTTCGGTCAGCTCTTGCGCCAGCTCTGCTCCCACCATCCGGGAATCTGAGATGTCGCAAAGGTCGCGTGATGCGACCCGGATCCGGGCCTTGGAGAAGCCGATGGCAGCGGTTGTAACACTGTTATCGAACACATCGGCGCCGCTGATCTCGCCGCCGGTGGTACAGCCGACGATGGGGGCATCGCCGTAACGCTGGCGCAGGGTCGAGAGGATTTCATCGGGCGCCATGGCGCCGGGGGCGGCGAAATACAGAACCAGAGATGCCGCCGTCCCGCCTTTCGTATCTGCTCCGGTCCAGCCGTTTCCCGCCGTCCAAATCCGCTGTTCGATCCACATAGCGCTCCCTCAGATTATTCTTAAAGGTCCAGCCACTGGCAGAGCCAACAGGGTAAACGCCAGATGTAGACGAATTATAACCAAGCCATCAAATTTATCTAAAATGTCAGGATCGTGGCGTTACCCTCTGTTACAGACAGGGCACCTGCTGCCGGGGCATAATCCAGCCTTACCCGTAAGCAGTGGAGTGGGCGGTTGCGCTTTCCCATCATGAAGAAAGACGGAGGAGGCCGGGGCGTCATCCTTGCGGTTCTATTGGCCGCCGGGGTTATCGGCGCTTATGCCGTGTGGCCGGCTCCGCAAGCGGGCAAGCCGGGTGGTTTCAAGCAAGGCGGTGCCGATGGACGTCCGGTGCCGGTGTCTGCGGTCCAGGTGATGCGCAAGGATGTCCCCATCTATCTCGATGCTCTGGGCACGGTGCAGGCCTACAACACCGTCACCGTGCGCTCGCGCGTCGATGGCGAATTGGTGGAAGTGTTGTTCAAGGAGGGCCAGGACGTCCATGCCGGTGACGTGCTGGCCCAGATCGATCCCCGTACCTATCGCGCCCAGTATGAACAATCCCTGGCGGCGCGGGACAAGGATGCGGCTCAGTTGGAGGCCGCCAAACGCGATCTCTCCCGCTATGTCGGCCTTGGCGACCGGGTCAGCGGCCAAAGCGTCGATACCCAGCGCGCCTTGGTGCGCCAGTTGGAAGCCTCGGTGCGCGCTGATGAAGCCAATATCAGTAATGCCAAGACCATGCTGAGTTATACCGTCATTACTGCCCCCATCGACGGCCGCACCGGCATGCGGCTGGTGGACCGCGGCAATATTGTCCGGGCTTCCGACGCCGCCGGTCTGGTGACTCTGACCCAAGTCCAGCCCATCGCGGTGATGTTCACCCTGCCGCAGCAGAATCTACCCGCCATCAATGATCATATGCGTGACGAGGGAAAGTTGACGGTTCAGGCCACCCGTCCCGAAACCCGCGAGATCATCGACCAGGGCGAGTTGGAACTGGTGGATAATCAGATCGACCAGACCACCGGCACCATCCGCATGAAAGCGGTGTTGCCCAATGCCGAGCGGCGACTGTGGCCAGGCGGTTTCGTCAGTGTGCGCCTGCTGCTGACCACCCGTCTGAATGGTCTGGTAATCCCAGCGGTGGCGGTCCAGCGCGGTCCTCAGGGGCCTTACGTCTTTACGGTCAAGCCCGACCGCACGGTCGAGATGCGCCCGGTCAAGATAGCGACGGTGGAAGGTGATCTCGCCTTGCTGGAAAGCGGCCTGGAGGAATCCGAGACGGTGGTGACCGAGGGCATGATCAAGCTGCAAAACGGCAGCCGCGTCAGCACCGGTGAGGGCCAAGGCCAAGCTCAAGGGCAAGGCCCGCAGGGCCAGGGTCAAGCTAAAGGCGGCAAGGACGGCGGCAAGGGACGCCGCGACAAGGGATCATGAGTATCTCCGGTCCGTTCATCCGCCGCCCGGTGGCCACGTGGCTGTTGGCCTTCGCGGTGGTGCTGGCGGGCGTGCTGGGATTTCGGATGTTGCCGGTCTCGGCCCTGCCGCAGGTGGATTTTCCCACCATTCAAGTTACGACCCAATTGCCCGGTGCCAGCGCCGACACCATGGCTTCGCTGATCACCACGCCGTTGGAACGTCAGTTCGGGCTGATCCCCGGTCTTGCGGTGATGATGTCCTCCTCATCGCAGGGGACCAGCGCCATCACCTTGCAGTTCGACCTCAACAAGAATATCGACGTCGCCTCCGAGGATGTCCAGGCCGCCATCGACGCGGCGCGCGGCGTGCTGCCGCCCAATCTTCCCTATCCGCCGGTCTATTCCAAGGTCAACCCCGCCGACCCGCCCATCATGGTGCTGGCCCTGACCTCGGACAGCCTGCCCATTACCCGCATCAACGACGTCGCCGATACCCTGCTGGCCCAGAAGCTCAGCCAGATTTCCGGTGTCGGCCGTGTGCTGGTGGAGGGCGGCCAGCGCCCGGCGGTACGGGTACAGATGGACCCGGCGCGGCTGGCGTCCTATAACCTGTCACTGGAAGACGTCCGTAGCGCCCTGGCCAAGGCCAATGTGGACATTCCCAAGGGCAGCTTCGACGGACAGTCCCAGGCGCTGTCCATCGGTGCCAATGACCAGATTACCGACCCCCGCCAGTACGAGACCCAGGTCATCGCCTGGCGCAACGGCGCCGCTATCCGCATCAAGGATGTGGGCCAGGTGGTGGAGGGGGTGGAGAACTCCCGCGTTGCCGGCTGGTATGACGGCAAGCCCGCGGTGATCGTCAATGTCCAGCGCCAGCCCGGCGCCAATATCGTCGCCACCGTCGATCGCATCCAGGCCAAGCTGCCCGACCTCAAGCGCGCCATTCCGGCGGGCGTCAAGCTCTCGGTGCTGGCCGACCGCACCGAGACCATCCGCGCTTCGGTGGCGGATGTGGAATTCACCCTGGTTCTGACCGTGGGACTGGTGGTCGGTGTGATCTGGGCCTTCCTGGGGTCGTGGCGGGCCACTCTCATTCCCGGCATCGCCCTGCCACTGTCGCTGGTGGGCACCTTCGGCATCATGGCCCTGGCGGGCTTCTCGCTCGACAATCTGTCGCTGATGGCCCTGACCATCTCGGCGGGATTCGTGGTGGACGACGCCATCGTCATGATCGAGAACATCGTCCGCTATATTGAAAAGGGTCTGAATCCGTTCAAGGCGGCGCTGGCTGGTGCCAAGGAGATCGGCTTTACCATCATTTCGCTGACGGTATCGTTGGTGGCGGTATTCATTCCGCTGCTGTTCATGACCGGCATCGTCGGGAGGCTGTTCCGTGAATTCGCCCTGACCTTGACGGTGGCGGTTGTGGTCTCGGCGGCGGTGTCCTTGACCCTGACCCCCATGATGTGCGGCCATCTGCTGAAAGGCGGCAGCCACGAGGCCGAAGCGGGACGCCTGTTCCTGAAATTGCGCGATGTCTATGGCCGCTCGCTGGAATGGGTGCTGGCGCGCCAGACCGCGACCCTATGGGTGGCCTTAGCCACCCTGGTGGCGACAATCTGGCTCTATGTGGTGATCCCCAAGGGCTTTTTGCCCACCCAGGATACCGGTATGATCGTCGCCACCACCGATTCGCGGCCCGAGATCTCGTTCCGTGCCATGGCCGAGGGCCAGCAGAAAGCGGCAGAGATCATGCGCGCCGATCCTGACGTGACGGCAGTGGCGTCGTTCCTGGGGGTGGGCACGGTCAACCCCACCGGCAATAGCGGCCACATGTCCATCGTGCTGAAGCCGAGGGCGCAGCGCAGCGCCAGTGCAGATCAGATCATCGCCCGGCTGTCACAGCGGCTGGCGGGACTGTCGGGCATCGCGGTTCATATGAAGTCGGCCCAAGACATTCAGATTTCGTCTCGGGTCAGCCGCACCCAGTACCAGTACTCCCTGACCGATATCGATGCCGCCGAGTTGGCCTATTGGGTGCCCAAGGTGCTGGAGCGGCTTGTCGCCTTGCCCCTTCTGACCGACGTGGCATCGGATTCCCAGGATGGCGGTTTGCAGGCCGATATCCGCATCGACCGCGACAAGGCCTCGCGGCTGGGTATCTTGCCCCAGGCCATCGACGATACGTTGTATGACGCCTTTGGTCAGCGCCAGATTTCCACCATCTATTCCCAGGTCAACCAGTACCATGTGGTGCTGGAGGTGACGCCCGAGTATCAGCTTGGCCCCGAGGCGCTGAACTCCATCTATGTGCGCTCGACCACCAATGCCCTGGTGCCGCTGGGGGCCTTCGCCACCGTGACCCGCAGCCGGGTGCCCCTGGCCATCACCCATCAGAGCCAGTTTCCGGCAGTGACCCTAAGCTTCAATCTGGCCCCCGGCGTGGCGCTGGGCCAAGCTACCGAGGCCATCGAGGCGGTGCAGCGCGACCTTGATCTGCCCGAGACTATTTCCGGCTCGTTCCACGGCGATGCCGCCGAGTTCCGCTCGTCGCTTGCCAACGAGCCCTGGCTGATCGCCGCCGCCCTGGTGGTGATCTATATCGTTCTGGGCATCTTGTACGAAAGCACCATCCATCCCGTGACCATCATGTCCACCCTGCCGTCGGCGGGGGTGGGGGCCTTGCTGGCGCTGATGGCTACCGGCAACGATCTGTCGCTGGTGGCCTTGATCGGCATCGTGCTGCTGATGGGGATCGTCAAGAAGAACGCCATCATGATGATCGATTTTGCATTGGAGGCCGAGCGGGTCGAGGGCCACACTCCCTACGATGCCATTTTCCAGGCCAGCCTGCTGCGTTTTCGTCCCATCATGATGACCACCATGGCGGCACTATTGGGGGCTTTGCCCCTGGCCTTCGACAGCGGCACCGGTTCCGAGCTGCGGCGGCCTTTGGGTATCGCCATTGTCGGCGGCTTGCTGCTTTCCCAGCTCATCACCCTTTACACCACGCCGGTGATCTATCTGGCGCTGGAGCGTTTGCGCGCCCGGCTGGCCGGTGAGACGCCTTTGGCCACGGATCTGGCGGAGTAGGGGCGATGGGCCTCTCCGAACTGTTCATCCGCCGTCCTGTCGCCACCATGCTGCTGGCGCTGGGGCTGTTTTTGACCGGCGTCGTCGCCATGGCGCGGCTTTCGGTGGCGCCGCTGCCCAAGGTGGATTTCCCCACCATCTCGGTCTCGGCACGGCTGCCCGGCGCCAACCCGGAGACCATGGCGGCGACGGTGGCGGCGCCGCTGGAGCGCAGGCTGGGCGAGATCCCGGGTGTGGCCGAGCTGACCTCGACCAGCACCCAGGGCGCGACCTCAATCACGGTGCAGTTCGATCTCGACCGCGACATTAATGGCGCTGCCCACGACGTTCAGGCGGCGATCAATTCCGCAGCCGCCGAACTGGCGCTGGACCTGCCCCAGCCGCCTACCTACCGCAAGGTCAATCCGGCGGAATCGCCAATCCTGATTCTGGCGGTGACCTCGGACACCTTGCCGCCCAGCAAGGTCTACGACGCAGCAGATTCCATTCTGGCCCAGCGCATCTCCCAGGTTTCCGGGGTGGCGCAGGTGACCTTGAGCGGCGCCGAGAAGCCCGCCGTCCGGGTGCGGGTCAATCCCCAGGCCCTGGCAGCCATGGGGCTGGGCATGGAGGATGTGCGCACCACCCTGGCCCAGGCCAATGTGGACATGCCCAAAGGCGGCTTCGACGGTGAGACCGAGGCGCTGTCCATCGGCATCAATGACCAGCTCTTTACCGCTTCGGGCTATGCGCCCTTGGTGGTGCGCGCCGCCAACGGCGCCGTCGTCCGGTTGTCGGCGGTGGCCAAGGTGGTGGATGCCACCGAGAACTCGCGCCTGGGCGGCTGGTTTAACCGCGACCGTGCCGTGCTGGTGATCATCAACAAGCAGCCGGGCGCCAATGTGGTCGAGACCGTGGACGGCATCAAGGAGATCCTGCCCCAGTTGCGGCGGTGGATGCCCGCCGGAACCAAGGTCACCATCCTGTCGGACCGTACCGGCAATATCCGGGGGAATCTGGAGGATGTGGAGACCACCTTGATGATCTCCATCGCTCTGGTGATCCTGGTGGTCTATCTGTCGCTGGGGCGGCTGACGCCGACCTTGGCGGCGTCGATCACGGTACCGCTGTCCTTGGCCGTGACCTTCGCCGTCATGTGGCTGATGGGCTACAGCCTCAACAACATCTCGCTGATGGCGGTCACCATCTCGGTCGGTTTCGTGGTCGATGACGCCATCGTCATGATCGAGAACATCACGCGGCACATGGAAAACGGCGAAAGCCCTCTGGAGGCGGCGGTCAAGGGCGCGCGCGAAATCGTCTTCACCGTGGTCTCCATCACCTTGTCGCTGGTGGCGGTATTCATTCCGCTGCTGTTCATGGGCGGCATCCTGGGGCGGTTGTTCCGCGAATTCGCCGTCACCTTGTCGGTGGCTATCGTGGCTTCGGCGCTGGTGTCTTTGACGGTGACGCCGACCTTGTTCGGGCATCTCATGAGCCGCAGGCAGGCGCGCCCGCCCTCGATTCTGGCGCGGGGAGGCGAGGCGGTGCTGACGGCCATGCAGCGCTCCTACGAATCCGGGTTGGTATGGGTGCTGGCCCATCAGCGTTTCATGCTGGCGGTGGTGGTGGCGACGGTGGCACTGACCGTCACCCTCTATGGCGCGGTACCCAAGGGCTTCTTTCCGCCCCAAGACACCGGTCTGGTCTTCGCTACCATCGAGGGGCGGGTGGATATCTCGTTTCGCACCATTTCCGAACGTCAGCAGAAGGTTGCCGAGGTGGTGCTGTCCGATCCGGGGGTGGAGGGGCTGGGCTCGTTCGTGGGGGCGGGGGGCTTCGGCACCGGCCATCAGGGACGCATGTTCATCAGCCTCAAGCCCTTGTCCCAGCGCAAGGCCAGCGCCCAGGAGGTGATCAACCGCCTGCGGCCCAAGCTGGCCGAGGTGGCGGGCGTGGCGGTGTTCATGTTCCCCGGCCAGGATATCCGTATCGGCGGCCGCATGGGCAAGGCCCAGTTCCAGTTCGTGCTGTGGGACGAATCCCTGGAAGAGCTGCGCGAGTGGACACCCAAGCTGGTGGCGCGCCTGAAGGCCGAGCCGGGGCTGGTGGATGTCTCCAGTGACCAGGATTCGGCCATTCCCCAGATTCAGGTGGTGATCGATCGTGACGCCGCCGCCCGCATGGGAGTCAACGTCACCGACATCGATCAGGTGTTGCAGGATTCCTTCGCCCAGCGTCAGGTCTCGACCATCTATACCCAGCGCAATCAGTACAAGGTGGTGCTGGAGGTGGACCCGGCCCAGCAGGAAGATCCGTCGGCGCTGAAGGCCCTGTGGGTCAAGGCCAAAGATGGTACCCAGGTGCCCTTGGAATCCCTGGCCCGCATCGAAACCACCACCGCGCCGGTGACGGTGGCCCACCAAAGCCAGTTCCCGGCGGCGACCTTGACCTTCAATCTGGCGCCGGGCACGCCGCTGGGCGAAGCGGCGGAACGTCTGCAAGGTGCGGCGCGGGCTATCGGTCTTCCCGCCGGGGTTCACTGGGAATTCGCTGGCAACGCCAAAGTGTTCGCCGAAAGTCTGCGCGACCAGCCCATCCTGATCGGCGCCGCTTTGCTGGCGATCTATATCGTGCTGGGGATGCTGTACGAAAGCATGCTGCACCCTCTGACCATCATCTCGACCCTGCCGTCTGCGGGAATCGGTGCCTTACTGGCGCTGATGATCACCGGCACCGAGCTGACCCTGATCAGCGTTATCGGCGTCTTCCTGCTGATGGGCATCGTCAAGAAGAACGGCATCTTGCTGGTGGATTTCGCCATCGAGGCCGAACGGGCCGGGGCCACCCCCGATCAGGCTATTCTGGCCGCCTGCCATACCCGGTTCCGCGCCATTACCATGACCACGGCGACGGCGCTGCTGGGGGCGGTGCCGCTGGCCCTGGCCTCGGGTCCGGGCGGTGCCCTGCGCCAACCTTTGGGTATTGCCATTGTCGGCGGCTTGCTGCTGTCCCAGTTGCTGACCTTGTACACCACTCCGGTGGTCTATCTGTCGCTGGCCCGCGCCAAGCGCTGGTGGCAGAGCCGCGGCACCGGGGTGACGGAAGGAAATTCGTGATGAAGAAGGTATCCGTGGCCCTGGCAGTGCTGCTGCTGTCGGGATGTTCGGTGGGCGACCCCTATGTCCGCCCCGAGGCCAAGCCCCCCGCCGCCTGGAAGAATCCGGCGTCACCCCAGGCTCAGGCGGCATGGCCGTCGGCCGAGTGGTGGCGCGCGTTCGGCTCGGTGCGTCTGGACGAGATGATGGCCCAGGCGGTCAAGACCAATTTCGACCTTGCCGCAGCCATGGCCCGCGTGCGTCAGGCAGATGCCCAGGCCACCATCGCCGGGGCGCCGCTGTTGCCCAGCCTGTCGGGCAGCGCCGGGGTGACCCGCTCGCGCAGCTCCATGGCCGCCAGTTCCTCTTCCTCATCCTCGGCCCGGCCCATCACCAAGGCCACCCATTCCACCTCGACCAATACCCTGCTCAGCGCCAGCTATGAGGTCGATTTCTGGGGCAAGAACACCGCCGCCGCCGGAGCCGCCGAAGCCGCCGCCCAGGCCAGCCGCTTTGACCAGCAGACCGTATATCTGACCGTTCACTCCAGCATCGCCACCACCTATTTCGATATCCTGGGATTGCAGGAGCGGCTGCGGCTGGCCCGTGAAAGCATCACCAATTCGGAAAGCGTGCTGGCGGTGATCCGCGACCGTCAGATGGCCGGGACCGCCACCTCGCTGGATGTGACCCAGCAAGAAAGCGTGGTTGTGGGCCAGCGCGCCGCCCTGCCGCCGCTGGAACAGCAGATGCGTCAGGATTTCAACGCCTTGGCCATTCTGTTGGGCCGCATGCCCGAGGAATTGACGCTGGTGCCGGAACGTCTGGATGATCTGCGCCTTCCGATTCCTGCGCCGGGGCTGCCGTCGGAATTGCTGATGCGCCGCCCCGATGTCCAGGCCGCCGAGGCGCAACTGCGTGCCGCCAATGCCGATGTGGCGGTGGCCCGCGCCGCGTGGTTTCCTTCGATCCAGTTGACGGCCCAGACCGGCTTTCAAAGCCTCGATCTGTTGCGGATGATGCGTCACGATTCCCTGTTGTGGTCGGTGGCATCGTCTCTGACCCAGCCCATCTTCGATAACGGCAAGATCGCCGGAACGGTGGAGCAAAAGCGCGCCCGCTTCGATGAATTGGCTCAGACCTACCGCAAGGCGGTGGTGTCGTCCTTCTCCGATGTGGAGAACGCCCTGATCGCGGTGGAAAAGACGGCGGAAGCAGTGACGGCCCAGAAGCTGGCCGAGTCCACGGCCCGGCGCGGCTTCGAGATCGCTCAGGCCCAGATGGCGGGCGGTATCGTCGATGTCACCAGCGTTCTCAATACCCAAAAAACGCTGTTCTCGTCCCAAGATGCCCTGGCCCAGGCCCGCTTGCTGCATCTTCAGGCCTTGGTCGGGCTTTATAAGGCCATGGGCGGCGGCTGGCAGGCACAATAATGGGAGGGGGCGGATGCGCACGCCCGGCGCCTGAGGGACAATAAATCGACGAGCCTTTTGGCTCGGAGTTGCGACCAAAGGTCGGCGCGCCTTATGGCGCGGAAGCCAAGTGCGCGGATGCGCACGCCCGGCGCCTGAGGGACAATAAATCGACGAGCCTTTTGGCTCGGAGTTGCGACCAAAGGTCGGCGCGCCTTATGGCGCGGAAGCCAAGTGCGCGGATGCGCACGCCCGGCGCCTGAGGGACAATAAATCGACGAGCCTTTTGGCTCGGAGTTGCGACCAAAGGTCGGCGCGCCTTATGGCGCGGAAGCCAAGTGCGCGGATGCGCACGCCCGGCGCCTGAGGGACAATAAATCGACTAAATCGATTTTAGAAACAGTTTTAACTCGTTTCACTCGATCATAGGTTTTTGTTAAGGTCTCTCCATCGGATCAACCCAAGGAGAGACCCAAATGGCCCCCACCACCACATCCCCCACCATCAAGAATCTTGAAGCCGCCTTCGCGGGCGAGTCCATGGCCAACCGCAAATACCTCTATTTCGCCCGCCGGGCGCGCGAATTGGGTGCGGTGGCGGTGGCCGAGGTGTTCGAGCGTACCGCCGAGCAGGAGACGGCGCACGCCTTCGGTCATCTTGACCTGCTCTATCCCAAGGACGAACTGACGGTGGAGACGATGCTTCAGATGGCCATCGACGGCGAGACCTATGAATACACCGAGATGTATCCGCAGTTCCGTCATCTGGCCGAGCAGGAAGGTCACAGCGCCGCCGTGGCCGAGATCGACGAGCAGATCGCCGAATCCAAGGAGCATGCCGAGCGCTTCGCCAAGATTCTCGCCACCGCCGCCAAGCGCTTTGCCGCCCTGGCCAAGGTGGAGGAAAAGCACGCCAACCACTACCGCGATACCCTGGCGGCCCATAAGGGCGGCTGAAACAGCCTCCCGCCCGGCACTGAGGAACAGATATTATTGAGGAGAAGAACCATGAAGAAGTATGTCTGCGTCGTCTGCGGTTTCGTCTATGACCCCACGGTCGGCCTGCCCGACGAGGGTATCCCGGCGGGGACCGCCTTCGAGGATATCCCCGACGATTGGTCCTGCCCCGATTGCGGCGTGTCCAAGTCCGATTTTGAAGTTCAGGAAGGTTAAGATCATGTCGTCCGGTGGCGTGGTCATCGTGGGGAGCGGGTTGGGGGGCTATACCCTCGCCCGTGAACTCCGCAAGCTGGATGGGGCGGTCGCCATCACCGTGGTGACCGCCGATGGCGGCGAGGCCTACAGCAAGCCCATGCTGTCGGCGGCCTTCGCCCAGGGCAAGACCGCCCTGACCCTGGTCCAGAAGGGATGCGGACAGGTGGAGGAGGATCTTCGGCTGCGGGTTCTGGCGCGGCGTCGGGTGGAACGTATCGATCGGGCCGCCCGGCAGGTGGTCCTTGATGACGGCATCGGGCTTGGCTATGACCACTTGGTCCTGGCGGTCGGCGCCGATCCGCGCCCCTATGGCGTCGCGGGAAGCGAGAGCGTCACCATCCACAGCGTCAACGACCTCGACGATTACGCCCGCTGGCGGGCGCTGATCGGGACGTCATCGCGCATCTTGCTGATCGGGGCGGGGCTGATCGGCTGCGAATTCGCCAATGATCTTGCCGCCGCCGGGTATGGGGTCAGCGTGGTCGATCCCGCCCCCTGGCCCCTGGGCCGTCTGTTGCCGCGCGAGGTCGGCGAGGAAGTCGCCGCCGCTTTGGGCGGGATCGGCATCGCCTTGCATCTTGGCCGTTCGGTGGTGCGGATCGCGCCCGGTAAGGCGGTGCTGGATGACGGCAGCGAAATCGCCTTCGACCACGCGTTGTCGGCCATCGGTCTGGTGCCAAGGCTGGACCTGGCGCGGCAAGCGGGCTTGGCGGTGGACAAGGGGATCGTGGTGGACCGGACCTTGCGGACCTCCGATCCCGCCATCTTCGCCCTGGGTGATTGCGCCCAGACCGAGGCCGGACCGCTGCCTTTCGTGTTGCCGCTGATGGCCGAGGCCAAGGCTCTGGCCTTCACCCTGGCCGGAACCGAGACCGCGCTGAGTCTGCCCGCCCTGCCGGTGGTGGTCAAGACACCGGCGCTTGCCGTGGCGGTGTGCCCGCCCGCTCCCGGCAAGGCGGGCGAATGGCGGGTCGAAGGCGAGGGCCGGGACCGCAAGGCGCTGTTCGTGGGGGCCGACGGCACGGCGTTGGGCTTTGCCCTTTCGGGCCGCCGCGCTGCCGAGCGTCAGAGCTTGGCCAAGGAGATGCCGGATCTGATGGGGTGATCGGGAGGACTTTGGTTCCCGAAGCGGTTATTTCGTGTCAGGAGGCCGATTGCAGCACGGGGAGACGGGCGCACTGACACTGGCCAGGAGGTTTTCCTCTGTAAAGCGTTTCCAACTGCGCCGGATGGTGCTGACAAACCCGATGGCGGGTCTTGCGCCGAATTTATCCACGGTCTGTTCAATATCATCAAAGCGCAAGAAACGAAGATCGTAGGTGACACTGAGGTTTCGCCCGTTTTTTCCGGTGTGAACATCCTTCACGCCAGGGCGTTCCTTCAATGTGGCGGTCACAGAGTCGGGGGCAGCGCCTCTAAGGGCAAAGGAATGGGTTACCACGAGTGCGTCGGTCGACATGGCCATTGCACCTTTTTTCTTGGTACGGGCTCTGTGCTGTTGCTCACGGCCGGGTGAGCTGAACATCCCAGGTCTTCAAAGGGTCATTCCAGCATGGCTGTGTAACCCTAAGATGACCGCCCGCGTAAAGAAATGTAAGTGGCAGGGTGTGCCTTACCTGTCCGTACCGCGATCGTCGGCGGCTAAGCGCTTGATCTCGCTGAGAACAAAAACCCGGATGGCTGACGATAGGTTGCCGCTGCGGCCCTGATCGATCTCGGCCACCATCTGATTGAGCGACAGGCCGCGCGCCTCGGCCATTTCCCTCAGTTCGTCCCAGAACGGGGCCTCCAGGGTGATGCTGGTGGCATGGCCCGCGATCACCACCGAGCGCTTGCGGATGTCGCCGCTCATGGGGCGGCGGGCGCCGTCTGGGCGGGGGCGCCTTCCCACTGACTATGGGCCGGGATGAACTCGCCCTTCATGACGATGGTCAGCTTGCCGATGCGGGAGAAATCGCCGAGATGGGTATCGTAAAGCACGGTCGAGCCGCTGCCCACGGTGACGCCGGTTCCCAGGCTGACGCGGCCCACCTTCATGACGCGGTCTTCGTAAAGGTGGGTTTGCAGCGCCGACAGCGAGTTGATGGCGCAGAAATCGCCCACATCGATGCAGTCGAATTCAGTGATGTCGGTGGTGTCCATGAAGACGCCCGCGCCAAAGCGGCAGCCGAACAGGCGCAGCACCCAGGGCAGGAACGGCGTGCCGCGCAGGTGATCCAGCAGCACCTTGCCCGCCAGCCCCCAATACATCACCGCCACCGCTTCGGTGCGCAACGCCCACCACGACCACATGGGCTTGGCGGTGGGGCGGTAGACGCCCATCATCAGCCACTTGACCGTGATGGAGGCGGTGACCAGGGCGAACGAGATGGCGACGCTGGCGGCCACGAACAGCGCCAGGGTCGCGGGGTAGTCGCGGCGCAGGATCGACGGCGCCAGCACTTCGACGCTGAGGATGCCGAAGGTAATGAACAGCATGCTGGGCAGCGATACGGCGAAGGCTTCGAACACTGCCCGCCACCAGCGGCGCCACAGGGGCGGCGCATAGGTCCAGTTGGCGGTGACGTCGTCGAAGCGCTGGCGCACCGGCAGCTTCATGGGGGGGCTGCCGAACCAGGTGTCGCCCGGTTGCATCAGATGATTGGCGGGCGGCAGCGATTTGATGCCGATCAGGGTGCCGGTGGGGATGACCGAGCCCGGCGGTACCACCGCGTCGTTGCCGACGAAGACGCAGGCCTCGGTCTTGACCGGCTCCAGGTGCATCCAGCCGCGCCGCACCGTTTCGTCGCCCAGCACCACCTCGTCGGCGATGAAGCATTTCTCGCCGATTTCGGTCAGGTCGTAGCGGCCCGACAGATTGCAGGAGATTTCCGCGTCCTTACCGATCTTGGCGCCCATCAGGCGGTACCACAGCCGCATATAGACGGTGGCGTAGAGCGATGACAGGGTTTCCAGCATCAACTCGGTCGCCAGGGCGACGACCCACTTGCGGACGTAAAAGCCGCTATAGACCGAATAGCTCCCTGCGGTCACCACCGGCAGCACCGTCCAGCGCACGGCAGCGATCAGCAGCACGGTGATGACGATCAGGGCCATGGCGGTGGGCCAGGCCAGCAGCGGCAGGATGTACAGATAGTCCTGCGGCCCGCCGATGCCCGCGATGATCTCGCTGAGATTGTCGAACAGGAAGAAGGCCGGGAAGATAGGCATCAGGCTGATAGGCGGCAGCACCACCAGCAAGAACAGGTACAGCACGGTCAGCGCGACCTTGCGGCCTGGCCCGGCATGGGCGGCTTCGGGCAGGGAGGATTCGTCGATCACGCCGATCTTGCGGCCGGGCGAGCCTTCCCAATGTTCGAACCGGCCCACCCGCGTTCCGGCGGCCAGGGCGGTCATGTCCGCAAGCTCGCCGCCGTCTTCGACCACCACATCGTGGCTGAGGATGCACGAGGTGCCGACATAGCTGTCGTCGCCCAGATCGATGGTGCCGATCACCAACTCGTCGCCGATGGCCTCGGCATTGGCAAGGCGGACCTTGCCGCCGATCACCACGCCCTGGCCGATGGAAACCAGATCGAAGGCGCCGCTTTCCACCTCGGAAATGTTGCAGTCGCTGCCGACCTTGGTACCCAAGGCCCGCAGATACATGCTCATGATCGGCGTGCCCTGGAACCACTTGATATGGGCGATGCTGACCACCCTTTGCGCCAGCCACCAGCGGAAATAATAAACGCCCCACAGCTTGTAGCGGCCCGGCTTGGTCCGGCCCAGAACCAGCCATTTCAGCACGATGGACAAAACGATGGTGCCGATATTGATGACGGCATAGGTCAGCAGCAGGGTCACCACCTCGGCCAGCGGCCCGGCCTCGTCGCCCGACAACAGCATGTAGCTGATGAACACCCCCAGCCACGGCGCGGTGGTCAGCGCCAGGATGATGGGCATGGCGACCGCCTGGGCCGCGCCGCACAGGAAGCGGCGCAGCAGCGAGGGCGGCGTGAAGGATAGATCTGCGGCTTTGGCGCCGGGGGCGGGCCTGCGGGTGTCGAGCAGGGCGGCCATGGCGCGCAGGGTGCGCAGGCCGTAAATCTCGTTCAAGGTCAGGCTGGCCAGGGCCGGGGTCTCGCGCACAGCCGAGACGAACTTGGCAGCCAGCAGGGAATGACCGCCGAGATCAATGAAGAAATCGGCATCGAAGGCAATGGATTGACCGGGAAAAACGCGCTGGGCCGCTTGCAGCAGGGCGGCTTCGCTCTCGGTTTCCGGCTGTTCCTGGGCCTCGGCGGCGATCGAGCCCAGCGGCACCAGCTTGAGTGCCTTGCGGTCCAGCTTGCCCGAGATCAGGCGCGGTAGTTCGGGCAGAGCCAGAAGATGCGACGGCACCATATAAGCGGGAAGCTGCTCGCGCAGCTGCTCGCGCAAGGCGGCGGTGTCCAGTCCCACCCCCGGCTCGGTGACGACGCAGGCCACCAGACGCTCGATACCGTCATCGGTGCGCAGCAGGACCGCCGCCTGGGTCAGGCCGGGCAGGGCGGCGAGGCGGGCCTCGATCTCGCCCAGTTCGACGCGGAAGCCGCGGATCTTGACCTGATCGTCGATGCGGCCGTGGAAGGCCAGATTGCCGTTCGCGTCGATGCTGACCGCATCGCCCGAGCGGTAGAGCATGGGCGACAGGCCGTCATGAGGCCACGGATTGGGGATGAACTTCTCGGCGGTCAGCTCGGCCCGGCCCAGATAGCCCGAAGCCACGCCGGGGCCGCCGATCAACAGCTCACCCTGGGTACCGGGCGCCACCGGGGCCAGGGTATCGTCCACCACCCAGCAGGCGTAATTGGGAATAGGGCCGCCGATGGTCACCGTCTCGCCGGGGCGCACTTCCGCCATGGTGGCGACCACGGTGGCCTCGGTGGGGCCGTAGGAATTGAAGATGCGCCGCCCCGGACGGCACCAGCGTTCCGCCAGGGCCGAGGGGCAGGCCTCGCCGCCCAGGATGATGACCCGCAAGCCGGGCACGTCGCGCGGCAGCAGCGACAGCAGGGTAGGCACGGTGTCGAGGACGGTGATTCCGGCCCTGGTCAGTACGTCGGGCAGGGTTTCGGTCTCGGCCAGGGTCTGACGGCCGCCGATCCACAAGGACGCCCCCACCAGATAGGGGATGAAGATCTCTTCCAGCGACAGGTCGAACGCTACCGAGGCCCCCTGGAACACCACATCCGTGGGGCCGATACCGTAAAGGGAATTGGCCGAGCGCAGATAGTGGCAGATGTTGCGGTGGTTGATGACGATGGCCTTGGGCTTGCCGGTGGAGCCCGAGGTGTAGATGGCATAGGCGGGATCAAAGGGATCTGCCCCGGCAGCACGCGGATCGGGGCAGGGCGAGGACGGCTCCGCCTCGGCCAAGGCGGGCAGCAGCAGCGCCGGGGCGGGCAGGGAGCGTTCCACCGCGCCGGCGGTGGTGGCGTCCAAGATGATAGCGGCGGCCGAGCAATCGCTCAGGCACTCGCCCACTCGCTCGGGCGGCGCGTCGGTATCAAAGGGAATATAGGCGGCGCCCGTCTTGAGGATGCCCAGCAGCGCCACATGCAGATCGAGCGAGCGCGCCATCCACAAGCCCACGAAGGCGCCGCGCCCGATGCCCTGCGCCGCCAAGGCGCCCGCCACCCGGTCGGCCCGGTCGGACAACTGGGCATAGCTGAGGCTTTGGTCGCCGAAGGTGGCGGCGATGGAATCGGGGCTGCGTTCGACGGTGGCGGCGAAGAGTTCCCACAACAGCTCATCACGGAGCAGCGAGGGATCGCGGGGGCCGATCAGGGACGACGGTTCTGGGGCAGCGACAGGATGCATGACTTCTCAAGGATTGAAGGGAGACGCGGGCAATCCCTGCGCTCGGGCTACCATGACGGAATCCCCTTCCAGGGGGCGGGTATACCAGACCAGAGTATAAGTGTCTCCCCCCGACTGGAGTTGGAGGGGGGAGAGGCAGAGGGGCTTGCCGTCTTCCAGCCAGGGTGACAGGTCGGGATTGGATAATCCGGCGGCGATCCCTTGCCCCCGTGCCTTCAGCACTGCTTCCTTGGCGGTCCACAGCGCCGCGAAGCCCCGGCGCCGCTCGGGCCGGGGCAGGGTGACGAGCCACTGGGCCTCGGCCGGTGCGAAAAAATCCCGCGCCACGCCGTCGCAATTATCGCACTGGCCGATCTGTTCCATATCCACCCCCACGGTGCCGCTCCGGGTCGTGGCGATGACCAGGACGCCGCCGCGCCGGGCCAGACTGAAGTCCAGGCCGCCATGGGGGGCGGCAAGGCGGGGCTTGCCATATTGATCTCGGCTCAGGCGGATCTGATCCTCGGGACAGCCGAGAATTCCAGCCAGATGCCGCCGCGCCGCCGCTTCACGAAGGCTGGGACGGTCAAAGATTCCCTGGTAGAGCCAGGTCTCGGCATCCAGACGAATGGCGGGCAAGGCGGCCTTCGGCATAGTATGGAATGGTGATGCGAAGGTGATAGAGCCTGATGCCTCCCGCCCGCAAGATTATTCCGGCGGCCCGATCCCCCATTGACCTGATCAGTGGCCTGACGATATGACAGGCCATCATGATTTTGACCCCCATCGATCACTCCGCCCTGTTTCGCATCAGCGATGACTTTGCCCAGGCCTTGGCCTCCGATCCGCTGGCGCTGAAGGTGTTCCGCCGCGTCACCGCCCTGGTGCCGGATTCGGATCTGCTCAGCCTTTCCACCGACCCCGGTCACCATGCCCAAGGGGTCGAATTGTGCCGCCGTTTCGGCTTTGGCATCATCGATGAGCGGCCCCAGGATTATTTCACCTGGGACGGAGAGGCGGTCGCCATCCGTATGGAGCCCAGCGTCCTGATCCACGAGGTGGCCCATTACCAATGCGCCGCCCCCGCCCGCCGGACGGTGGTCGATTTCGGCCTGGGCGCCGGTCCCGAATCGGGCCGCAAGGCCGAGGGCGAGGCCGCCCAGACCCTGTTCTGTCCCGAACGTGATGTGGAAGAGGGGCTGTGCTCGTTGCTGGGAATTCTGTGGGAGGCCGATCTGGGCCAACCGGCGGTGTTGGCCTTTCTCGAGCAGAACTGGCTGGAAGGCGGCACCAGCCTTCACAATGTCGGCCATTTCCGCAAGATCGTGCGCTGGCTGCGCGCCATGGACCTGATCGATGACGACGGCCGCCCGACCATGGGCTTGCGCGAAGAGGGCGATGACACCTTTTTCGCCCGTTGGTTCGCGGATTCGTAACGCCAATATCTTGAAAGTAAAAAGGCCGGGCAATCTGCCCGGCCTTTTTTTTCTGTTCCGTCTCTCAGCACTGGGAGGCTTTGTCGCGGGTCCGCAGGAACTGGAAGAACTCGACGCCTTCGCGCAGGCGGCGCTTCATCATGTCCCAGTCGTGCAGCATCTCCCACAGGATCTCGCCGATCTTGCTGGGGCGGAAGTAGTAGGCCTTGTAGAACTCGGCCACCGCCTTGAAGATGTCTTCCGAGCTGAGGTGTTCGTAACTAAGGGCGGCCATCTGCCAGCCGTCGTGCATCAGCAGATCCTTATCCTGCTTGAACCAGCCGTTATCGATAGCCTGCTGGAACAGCTCGGTGCCGGGATAGGGCGCCGCCATGGATACCTGAAGGGTGCGGGGGTTGACTTCCTTGGCGAAGGCCAGGGTCTGCTGGATGGTTTCCTTGGTCTCGCCCGGCAGGCCGACGATGAAGGTGCCGTGGACGATGATGCCCAATTCGTGGCAGTCCTGGGAGAACTTGCGCATGATGTCGAGGCGCAGGCCCTTGCGGATATTGTTCAAGATCTCCTGCACGCCGGATTCATAGCCCACCAGCAGCACCCGCAGGCCGTTGGCCTTCAGCACTTCCAGGGTCTTGCGCGGAATATTGGCCTTGGCGTTGCACGACCACGGCACCCCCAGCTTGCCGATGCCGCGGGCGATCTCCTCCACCCGTTCGAGATCGTCGGTGAAGGTGTCGTCGTCGAAGAAGAATTCCTTCACTTCCGGGAACAGCGCGCGGGCCTGGGTGACCTCCTCGATCACCTTGGCGGCGCTGCGGGCGCGGTAGACGCGGCCGCCGATGGTCTGCGGCCACAGGCAGAAGCTGCACTTCGATTTGCAGCCGCGCCCGGTATAGAACGACATATAGGGATGCTTGATATAGCCGACGAAGTAATCATCGACGTTGAGGTCGCGGCGATAGATCGGGGCGACGAAGGGCAGGGCGTCCATGTCGTGGATCAGTTCGCGGTCCTTGGTGTGGACCGGCTGACCGTCGGGGCCGCGGAAGGTCAGGCCGTCGATCTCGGTGAAGGGCTTGCCTTCGGCCACATCGACGATGGTGTAGTCAAATTCGTGGCGGGCGATGAAATCGATGGCGGGCGACGCCAGCAGCGAGGGCTCGGGCACTGTCGCCACGTGGGCGCCGACCATGCCGGCCATCAGCTTGGGATTGGCGGCCTTCATGGCCTCGACCACCCGGACCTCGGAAGCGTAGGTGGCTGCACTGGCGTAAATCACCACCATCTCGTAATCGGGCGCCATGGCGACGATGTCGTCCAGGGTCTTGCCGCTGGCCGGGGCATCCACCAGCTTGGAATTAGGCACCAAGGCGGCCAACTGGGCCAGCCATGTGGGATACCAGTTGGATTTTATTTCGCGCTTGGCCTGATAGCGGGCGCCCGCTCCTCCGTCGAATCCTTCAAAGGAGGGCGGATTGAGGAAAAGGGTCTTCTTCATGGTGTGCCACCTTCAACAAGCTCAAGAGTTCCATCGCGGCGGACGATGAATCGGCGGCCACGCCATACCACACTCCGTCCGCAAGATGCGACAACATAGACGATAAAGGACAGAATTTCGCGCAAGGCCAGCAGGCCCAGCCCCACCGGCTCCAGCATCAGGGCTTTCTCTTCGGCCCGCACCACGGCGATGCGGCACAAGGCGGCGATGCCAAGCCCCGCCAACGGCAGGGCACCTGCTCCCCCGGCAACCACCGCCAGCGCCGCCAGCGCTACCGGCTGGGTGATGACCGAAGCCAGATACGAGGGCCGGTCCACCGCCGCGATGGTGCGGCCCCAGCGGATTTCATGAGCCAGCAGGGTCTTGAGGTCGGCCTCGTGGACCATGATGTCCACCGGCCGCGCCGCCAGGGCGATGCCAAGCCCCTGCTTGCGCGCCATCTCGCCCAAGGCCCAGTCGTCGGCCAGCATGTCGGACAGTGCCGCCAGCCCGCCGCCTTGTTCCAGGGTGGCGCGCCGGATCGCCATGGTAGCGCCGAAGCAGCCGTCCTTGCGGCCCAAAGCGCGCGCCACCAGGGCCGAGGGTAAAAATCCGTGATTGATCCCCAACGCCCCCAGCGCACTCCAGATGCCGCCTACCGGGCGCCCCACATAAAGGCAGGTGACCACGCCCACCTCGGGGTCGGCAAAGGGCGCCGCGACGTCATCCAGGTAATGGGGGCCGACTCGGATATCGCTGTCGGCGATGGCGATGAGGTCGTGGCGGACCTGGGGCCACATGTTGAGCAGATTGCCGACCTTGAGGTTGCGGCCATGCCGCTTGGGCTCGATGATCGTGACCAATTCTTGTCCGGGCTGGTCGGCGGGCAGCCGTGCCACCTCGGCCAGGGCCGGATCGGCGGGGTCGGCCACCCCGAACACCATCTGGAAGGCGGGATAGTCCTGGCGCAGGCACGAAGCCAGGTTTTCCGCCATGCCCTCTTCCGCTCCGCACAGCGGCTTCATCACGCTGATGGGCGGCCGTGCCGTGGCGGGCTTGGGGGCGGCGGCGGCAAAGCGCCGCACCAGCAGCGCAGCGGCGCCCTGAAACAGGCATCCCGCCGCCGCCAGGGCCAGAAGCAGCAGGGACAACCCCTGCCAGAGGGTGGACATGGTTATTTTTCCAGGGATGCGGTTTGCTTTTCCAGGGCCTCCATCAGGCCGGAAAATTGCTTGCTCCGAAAGATCGAGACGAACTCCGACCGCCGCACCGCCACTTGGCTGATGGTGCCTTCGAATAGAACGTCGACCACTTTCCAGTGCCCCTGCTCCTGACGCATCACATAATGGATCTCGGTGGGTTCGCCCGTCTTGGGCACGATGCGGCTGGGCAGGATGATGGCGCCCGCGGTGGAGGGGCGCGGCTCGTCGATCTCGAAGCGTTCGCCGTCCCAGTCATTGAACTGCGAGGCATAGGTCGCCACCGAGAAGCGGGTGTAAAGGTCGATCAGCTTGGCGGTCTCGTCTTGCGTCAGCTTGGCGGCGATGGCGGTGCCCAGGGTGCTTTGGGTCATGGACGGCATGTCGTAGACGGCGGGGATCAACGGCTTCAGCTTTTCCACCCGCCCCTTGAAGCCCAGTTTGTCACCAGCCTTCATCATTTCGATCAGGGTATCGCACAGATGCCTGATCACTGCCTCGGCAGGATGCTCCGCCGCATGGGACATGCCGGGAAGCCCAAGGACCAGGAAACCCATGACGATGGAGGCAAGGAGACGGGAACGCATTTCATGGAACTCCCAACATGGAATGGGTGCCATAACATATTCCGGCGGATGGATGCCATGTGATGTTTGGCTAAACCCTTACTCCTTCAAGTGTTGAACTCTCGGGACCGGCCCCTGTATGATCCGCCCGCCCATCAGCAAGCATAGAGTAAAGCCCGTGTCCGTTCCCCTGCACCAGACCCTTCGTATCGGCCTTTACGTCATGCGCCAGCATTTTTCCGGCGTAAAGCACTATCCTCTGGTGCTGATGATGGAGCCGCTGTTCCGCTGTAACCTCACCTGCGCCGGCTGCGGCAAGATCGATTATCCCGATTCCATCTTGAATTCGCGCATCTCGGTGGAGGAGGCGCTGGCCTCCATCGACGAGTGCCCGGCCCCGGTGGTGGTGATGGCGGGCGGCGAGCCCCTGCTGCACCGCGAGATGGATCAGATCGTCAAGGGCGCCATCGCCCGCAAGAAATTCGTCTATCTCTGCACCAACGCCCTGCTGTTGGAAAAGAAGATCGACCTGTACGAGCCCAATCCCTATTTCACCTGGACCGTCCATCTGGACGGCAACCGCGAAGACCACGACCGCGCCGTGTCGCGCGACGGCACCTTCGATCAGGCGGTCGCGGCCATCAAACTGGCCAAGTCCAAGGGCTTCCGGGTCAATATCAACTGCACCTTGTTCAACAACGCCGATGCCGGGCGTATGGCCGAGTTCTTCGACTTCACCCAGTCCATCGGCGTCGAGGGCATCACCTTGTCGCCAGGCTATGCCTATGAGCGGGCGCCGGATGGCGAGCACTTCTTGAACCGCCGCGCCACCAAGGATCTGTTCCGCAAGCTGTTCAGCCTGGGCAAGGGCAAGAATTGGGCCTTTACCCAATCATCGCTGTTCCTGGATTTCCTGGCGGGCAATCAGACCTATCAATGCACCCCCTGGGGCAATCCCACCCGCAACGTGTTCGGCTGGCAGCGTCCCTGCTATCTTCTGGGCGAGGGCTATGCCAAGTCCTACAAGGAATTGATGGACGAGACCGACTGGGAGTCCTATGGCACCGGCAAGTACGAGAAGTGCGCCGATTGCATGGTGCATTCCGGCTATGAAGCCACCGCCGTCACCGATACGCTGAACAATCCGCTGAAGGCGGCGCTGGTGGCGCTGCGCGGCCCCAAGACCGAAGGCCCCATGGCCCCGGATCTGCCCTTGGACAAGCAGCGTCCCGCCATCAACAATTACGACCAGTTGCTGGCCCAGAACCTGGAGACGCTACAGACCGAAGGTCGGACCAACAACCTTAAGCGCATGTCCTAGGGCCGACAGGGCGGCCTGGCTGTCCAGGCCGACCCGGATCAATCCCGGCAATTCCCACGGCCTGCGGATCAATCCCGCCATCACCGCCCAGGGCCGGGTGTTGCCATGGGCGTCCAGCCCCGACAGGGCCGAGCGCGGCAACCCCCGCCCGGCGGGGTCGGCCACGGCGCGCAGCACCGTGAAGGGCTTGCCCGCCTCGGCACACACCCGTGCCAGGGGGCCGCTTTCCATATCCACCGCCACCGCGCCGGTCGCGTTGAACAGGGCCTGCTTGTCGAGGGCGCCGGCCGCCACCGTGGCGGCCCCCAGGATCAGGCCGGAATGGGAAAAGGGGATGGCCGAGATCAGGCGGCAATGCCACACGCTGTTGGCCGGAATGACCGCGCCGTCCACGTGAACGCCGCTGGCCACCACCACGTCGCCGGGCTGCCGGGCGGGGTCGAGCCCCCCGGCAATGCCGAAGCTGATCAGGGCGTCGGCGCCTTCTGCCAGCAAGCGCCGCGCCAGCGCCTCGGCCCGGGCCGGGATGCCGCCGGTACAGGCATGGGGCATACCGGGCGGCAGCAGCGCCGCCTCGCTCTTCATCCCCACCAGAACCCCGATCTTCACCCCGGAGGGAATGCCGCTTCCCCAGCACGCGTCGGGGAAGGACGGGGGGGATTCAGAGGGCATGCATCACCGGGCCGGCATTGCCCGTGGTCAGGTTGCGATAGCGCGCCAGCGCCCAGACCGGGAAGAACTGGCGATAGCCGTGATAGCGCAGATAGAACACCCGCGGGAAACCGACTGCGGTGTAATGCTCCTCGTCCCACAGGCCTTCGGTGTTCTGGGTCCGGATCAGATAGTCGATGCCGCGCGCCACGGCCGGGCTGGTGGTTTCACCCGCAGCCATCAACCCCAGCAGCGCCCAGGCGGTCTGGGACGGTGTGCTGACCGGGCCTTCGCCGGGGGGCTGTCCTGCCCAATAAGACCGCCCGTCCTCGCCCCAGCCGCCATCGGGCCGCTGCTTGCTTTCCAGCCATGCAACGGCACGGCGGAATGAGGGGTGGTCATGGGGCAGGCCGGCGGCGTTCAAGGCCGCCAGTGACGACCACGTGCCGTAGATGTAATTGGTGCCCCAGCGCCCGAACCACGAGCCGTCGGCTTCTTGTTCGCGCAGCAGATAATCGACACCCTCGTGCGCTACCACGTCCTTGTTGCGCTCGCCCAGCACCGACAGCACCGAGACGCAGCGCGCCGACACGTCGGCGGTGGGGGGGTCCAGCAGGGCACCATGATCGGCAAAGGGGATGTGGTTGAGGTAATGAGCGGTGTTCTCGGCGTCGAAGGCGCCCCAGCCGCCGTCGCGGCACTGCATGCCGCGCACCCACACGGCGCCCTTGCGGATGGGCTCGGCATAGCGCACCGGATCGATACGGTCCAGCGCCGCCATCACCACGGCGGTATCATCCACGTCGGGATAGTGGGGGTTGGCGTATTGGAAGGCCCAGCCGCCGGGTTCGAGATCGGGACGCTGCGCCGCCCAGTCGCCGACCACGTCGGTGATCTGGCGTTCCACCATCCACTCGGCAGCCTTACGCGCCGCCGCGTCGGCCTCGGGGGTTCCCACCTCCAAGATGGCGTGAGTGGCCAAAGCGGTATCCCAGATGGGCGACAGGCAGGGTTGCACCCAGGCGCGCTCGCCTTCTTCCACCACCAGATTGCGGATGGATTGCTTGGCGATGACCACGCGGGGATCGTCCTTGGGCACGCCCAGCACGTCATACATCAGCACCGAATTGACCATGGCCGGGAAGATGGCGCCCAGGCCATCCTCCCCGTTCAGGCGCTCATCGACGAAGGCCACCGCCTTGTCGATGGCGCGCTTGCGCAAGCCCTTGGGAAAGAAGGGGAATACCTTGTGCAGCACCCGGTCCAGCGCCCGGAAGACATAGGCCCAGTTGGAGCGGACCTCATCCAGATACCAGTTAGTCACGGTTTCCGGCGGCGTGGTGAACAGCTCGAAGATATTGATGCCGAGCGGATTGCGCGCCTTGGGCCGTAGGCTCATCAGCACCACCAGCGGCGCGATCACCGTGCGCGACCAATAGCTGACCTTGTCCAGGTGGAAGGGGAACCACTTGGGCAGCAGCATGATCTCGACCGGCATGATCGGGACGCCGCGCCAGGGAATCTGGCCGAACAGCGCCAGCAGGGTGCGGGTAAAGACATTGGCGGTGGCGGCGCCGCCATGGGCCAAGATGGCGTCGCGCGCCCGCTTCATGTGCGGCGCATCGACATCGTCACCGATGGCTTTCAGGGCGTAATAGGCCTTTACCGAGGCGCTGATATTGAAGTCGCCGCCATGGAACAGCGGCCAGCCGCCGTGGGCGTCTTCTTGAATATCACGCAAGTAAACGCCGATGCGCTGCTCCAGTTCGGGATCACGCTCGTCGAGATAGTGCAGATACAGCACATATTCGGCGGGAATGGTGGCGTCCGCCTCCAGCTTGAACACCCAATGGCCGTCTTCGCGTTGCTGCTTGAGCAGGGCGGCGGCAGAGGTGTTGATCGCCTTTTCCAGCGGATCGCGGAACACAGTGGCATCGAATGTGCGGGGGTTCATTTCACTGGGAGACACTTCCGACCTCGCATTACTACAACAAACCATGGCGCAAAATGCACCACAGCTTGAAGCCCTTGGACACCTTCACCGGTGGATCTCGTGGGACAAAGCCTTCGGCCTCGACCCGCTTGAAGATCTCGCGGTACATCTCTTTCATCAAGGTGGCGGGGCGCATGGCCCGGTGCGAGCACTCGGCCATGGCTTGATCCGACATGGTGTAATAGCGTGCCGCCCGCGCCCCCAGCTCGCGGCAGACCGCCGCCAGGTTGGGATGGGCCAGCACCGCCTGAGGGTCGCGGCCTGCGATGCCGTGGGCGCTGAGCAGCTCGTCCGGCAGGTAAAGCCGCCCGATGGCCGCGTCCACCGCCACGTCACGCAGGATATTAGTCAATTGCAGCGCCATGCCGGTGGCGTTGGCGACGTCGAGGCTGCGGGGGCGGAACTCGCCGAACACCCGGACCGACAAGCGGCCCACCGCCGACGCCACCCGGTCGCAATAAAGCTCCAGCGTCGCCATATCGGGCCGCACCATCTCGTTGCGCCCATCCATCTCGCAGCCGTCCACCACCGCCAGGAAGTCCTCCTTCGGCAGGCCGTATTGCGCCACCGGCCCGGCCAGGGCCACGGCGATGGGATGGGTGGGGCGGCCCTGATAGAGGCGGTCCAACTCGCTACGCCATTCGGCCAGCAGGCGGGCCTTTTCCAACGGTTCGCCCGGTTCGTCGGCGATATCGTCCACCTCGCGGCAGAAGGCATAGACGGCGTACATGGCATAGCGCTGGGGCCGGGTCAGCAGCCGCATGCCCCAATAAAAGGACGAGCCCGAGGCCCGCACCTTGTCGGCCACCATGTCATACATGCCGGCATCGATGGCCATGGCGTTCATGGTCAGGCGGTCCTTCCCGCTTGCGGGTCTTGGGTCCGGCCTTTCCATTGCCCGCCTTCGCCGCGCCAGTATTTCAGCGCCGAATCAACGGTCGCGCCGAGATAGAACAGCGACACCAGCGGCAACAGCGGCGCCCAGAACGGCAACAGGCGATAATACATCACCATCTGGACATAGGCGTAGGTCATGGCCCCCCAGGCGAACCAGCCCAAAGTAGCGCCGTGCCCGCCCCGCAGCGCCAGGAACGGCGGCAGCACGAAGATGATCAGCATGGCCAGCAGCGTGCCCAGCAGCAACAGCGGTGAGTGGCGCAATTGGGTAAAGGCCGAGCGCGAGATCATCTTCCACAAGCCTTCGGGGCCGTGATAGCGCCGGGTGCTGATGGTTTCCTTGGCCAGATCCAGGGTCAGGCGCCCACCATGGGCCTTGACCGCCGCCGCCAGTGAACAATCGTCGATCAGGGCGTCCTTGATGGCGGCGATGCCGCCGATCCGCTCGATCATGGCGCGGCGGATCAGCACATAGCCACCCGCCGCCGCCGCAGTGGAGCTGCGTTTGTCGCCTACCCACGAGAAGGGGTAGAGCATGCGGAAGAAGAAGACGAAGGCGGGAACGATGGCCTGTTCCCAGAAGCCTTCGGTCCACAGCCGCACCATCAGCGAGGCCATGTCCAGGCGTTCGGCCACCAGCTTGGCGACCATGTGGCGCAGTTCGCCCTTGCCATGGCGGATGTCGGCATCGGTCAGCAGCAGAAGATGTGCTTCGGGGAAGCTTTCCGCCGCCACTTTGACGCCATGGTTCTGCGCCCACATCTTACCGGTCCATCCCGGCGGCAGGTCGGGGGCCGGGACCACCTTGACCCGCGGTCCCGCGCCTGCGGCTTCGGCGGCGGCGCGGGCGATATCGGCGGTGCCGTCGCTGCTGTGGTCATCGACCACCACCACCGACAGCGGGCCGGGGTAGTTCTGCGACAGCAGGGATGTCACCGTGCTGCCGATGTCTTCGGCCTCATCACGGGCCGGAATCACCGCCACCACCGCCGGCCATTGCTCGGGGGCGGCATGGGGCGGAACCTTATCGATGTGCCAGAACGAGCCGCGCATGGTCAGCAACCACGCCCAGGCTCCGGCGGCGACAAAGGCGGCGGACGAGGATAGAGTCATGAAACCTCTCCGGTAGTGCGGAAATAGGCCACCGCCGCTTCCAGCGCCTCCTGGGAGGGACGGTGTGTGTATCCCAGATCACGCTCGGCCTTGGCGGAGCTGAAGAACATATGCCAGCGGGCCATGCGCAGGCCGTCGATGGTGACGAAGGGCTCGGCGCCGGTCAACCTTGCCCAAAGTTCAGCCCCCAGGGCCAGGGGAAACAGAGGCAGGCGCGGCAGCTTGACCGTTGGTGGCTTGCGTCCGGTAATCAGGGCGATGCGGCGCAAGATCTCGCCCAGACCCAGATTATCGCCGCCCAGGATATAGCGCTCGCCATTCTTGCCCTTGTCCATGGCGAGAAGATGGCCTTCGGCCACGTCTTCCACATGAACGATGTTGAGGCCGGTATCCACATAGGCGGGCATGCGGCCCGAGGCGGCCTCGACGATCATGCGGCCGGTGGGGGTGGGCTTGACGTCATTCGGTCCCACGGGGGTGGAAGGATTGACGATCACCACCTTCAGCCCCTCTTCGGCGGCCATGCGGCGCACCTCGGCCTCGGCCAGGAATTTGGATTGTTTATAAGGCCCCACCATGTCGGCCAGCGTGCTGGGCGTATTCTCGTCGGCTTCGCCCGGCTCTACATGCCCCAGGGTCGCCACCGAGGAGGTATAGACGATCCGCCCGATGCCACGCGCCATGGCGGCGCGCATCAAGGTGCGGGTGCCATCCACATTGGCCCGCAGCATGGCGGCTGGGTCGGGCACCCACAGGCGGTAATCGGCGGCGGCATGGAACAGGGCATTGCAGCCGTCCAGTGCCGCCTCCAGCGAGGCGCCATCCTCCAGGCGCCCCTCGGCCACCTCGATGGGCAGGCCCGCCAGATTACGCCGGTCGCTGTTGGGGCGCGCCAGAACCCGCACCGCGCGCCCACGCGCCAGCAAGGCCCGGACAATGGCGGCACCAACGAAACCGGTCGCTCCGGTAACCAGGGTAACCCCTTGCATGCGAAACAAGACTCCTCGCAGCGGAGTGACAATTCACCCAACTGTACGCAGGCTTGTTACAACTTTTGTGTCTGAATCCGCCAGAGATTCTTTGATTCACGCAAAAAAGAGCGGCTTATTTTGGCATGCCTCGGGTGTCGCATTCGCATTTCCTCGCGCTATACCTTTGGTGCTATACGAAAGGTCGTTGAGGCCGTGGGGGCGGCAGAACCTCATTTCGAGGGGGGCTTCATGGCCGTAAAGACGCTTTCGCTTCGTTTTCGCCTTCTGGCGATTCCCGCCTTAGCGGCCCTTGGTCTGCTGGCGTTTGCCGCCATCACCGTGCTGACGGTCCGGTCTGGGCAGATGGAGATCCGCCGGGTCCAGATCCACAGCGTCGTCGAGGGTGCCACCAAGATCGCCGAGGCTTATCATGCCAAGGCGAAAAAGGGGGAGATCACCGAGGCCGAGGCCAAAGCGGCGGCCCTGGCCGCCATCGGTATGATCCGCTTCGACGGCGACAATTATCTCTGGGTCAACGACCTGGACGGTGTGTTGCAGATGCACCCCTTCCGCCCCAAGGAAGTGGGCAAGAGCATGCTGGAGGTCAAGGATTCCGCCGGTAAGTTCATTTATCGCGCCTTCGTTGAGGCTGGCCGTCTTCCCGGCGGCGGGGTGGTGGATTATGTCGGACGCCGTCCCGGCAACGAGTCCTACGATTCACCCAAACTGGCCCAGATCATCCCCTATGCCCCCTGGAACTGGGGAATCGGTACCGGCGTCTACATCGATGATGTCGAGGCGGTGACCCGTGCCGCCATGTTGAAGGTCGGTCTGATCGCACTGGTGATCATGATCGCCGTGACCGGCTTTTCCATCTGGATCGGCATGCGGATCGGCAACCGGGTCCATTATCAGGCCCAGACCATGCTGCAACTGGCCGATGGCGATCTGGAGGTTGAGATCGACCGCAGCGGTTCCCGCGATGAAATCGGTGAGATGGCCGAGGCCATGGCGGTGTTCAAGGACAACGCCCTGGAGCGCCGCCGCCTGGAGGCCGAGCGCGCCGCCGAGCAGGCGGCCCGCGATCAGCGGCAGATCGCTATCGACCGCCTGACCTCAGACTTCAATCAGGGGGTGGAGGGGGTTCTGCATTCGGTCACCAGTTCGACCCAGCAACTGCGTGCCGCCGCCCATGCCCTGTCCGAGGTGGCCGAGGGTACCAGCCAGCAGGCTTCCACCGTCGCCGCCGCCGCCGAGCAGGCTTCGGCCAATGTGGAAACCGTCGCGGCAGCAGCCGAGGAAATGGCCGCCGCCGAGACCGAGATCGCCCAGCAGGTGGCGCGGTCGTCGCACATCGCCCGTCAGGCCGCAGGCGATGTCGAGCGGATCGACCGTATCGTGCAGGGCTTGGCCCAAGCTACCGGCCGGATCGGTGATATCGTCGGCATCATCAACGATATCGCGGCCCAGACCAATCTGCTGGCCTTGAACGCCACCATCGAGGCGGCCAGGGCGGGCGAGGCGGGCAAGGGTTTCGCCGTGGTCGCCTCCGAGGTCAAGACCCTGGCCAATCAGACGGCCAAGGCCACCGATGAAATCGGCATCCATATCCAGGCGGTGCAATCGGTGACCCACGAGACCGTCGAGGCGGTACGCTCGATCGGTGCCACAATTTCCGCCATCGATCAGACTGCCTCGGCCATCGCCGCCGCGGTGGAGGAGCAAAGCGCCGCCACCCGCGAGATCGCCCGCAACGTCCACGAGGCGTCCATGGGTACCCGCAATGTCACAGAAACCATCTCCGAGGTCAGTACCGGCGCCACCACCACCGGCCAATCGGCCAAGCAATTATTCGATACCGCCAACGAACTGACCACCCAGGCCGAAGAGCTGACCGGTGATGTCACCGACTTCCTGACCGCCTTGAAACAAGGTGGCAACCGCCGCCGCTTTGAACGGGTCACACTGCGCCTCGCCGCCACTGTGGACGGACGTAGCGCCGTTACCGAGGATATTTCGGAAGGCGGCGCGTGCCTGGGCGGCGACCTTGGCCTGCCGGTGGGAACCTCGGTTCAGGTGTCGTTGGATGGCCAAGTAGCGGTGCGGGGCCGGATCGTCGCCCTGCGGGGCGGCAGAACTCATCTGCAATTCGCCCTCGATGACGCCACTCAGCAGCTCCTTGCCGCCAACGTCAATCAGTGGCGCCAGCGGATGGACCGGGCGGCGGCCTGATCTTGCTGTAACCGGCTTTGGGCAGGGAAGGCCTCCTCACCCAAAGCCGCATTCCACCAGCAGGCGGTGGAAATCGCGCAGATGCTTTTCGCCCTGGGTCGGGTCGGGAACACTGGCGACGAACTTCTCCTCGAACTGCTTCTGCCGCAGATGCTCGATGACGCGGGCCTTGGCCATGTTGAGCGACTTGCCTTCGATCAGTACGCCCGAGCCGCAGAATTTGACCAGCCGGATTGCCCGCGCTGCCAGGGGATCGTCGGGCTTGTCGATCTTTTCGATCACGCCTTCGGCTTGCAGATAGCGCACCATCACATCATCGATCAGGCTGGCCAGGGTCTTTTTGAACTCGTCGACCAGCACTGGGCAGGTCTTCATCGCCTTGTTGGCGGCGGTCAGGGCCGCCATGCGGGCGGGTGGGGCGAGGCGAACGGGAATCCACTGATCGATGTGGGACGATCTGCGGACATGGGCGTCCACCGCTTCGGTCAGGATTTCGCCCATGCTCTTGCCCAGCGGCGAGGCGCACAGGGTCAGCAGGAATTGCAGCCGGACACAGCCGTCGGCCAGCGCTCCCAGCAGCAGCTCCAGCGCCTGGGGCGCGCTCACCGACGCTCCCCCTGAATTCAGCACTCGGGCGCCGCGTTGCAGCAGCGCCTCGGCCATCAGCGGGCCGCCCGCCACCCGGTCGCGGTCGACCAGGCGGTGGAGCAGTTTGTGGAACATCTCGAATTCCTGCGCCGGGTCGTTGCGCGACAGCGGGTTGGTGCCGCTGATCTCGCGCACGACGCGGGTGGACAGGACTTCGCGGGTCTGGGGCAGGGCGCCGCTGTCGAACAGCCGGTTCAGTTCGATGAAGGTGGCGGGGGCGAATTTCGCTGCCTCGGCCTTGCCGTCAGCCAGGTCCAGGATCTGGCACAGGGCGGCGGCGAGATTGGATTGAAATCCCAGCAGATCCTGGATCACCTGGGCGGGAACCACCAGATCGGCGATGACGCCATCCAGGATGGCCATATGTGGGGCGGCGCCGTCCTCGGTGGCCCAGGCCAGCAGCATGTCGAGTTTGCCGAACCAACTGCGGCGCTCCAACAGCGCCAGGGTCATGGATGAGCGCAGCGCGAAGGCATCGCCGCCGGAGGAGGCCAGGGCCTCGGCCAGGGTCTTGGGGGATTTGGGCTTGGTGGCGGCAAACGCCTTGGACCGCGCCCCCATCTGCTCCCAGGTCTTGTCGAGAAGATCCTTGCGGGCCTTGCTGTCCTCGCCCGAGGCCTTGGCCTGGAGCGACGCCACCCGGTCGATGGCGGAATAGAGCAGGTTACCCTTGTCACCGAACCGCTTCATCTCCTTTAGATCGTGCAGCAGTTCGGTGGGGGTGATCAGGGCTTCGTCGAGGTATTTGCGCAGCAGCTTGCCCATGGTGATGCGGGCCTGCAAGCCGTAGAAATCCTCCAGATCGGCGCAAAGCGGCGCTTCGGAGATATGGGTGAGGGTCGGGTCGCCCGCCGCCTTCTCGGCAGCCTTTTTCTCCATCAGCACCGTTTCGGAATGGGTGCCGTCGATACGCTGGAAGTCCTTGACCACCCGGACGGCGGCATGGTTGCCGCTTTGCAGCAGATTATCGGCGAAGGCCATGGCCTTGCCTTCGTCGGCCGCCATTTCGGCGATCACCCAGTTCTTGTCGGCGAGAACATGAACCTCGAACGAGGTTTTGGGGGAACTCATGCCGTCCCCCCTTTGGCCCCAAGCCGGTCTTTGGCCTTGGCTATGGCATCGGCGGGCATGCGGGTTTCAAGGGATTCGATACCGTTCCGGGCGGATGCGGCCACCGGGTCAACCCCGGATGCCGCTGCCAGGGCCAGCCAGTAATGGGCCTCGCTGTCGTCGGAGGCCGCCCCCTGGCCGGTGGCGTACATCACCCCGAGATTATAGCGTGCCAGGGCGTTGCCCGCCTCGGCGGCGGAGCGGAACAGGCGCAGGGCTTCGGCCTCGTCGCGTCCAACCCCTTCGCCGGTATAGTACATCAGGCCAAGGTCGTACTGGGCCTGGGCATCTCCTGCCTCGGCAGCTTGCTTGTAAAGACGGAAGGCGGTGGCGGGGTCGCGGCGTACGCCGCGACCCTTCTCGTGGCGTACGCCAAGCTGATAGAGGGCGCGGGGGTCGCCGGCATCGGCGGCGCGGCGCAGCCAGTGGGCCGCTGCCTCGTCATTCTTGCTGAGGCCGAGGCCCGCCGACAGCATCAGGGCGTAATTGAACTGGGCCGCCGTCAGACCCTGCTCGGCGGCACGGCGCAGCAGCACCGCCGCCTCGGTGGGATCGGCCTCGGTGCCGCGCCCCTGGCGCAGCATATTGGACAGATTGAACTGAGCCCCGGCGGCTCCGCCCTCGGCGGCCTGCCGGTAAAGCTCGACCGCCTGCTCCTCGTTGCGCTCGACGCCGTCGCCGGTTTCGTACAGCGAGCCCAGGGCGAACAGTGCCGCCACGTCACCTTGGTCGGCGGCCTGTTTGAACCACTTGGCGGCGATGGCGGGACTGGCCTCGACGCCCCGACCCAGCCGGATCATGTTGCCCAGGTTGAACTGGGCTGCCGCATCGCCCTGGGTGGCGGCCTCCTTATACCATTTGAGGGCGAGGGCGTTGCTTTGGGCGACCCCGAGGCCGAGATCGTACATCACCGCCAGCGAGAACTGGCCGCGCACATCGCCCGACTTGGCCGCCTGGGCGTACAGGCGCATAGCCTCCTTCAGATCACGCGGCACGCCCTTGCCCTCGCGGTAGGCGTTGCCCAGCGCCACCATGGCCGAGGCGATACCCTTTTCCACCCCGTCCTTGAGCGAAACGGGATCGATTTCTTCCTCCTCGCCGATATGCAGCGGATCGGGTTCGGGTTCGACCTCGGGCAGGGCGATGATGCGCAGTCGGAGCGGGGGCTCGGCCACCGCCACCGGGGCGGACGCGAGGGGAGTGGGCGGAGTAGGAGCGACGGCAGCCGGGGGAGGGGCGCTCGCCTCCGGGGCGGGATCGCTCCACTCGGGGCGCGGCACAAAATGGCGCAGGCCGGGCAGATCATCGACGCGACGACGCACGTCGATTCCGTCGGCGGCCATCTTCTTCAGCAAAGCCAGGGCGTCCTGATTGCCCTGGCGCGCCGAGCGGACCAGCCAGACTACGGCCTCGTCCATATCGCGCTTGACCTGATAGCCAAGGCGGTAAAGATCTCCCAGCTTGAACTGGGCGACCGGATCGTTCTCCAGCGCCAGCCGCCTGTATCGTGTGACGATTTCCGGTTCGCGCGCCATGCCGATCTTCCGTCCTCTGAAATATCTGGAATTTAGCATGCCCAATCATGATACGGCTGTCGAGGAGCGCCTGATTCCGTCCTCGTCGTCTCTTGCTCCCCGTATCGCTTGACCGAGGTCACAAGGCCGCGCTAAAGGACTGCCTTTCCTCCGGTCTGGGGCTTTAAGGCCGGTTCACTTCTCGTCAAGGACCGGCTTCATGGACAAGATCCGCATCATCGGCGGCACACCGCTTAAGGGCACCATTACCGTCGGTGGCGCCAAGAATGCCGCTTTGACCCTGATGCCCGCCTGTCTCTTGACCGACGAGACCCTGACCCTGTCCAATCTGCCCCATCTGGTCGATATCACCACCATGGCCAACCTGCTGGCCCAGCATGGCGTCGCCATGGCGCTGAACGGCGATGCCGCCAATGGCGGTCATACCGGACGGGTACTGGAACTGACCGCCGCCGACATCACCAACACCACCGCACCCTATGATCTGGTCCGCCGCATGCGCGCCAGTGTTCTGGTGCTGGGGCCGCTGCTGGCCCGCTGCGGCGAGGCGCGGGTATCTCTACCCGGCGGCTGCGCCATCGGCACCCGCCCGGTGGACCTGCACCTCAAGGCGCTGGAGCAGATGGGGGCGGTGATCGAACTGGAAGAGGGCTATATCGTTGCCCATGTGAAGGGCCGCCTGAAGGGCGCCCACATCATCTTCCCGCAAATCACCGTCGGCGGGACCGAGAACATTCTGATGGCCGCCACCCTGGCCGAGGGCGAGACCGTGATCGCCAACGCCGCGCGCGAGCCGGAAGTGGCCGACCTGGCCCATTGCCTGGTGGCCATGGGGGCCAAGATCGAAGGCATCGGCAGCGGCACCTTGAAGGTCCTGGGCGTCGACCGCCTGCATGGCGCCCTTTATTCCGTGGTGCCCGATCGCATCGAGACCGGCTCCTACGCCGTGGCCGCCGCCATCACCCGAGGTAATATCGAGTTGGTGGGCGCTCGCTTCGACCTGATGGAATCGGTCAACAAGGTGCTGACCGAGGCCGGGGTTCAGGTGGAGGAGACGCCGCGCGGCATGCGGGTCTCGGCCGAGGATTGCGAGCTGACCGGCGTCGATATCATGACCGAGCCCTATCCCGGCTTTCCCACCGATATGCAGGCCCAGCTGATGGCCCTGATGTCCACCGCCCGGGGCGCATCGATGATGACCGAGACCATTTTCGAGAACCGCTTCATGCACGTGCCCGAGATGAGCCGTATGGGTGCGCGCATCAACGTTCATGGCGCTTCGGCCATCGTGCGCGGCGTGCCCAGGCTGTCGGGCGCCCAGGTCATGGCCACCGATCTGCGGGCTTCGGTGTCGCTGATCCTGGCGGGCCTCGCCGCCGAGGGCGAGACCATCGTCAACCGCGTCTATCATCTTGACCGCGGCTATGAGCGGGTCGAGGAGAAGCTGGCCGCCTGCGGTGCCCATATCGAACGCATCAAGAGCAGCGCCGGGGAGTAATCTCTCCCCCCCTCTTCTACTTTGCCAGCATGGTCCAGAGGTGGGCCAGCAGGCCAAAGCGCCACGCCACCGCCACCGCAGCCACTCCAACCGCCAAGGCGGCATAGAGCCGCCATGGCCGGGTCTTTTCCGCATAGGGGTCTTTCAGCGAGCGTACCGCGCCGTCGGGCAGCTTGGCCAGATGGGTCAGGGCGGTGCCGAAGGGGATGTTGATGCGGGCATGGGTGTTTACCGCCCAGCCATTGGCGTCGAGAATCGGCCCCAGATTGCGTTGATGCAGCTTGAGCGAGGCGATCAGCATGCTTGGCCCGGAAATGGCCAGGATCAGGCCCGCCAGTGCCAGAGGGATCTGCCACCACGGCAAGGCCATGAATCCGGTCATCACCGAGGCCAGCGCGGTGCCGATGGCGCCGAGCGCCAGGCCCAGGGCGGCGAAGATACCGGCGAAGCGGCCGACATCGAAGGGGGGCGTGGGCACGGCTGGCGCCGAGGCTGCCGGGGCTGCCGGAGCAGCAGTGGGGGGCTTCGGCGGGGGCGGCACCGCCGCAGGTTTTGGCCCCATCGCCGCCCCAGCGGTGATCGCCAGATGGTCGTCGGCAGCTCTGGCGCGGGCGGCGGCGATCTTTTCCACCTGCTGCGCCAGGATCTTGGCCACCTTCTTGTAGGGGGCCCAGAAGGATTGGCGGATGCTGATGGCGTGATCGACGATCTTGACCACATTGGCATCCCAGTCGCCACCCTGGCGGTCATAGAACACGCCGTTGCGTCCGACCATCAACTGATCGGAATCTCCGGCGGTGACGGCGGCGGCGATATACATCTTCTCGCTTTCGTCGCCGCCTCGGCGGGTGCATTCGCAATAGACCAGATAGATGCGGCTGAGGGTGGCGATGATGGCGTGCTTGGCCGGGTCTTCCACCTTGACGCACAGCTCGCACGAGCGCCCGTCGAGGAACAAGGTGCCTGCCTGGAACACGGCCTTGCGCTTGCGGGTGTAGAAGTCGCGGAAGGCGACGAAATTGTTCAGCAAGGGCACCAGATCGCGGCAATAGCGCAGCAGCTTGTCCACCGAGGCGATGGCTTTGGCTTCGGCCTCCAGCGCCAGGTCCTTGGCGATAAGCTCGGAGATGGCGTTCTTGGCGTCCGAGGCGACGATCGCCTTGATGCGGGCGATGCCGAGGGTACCTAGCGGGCCTTCGGGCTTTTCCGCCCGCCACGCTTTCCAGGCCGCGAACCGCGCCGTCAGCGCCGCCCAATCTTCGGCGCTGAGGCTGTCGCGTTCGCCCAGCAGCGGCACCACCACCAGGGCGCGGAAGCGGGCCATGGCCTCGGCCCAGGCGGGGTTGAGGCCGGTGCCCAGGGGCAGGGCGGCGTCGGCATCCACCGCCGCCAGAGGAAAGGCGGCCAAGCTGTCGTGGCTGGGCGACAGCAATTGACCGGACAGGGCGATCCAGTCGTCTTCCGAGCGGTTGAGCGGGCGGGTGGCGCGGGAATCGAAGGCGGCCAGGGCGCAGCGGGTGAACCAGTCGCAGAGCTTGGCTTCCACCGCCAGCAGGGCTTCGGCGGCGGCGTCGCTGGCCTCACCCAGGGGCAGGGTGCCGGGCTCAGCCTCGGCCCTGGCAGCCCAGGCGGCCAGGATTCCAGCGGCGGTGAAGAAGGTCTCGACCTTGTCCTTGCTGACACCGGGCAAGCCTGAGCGGTCGGTCTCACCGCCCAGGCAGGACAGAATATCCTCGACCACCGAGCGCAAGGCGGGATCTTCGACGATCTCCGCCGGGATGATGCCGTCACCGTTGAAATCCTTGGCGGCGAACACTTCCTCGACTCCCGCCACGTCGGCCAGCGTGATGGTGTCGGCGCCGGGTTTGCCGCTGCGGGCCAGGATGCGCCGGGCGGCGGCCAGGACGGCGCGGCCTTCGGTCTTGTCGTCGTCGAGGGCGGCGAGCGGCAGCGAATCTTCGCGCTGCAATAAAATATCGGGAGTCTTCAGCAGGGTGCCGACCCATTCCACCGCCGCGATCACCTCGGCGGCGCGGATGCGGCCGTCATGGTCGGAATCCATCAGGTCCAGGGTGCGGCTGTCGATTTCCAGGCCACGGGTCGGACAGCTGAGCGCGGCCCACAGCTTCTGATCCAGCGTGGCCAGCGAGATGACCGCATGCCCGGTGTCCAGGCGCACCTGATCGAAGCCGCCGGCCCGAAAGAACTTCCAATGCTCGCCGTCCTTGGCCGCCGTCTCGGTCATGTCTTTCCCCTCAGATTCTGTCCGACGATCATGCCCGACTTGGCAAAAGAGGCAAGGTTACACTGTGTTACCGGCGGGTGGTGTGGCCGACATCGGCGGGTTACGCCGCTGTGGTTGAATCAGGGCATGGGAATAAAAGATCCTCAAAAGGAGGTCGCCATGAAGACCGTGTTCAAAACTCTCACCGCTCTGACCGCCGTGGCCGTGCTGGCCGCTTGCACCGCCATCGCCGCCGAACCCACGACGCCGCAGGCCTGGACACCGGGTTGGCGTCACGAGCAGATGGTCAAGGCCGTCCAGGACGGCACCTTCACCCCCGGTAACGGCCCCGGTTTTGGCCCAGGCCGGATGATGAGCGCCGGATATGGCCCCGGCATGGGGCGCGGCATGATTGCCGCGGCCCTCGGCCCCGACGGCAAGATCGACCCGTCCAAGCTGCCGGAAGGCTGCCCGTATCGCCAAGCCACCCCCGGCACGCCGACAAAGTAATCCTGGTTGCGGTTACGATTTCCCCACCCCCGGCTTGACAGCCGGGGGTGGGGCTTTGATTCTGGTCCCTCGTTGATGGATGGACCGGAGAGAGATATGCGCCGCCTGCTTTGCGCCTCGCTGCTGACGACGCTGCTGGCTCTGCCTGCCCAGGCCAAGGACGAATTGGTTATCGGCATCACCCAATTTCCGTCCAATTTCAATCCCGCCATCGAATCCATGCTGGCCAAGAGCTATATCCTGGCCTTCGCCCAGCGCCCGATCACCGCCTATGACGCCTCGTGGCAACTGGTCTGCATGCTGTGTGAGACCCTGCCCACCATCGAGAACGGCATGGCCAAGGTCGAAACCCTGCCCGATGGCAAGAATGGGGTGGCGGTGACCTATGTCTTGAAGGCGGATGCGCGCTGGGGCGACGGCAAGCCGGTGACCGCCGAGGACGTGGCGTTCAGCTGGGAGGTGGGGCGGCATCCCCAATCGGGGGTGGCCGGGGGCGAGTTGTTCCGCCGTATCAGCCGCATCGACATCAAGGACGGGCGGACCTTCACCCTTCATATCGACCGTCTGACTTTCGACTATAACGCCATCAACGATCTTCGGGTATTGCCCGCCCATATCGAGCGCAGCCGCTTCCTGGGCGCGCCCGCCGAATACCGCAACCGCACCGCCTACGACCAGGACACCACCAATGCCGGGCTCTATAACGGGCCATACCGCATCACTCAGGTGGTGCAGGGCAGCCACGTGGTGCTGGAGCCCAATACCCATTGGGCGGGCAAGAAGCCGTTCTTTCGCCGTATCGTCGTCAAGGCGGTGGAGAACACCGCCTCGCTGGAAGCCAATCTGCTGTCGGGCGGCGTCGATATGATCGCGGGCGAGCTGGGCCTGCCGTTGGACCAGTCCATTGCCTTTGAAAAGCGCAACGGCAGCCGCTACAGCGTCATCACCCGCCCCAGTCTGGCCTTCGAGCATATCGATCTCAACCTCGACTCGCCGGTCTTGAAGGATGGACGGGTGCGTCGGGCTTTGCTTCATGCCCTCGACCGCGATGCCATGACCCGGCAATTGTTCGACGGCCGCCAGGAGGTGGCGCATTCGGTGGTGCCGCCGCTGGATTGGGTCCACGCCTTTGACGTCTCCGCCGCCGGTTTTGATCCGGCCAAGGCGGCGTCCCTGCTGGATGAGGCGGGATGGACGCTGGGGGGCGGCTCCTTGCGGGCCAACGCCAAGGGCGAAAAGCTGTCTTTGGAACTGGTCACCACCGCCGGCAACCGCTCGCGCGAGCTGGTGGCCCAGGTGATGCAGTCGCAATGGCGCAAGGCCGGGATCGATGTCCGCATCCGCACCGAGCCGCCGCGTATCTTGTTCGGCGAGACCACCACCAAGCGCAAATTCCCCCACATGGCCATGTTCGCGTGGTATTCGGCGCCGGAGAACGTGCCGCGCTCGACGCTGCACTCCTCCATGATCCCCAGGGCGGATAATTCCTGGGCCGGGCAGAACTATTCCGGCTATGCCAGCCCGGCCATGGACCGCCTGATCGACGCCATCGAGGTCGAGCTGGACAAGCCCAAGCGCAAGGCGCTGTGGCGTGAGCTTCAGGCGCTCTACGCCGCCGATCTTCCCGCCCTGCCGCTCTATTTCAAGGCTGATTCCTATATCCTGCCCAAGGGGCTGACGGGGGTGGAGCCTACCGGCCACCAAGATCCCTCGCCCTATGGCGTGGAGAATTGGCGGTGGGAGTGATCTCCCATCCCGTCTTGTCGCGTCTGACGCAATCGCTGGCGGTTCTGCTGGTGATGTCGTTTGTGATTTACGGATTGATGGGCCTGATGCCGGGAGATCCCATCGACCTGATGATCGCGGGCGACCCCCATCTGACCGCCGCCGACGCGGTGCGGCTGAAAGCGCTGTACGGCCTTGACCGCCCCTGGACCGAGCGCTGGCTGCGCTGGCTGGCCCAGGTGGTTCAGGGCGAGCTGGGCTATTCCCGCCTTTACGCCCGCCCGGTGGCCGATGCCATGGGACCGGCCCTGGTCAACACCGCCGTTCTGATGAGCGGCAGCCTGTTGCTGGCCCTGGCGGTGGCGCTGCCTTTGGGAATCGCCGCCGCGATCCGGCCCCATTCGCTGCTGGACGGCGCGGTCAACCTGCTGGCCTTTGCTTCGGTGTCGCTGCCGGTGTTCTGGTTGGGGCTGATGCTGATCGGGCTGTTCGCGGTGCATCTGGGGTGGCTGCCGTCGGGCGGCATGGTCACGGTGACGGGAGAGGGCGGCGGTAGCCTGGGCGACCGTCTCGCCCATGCCATCCTTCCGGTCTCGGCCCTGGGGCTGGCGGGAATTGGTCAATATGCCCGCCACATGCGCGCCGCCATGCTGGCCGAGGCCGGTCATGATTATATCCGCACCGCCAAGGCGAAAGGTTGCTCTCCCGGTCGGGTGCTGCTGCGCCACCAGTTGCGTAACGCCCTGCTGCCCATCACCACCATCGTGGCGCTGGAGGTGGGGGGATTGTTCTCCGGCGCCCTCATCACCGAGACGGTGTTCGCGTGGCCGGGCATGGGACGCCTGATCTATGAAGCGGTCATGGGCAACGATTTCAATCTGGCCCTGTCGGGGCTGTTGCTGGCCACCGCCATGACCCTGGGCGGCTCCATTCTCGCCGATCTGGCCTATGCCCGCCTCGATCCCAGGGTGAGGGCGCGATGAGGATGCCTCGCTCCACCTGGGCCGGGGCTTTGATCCTGGGGCTGATGGCCGTGGCGGCGGTGGTCTCGCCCTGGCTGCTGCCCGACCCGGAAGCCATGGATTTGGGCGCCCGCTTTGCGCCGCTGTCGGCCGAACACTGGTTGGGCGCTGACGAACTGGGCCGCGATATCGCCGCAAGACTGTTGCAGGGGGGGCGGGTGTCGCTGGCCGTGGCGGCGGCGACGGCGCTGCTGGCGGCGCTGCTGGGCACTCTGGTCGGCCTGGTGGCGGGCTATTACGGCGGCCTGGCCGATGCTACGCTGATGCGCCTGACCGACGGGGTGATGGCCTTGCCGTTGCTGCCGCTGCTGATCGTGCTGGCCGCCGCCGATCCCGCCAAGCTGGGCATCGCGCCCGAGACTCTGGCCTCGGAATCCTTTGCCGTGGTGCGGCTGGTGGTGATCATCGGCTGTGTCGGCTGGACCACGGTGGCGCGGCTGGTCAGGGCCTCCACCCTTTCGGTCCGGTCGCGCGATTACGTGCGGGCGGCGGTGGCGGTGGGAGCTGGGCCGGGGCGGATCATGCTCCGCCATGTGCTGCCCAACGTGGCCTCGCCCATGGTGGTGGCGACCACCTTGTCGGTGGGCAATATCATCTTGATCGAAAGCGCGCTGTCATTTCTTGGCCTTGGCATCCGCCCGCCCCTGGCGTCGTGGGGCAATATGCTGACCGGCGCCATGGACGTGGTGTGGAGTGCGCCCGTTCTGGCGGTGTGGCCGGGAGCGGCTATCTTTCTGACTGTGCTGGCCTTCAATCTGCTGGGTGACGGGTTGCAGAGGGCCATGGAGCGGCGGTAGTCAGTGGCTGAGGATCACCGGTACCGTCATGTGCCGCAAGATGTCGCGGGTGGCGCCGCCCAGGACCAGTTCCCGCATGCGTGAGCGGCCATAGCCCCCCATCACCAGCAGGTCGGCATCGTCGTCGCTGATGCAGTTCAGCAGCATTTTCGAGGCGTCGATTTCATCCGAGCGGATATGCTCGCACACCGCGTTGACCCCATGGCGGGACAGATGCAGGCAGATATCGGCGCCGGGTATGTCACCGTGTCCGGCCATGCCGTGGCCGGGATTGATGGCGATGACGTGGACGCTGTCGGCCCGCTTCAGCAGGGGAAGGGCATCGTGAATGGCCCGTGTCGCCTCGCGGCTGGCATTCCAGGCCACCACCACCCGGCGCCCCAGGGTGGGGAAGTGCCCAACACGGGGAATGACCAGTACCGGGCGTCCGACTGATAAGATCAGGTGGTCGGCCAGGGGCTTGCCATTATCGTCATCGTCGTCCGATTGTCCCACCACCGTCAGGTCGCAATAGCGGGCGTGCAGCGCCACGGTTTCTGCCGGGTCGCCGGTGATATCGCGCCATTCGGTATGGGTTTCGGGGGCTACGCGGCACTGATCGACCATCGTCCTGACCCGATCGGCCTGCTCGGTGTCATTTCTGGCATGGATACCGCTGATCTCGCCGGAGAGCTGGGCGGTGATGAAGGGGGAAACGGCAGAGGCATCACGCACGAACAGTGCGACCAGATGAGCCTGGAAGCGTGCGGCCAAGGTTCCAGCGATGACGAGACGCTCGACCGTCCGCAGCGTCTCGTCCACGTGGACCAGGATGTCTTTGTATCCCATGACACTCTCCCCCGCTTTCGTCGTAACGACAGAGACAGTCTACTCCCGCGTTTTATGGGAACCACACGGCAAGCCTGCAGGCCAGCCGCCGGTTAAAAGCCGGTCGGTTCGCAGGATTGGCGGTGGAGCTTCAGCATCTTGCACATTTTGCGGGTGTCGGCGGCGCTGGAGAAGGGGCCGGCAACCACCCGCCAGCGTACGCCCTTTTCTCCCATCTCGACCTTGGGAAAGGCGGCGGACATGGCGCCCAGTTCCTCGGGGAACTTGGCCTTGATGCCGTCCCAGGTCTTGCGGGCGGCGTCTTCACTTTTGGCGCTGCCCAGAAGGGCTCCGAGAGAATTGCCGGGACCGCTGGCGGCCTTGGTGACGGCGGTATTAACGGGGGGCGGCGCGCCTTGGCGCAGACCGGTGGCGGTGCCGCTGATCGGCTGCTTGGCCAACTGGGAATCCAGCATGCGTTCGATGGCATCGCGCTCACGCTTGGCTTCCTCGCCCGAGACCAGCCCGGCAGACCGCATGCGTTCGACCCGGCCCACGGCGTTGGCGGCTTCCATCACGTCATTGGGCGGCAGAACCGGCAGGTCCAGGCGTCGGGGCTCGGCCTGGAGCAGGGCGTCGAGGATGGCGGCGCGCTCGCCCGCATGCTCGGAGGGAGAGATGGCGCGGGTTTCCAGCGCCTTGCCCAGTTCGCGCAGGCGTTCGACCACCTGCTCGTCGGTGGGGATGCTGCGCTCCAGCCCCTGGGCGGGCGGTGCCCCGGCGGCATAGGGCATCAGGGCGCCCAAATTGGTGTTGCGGCGTCGGGCGTATTCGTCGGGAGTGATCAGGCCTTCGTCCAGCAGCCGCTTCAGGATGCGGAAGCGCCCGGACACATTGGTTTCGGCCTGATTGCCGCTGGCTCGTGCGGGCTCGCCCAAGGGCTGAGCCGCCACCATGCCGCGGCCGACAGCGGCGGGGGCCATGGGCTCGAACAAGGGAGGCACGGGGTCGGGGAGGCGGCCTGATTGGGCGGCGCTACGGGGGGATTGGCGGCCCAGCAGCTTGTCCACCATCTGGAGATTGGACTGGGCGACATCGACCAGGGGGAAGGATTGCGGCCCATTGGGTCCGGTGACGGTGACGCTGAGTGTGGGGTGATTGGCGAGGATCACCTCGTAATACTGCCGCGCCAAGTCATAGCGTCCCGTGGCCTGATAGACCATGCCCGCCACATAAAGGGCGTAGGGGTCTTTGGGGTTTTGCCGCAGCGAGGCCAGGGCATAGCGTTCGGCATTGGCGAAGTTGCCGGCGGTTAGCGCGCTCATCGCCTTGTTGGAGCTGTCGGTCAGGTTGGGAATCAGCACCGACCGGGCGGTATCGCCAAAGCCGTGCGGGTCGAGAAGTGCCCCGCATCCAGCCAGCGATCCCGTCGCCAACGCAGCCAAGGCGATCAAGCTGGCGCGTCTGATGATCATCGTCCTCATCCCCCAGGGCAAGTGCGGCGGATTCCCCCGTTTCCACCCGTCTTCAATACACCGGCGGACAGGAGAGGGCCATCGCATACTGATGCCTATCATGCGTCGAAGAAAGTTCACACTTTGCTAAGATTGGATCGCTGCTATAGTTCTTGGCATTCCAGGGGAGCCCCATGGACGACCGCGAAATTGAGCTGAAGCTTGCGCTTGCGCCCGACGATCTGATGCGGCTGCGGAAAGGTCGTTGCCTTGGCGACGGCGCAAGCGGACCGCCCAAGATCAAGCACCTCTTCTCTATCTACTTTGACACCCCCGATTTTGCCCTTGGCGCCCTTGGCCTGTCGCTGCGGCTGCGGCGCACCGATAGCGGTTTTGTCCAGACCGTCAAGACGGCGGGTACCACCACCTCCGGCCTGTTCGTCCGCAACGAGTGGGAGGCTCCGGTGAAATCGGAGTGTCTCGACCGCGCCCACCTGTTGACCACCGGCGTTGATATTCTGGCCGATCCCGCTTTACTCGACCGGCTGGTTCCGGTGTTCTCCACCCAGGTGGAGCGCACCTTGTATTGCCTGAAGGATGCGGATCTTTCCTGGGAGATCGAGGTGGCCCTTGACCTGGGCGAGGTGGCGGCGGGCGCTCTGCGCGAGCCGATCTGCGAGGTCGAGCTGGAACTGGTCTGCGGCGAGGCTGATTGTCTGTTCCGGCTGGCGCGGCTGCTGCTGGAGGAAGTCCCCGCCCGCCCCATGGGCGTCAGCAAGTCCGAGCGCGGCTACCGTTTGGCCTCGGGGGTGGCGCTGAAACCCGCCAAGGCCAAGGCACCTGCGCTTTTGCCTGAATCCGGGGTAGCCGATGCCTTCCAGACCATCGCGCGGGCCTGTCTCGACCATCTCCTCCTCAACGAGCGTTGCCTGCTGGCGGGTGGTGACGGCGAGGCCATCCACCAGATGCGGGTGGCGCTCCGGCGGCTGCGCTCGGCCCTGAAAGTGTTCCGGAGCGTCCTGGACGGACCGCAGTTGGAGGGAATCAAGGCCGAGATCCGCTGGCTGCTGGCCCATCTCGGCCCGGCCCGCGATTCCGAGGTGTTTCTGGCCGAGATCATCGAGCCGGTCTTGAGCAAGCATCCCAACGACAAGCAATTACAAGTGCTTCGGACCCTATGGCAGGCCGACCGCGAGGCCAAGCTGGCCGTCGCCCTGACGGCGGTGCGTGATCCGCGCTTTTGCTTCATGGTGCTCGATATCGGCCAATGGGTGGAGCGCGGCGACTGGCTGAGCCAAGGCGGTAAGCGGCACAGGCGCAAGCTGGCGGCTCCGGTGGCTCCCTTCGCCGCCAAACGCCAGGAAAAGGCCATGGGCAAGCTGGTGGCCGCTGCGGGCAAGGGACTGCGCCATCTCTGCCATGAGGATCTCCATCAGGTCCGCATCCTGGGCAAGCAACTCCGCTATGCCGGGGAATTTTTTGCCTCGCTGATGGAGCGCAAGCGCTCGAAGGCGTTCTTGAGCGAATTATCCCTGTTGCAGGATCTTCTGGGCAATCTCAACGATATCGCCGTGGCGGGGCCGAAGTTGACCGGCAAGCAGGCCCAGGCGGGCAGTGCCCGCGCCGCCGGACTAGTCGCAGGATGGCACCACCGCCGCCGCTCCGGCCTACTGACCGAGGCCGAGAAGGCATGGAAACGCTGGCGCTCGTGTCCGTTGCCCTGGCGGGAGTGAGGGGGATTAAAGCAGGGCGCTGCTCTGTACCCGCAAGGAGACTTGGTCTCCTTGACCTCGCTTGATGAAACCCAAGAGGACCCCAAGGGCCTCGGCCCTTGGCGGGTGTGGGCGGTGTCTACGTCTTTTGCTATCCCCGCGCGTGGCGAATCTCGTAGGCCTGAAGGTGGCAGCGTGCCACCCGAAGCTGAGGTGTCGCCACTCCCAGCGCCTTGGCCCGTGTCACCATATCGCCAATGATATGCTCGCCCTCGGTCCTGCCGCCACCTTCCAGGTCGCGCAGCATGGAGGCGGTCATGGCCGATTTCGGGTCGGTGACGATACCTTCCGCCATGCTCAGGGGCTCGGGGCGGGGCGCATGGCCGGACGCGGTGGCGGTGGCGGCGCATTCGGCCAGCATCTCGCGGGCGATGGCATCGCCGTCGTTGGTGGCCATGATGGTGCCGATATTGGCCCGCATCAGGCAGGTCATACCCGCCAGGGTGGCCAGCAGGGTGTACTTCTCCCACGCTTCCTGCATCAGCATCGTCGAGTGGATCGCCTGGAAATTGGCGGTGGCGCAAATGGCGGCGAAGGCCTCGGTGCGCGGGCTGGTGCCGCCGTCGCGCTCGCCGAAGGTCAGGCGGTGCAACTGGTTCATGTGCAGGATCTCGCCCTCGGTCCCCAGGGTCGAGAAGATGTGGCAAAGCCCACCCAGCACCTTCTCGCGGCCAAAGGCGGCATCCAGAGCCTCGTAATGGGCCAGTCCGTTGAGGATGGGCAGGATGGCGGTGCCCGGCCCCACCGCCGGGGCGATGGTGCGGATGGAATCGTCCAGGTCATAGGCCTTGCACGACAGGATCACCAGATCCCAAATCCCCGCCTGGGCCAGGGTTTCGGCGGTGACGGTCTTGGCCGTCAGGGTGACGCTGCCCAGCGGGCTGTCGATGCGCAGGCCGTTGGCCGCCAGCTTGGCGGCGCGGGGAGAGCGCACCAGGAAGGTGACGTCGGCTCCGGCTTCTTGCAGCCGCCCGCCGAAATAGCCGCCGGTGGCCCCGGCTCCCAGAATCAGAATACGCATGGTTCACCCTTGGTCGGAAAAAGGGGGAGGGGGCCTTGGCCTCCTCCCCCGTCTTTACTCTTTACTCCGCCGCGTCCTTGGCGGTGGGCGGCGGGGCTTCCGGCAATCCGGCGAAGCGGCGCAGCATGGCGAAGCGGCGGCGGATATTGCTTTCCGCCGACAGGACCAGACCGCGATAGCGCTCGGGGTCGGCGCGTTCGACCATCTGGAACCGGGCCTCGCCCTTCATGAAGTCGGCCAGCGAGCCGGTGGGTTCCTTGCTGTCCATGGTCAGTGGGCTTTCGCCGGTGCCAAGCTTGCGCGGATCCCAGCGGTACAGCGGCCAGTATCCGGCATCCACCGCCATCTTCTGTTGCTCCAGGCCATGGGACAGGTCGTAGCCGTGGGCGATGCAATGGGAATAGGCGACGATCAGCGACACGCCGGGATAGGCTACCGCATCCTGGAAGGCGCGCAATGTCTGCACATCGCGCGAACCAAAGGCGATATTGGCGACATAGACGTCCTGATAGGCCATGGCCATCAGGCCCAGATCCTTCTTGGGCAGCGACTTGCCGGCGGTGGCGAACTTGGCCGAGGCGCCGATGGGCGTGGCCTTGGACTGCTGGCCGCCGGTGTTGGAATAGACCTCGGTATCCATCACCAGGATGTTGACGTTCTTGCCCGACGCCAATACGTGGTCGAGGCCGCCATAGCCGATGTCATAGGCCCAGCCGTCGCCGCCGACGATCCACACCACCTTTTCCACCAGATAATCGGCCACCTGCTCCAACTGGCGGGCGCTGGAATCCTTGATTCCGGCCAGGGCGCGGCGCAGATCTTCGATCCGGACGCGCTGGGCCGCTATCTTGACCTCGTCGCTCTGGTCGGCGTGGGCGATCTCGTTGACCAGTTTCTCGGGCAGCTTGCCGTCGGCGGCCAAAGCCGCCAGCAGCAGCTTGGCATGGGCCTTGTGCTGATCGATCGACAGGCGGAAGCCCAGGCCGAATTCGGCATTGTCCTCGAACAGCGAGTTGGCCCAGGCCGGTCCCCGGCCCTCGTCGTTGGTGGCATAGGGCGTGGTCGGCAGGTTACCGCCGAAGATGGACGAGCAGCCGGTGGCGTTGGCCATCAGCAGGCGGTCGCCCCACAACTGCGACAGCAACTTGATATAAGGCGTCTCGCCGCAGCCCAGGCAGGCGCCGGAGAACTCGAACAGGGGCTGAAGCAGCTGGGCGGTCTTGACCGTGGGGGTGCCCAGCTTTTCCTTGTCGGCCTCGGGCAGGGACAAGAAGAAGTCCCAGCTCTTCTTCTCGACCTCAAGGATGGGGGCCTTGTCTTCCATGCGGAGCGCCAGCCGTGACGGGTCCTTCTTGTCCTTGCCGGGGCAGACCATGACGCAGAGCGTGCAGCCGGTGCAGTCCTCGGGCGCCACCTGGATGGTGTAGTCGGCACCCTTGAACTCGGCGCCCTTCCAGGGCATGCGCTTGTAGCCTTCGGGGGCCGACGCCGTCAGGGCCGGGTCGGCCACCTTGGCGCGGATGGCCGCGTGCGGGCAGACCATGGCGCATTTGTTGCACTGGATGCAGAGCGATTCTTCCCACACCGGGATCTCGGCGGCGATGTTGCGGCGCTCGAACCGGGCGGTGCCGGTCGGCCACACGCCGTCCACCGGGAAGCACGACACCGGCAGCAGATCGCCGTGATTGGCCAGCATCATGGCGGTGACGCGCTTGACGAAATCGGGCGAATCATCGGGCACGATGGGGGGCATGGCGCGGTTGGAGCTGGCGACGGCGGGGATGCTCACCTGCTCCATGTGTGACAGGGTCATGTCCACCGCTTCGAAGTTCTTGGCCACCAGCTTTTCCGACTTGCGGCCATAGGTCTTTTCAATGGCCTTCTTGATGTGGTCGATGGCCTCGTCGCGGGGCAGCACCTGCGACAAGGCGAAGAAGCAGGTCTGCATCACGGTGTTGATGCGGTTGCCCATACCGGCGGCCATGGCCACCTTGCGGGCATCGATCACGAACATCTTGAGCTGCTTGTCGATGATCTGCTGCTGTACGTCGCGGGTCAGGTGGGTCCAGACCTCGTCCTTGTCATAGGGCGAGTTGAGCAGGAAGGTGGCGCCGGGCTTGGCGTGGCGCAGCACTTCGTACTTGTCCAGGAAGACAAAGTGATGGCAGGCGACGAAATCGGCCTCGTCCACCAGATAGGCCGAGCGGATGTGCTCGGGGCTGAAGCGCAGATGCGAGATGGTTACCGCGCCCGATTTCTTAGAGTCATAGACGAAATAGCCCTGGCCTTCGAAGCCGGCATTCTCGGCGATGATCTTGATGGAGTTCTTGTTGGCACCCACGGTGCCGTCGGCGCCCAGGCCGAAGAATACCGCACTCTTGACCTTGGGCTGGTCCAGGCGGAACGAGGCATCGGGCACCAGCGACAGGTGGCTGACGTCGTCGGTGATGCCGACGGTGAAGTGGCGCTTGGGCTGGGCCTTGGTCAGTTCATCGAACACCGACTTGACCATGGCGGGGGTGAATTCCTTCGACGCCAGGCCATAGCGACCGCCGATGATCACCGGGTCGATGGCGGTGGCACGCTGTCCGGCGGCCTTAGCCTCCATCAGGGCGGCCAGCACGTCGAGATAAAGCGGCTCGCCGATGGCGCCCGGCTCCTTGGTGCGGTCCAGCACCGCGATGGCGCGGGCGGATGGCGGCAGGGCCGAGACAAAGGCATCGATGGAGAACGGGCGGTAGAGGCGGACCTTCAGTACGCCCACCTTCTCGCCGCGGGCCACCAGGGCCTCGACGGTCTCGTGCACGGTCTCGCAGCCCGAGCCCATGATGATGACCACGCGCTCGGCTTCGGGATGGCCGAAATAGTCGAACAGGCGGTAGGCGCGACCGGTGAGTGCCGCGAAGCGGTCCATTTCCTGCTGCACCAGGCCGGAACAGGCGTCGTACCAGGGATTCCGGGCTTCCTGCATCTGGAAGAATGTGTCCGGGTTCTGGGCGGTGCCGCGTAGGGTGGGGTGATCGGGCGACAAAGCGCGGGCGCGGTGGCCGGCGACGGCGTCGGCATCGATCAGGCCGCGCAGGTCGTCGTCGGTCAGCTCCTCGATCTTGGTGACCTCGTGCGAGGTGCGGAAGCCGTCGAAGAAGTGCAGGAACGGCACCCGCGCCTTCAAGGTGGTGGCGTGGGCGATGGCTGCCATATCATGGGCTTCCTGGCCCGAGCTGGAGGCCAGCATGGCAAAGCCGGTCTGGCGGCAGGCCATGACGTCGGAGTGATCACCGAAGATCGACAGGCCATGGGTCGCCACCGTGCGCGCGGTCACGTGCATGCAGAACGCGGTCAGTTCGCCCGCGATCTTGTACATGTTGGGCACCATCAGCAACAGGCCCTGGCTGGCGGTGAAGGTGGTCGCCAGCGACCCGGCCTGGAGCGCGCCGTGGACGGCACCGGCAGCGCCGCCTTCGTGCTGCATCTCAGCCACTTCCGGGATCACGCCCCAGATGTTCTTCTGTCCCTCCGAAGCCCATTGGTCGGCCAGCTCGCCCATGGTGGATGACGGGGTGATGGGATAGATCGCCGCCACCTCACTGACGCGATACGCCACCGAGGCGCAGGCTTCATTTCCATCGACCGTGATCAATGCCCGCTTTGTCATGTCCCGTCCCGTTCATCTCTGGAGCAATACCAAGCCCTGGGGCGGCCACACGTCTTTCCGCGTCCGTGCCTGCGCAAAGGGCGGGCGCAGGATAGACAAGGCGCCGCTCTCCTCGCAAGTCCCTTGCGATAAAGGCTCCGAAAAAGAAAGGAAGTTACTCAAAGGGCGGCGGCGGCGGCGTGGTGTTTGGACTCGCTCCAGGAGGGGGGCGATTTTGGCCGCGATCCCGTCGAATTGCATAGAAAACGTTCCCCCCCATCGCAAGTCGTGCTACAGGAAACCTATGGGTGTAGCCCCCCCAACGGGTGAGGAAACGCATGATTACTCCGCCGCCTTTTGACTGGGACGTCATCAATAACACCGATCTGATGGTGGCGATGATGGACGTCATCCCCCACCCCATCTTCTTCAAGGATGCCGAGGGGCGCTATCTGGGCTGCAATGCCCATTTCTGCGATATGCTGGGCGGGCGGCGCGAAGAGATCGTCGGCAAGACCGTGTTCGAGATTGCGCCGTCCTATCTGGCGCAAACCTATCACGAGGCCGATCTGAAATTGATGGAGGAGGGGGGCATCCAGCGTTACGTGTCGTCGGTGAAATACGGCGACGGTGTGGCGCGGCGCGGTGTCTTTTTTAAATCGGTCTTCTACGATTCCTCGGGCGCCAAGGCGGGTCTGGTCGGGATGTTCTACCCCATGGAGTTCCTGCTGGAAGTGATGGAACTCTGATATTCCTAGGCCGCTTGGCCCAGTTGGGCTCGGCGGCGGGCCAGTTCTTCCGTGGCAAGCCTCCAGATCGGGTTTCCCCGAACCACCGGGTCAGCGACGATACGCTTGACCAGCGGGGTGGGGGCATTTTGAATCCATTCTTTAAGCATGGCTGCGGCTCCTATTTTGCTGCAGTGCACAATCAAGATATTGTTGTGCTGGGTTAAATGGCACCCCTCTTCTCTGCATTGGACCCATGCTTGGGGCGCAATGGTCCTACCGCAGGCTGGCCGTGGCTTGCCGGGCTTATGTCCTTTGGGAGAGGATAACCTCCTTGTTTTCCTATTGATTTCGCACCTCAGAGGGCGGATTATAAAACATGAAGGACCCGGACCTCTTTGAGGCCGGGCTTTTTTTTGCCTGGGAGCTGCGAAAATGGCCGACACAACCGACACCAATATTCCGAATGCTGCCTCCGGTTCGGGAGAGGGTGCACAGCAGGCATTGGATGATTTGACGGTCTTACAGAACGTCAAGGACCAAAGTCTTGGCGATTCGCGGCTCAATGCCGTCCGGTCGGTCGATCTCAGCGATACCTCCATCGGTAATCTGGCCAATGTGCAGCAAGGCTCGACCAGCGCGCCGCAGCCTCAGGTGGGCGGCTATACCCCCGGCGGCATTAATGTGGCGCTGGATGTGGCCATCGACAGTGCCCAGGGCAGCCACGTCACCACGGTGGAGCTGGAAAGCACGCCCGGCACGGTCGAGGATCAGGCCTCCCTCATTCAGGTTGAGACGGTGCGCCCGACGACGGTGAACGTCGCCGGTATCGATGATCTTTCGCAGCCCGATACCGACTTCAGGCCGCAGGACCCGGCTCTCGGTCAGCCGATCACCGGCGCCGCTCCCGCCGGATTCGTGGCGGGCACCGGGCCTCAGGCCGCGCCCGAGGAGGCGCCCAAGGTCGCCAAGGCGGTCGAGCAGCAGGAAGTGAAGGCCGAGGCCGTCAATCACGCCCCTGTGCTTGACGGTGCCGATAACTTGGCCGTGACCCAGGCCGGGTCCACCTCCGGGCATATCTCGGCCCACGATGCCGATGGCGACAAGCTCAGCTTCTTCCTGGTGGATGCCGACGGCAAGCACGTCCAGACCATCACCAATGATCATGGCAGCATCACCATCAACGCCGATACCGGCGATTACACCTTCACCGCCAATGAGGCGACCAAGCAACTGGCGCTGAATGAATCCTACTCTGACACCTTTACGGTGGGAGTGGTCGATAGTCAGGGCGCCTCCAGCGCCACCCAGTCCTTCGGCATCACCATCGACGGCACCAACGATACCGCCACCATTGTCGGCTCGGTTACGGGCGAGGTGAAGGAAGACGCCATTTCGACGGCGACCGGCACGGTAACTGTTACCGACATCGACCATGGCGAAGCCCACACCGTCGCGGGCAGCCAGGACGGCGCCTATGGCAAGTTCAGCATCGATGCCGACGGCCATTGGTCGTATCAGGTCAACAATGACTCGCAGGCGGTCCAGTCCCTGGGCGCCGACGGCAAGCTGACCGAGACCTTTACGGTGGCCTCCAAGGACGGCACCGGCACCGAGACGGTGACCGTCACCATCGACGGCACCAACGACAACGCCACCATCACCGGCACCACCGCCGGGACGGTGACCGAGGACGGCACATCGACCGCGACCGGCACGGTCACCGTATCCGACGTGGACACGGGCGAAGCCCACACCGTCGCGGGCAGCCAGGACGGCGCCTATGGCAAGTTCAGCATCGATGCCGACGGCCATTGGTCGTATCAGGTCAACAATGACTCGCAGGCGGTCCAGTCCCTGGGCGCCGACGGCAAGCTGACCGAGACCTTTACGGTGGCCTCCAAGGACGGCACCGGCACCGAGACGGTGACCGTCACTATCAATGGCAGCAATGACGGCCCGGTGTTCGACGTCAGCCATACCGACGCGACGGCCAGCGATCATGCGGGCCTGACCAGCGGTCAGGTCCATGCCACCGACGTGGATGCTGGCGATAAGCTCAGCTACTCGTTCGGCAGTGATGCCGACGGCCATGCCATCACCAGCCTGAACACCGCCCATGGCACGGTGACCATCGACCCGACCAGCGGCGAATACAGCTTTGCCCCCAATGCGGCGGCGGCCAGCCTCGGCGACGGCGCCAAGGTGAGCGACAGCTTCAGCGTCACCGTGTCGGACGGCCATGGCGGCACCGCGACGCAAGATGTGGCGGTCAACATCACCGGCAGCAATGACGGCCCGGTGTTCGACGTCAGCCATACCGACGCGACGGCCAGCGATCATGCGGGCCTGACCAGCGGTCAGGTCCATGCCACCGACGTGGATGCTGGCGATAAGCTCAGCTACTCGTTCGGCAGTGATGCCGACGGCCATGCCATCACCAGCCTGAACACCGCCCATGGCACGGTGACCATCGACCCGACCAGCGGCGAATACAGCTTTGCCCCCAATGCGGCGGCGGCCAGCCTCGGCGACGGCGCCAAGGTGAGCGACAGCTTCAGCGTCACCGTGTCGGACGGCCATGGCGGCACCGCGACGCAAGATGTGGCGGTCAACATCACCGGCAGCAATGACGGCCCGGTGGTCAATGCGGTGATGGGTGGTTCGGGTGTGGAAAGCACCTCTGCGGCTCCGACCGTGGTGACCGGTCATGTGGGCGCCAGCGACGTGGATGCGGGCGATGCGTTGAGCTATTCCGTGGTATCCGACAGCCAGAGCCATCACGGCAGCTTGGCCATTGATTCCAAGGGTGATTTCACCTTTACCGCCAATGATGGCGATTGGAGCGGCAAGGACAGCTTCACGGTTCAGGTGTCGGACGGCCACGGTGGTACCACCACCCGGACCATCGACATCAATGTGGAGGCCCGGGCCGATGGCGCCATTCTCAGCGGCCAGGACCGTACCGTTAATTTGACCGAGACCGATCGGGGCCAAACCCTGACCGGGACCAGCGGCAACGACACCGTCACCGGTGGATTCGGTAACGACACCATCACCGGCGGCGCAGGTGATGACGTACTGATCGGCGATGGCGGCAAGGCCCATACCGTCAGCCTGAATATCACCGAAACCCTGAAGGATATGGACGGTTCGGAGCATCTCTCCGCCGTGACCCTCAGCGGCCTGCCCGCGGATGCGCAATTGTCGGCGGGCATCCATAACGCCGACGGCAGTTGGACCCTCAGCACCTCTCAATTGCAGGGTCTGTCGCTGACCACTTCGGCCACCAATGACTTCCACGTGACCATGACCGGCGGCTCGGCCGAAGGCTCCAACGGCGATGCAGCGGTGGTCACCTCTGGTTTCGACGTCCATTTTACCGGTGCGGGCGGCGATGACGTCTTCAAGATTTCCGGCGACAGCGGGCACGACACCTTCATTGGCGGCGGCGGCAGCGACACCATCCTTGGCCAGTGGTCCTACGATACGTTGCAGGTGGACAACAACCTTGCCAACCTGCAAGGGATCGAAGTCATCGACGGCGGTGACGGCACGCCCAGCTACAACACCATCCAGGCCGGTTCGGGCGACGACACCCTGAACTTCTCCAACATGACGGTGCGTGATTTCGTCATCGACGGCGG
>LR746520.1:0-46218 GCA_902729415.1 Terasakiella magnetica | reverse complement strand
TGAACTTCTCCAACATGACGGTGCGTGATTTCGTCATCGACGGCGGCGCTGGCAACGACACCATCACCGGCACCAGCGGCAATGACACCATCCAGGGCGGCGCGGGCGCCGACCTCATGGATGGCGGCAAGGGCGACGACGTCTTCCGCATCAGCAACAACGACGCCGTATCGACCGATACCTTCATCGGCGGTGAGGGTTCCGACACCATCCTGGGCAACTGGTCGTACGACACGTTGCGGGTGGATAACAACCTCGCCAACCTGCAAGGGATCGAAGTCATCGACGGCGGTGACGGCACGCCCAGCTACAACACCATCCAGGCCGGTTCGGGCGACGACACCCTGAACTTCTCCAACATGACGGTGCGTGATTTCGTCATCGACGGCGGTGCTGGCAACGATGCCATCACCGGCACCAGCGGCAATGACATCATCCAGGGCGGTGTCGGCAACGACACTCTTTCCGGCAATGGCGGTGCCGACATCATCTCCGGTGGGTCCGGCAACGATACCGGCATCATCAACGCCAGCCAGAATAACCAGGGCGCGCTGTATGACGGCGGCACCGGAACCGATACCCTGCAAATCAACCTTGCGGCGGGCCAGTACACCCAGGCGGTCCATGACGAGCTGAAGTCGTTCCAGAGCTTCCTGGCCGATACCACCCGTCCTGCCGGGGCGACCTTCCACTTCAACACGCTGGGTGTTGACGCCAAGAATTGGGAAAACGTCAAGGTCACGGTGGATGGCCAGACCATCTCCCTCGACAACAACGCGCCTATCGTGACGGCGGCGCCTGGTGCTGCGACCGATCAGAACCACGCCACCAGCGCGACCATGGCCGCGACTGATATCGATCCCAACGATACCGTGACCTACCATTTGGTCGATAGCCATGGGGCTCAGGTCACCTCGGTGACCACGGATCACGGCGTGGTCAGCATCAATCCGCAGACCGGCGAATACACCTTCACCCCCAGTGCTTCGGCCGCCAATCTGGCCGACGGTGTCAAGGCGACCGACAGCTTCCAGGTCGTCGCCACCGATAGCCATGGCGCGAATTCCGCCGTCTCGACCGTCAATGTCAACATCACCGGCACCGATGACGGCCCGGTGATCGACGTTCCCACCGGCGGTTCCGGCAATGAGGATACGGTCATCAGCGGCAAGGTGGTTGCCCACGACGTCGATACCGGCGACAGCCTGAGCTTCCATGTGGCGGGTGCCGTGTCCGACGGTCATGGTCATGAGACCCTGGCGACCGAGCATGGCAGCTTGACTCTCAACACCACCGACGGCAGCTACAGCTTCTCGCCCAACGCCAATTGGTCGGGCAATGACAGCTTTGCCGTCACCGTTTCCGACGGTCACGGCGGCACCGCCACCAAGTCGGTCGCCTTGCATGTGGACGGCGTGGCCGATCAGGCCTCCGTTTCGGTGCAGATCGGTTCCGGTACGGCGACCCCCGGCGGCAGCTTCACCGTGCAGAACTTCGACGGCGAGGCGGGCTATCACAACACCTATGGCTATTACGTCACCGACGCCAACGGCAACCCGACCAGCGGCCATGTGATCTGGGCCGATACCCACGCCAATGTGAACCAGTCGGTGACCATTGCCGGTGTTGATCCCGACCGGGTCGGGTTCTTCCTGATCCCCAACGGCCAGCAGAACGGCGGCCTTGCCAACAACAGCGATATTTCCTTCGTCAAGACCGGCACGTCGTGGCAGGCGGTGGATGCCAACGGTCATGCCCTGACCGGCACCGGCGCCAACGTGCTGTTCGACAAGTCCAGCCTGAACGGTGACCGCTTGGCCCATGTGGAGGACACCTCCAAGGATGGCGGCAACCAGAATTGGGAAGATCTCAACGGCGGTGGCGACCGCGACTTCAACGACACCAATGTTCAGTTGAGCTGGAATACAGCGGCGCCGACCTCGACCCATCCGCTGACCATCAACGCGACCTTCCCAGACATGGACGGCTCCGAATCCCATGCGGTCAAGGTTTCCGGCCTTCCTTCCGGATCAACCCTGTACCAGGACGGCGTCGCTCTGACGGCGGTGGGCGGTATCTATACCCTTGACGCCACCCATCTGACCGGTCTGTCGGTCAAGACCCCGGCGGGCTTCACCGGCGATCTCGGTGTCAATGTCGAGGCTGTTTCCGACGAGGGCACCACCCATGCCAGCGCCAGCGCCACGACGTCGGTTCACGACGATCTTGGCAATCATGGCCCCAGCGTGGCGGCCACCGCGTCCTATACGGACACCGTCAACACCACCCTGACCGGGGCTATCACCGCGACCGATGCCGACGGCAATCACCTCAGCTATGCGGTGGCGACCGGCGCCAATGGCCCGCAGCATGGCCAGGTGGTGGTCAATATCGACGGCACCTTCAGCTATACTCCGGCCAGTAATTATGTCGGTTCGGATCGCTTCACCGTTCAGGTCTCCGATGGTCACGGCGGCGTCAGCTCCGAGACCGTCAGCGTCACAATGGCCCAGCCCAATCATGCGCCGGTGATCGATGCCGCCCATACCACGGCCACGGTCCGGATTGATGACAGCAATGCCAATGCCTCCAACATGGGGCAGGTCGCCGCCACCGACAGCGATGGCGACCACCTGACCTACTCGGTGGTCAGCGGCGGTGACCATCACGGCAGCTTGCATCTGGACGCCACCAGCGGCTCGTTCTTCTACGATGCCGATGACAGCAAGTGGAGCGGCACCGACACCTTCACCGTTCATGTGGATGACGGCCATGGCGGCACGGTCAACCAGAACGTCACCCTCAACGTCGTCGGCGGGAGCGGCGGCGGGAGCGGCGGCGGAAGCGGCGGCGGCGCGGGCGACGGCCATGCTGTCGGTTGGGGCAATGGCGGCGGCCGCAGCGAAAGCTGGGGCGACAACGGGAGCTGGTCGGTGGACGGCGTCAGCAAGAGCGGCGGCGGCACCCATAGCGGTGGCGGTAAGTCGGCCGTCACCCATGCATCCGATGACAGCAATTGGGGCGGTAGCTGGTATGCCTACGACTCGGGCAATCCCGGTCAGGCCGGAACCGGTGATCGCTTCAGCATCAGCGAGTACGACCATCACGGTGATGCCTTCAAGGGGCATCACGGCGACACGCTGATCGGTTCCACCGGCAACGACTACATCTCGCTCGACGACGGCTACGGCCATCAGATGATCAAGGGCTTCGACCATATCCAATTGGGTGACGGCGCCAATGCGGTGCTCGACATGACCACGCCCAACATGGATTACGGCAACCTCACCGTTGCCGCCGGTTCGGGCCATGATGTCATCTGGTCGGCGGGTGGCGACGACCTGCTGGTGGCAGGCAATGGCACCGACACCATCCATGCCGGTGCCGGTGACGACACCATCGTGGCCGGTGCGGGCGACGACACCTTGTTGGGCCAGAATGGCAGCGATACCTTCCTGTTCGACTTTGGTCACGGCCATGACGTGGTTGACGGCGGGGCCGGGGCCAACTGGACCGACACCATCGATCTGTCTTCCAACATGCACGAGGGTGCGACCATCACCATCACCACGGCCGACAGCCACTCGTGGACGGTAGTGTCCGATGGCGATCATCACGCTTCTGGGACTATCAATCTGGGTCAGGATAAGGGCGGCGATATTACCGTTCACTCATCCCAGGGCGATGAAACCATCCACTTCACCAATGTGGAGCACATCAAGTTCTGATGATGGTGTGCTAGGATTTCGGAGCCCGCTCGCCGCAAGGTGGGCGGGCTCCTTCTTTTTCCGAGGTCTTGATGCCCGAAGATCTTCCGCAACTGGCGGGCTGGCGCTTTCACCGCAAACTGAAGGTGACTGATTTTTCCGACATCTGGCTGGCCGAGGATGTGGCGCTGGAGCGGGCTGTTGCCATCAAGCTGTTCAAGCCCAAGGCCGATGAGGACGGCATTGTCCCCCCCTTTCATGTGGACGAGTGGCGGCGGCGCTTTCTGATCGAAGCCCGCCAGCAGGCCCGGTTCGATCACCCCCATATCGTTCCGGTGGTGGCACTGGACTATCTGGCCGACGGCACCCCTGCTTTGGTCATGCAGCACATGTGGGGGTCGCTGCGCGGTGAGGCGGGGGGCGATGTGTTGGAGCCTCGAACCAACCCGCGGGGGGGCGAGGCCCTGGCACCCCAGGATCAGCCGCGAGCCTTGCCTGCCGTCCGCGTGCGGCAGGTCTTGATCGAGACCTTGTCGGCTCTGTCGGCTTTGCATGCCCGCCATATGGTCCATCGTGACGTCAAACCGAGCAATCTACTGCTCACCAACGGTCCCGGCAGTCGGGTGAAGCTGACGGATTTCGGGATGCTGCGCCTGCCCGACGAGGCCCCCAGCGCCGAACGGGTGTGGATCGGTACCCTCGATTATATCAGCCCCGAGCAGTATCAGGATGCTCACCTCGTCACCGACCGGGCCGATATCTTTTCGGTCGCCATGGTGGGATGGCGGCTTTTGACCGGAGCCTTGCCCGACAAGACCAAGCCCCTTGAGGCGCCCGGCCATGATGAGGCGTTTTGCGATCTGCTGCGGCGGGTCTTGTCGTCTCCGCCCGACCGGCGCTCCAGCGCCCCGGAGATGATCGGACGCTTGGCGGCGCTGCAATTGCCGGGGCTTGCGGGATCGCGGGCAGCGGGCGCATGATGGGACGGTTCCAAGCCGGAAGGCGCGCGCCATGATCAGTTCCATCTCCCTCAACACTCTCGCCAGCGGGCTTGGCGTTCAGTCACGCGCCGTTCAGACCGCCGCCGATAATATCGTCAACGTGACTACCGAAGGCTATCAAGCCGAACAGGGCCAAGTGGTTTCAAAACCCTTGCAGGGCGCCAGTTATGTCCCGTTGCCGTCGGAGGGGCCGGTTGATCTGGGCCAGGAGGTGGTCAATCTGATCCGTGCCAAGCAGACCTACGCCGCCACCGCCCATGCCTTTTCCAGCATTGCCAAGACGGAGAAGCGCGGCCTTGATGTGGTGGGATAGTGTTCCTGTCACCTCCCCACGCACCGCTATGAGACAGCCTTCATGACCAAAGTCTATCTTGCCGGTCCCGCCGCGCTCCATCCTGCCGCCAAAGCCTTGCTGGATTATCTGGTGGAGGAATGCGCCAAACAGGGGCTGGAAGGGGTGGGGCCGTTTACGCCCGGCCCGGATATCCAGGCTTTGCCCGCGCCGGAGCGGGCCGCCGCCATCCGACAGGGCAATCTGGAGCGTATCCGCTCGTGCGATATGGTGGTGGCCTGCATCTCGCCGTTCCGTGGACCGGCGGCCTGTCCGGGCACCACCTGGGAAATGGGCTATGCCGAGGCGCTGGGCAAGCCGGTGGTGGTGTGGAGTGAGGAGCCCCGCCCTTATATCGACCGTATTCCCCATGACCGTGATGATGATGGGCGGGTGTTCTGTCGGCAACACGGCATGCTGGTGGAAGATTTCGGCCTGACAGACAGTTTGGTCTTTACCAGTGGCGCCGTTACGGTGCAGCCGGATTTCGAGTCCGCCCTCAAGGCGGCGCGACGGCTGGCGGGGTAACGGCGGGACCGGGTTGCCAGGCCAAGGCCAGGTGAAAGCGTGGGTCGGGGCGATGTTCCAAAATCCACGAATCCATGATGCCGCCGCCGCTGCCGATCAGGGCGGGAAGGCCGTTGCCGTTCAGCCCGAGTGCTGCGGATAATCCACCGCCCACCGCCTTGGCCCAGGCTTCGCGCAGTGTCCACAGGGCGAGGAAGGCCGATTGCCCCCCTTGTGCGACGCATTCGATCTCCGGGGTGGAGAAAAAGGCGGCGGCCAGGGCGGCATAATCGCGGTCAGGGCGCGCGACCTCGATATCGATACCGATCCGCCCTCCGGTCACCAGGGCGCAGGCGGCCCAACCGCCACCATGGCTGATGGAGAGATCCAACTCGGGATGATCCGGCACCAATGGGCGCCCCGATGGAGCGGTGGCGATAATGGTTCCCCCCATCGCATCTGCCACCAATTGCCGGGCCAGGGCGCGCCCCACCATGGTCTGGCGGCGGCGTTGGGGGCGGAAATGGCGCCGGGCCGCACCTTCATCCTCGGCGCGGCCCCATTGCGCCAGCAGCGCGTCGGCCTCATGGCCTTGAATGGCGGCAACCAGCAGGCGGGCGGGAATTTGCCTCGGCACGTCAGGCATGCTACCTCTTGGTTGTCGGAGCGAGGGCTTACTATAGCATGAATTTTTCCTTCACCGTATCCGCCTGGGCCGCCTGGACTCCGGGAGCGGAAGGATTGGAGACCGGGGGGGCGGTCCGTACCGAAGCCTTGGTGTTGCCTGCCGCTTTGCGCCGCCGTACAACCGGCATTGGCCGTAAGGCGCTGGCTGCCGCGCTGGCGATCCTTCCCGAGGCGGGGGCTCCCCGCTTTGTCCTGGCATCGCGCCATGGTGAATACAGACGGACCTTCGCCATGCTGCAAGCCCTGTCGGAGGAGGGGGCGGTGTCGCCCACCGATTTCAGCATGGCGGTCCACCATGCCTTGGCCGGTCTGTTGTCCATCGCCACCGGCAATCACGAGGGCCATACCGCCATCGCCGCCGGGCCGGACTCCTTTGCCTATGGCCTGATGGAAGCGGGGATGTGGGTGGCCGAGGCGCAAATTCCGGCGCTGATGATCTATTTCGACGAAGCCCTGCCCGCCGCTTATCCGTCCGAGGGCGAACCGCCAGAGATGGTTCTGGCCGTGGGGATCACCCCCGCTGTGGCCGGATCGGGCCTGCGCGTCACCATGATGGGTGAGGCTGCACAGGGCGAGGGGCGATCCCTGGCGCTTGCCTTCCTTGAGACCTTGCGTCGGGGCCGGGGTGACGGCGGCGCCCAAGGCGGGCGTATGGCCTGGCGGTGGCAACTGGATGCTTAAGATTCTGGATCGGATCTGGCGCGCCTTTGGCAACGGCTTGTTTCTGACTCTGATCGGGGTTGGGGGCAGTCTATTGGCGTTGACCGTCTTTCCGCTGATCGCACTGACAATCCGTGACCCGGAAAGGCGTTCATGCCGCATCCAGGGGGTGATCCATCACAGCTTCCGGCTTTATTGCCGCGCCATCCACTGGATGCGTATCGCCGATGTGGTGATGGAAGGGCGTGAGCGGCTGAAGGATCTCGGCGGCGTGCTGATCGTCGCCAACCACCCGTCATTGTTGGACGTGGTGATGATCATGTCCATGGTGCCCAAGGTGCAATGCGTGGTGAAGGCGGGGCTGTGGCGCAATCCGTTTTTCCGCCTGACCGTCGAGGGGGCGGGCTATATCCGCAACGATCTTGCCCCCGAGGCGCTGATGGCGGCCTGCGTCGGAAGCCTGCGGGCGGGCAAGAACCTCATCGTCTTTCCCGAAGGCACCCGCACGGTGGCGGGGCGGCCGCTGAAGTTTCAGCGCGGTTTCGCCAATATCGCCACCCTGGCCGAGGCCGACGTGCAACTGATCCACATTTCCTGCGCCCCGCCGATTCTGCACAAGGGCAATCCCTGGTGGCGGGTGCCGCCGACCCGAACCCGCTTTCACCTGCGGGTGGGCGAGCGTCTGGACATCCGGCCCTTCATGAGCTATCGCTTCCGGTCGGTGGCAGCGCGCAAGTTGGTCGAGCGCCTGGAACATCTCTATTCGGATGAATTGGCCCATGGACGATCTGGAGTTACAATTGAAGCGGCTGATCATCTCGGCCCTGAAGCTGGAAGATCTGTCGCCTGAGGAGATCGCCAGCGACGAACCGCTGTTCGGCGAATCCGGTCTGGGCCTTGATTCCATCGATGCGCTGGAACTGGGCGTGGCGCTGCGCAAAACATTCGGTATCAAGATCGAGACCGTCTCTGAAGAGGTCCGCGGGCATTTCGCCTCGATCCGCGCCCTGGCCGCTTTCATCCGCTCTCAGCCCCAGGAAAGCGCATCATGACCCGAGACGAGATTCTTGCCGCCCTGTCGTCGGCGCTGCAGGAGATGTTCGAGGTTCCGGCGGACAAAATCAGCCTTGAGGCCAAGCTGTTCGAGGATCTGGACCTCGACAGCATCGATGCCGTCGATCTGGTGGTGAAACTTCAGAACCTGACCGGCAAGAAGTTCAAGCCGGAGCAGTTCAAGACCGTGCGGACCGTCGGTGACGTCGTCGACCGCGTCCATGACCTCGTCTCGCAATAAACGGGGACTGGCCGGTCTGGCGGTGGCGGCGCTGGGCGTCGCCTATCCCTTTTTGGTTTATATCGGCATCGGCTGGTTGCCGCCGGGGGCCTTGGTTCTGGCGGCGCTGGCCTTGGTGGCGGCGCGGCTGATGGTGCTGCGCGGCAGCACCGCCGCGCGGGCGCTGATACCGCCGCTGGTGCTGGTGGGCTTGAGCATTCTGGCGATCTCGATCCTGGATGCCGCTCTGGCGGCCCGGGTCTATCCGGTGTTCATGAGTCTGGGCATGGCGGCGGCCTTCGGCCTGTCGCTGCTGCGCCCGCCGTCGCTGGTGGAAGTCTTCGCCCGCCTGTCCGAGCCCGAGCCCGGCGGCACGGCGCGGGCCTATATGCGCCGCGTCAGTCTGGTGTGGTGCGTATTCCTGGTGGTGAACGCTTTGATCTCGGCTTCGACCCTTTCCAGACTCGATCTGTGGACGCTCTATAACGGTCTGGTCAGCTATCTCCTCATGGCGGCACTGTTCGCCGGGGAATATCTGGTGCGCCGCCGGGTGAGGGCGGAGGTATGAGCCGTTTCGCCACCTTGTTGGCTGGTACGGACTATCCCGCCCGCCTGGTGGCTTGGCGCGGCGACGAGCGCATCACTTTGGCTGCGTTCCGCCGCGACGTCGCCGCTTTGGCGCGGCATCTGCGGCAAAACAAGGTGCAGCGGGTGGGGCTGATCTGCCCCGACGCCTATGGCTTTGCCGTCGGCCTGTTCGCGGCCTTGGCCGCCGGGGCGGTGGCGGTGGTGCCGTCCAATACCCGGCCGCAAACCCTGGTGGATCTGCAAGGCGACACCGACACGGTTGTGGGGGAGCACTGGGCCTCGGTTGCGGGCGAGGCCGCCGCCTTGCCGCTCTTTCCCGCCTCGACGCGTTTGGAGTTTCAGACCTCGGGTTCGACCGGGCGGCCCAAAGCCGTGGTCAAGACCCTGGCCCAGTTCGAGACCGAGGCGCTGGCGCTGGAAAGGCTGTGGGGGGCGCGGGTGGCGGCGGCACCGGTTCTGGCCACCGTGCCGCCCCACCATGTCTATGGCCTGACCTTCCGGATCATGTGGCCGCTGCTGTCGGGGCGCGCCTTCGATGTCCGCACCCATGACGTCTGGGAGACGGTGCTGGCGGCGCTGCCCGCCGACGCCTTCCTGGTTTCCAGTCCGGCCCATCTGACCCGGCTGGCGGGCATCGCCGCACTGGCGGCGGGGCGGCGGCCCCGTCTGGTGCTGAGCGCCGGGGCGCCGCTGCCTTTTGAAGCCGCACGGGAAGCCCAACGGGTGCTGGGCCGCCTGCCCGACGAGATTTACGGCAGTACCGAAAACGGCGCCATTGCCACCCGGCGGCAGGAGAATGCGGCCATGGCCTGGCGCGCGCTGCCCGGTGTGGATTGCCGGGTGGAGGAGGCCGGGCATCTGGCGCTGCGCTCGCCCTGGGCCGAGGGCGGGGGCTGGGTCGCTACCGCCGATCTGGCCGAAAGCGGGGGCGAGGGCTTTCATCTGCGGGGCCGTGCCGACCGCATCGCCAAGATCGAAGGCAAGCGGGTGGGATTGGACGAGGTCGAAGGCCACTTGACAGCCTTGCCCCAGATCGACGATGCCGCCGCCGTGGTGCTGGAGGAGGGGGACGCCGCCTTGCTGGCCGCCCTGGTGGTGCTGAGCCCAACCGGACGGGAGGAGGCCGGGAGCCTGGGCCTCTTCCGCTTTACCCGTCTGCTGCGCCGTCTGCTGGCTGATCGGCTGGAGCCCGCCGGTCTGCCTCGACGCTGGCGGATCGTCGATGCCATTCCCAGCACCGCCATGGGTAAACGTCCTGCGGCATTGCTGGCAGCAGCTTTCGTCGTGACCGATCCCCCGCGTCTGCCCGATCAGGGAGAAACCCGCCGCCTGCCCGACGGTACGGTGGAGATGGAGCTTGGCATTCGGCCCGACCTGCTGTGGTTTCGCGGCCATTTTCCGGATCTGCCTATCCTGCCTGGCGTGGTGCTGGTGGATTGGGCGATCCGGTATGCCCAATGCTCCGCCCCCGCATTCCAGATCAAGTTCAAGGCTCCGGTCCTGCCGGGCGATGCGCTGGTTCTGACCCTGCCGCCCCGCTTGGGCAAGACCCGCCAAAGCTTTGAGTATCGCCGGGGCAGCGAAGTGGTGTGTTCGGGTGTGCTGCGATGGAGCTGAATTTCTGCGCCGTGGTTCCCAGCCACAATCACCATCTTGCCCTGCCGGGGGTGGTGGCGGCGTTACGTGCCCATGGATTATTGGTTCTGATCATCGACGACGGCAGCGCCGAGCCCGCGGCTTCGGCCATCGCCGCGCTTGACGATCCGGCCCACGGGGTGGAGGTGATGCGGCTTGCCGTCAATGGCGGCAAGGGTGCCGCCGTGCTGGCGGGGGCCAGACTGGCGCGGGAGCGGGGCTTTACCCATGCGGTGCAGGTCGATGCCGATGGCCAGCACGATCCGGGGGCTTTGGCTGCGCTGCTGGCGGCGGCGGCGGCCCACCCGGACTGCCTGATCAGCGGCCAGCCACGCTATGACGGCAGCATGCCGCTGGGGCGGCGGATCGGGCGCTGGATCACCCATGTCTGGGTGTTCATCGAGACCCTGTCGTTCCGCATCACCGATTCCATGTGCGGTTTCCGCGTCTATCCCCTGGAGCCACTGCTGCGGCTGACCGAAGACGAGGCCGTCGGCCTGGGTATGGATTTCGATACCGATGTGATGGTGCGGCTGTTCTGGCGCGGCACCCTGCCGGTAATGGTGCCGGTGGCGGTGATCTATCCCCCCGGCAACATCTCGAACTTCCGCATGTGGAAGGATAATCTGCGGATCTCGAAGATGCACACGCGGTTGGTCCTCGTCATGTTGGCGCGGCTGCTCCTGGGCGGGATGCCCGCCTCCGGCCATTGGGCGGGTATGGCCGAGCGCGGCGCTTTGTGGGGCCTGCGCTTGGTCGCCGCCTGCTATCGTCTGTTGGGACGGCGCGGCTGCATGGCGGTCCTGGCGCCCGTCGTCCTTTACTTCTTTCTGACAGGCACGGCCCAACGCCGGGCATCGCGGGCCTATCTCGGGCGGGTGTGGCGGCGCCAGCCCGGTGGCCTGGGCCAAAGCTTCGCCCATTTCCTCGATTTCGCCGGGCGGGCCTTGGACGTGCTGGCGGCATGGTCGGGCGGGATAGCACCCACCGCGCTGGAAAGCGCCGATCCCGCCGGGCTGGAGCGCATGGCCGCCGACCCTCGGGGGGCGCTGCTGATTGTTTCTCACCACGGGAATGCCGAATTGGCCCGTGCCCTGATGGCGCCGTCCTTGCGCCAGCGCCTGACCATCCTGGTCCATACCCGCCATGCCGAGAACTACAACCGGATCGTGGCCGGGTTCAATCCGGCGGTTGCCGCCCGTATGATCCAGGTCACCGAGATCGGTCCCGACACCGCCATCCGCCTGAAAGAGTGTATCGAGCGCGGCGAGTGGGTGGCCATCGCCGGGGATCGGGTGCCGGTACTGTCGGCGGGGCGGGTGGCGCGGGTTCCCTTCCTGGGGGCGGCGGCGGCGTTCAGCCAGGGGCCTTATATCCTGGCGGCGCTGTTGGGTTGTCCAGTGCATCTGCTGTTTTGCACCCGTGGCGCGGGGCGGCGCTGGTGTTTGGCCCTGGAGCCCTTCGCCGAGCGGATCGATCTGCCCCGGATCGGACGCGGGCAGGCTCTGGCGGCCTATGCCGCCGCCTATGCCGCCCGGCTGGAGGCCCAGTGCCGCGCGGCTCCCTTGCAGTGGTACAACTTCTTCGATTTCTGGGCAGAGGATGCCGTTTGATGATTTCCACCGCCGTCACCCTCAAGGCGCAGTTCTACGATCTCGATCCCATGCAGGTGGTGTGGCACGGCAATTACCCCCGCTATCTGGAAGAGGCGCGGTGCGCCCTGCTGGACCGTATCGGCTACAACTATCCCCAGATGGCGGCGTCGGGCTATGTCTGGCCTATCGTCGATCTGCGCATCAAGTATGTGCGGCCGGTCCGCTTTGCCCAGGAGATCCGGGTCGAGGCGACGCTGGTGGAATACGAGAACCGCCTGAAGATCGATTACCGCATCTTCGACGCGGCCAGCGGCGAGGTGCTGACCAAAGCCTCCACCACCCAGGTGGCGGTGGAGGCCGCCAGTGGTGAGCTGTGTCTGGAATCCCCTGCCATTCTGATCGACAAGGTCGCCGAGGTGAAGACATGAGGCGCTGGCTGGTTGCGTTCTGCCTGCTGGCGGCACCCGCCGCTTCCGAGACGGTGCTGAAGGATGGCGACGTGCTGCGGGGCCGTTTCGTCCAGGAGCGTCATCTCACCGGCTTTGCCGCCCCCTTGCGTTCGGCCGGCAGTTTTGTGATCGCGCCGGGACGGGGGCTGATCTGGCGGGCCGAGACCCCCTTTCCCATCACCACCGTGGTCAGCCCCGCCGGGCTGCTGCAAAGCGTCGGCGGCACCGAGACCACCCGCCTGCCCGCCCAGCGTCTGCCGTTCCTGACCCGGCTTTACGACATGATGGCGGGGGCCTTGGCAGGGGACTGGCGGGCGTTGGAAGGCAGCTTCCAGGTCATGCGCCAGGGGGCGGCGATAAAACTCAGCCCCCTTGGGGGCGACGACCCCGCCGCATCGCAGATCGCGGGCATCACCGCCAAACTTGGCCAGTTCGTCGATGAGGTCGAGATCGCCAAGCCGGGGGGGGATTTCGACCGCCTGACCTTCCTGGATCAGTCCCTGGGCGGTGGGCCGCTGGGCGCCGATGATGCCGCCCTGCTGGAGCGGGTCGGGAAATGAGACGGGTGCTGGCCCTGGTCTGGCTGCTGCTGGTCCTGGGCATGGGCGGGCATGTGGCAAGCGTGGCCCGAGGCGGCTTACCGTTGCAATCGGACCTCATGGCATTGCTGCCGCGGGAAGATCAAGATCCGGCGCTTCAGGCCGCCAAGGACAAGGTGGCGCGCTCGCTGGCCGACCGGGTGGTGGTGCTGATCGGCCATCCCGAGCGGCGTGCCGCCCGTGCCGAGGCCGAGCGTCTGCGGCAAAGTCTGGTGGCGGCGGGACTGCTGTCGCCGGTCTTCGACATTCCCGGCGACGCCGCCGTCAAGCGTCTGGGCACGGTACTGTTTCCCCATCGCGCCGGTTTGCTGGGCGAGGCCGATCGCCGCGCCTTGCTGGCCGAGCGGGGCGAGAGTCTGGCGACACGGGCGTTGTCGCAGATCTTCGGCTTTGCCGGGATGGCTGATTCCCGCCTGCTGGCTCGTGATCCCTTCATGCTGTTTCCGGCCTTTCTCGGACAACTGCCGGTACCCGCCAACCGGCTGGTGCTGGACGACGGCTGGCCCAGCGTCACTGCGGACGGCTTGACCTGGGTGCTGTTGTCGGGGCGGTTGGCGGGCGGCGCCACCGACCTCGACTTTCAGCGCCGCTTTGTCCAGGCGGTAGAAGGCGGCGCCGCGGACCGCACGCCCGGATACCGCGTTCTGCGCCTGGGGGCGGTGTTCTTCGCCGAGGCCGGGGCGCGCCAGGCCATGGAGGAAAGCGTCCGCATCGGCCTTTTCTCCCTTCTGGGCACCATCGTATTGGTGGTGGCGGTATTCCGCTCGTTCCAGCCCTTGCTGCTGGCCGTCGCCGCCATCGGTGTCGGCTTGCTGGCGGCGCTGTCGGTATGTCTGGCGGTGTTCGGTTCGCTGCATGTGGCAGCGCAGATGTTCGGCGCCAGCCTGATCGGTATCGCGGTGGATTACGCCTTGCTTTATTTCGGTCAGATCTTCACCCCGCGCACCCGCCCATCCGAGCGCCTGGCGGCGGTGATGCCGGGTATGACGCTCGGCATGATCACCACGGTGATCGGCTATGCCACCTTGGCGCTGTCGCCTTTCCCCGGCCTCAAACAGGTGGCGGTGTTTTCCGGAATCGGGCTCTTGGCTTCGTTCCTGACCGTGGTGCTGTGGTTCCCGTTGTTGGAGCGCTGCGGGCCGAGGCCGCTGCCGCCGGGCCTGGGCCGTCTGGCCGAGGGCCTGTGGGCGCTGTGGACGGAACGCCGCCGGGCGGGGGCGCGACGGGTTCTGGCCGGGTTGGCCCTGGTGTTGGGACTGGCGGGACTGGCGCGGCTGGAGACCGATGACGACGTCCGCCGCCAGCAGGGATTGTCGCCGGTTCTGCTGGCCGAGCAGGCGGAGATTCAGCGCCTGACCGGCCTGGGCCAGCCCACCCGTTTTTTTCTGGTGCAAGGCCGCGATGAGGAGGAGGCGCTGCAACGCGACGAAGCCCTGGGCGACCGACTGGGGGCATTGGGGGTGTCGTGGCAATCGCCCGCCCGTTTTGTGCCCTCGGCCCGGCGCCAAGGCGAGGATGCCGCTCTGGTCGAGCGTACTCTGCTTGCCCCTCATCTTGCCGCCTTCCGCGCTCAACTCGGCATGACGGCAGCGGCAGAGCCCGCCCAGCCGCCCGGCCGCCCCCTGACTCTGGCCGATCTGCGCGCCACCGGGGCCTTGCCCATGCTCGACGCCTTGGCGCTGGACGGTGCGACCCATATGGTGGCGGTGGATGGCGCCCCCGCTCCCGAGATGCTGTCACGGGCGGCGGACGGGATCGAGGGCGTCCGTCTGATCGATCCCACTGGCGACATCAATGCCGTGCTTCACGCCTACCGGCTGCGGGCCATGGGATTGCTGGCGGTATCGGCGGCGCTGATGCTGCCGCTGCTGATGGGGCGCTATGGCCGTCGCGGTGGGGCGCTGGTCATGGCTTCGGCCCTGGGGGCCGTGGTGCTGGCGCCGCTGCTGCTGGCCCTGCTGGGGGTGGCGTTCAGTTTCTTCGGCGCCATGGCCCTGGTGCTGGTGCTGTCCATCGCCACCGATTACGGTGTCTTTGCTGCCGAGGACCGTGAAAGACGCGACTCCGTCACCCTGGTTTCGGTGGGGCTGGCGATGCTGACTACACTTTTATCCTTTGGTCTGCTGGCGTTCAGCGCGGTAGCCGGGGTGCGGGCCTTTGGCGCCACCATGCTGGTTGGGGTCCTGCTGGCCTTCCTGTTGGCCCCCATGGGGGGCGGCCGACGCGCCGATAGAGGACCGCCGGAAAGTGGTGTATGGTCCGCCCGGTTTCATTCGCTCCGAAAGCCCATGACCCGTCTTTTCGTTGTTCTCGCTGTGTTGTGCGGCGCCTGTGCCGCTCCCATGGAGACTCCCACCGACCGGGTGCGGGTGGCGCCGGGCCTGAGTCTGGCCTTGCCTGCGCCGGGCGATCTGGGCCGCACCGTCGAGGCCTTTCAGATGATCTCGGCCCGTCATGGTGCCGAGACCTTCACCTTCGAGGCCCGGCTGTCGGTAACTTCCGAGCGGGTATTGATGGTAGGGACCGATTCCATGGGCCGCCGTGCTCTGACCCTCACCTGGGTTCCCGGCCGGGTGGCGGTGGAGCGGGCTGCGTGGCTGCCCGAGGGCTTGCGGCCCGAGAATATCCTGGCCGATATGGTGATGATCTTCTGGCCGGAAGCGGTGCTGCGCCGGGCGCTGGACGGCGCTGTTCGCCAGTCTGGCCACCAACGCCGTATCGGTGATGTCATCGAAGTCTTGTGGGAGGGCGAGCCGTGGAGCGGTACCGCGCGGCTGCGCAATCTGGCCTGGGACTACGAACTGGAAATCCGCTCGGTAACGGTGGCCCCATGAGCAAGACGGTCTTCCTCAACGCCCTCGGGATCGCCAGTGGCCTTGGACAGGGCAAAGCCGCCACGGCACAGGCGCTGTTCGCCGGGCTGCGTCCGCAGCCCTTCGGCCGGATTCCAGGAGAGCTGCCACCGCTTCCCGCCGCTCTGTCCGCCTGGGAGTGCCGCAATAACCGCTTGCTGCTGGCCTTGCTGAACGAGATGGAGGCCGAGATCGCCGCCGCCATCGGGCACTATGGCCCCAAGCGGGTGGCGGTGGTGATCGGCACCAGTACCTCGGGCATCGCCGAGGGCGAGGTGGCGGTGGATTGCTATCACCGGACAGGGGCGCTGTCCGCCGATTATGCCTATACCCGGCAAGAGACCGGCAGTGGGGCCGAGTTCATTGCCCGTCACTTGGGGATTTCCGGCCCGGCCTGGGTGGTGGCGACGGCCTGTTCCTCGGCCGCCAAGGCCATGGCCAGTGCACGGCGGCTGCTGCGCCAAGGAATGGCCGATGCGGTGATTACAGGTGGCGCCGATACCTTGTGCCGTCTGACTCAGGCCGGGTTCAGCGCCCTGGAATCGGTTGCTGCCGATTTGTGCAACCCCATGAGCCGCAACCGCGACGGCATTACCATCGGCGAAGGCGGGGCCTTGTTCCTGATGACCCGCGATCCGGGTGACGTAGCGTTGCTGGGAGTGGGGGAAAGTTCCGATGCCCATCATATCAGCGCCCCCGACCCCAGCGGTGCCGGAGCCTTGGACTCCATGCGCCGCGCCCTGGCCGATGCCGGGTTGGAGCCGGGTGGCATCGCCTATGTCAATCTCCACGGTACCGCCACACCCTTGAACGACGCCATGGAAAGCAAGGCGGTGGCCGAACTGCTGGGGCTGTCGGTGGCCTGTTCCTCCACCAAGGCCCTGACCGGCCACACCCTGGGGGCGGCAGGGGCGGTGGAGGCCGCCTTTGTGTGGTTGACCCTGTCCCGATATTTCAACCCCGCACGGGTTGTGCCGCCCCATCTTTGGGACGGTGTGGCAGATCCCGATCTGGCGCCACTGGCCCTGGCGGCTCCGGGCACGCCGCTGCCTCCCGGAGCCGGGCTCAGCAATTCCTTTGCCTTCGGGGGCAGTAATTGCACGCTGGTGCTGAGATGATGCCTTGCCCCTGGCCCCTGGAGCGGCTGTTGCCCCACGCGCCTCCCATGGTGTTGCTGGATGAGGTGTTGGATGCCGATGAGACCGGGGCGCGGGCGGCGGTCACCATCCGCTCCGATCATCCGTTCTGGGATGGGGAAAAGTTGCCTGCCCATGTGGGGATCGAACTGATGGCCCAGACCTGCGGCGTCTTTGCCGGGGCAAAGGCCCTGGCGGCGGGACAACCGGCACGGCTGGGCTTTTTGCTGGGCAGCCGCGACTACCGGGCCTTGGTAGCGGGCTTTGGCGCGGGGGACCGGCTGGAAATTGTTGCTCAGGCGGTATTTCTCGATGACGGGATGGCGGTATTCGATTGCCGTATCGAGCAGAGGGGGGCGGTGGTGGCCGAGGCGCAGCTCACCCTTTATCAACCCGCTGACGGGGATGCGGTGCTTCAAAAATTAAGGGGACATCCATGATGCGGAGTGTGCTTGTCACCGGGGCCAGTAAGGGGATAGGCGCCGCCATCGCGTCCCGGCTGGGCAAGGACGGCTTTACTATCGTGGCGCACTATCACTCCGACCGGGCGGGGGCCGAGGCGGTACTGGAGCGGATTCGCGCGGCGGGGGGGCAACCGGGGCGGCTGATCGGCTTTGACATTTCCGACCGCGACTGCTGCCGTGCCGCTCTCGACGCCGATATGGAGGCCAACGGCCCCTATTGGGGGGTGGTGCTCAATGCCGGCATTGCCCGCGATACCGCCTTTCCCGCCATGACCGACGAGGATTGGGACGCTGTGCTGGGGACCAATCTCGACGGCTTTTACAATGTGCTGCGGCCGTTGATCATGCCCATGGTCTCGGCCCGCAAGGGGGGGCGGATCGTCACCTTGTCCTCGGTCTCGGGCCTGGTGGGCAATCGGGGACAGGTCAATTACTCGGCGGCCAAGGCCGGGATCATCGGTGCTACCAAGGCCCTGGCCCTGGAACTGGCCAAACGCGCCATCACCGTCAATTGTGTCGCTCCCGGCGTGATCGAGACCAGCATGGTCGAGGATCTGCCGATGGAGGAGGTAATGAAGATGGTGCCCATGCGACGCCTGGGACGGCCCGAGGAGGTGGCAGGGGCGGTGGCCTTCTTGTGCTCGGGCGAGGCTTCCTACATCACTCGGCAGGTGATTTCGGTCAATGGGGGAATGGTGTGATGCGGCGTGTGGTGGTGACCGGCATGGGCGGGGTGACCGCGCTGGGCAATGATTGGCCGACCATTCGCGGCCAGATGAGCCAAGGCCGCACCGGCATTCGCCGGATGGAGGCATGGGAGCGCTTCGAGGGTGTTAACACCCGCCTGGGCGCGCCGGTCCTGGACTTTGCCCTGGACGAGCGCTGGCCGCGCAAGAAGACCCGCACCATGGGGCCGGTGGCGCGCTTTGCCGTCTTTGCCACCGAGCGCGCCTTGGAAAATGCGGGGCTGCTGGATCACCCGGTGCTGGGCTCGGGCCGGGCCGGGGTGGCCTATGGCTCGTCCTTTGGCAGCCCCGATTCGGTACTGGGCTTTTACGAGTTGAAGATGAACGGCGTCTCCAAGGCGCTCAACGCCACCACCTATATCCAGATGATGGGCCACACCACGGCGGTCAATATCGGACTGTTCTTCGGTCTGACCGGGCGGGTAATCACCACCTCCAGTTCGTGCACCTCGGGCAGCCAGGGCATCGGCTATGCCGCCGAGGCCATCCGGGCGGGCAAGGCCGATATCATGGTGGCGGGCGGTGCCGAGGAATTGGACATCACCGACGCGGCGGTGTTCGACACCTTGTTCGCCACCTCCACCCGCAACGACAGCCCCCATCTGACGCCTCAGCCCTATGACCGCGACCGCGACGGGCTGGTGATCGGCGAAGGCGCCGCCACCTTGGTGCTGGAGGAATATGAGCACGCCAAGGCGCGCGGTGCTCGCATTCATGCCGAGCTGGTGGGGTTCGGCACCAATTCCGACGGCAACCACGTCACCCAGCCCCAGCCCTCAACCATGGAGGTGGCCCTGCGCCTCGCCCTGGAGGATGCGGCATTGAAGCCCGAAGCCATCGGCCTCGTCAGCGGCCATGGCACCGCCACCGAAGGCGGCGACATCGCCGAAACCCAGGCGACGGCGGCGGTGTTCGGACCGGGCATGCCCATTCACTCGCTGAAAAGCTATTTTGGACACTCGCTGGGGGCCTGTGGCTCCATCGAGGCTTGGCTGGGCATCGAGATGATGAAGGAGGGCTGGTTCTGTCCCACCGCCAATCTGGTCGATGTGGACGAGCGCTGCGGCCGACTGGATTACATCAAGGGCTCGGCCCGCCGGATGCGGATCGAACACTTCATGACCAACAACTTCGCCTTCGGCGGCATCAATACGTCGCTGATCTTCAAGCGGATATAGGGCCGCGCTCCTGGAGCGCATCGGCTTTACGCCGAAGCATTCCAGGATGAAAACCCTATCGGGTGCGTGTGGCCTTGGGAGCGTGGGGGGCGTGGAGAACCACATGCCGTTGTTTGAACGATAGCCGTCCAGCACTTGCCAGCCGCCGCAATTGGCGCGAGATGACCTCGGGGCCGGTGCCGACCATGGCGGCCAGATCGCGCCAGGCCATGGGCAGGGTGACCCGGAGATCGCCGTTGGCGTCACGATGGCCGATCTCGATGGCCAGCGTGGTCAGGACGGCCAGCACCCGATCCGGCAATTCGACGCTGCACAGATTGAAGATGGCTTCCTCGTTCTCGCGGGTCTCCACCGAGTTCAGCTTGAGTAAGGCCAAGGTCAGGGCATGATCGTCCTTGATCGCTGATTTCAAGCGGTCGGAAGGGACAAAGCAGGCGGTGATGTCGGTCAAGGCTCGGGCCGTGGTGGTGTGAAGACCGTCATGCATCAGGTCGGCACAGGGGAAGAAGGCACCCGCCTGCAAAACCTTGAGGATGACCAGATCGCCGTCCTCACCCACCCGCTCCAGGGCTACCATGCCCGAAGACAAACTGAATGCTCCTCGCACCCGGTCGCCCTGGTGGTAGAGATTATCGCCCTTGGCGACGCGGACCTTGGAAGAAAGGCGTGGGAAAGGGCAACGCTCTCCCAGGACCTGGCGCATCGGCTCTCGCCGCCGTGACGACCACACCTCGCACCCAGGGCAATTCTTTGAGGCCTCCATATGGCTTTCTCCGATACGGACCACAAGCTTGAGCGAAGGTCTCAGTGTTAGCGGGTGGAAATCAAGAAAACTATTTTGGCGCGGCCTTAACTTTCCGCGAGGTAGCTCGGGTCACGGCTGAATCGCCGCGTCGATGCGATCGATGGTATTCCTTGGCACCGCCTTGTTGCACATCAGGTAGCGCTTGTTGCCCTCGGGGACATCTGGAAAAACCAACAGGCGAAGACTCTCCGGGGGGATGTTCGCGGCTCTGGCCACGGCCTCGTATTCTTCCTGGTCGGCGAACATGTAATCGAAGCGTTCCCCCGCAAGCATGCTCACCATGCCGGGCTGAGTGGTTCCCCGCGAAATCTTCATACCGGTCATCTTGGCGATAAAGGCGTCCACGGAGCTGCCGTAGGAAAAGCCGTCGATATAGCCCAGCCGAAGAACCGGCGAGGCGGTCAGTTCCGCCAGGGATTTATAGGGCGCAAATGGGTCACGTCCCCCCGAGTGGTTTCCGGCAGACCGGAAGGACCTTCTTAGGGGACGCCTAGGGGACAAAGTGGCCCCGTCTCGCCATCCATGGCTAACAAGAGAACCGGGCCGATGGAAACCCTCGAAAACCAAGACAAAACGGGCAAGACCGGTGACCCTGCCATGCGCCATGGAGAAAAACGGAACCGGCGGAAAATGGCGGAAATCCTAGAATTTCAGCGTAAACCATCATCCGGCGGGAACAAAAGGAAAAGGCCTGTAACTCGTTGGAGTTACAGGCCTTTTATTGGTAGCGGGAGAGGGACTCGAACCCCCGACCCCAGGATTATGATTCCCGTGCTCTAACCAGCTGAGCTACCCCGCCATAGGTCGAGAGCGGTGGGTATAATCGGCGCGGTGAGGGCTGTCAAGACCCTCTGAGAGGGGAATCGGCAGAGACGATCCAGCCGCCGCCCAGCACCCGCTCTTCGGCGTAGAAAACGCAGGCCTGACCGGGGGCGACGCCTTGTTCCGGCTGGTCGAGGATGACTTCGGCGCAGCTTTCATCCAGGCGGCGGAGTAACGCGGGGGCGGGGGGGCGGGTGGAGCGCACCCGTACCTCGACCCGCATTTCCGGCTCGTCGCCGCCCAGCCAGTTGACGTCGCGCACCCGGATCAGGGTACGGCCCAGGGCCTGCCTGGGGCCGACCACCACGCGGGCGGTGTCGGCCTCCAGCGCCAGGACGTAAAGCGGCGGACCGCCGCCCAGGCCCAGGCCTTTGCGCTGGCCGATGGTGTAATGGATGATGCCGGGGTGGCGGCCCAGTACTTGGCCGGTCTGATCCACGATCTCACCCGGCCGGGCGGCGCCGGGGCGCATGGCGGTGACCAATCCGGCATAATCGCCATCGGGGACAAAGCAGATGTCCTGGCTGTCGCGCTTGGCCGCCACCGGCAGTTTGTGACGGGCGGCGATGGCGCGGGTCTGGTCCTTGCTGGTCATGCCGCCTAAGGGGAAGCGCAGGAAGTCCAGTTGCGCCCGCGTGGTGGCGAACAGGAAATAGCTTTGGTCGCGGGCGGGGTCGGCGCCCTTGATCAGTTCCGGCCCCTGCGGCCCCATGCGGCGCTGGACGTAATGGCCGGTGGCCAGGGCGTCAGCGCCGAGATCCTTCGCCACGCCCAGCAGGTCGCGGAACTTGACGGTCTCGTTGCACAGCACGCACGGAATGGGCGTCAACCCCGCCACATAGGTGTCGGCAAAGCGCTCGATCACGTCCTTGCGGAAGGCGGCCTCGAAATCCAGCACATAATGGGGAATGCCCAGGACGTCGGCGACGGCGCGGGCGTCGTGGATATCCTTGCCGGCGCAGCAGGTGTTGGGGCGGCAGGTGGCCTCGCCCACATCGTAAAGCTGGAGGGTGACACCGATGACGTCATAACCCTCGTCCTTCAGCATGGCGGCGGTGGCCGAGGAATCCACCCCGCCCGACATGGCGACCACCACGCGGGTGGCGCGGGCGGATTTATCGAGCCCGAGGGAGTTCACGGGCGTGGCCCCGGCAAGGCGGCGTGCAGTGCCTTCATGGTCTTGGAGCGGAACTCGCGCCGATACAGCACCCCGACCACCGCCAGGGTGGCGGCGACAAAGACACCGGCATGGATGAACCATGTCATCATGGCCAGCGCGAAGTAATAGGCCCGCAGGCCGCGGTTGAAGCTGGCGGCACCCAATTCGTTGAGGCGGGCGGCATGCTCGGCGAAGGTATCCTTGGCGGCGGCCTCGGCCTCGGGCGGCGGGGCGGCCCCCAGCAGGATGCAGCAGTAATTGAACTGCCGCAGCGACCATGTGATCTGAAAGAAGGCGTAGACGAAAACCCCCGCCAGCAGGATGGCCTTGATCTCGAATACGCCGCGCCCCGAGGCCGAGACCAGGGGCAGATCCTGTACTACGGCATAGGCGCGGTCACCCGAACCGATCAGGGCCAAAAGACCGCCCAAAATCAGGATGCTGGCCGAAGCGAAGAACGAGACGCTGCGCATGAGATTACCCAGTAGGGCGCCGTCGGCGACGCGGACCTCGCGGTCGCACAGATTGCGCATCCAGGTCCGGCGGTGGCGGGCGGTGGCCGAAAGCAGGGAATGGCCGTCGGCGGTCATGCGGTCAGCCATCAGGGTATAGCCCACCCACAGCGCCATGAAGGCGGCGAAGGCGGCCAGATCCAGGGCCGGAAGCATGGTCAGTGCGGCGTTCATGTCATTGCCTCTTCCTCCCATGGGCAGAAGGGAGGCCGTCCTAACGGCGAAACGGTCACTACGGGGAGTGGCCGGTCTTAGTCCCGCTCGTCGATCCAAGCCAACTGAATGGCTTCGAGAGTCTTTTCGGTGGACTTGCCGGGCTCGTCGTCAAAGCCCGGCAGCGCGCACACCCAGCGGTGAAGATCGGTATAGCGCAGATTGACGTTGTCCACCTCGGGGTGGGCGTCTTCCAGCGCCAGGGCGATGTCCAGGGTGTCGGTCCATTTCATGGCGGGGATCGCCTTATTTCTTGTCGACCATCATGTTGCGGGTGGCGGCGGGCAGAGTAACCGCCAGGCCATCCAGTTCCTTGCTCATGATGATCTGGCAGCCCAGGCGCGAGGTGGGGGCAAGGCCGAAGGCCAGGTCCAGCATATCTTCCTCGTCCTCGGTGGCGGTGGGAAGCTTGTCGTACCATTCCTTGGCGACGACCACGTGGCAGGTGGAGCAGGCCAGCGAGCCCTCGCAGGCGCCTTCCAGCTCGATCTTGGCACGGTGGGCGATTTCGAGAACCGACAGGCCTTCGGCGGCCTCGACTTCCTTGCGGCTCCCGTCCGGGGCGATGAACGTCATCTTGGGCATGGAATTGCCTTTGTCCTTGTTGGGTTAAGTATCGCCCCCGAGGGCGTTATCGAGCTTGTCCACCGTCATGCCCGCCAAGGCTTCCCGGATGCCCCGATCCATCCGCCGTTCGGCGAAGGTTTTGGTGGCGGCTTCCAGGTCTTCCATGGATGCGGTCACGGCGTCACGGTCCTTGGAGGCGATGGTCTCCTCGACCCGCGAGATGACGTTATCGATAGCCTGTCGTTCGTCCGCCGACAAGAGGTCTTGGTCCACTTTCAGCGCAGCTTGAACCGCCAGCACCGAGCGCCGGGCCTCCACCGCCGTCTCGGCGAACAGGCGGGTCGCCATGTCATCCTTGGCGTTGACCAGGGAGTCGCGCAGCATTTGCGCCATTTCGTCCTCGGTCAGACCATAGGACGGCTTGACGGCGACCTGTTGCTCTGTGCCGGTGGTGGCCTCGCGGGCGCTGACGGTCAGCAGGCCGTCGGCATCGACAGTAAAGGTGACGCGAATGCGGGCCGCGCCCGCCGCCATGTTGGGAATGCCGCGCAGGACAAAGCGGGCCAGCGAGCGGCATTGGTCCACCATCTCGCGCTCGCCCTGCGCCACATGGATGGACATGGCTGTCTGACCGTCCTGATAGGTGGTGAATTCCTGGGCCATGGCCACAGGGATCGGGGTATTGCGCGGGATCACCTTTTCGACGATGCCGCCCATGGTCTCGATACCGAGGCTCAAAGGCGTGACGTCCAGCAGCAAGGTGTCGCTTCCGGCGGTCAGGGCCTCGGCCTGCAGGGCGGCGCCGACCGCGACCACCTCGTCGGGATTGATGTCGGCCAGGGGCTCGCGCCCGAAGATGGCCTTGACCTTGGCGCGTACCAGCGGCATGCGGGTCGAGCCGCCCACCAGCACCACGCCTTGAATTTCAGACACACCGATGCCGGCATCCTCGATGACATTGCGGCAGATGGTTTCGGTCCGGCTTACCCAAGGGGTGGCCAGATCTTCCAGCTGGGCTCGGCTCAATGTGTGGTGGGAGGGCTTGCCGTCCACTTCGATGACCCACGAGCCGTCCTGACGGCCGGACAGACATTCCTTGGCGACGCGGGCGGCGGCCAGGGCCTGCTTGGCCTCACCCTCGGTGATGATCTCGGTGCCGTGCTCCTTGACGCGCTCGGACAAAAAGCGCTCGGCGATGGCATGGTCGATGTCGTCACCGCCCAGGGCGGCGTCGCCGCCGGTGGCCTTGACCTGGAACACGCCCTTTTCCATCTTGAGGATGGAGACGTCGAAGGTGCCGCCGCCGAGATCATAGACGGCGTAAAGTCCCTCGGCGGCGTTGTCTAGGCCATAGGCCAGGGCGGCGGCGGTGGGTTCGTTGACCAGACGCAGCACTTCAAGACCGGCCAGACGGGCGGCGTCCTTGGTGGCGGTGCGGGCGCCGTCGTCGAAATAAGCGGGAACCGTCACCACGGCGCGGTCGACGGTCTTGCCCTGGGCCAGCTCGGCGCGGATGCGCACGGCGCGCAAGATATCGGCGGAAATTTCCACCGGGGTCAGGGTGCGTCCGGCCACTGACAGCCGCACCATGCCGCCGTCGGCGGCGGTGTCGAGCTTGAAGGGCAGGGTGCCCGCCAGGGTTTTGAGGTCTGCGGCGCCACGCCCCATCAGGCGTTTGATGGAGCTGACCACGTGGTCGGGCTCCTCCAGGATCATGCGCCGGGCGTCCTGGCCGACCACGACGCTGCCGTCATCGCCATAATAGACCACCGAGGGAATCAGGCCCTTGCCTTCAGCGTCGCGCAGAACCTCGGTTTGGCCGTCACTGGCCACGGCAACCACCGAATTAGTGGTGCCAAGATCAATGCCGATTGCCAGGCCGCGGTCGGATTCGTGCGGAAGCGGGGTTTCGCCAGGTTCATGGAGCTGAAACAGCATACTAGGGCAACCTCGTGATGCGGGATTTCTTGGCGCGGGCTTCTTCGGCCAGCTTGGCCAGATATTTGAGGCGGATGGTCAGATGACCGGCCTCCTCCAGGTTGCTGGCGTTGATGGCGGCCGAGATGTGGCACTGGCAGGCGATGACTTCGGATTCGGCCTGCATGGCGAGTTTGGCGACCTGCTCGGCGGTGGTGGAATCGGCCAGGGCTTCGCGCTTTTCCATCTGTTCCATCAGCAACTCGCGGTCGTTGATGGTGCCGCAGGCGGTGAGGTCCACCGGATGACCCAACTGGTTGAGCAGGTAAGCGGCGCGCCGGAGCGGGTCTTTCAGGGTCTCGTAGGCCTCGTTCAACGAGGTGGCCTGAGCCTGGGACAGCGCCTTCTCCTTGCCGGATTTGGCGGCGAAGCGGTCGGGGTGAAGGCGGCGCTGAAAGCCGAAATACTGCTTCTCCAACCCCTCCAGATCGATGTCGAAGGTGGGCTGGATGCCTAGCCGGGTGAAGTGGTCGATGCTGCCCGGCCCCTGCACCGCGCCACAGGTGGAGCAGAACAGGGCGCGGGCCGCCACTGGTCCCTTGCAGGACCAGCACGGTACGATGGTGGCGATGGCGGAGGCGTTCATGACGATTCTTTACTACACGTGGAAGGATTCGCCACAGCCGCACCGGCCTTTTTCGTTGGGGTTCTTGAACACGAAGCCAGATTGCATCTTGTCTTCGACGAAATCCATCTCGGTTCCCAGGATGAACATGGTCGCCTTGGGGTCGATCAGGACGGTGACGCCTTTATCTTCCAGGATTTCGTCGAACGGAGATTTCTCGTCAGCATACTCCAAGGTGTAGGACATGCCCGAGCAGCCCTTGGAGCGCACGCCGATCCGAATGCCCACCGACGGCTTGCCGCGCTTGGACAGTAATGCCTTGACGCGCTCGGCGGCCGCATCGGTGATGGTCATGGGAGCCTTGCTCATCACGATCCCCTTTCTTCTTTTTTCTTCCCTCGGACAATCGGGCCGGTCAGCCCGACTTCTTCTTGTAGTCGGCGATGGCGGCCTTGATAGCATCCTCGGCCAGAACCGAACAATGGATCTTGACCGGCGGCAGCGCCAGTTCGTGGGCGATGTCGGTATTCTTGATCGCCGCCGCCTCGTCCAAGGTCTTGCCCTTGACCCACTCGGTCACCAGCGAGCTGGAGGCGATGGCTGAACCACAGCCGAAGGTCTTGAACTTGGCGTCCTCAATGATGCCCTCGGCGCTGACCTTGATCTGCAGCTTCATGACGTCGCCGCAGGCGGGGGCACCCACCAGACCGGTTCCGACCGCGCCGTCGTCCTTGTCGAGAGCGCCCACATTGCGGGGGTTCTCGTAGTGGTCGATGACCTTTTCACTGTATGCCATAACCCGTTCTCCAACACATCACGGCCGCGCTAGGCCGGAATTATTCTAAACTATATCATATTCCGATCAAGATCGGGGCCTCAGTGTTCGGCCCATTCGATGGACTTGATGTCGACACCTTCCAGGTGCATGTCCCATAGCGGGCTCATAGAGCGCAGATGTTCGACCGCCTCGACGATATGGTCGATGGCAAAGTCGATATCCTCGTCGGTGGTGAAGCGGCCCATGCCGAAGCGCAGGCTGGTATGAGCCATTTCTGCGTCGAGGCCGAGGGCGCGCAGCACATAAGACGGCTCCAGCGAGGCCGAGGTGCAGGCCGAACCCGATGACACCGCCAGTTGCTTGACTCCCATCATCAAGCCCTCGCCCTCGACGAAGGCGAACGAGATGTTGAGATTGCCGGGAACGCGGTGGTCGAGATCGCCGTTGACATAGATCTCGGCCAGACGTTGCTTCAGCCCACCCAGAAGGCGGTCGCGCAGGCGGCGCAGGCGCTCGGCTTCGGTGCCCATCTCGGCCTGGGCGATGGCACAGGCTTCGCCGAAGCCGACGCAAAGCGGGGTGGCCAGGGTGCCTGACCGCATGCCGCGCTCCTGACCGCCGCCATTGATCAGCGGCACCAGACGAATGCGGGGACGGCGGCGGACATACAGGGCGCCGATACCCTTCGGCCCATAGATCTTGTGACCCGAGATGCTCATCAGGTCGATGTTCATGGCGTTGACGTCCAGCGGGATCTTGCCCACCGCCTGGGCGCAATCGGTGTGGAAGAAGGCGCCCTTGGCCCGGCACAGCGCCCCGATCTCGGCCAAGGGCTGGACCACGCCGATCTCGTTGTTGACGCCCATGACCGAGACGATGACGGTCTTGTCGGTGATGGCGGCCTCAAGCTCGGCCATGTCCACCAGACCATCGGTCTTCACCGGCAGATAGGTGACGGAAAAGCCTTCCTGTTCGAGATGGCGGCAGGTGTCGAGTACGCATTTATGCTCGGTCACCACGGTGACGATGTGGTTGCGCTTGTCCTTATAGAAATGCGCCACGCCCTTGATGGCCAGATTGTTGGATTCGGTGGCGCCGGAGGTGAAGATGATCTCCTTGGAATCGGCGCCGATGATGGCGGCCACCTGTTCGCGCGCTTTTTCCACCGCTTCCTCGGCTTCCCAGCCATAGAGATGGTTGCGGGAATGGGGATTGCCGAATTTCTCGGTGAACCAGGGCAGCATGACCTCCACCACGCGCGGATCGCACGGCGTGGTCGCCTGATAGTCCAGATAGACCGGCGCGCCCTTGGGACGGGTGAGGGTGGGACAGGACTTCGTCACGGCCGTGTTCATTCCATGCATTCCTTTATTCTTCGTCTTGTTCAGGCGGCCTTGGCCGCCGGTGCAACCGTAAATCCCTTCCGGCTCGCCAGATCGGTCCAGGCGGAAAGAAAACATTCCACATCCTCGGGCGTGCTGGCCCAGCCCAGGCTGACCCGGATGGCCGAGCCCCGGATTTCGGCGCTCGCGCCCATGGCGGCCAGCACCCGGCTTTCCGCCACCTTGCCTGACGAGCAGGCGGACCCGGCGCTGACGGCCAACCCGGCCAGATCCAGCGCCATCACCTGGGTGTGGGCCGCGACACCGGGCAGAGCCAGACAGGTGGTATTGGGCAGGCGCGGAGCGATGCTGCCGAGGACGAGTCCTTGCGGCACGCGCCGCAGGGCCTGCTTCTCCAGATGATCGCGCATGGTGCGGATTTCCAGGGGCAAAGTTCCGTCCTTGATCTCGGCCTCCGCCAAAGCGGCGGCAATTCCGAAGCCGACGATGCCGGGAAGGTTTTCGGTACCCGCACGCCGACGCCGCTCTTGGCCTCCTCCCAGCAAGATCGGGGCCAGTGGCCGTTTCGGATCGGCAAGAACCAGGGCGCCGCTGCCGGGCAGACCGCCCAGCTTGTGCCCCGACAGTGACAGAAGATCAGCCCCCAGGGCCGACAGCGACACCGGAATGCGTCCTGCGGCCTGGGCTGCATCGCAATGCAGCAATGCGCCGTGGGAATGAGCAATGCGGGCGATGTCGGCGATCGGCTGGATGACGCCGGTTTCGTTGTTGGCCAGCATCACCGCCACCAGGGCCGGGGCGGAATCGGCTGCCAGAAGGGCATCAAGGGCGGCAAGGTTGACCACGCCGTTGCCATCCACCGGGATGATCTCGGCCTCGGTCAGGCCGTCTTGCACCGAAGGGTGCTCCACCGCCGAGACCAGAACCCGCCTGTGTCCGCAGCCGCGCAGGGCCAGGGCATTGGCCTCGGTACCGCCCGAGGTGAAGACCAGTCCCGCCGGGTCGGCTTCGACCAAAGCGGCGATACGGGCGCGGGCTTCCTCCATCCGCCGCCGCGCCTCACGGCCAAAGCCGTGGACGGATGACGCGTTGCCGGGACGGCCTGCATCATCGATCAGGGCCGCGACCACCTCGGGGCGCGCCGGGGATCCGGCGTTATAATCGAGGTAAATGGCCCTGCTCACGGCGGTTTCCTTTCGCTTGTCCGGTCTGTTATTGCGCCGCCACGGCACCGGTTTGACCGGCGGTGCCGTGGAACATGCCCGAGCTGCCGAGGATGCGGCGCTCGCACACATCAGCCAGCGAGACCGAGCTGAGATAGAGGTAAATCTGGTTGCCAAGCTCTTCCCACAGATCATGGGTGAGGCAGCGGCCCTTGTTGTTGTGACAGCCCGCCGGCGAGCCGGGCGAGCAGCGGGTGGTCTGAATCGGCTCATCCACCGCCAGGATAATGTCGGAAATGCGCGTTTGTTGTGGGATTCGTGACAACAGATAACCGCCGCCGGGGCCTCGCACACTTTTCACCAACCCGCCCTTCCTGAGCTTGCCGAACAACTGTTCCAGATAGGACAGCGAAATTTCCTGACGTTCGGCGATATCGGCAAGCGCCACCGGGCTTCCCTCGGAGTGACTGGCGAGGTCAACCATGGCCATTACGGCATAGCGTCCCTTGGTGCTGAGTTTCACGGCTTCATCTCCCTTTTAATCCTGAGCCGACGCGGCTTTGGCCGCTGGCGGGGTTACTGCTTTATGGTCTGGTGGTCTGATTTCGGTTTCTTGCTTTTTTATCTCTGGAACCATGAGCGGAATGCGGTCGCAGGCCTGGTTGGGGTGGCCGTGCAGTTCGGTTTCCAATTCCTGGACCCGCTCCAGCAGGGCGCTGACCTGTCCCCGCACCGAATCGATGGCGCGTACCACCGGATCGGGCAGATCGTCAACGGGAACGCCATAGGCGCAGAACTCGGACTCTTGCCGCCGCATCACCATGCGCGCCGGAATGCCCACCATGGTCACGCCCGGCGGGACATCGGTCAGCACCACGGCGTTGGCTCCGACCCGAGCGCCCTTGCCGATGGTGATGGGGCCAAGAACCTGCGCTCCCGACCCGATGATGACGCCGTCCTCCAGCGTGGGGTGGCGCTTGCCCTTGTGCAACGAGGTGCCGCCCAGGGTCACGCCGTGGTAAAGAGTGACGTCGGCGCCGATCACCGCCGTCTCACCGATCACCACCCCGGTGCCGTGGTCGATGAAGAAGCGGGGGCCGATTGTGGCCGCCGGATGAATCTCGATGCCGGTAAAGATCTTGGCGAGGTGGGAGATAAAGCGGCCAAGGACGCGAAAGCCCTGGTTCCAACACCAGTGCGACAGCCGATAAGCGACCAGGGCGTGCAGGCCCGGATAGCATAAAACCACCTCCAGCAGGGAGTGGGCGGCGGGGTCGCGTTGCCGAATGGACGCGATATCTTCTTGAAGCCTCTTGAAATTCATAGCTCTCAATATGTTAATGTACTTCGCCAACGACCGACGCGATCCAGGGGGGTGCCCAATCCGCGCGTCAACCTGCTTGGGATTGAATATAGGATGCCCGACAAGGGCGGTCAAGTTTGACCGCCAGCAATATGATTTGTTGCTAAATTTTCCCCGACGTAATCGCTCAGGTAAGGGTGGCGGCGCCGGGCAATGGAGATTGTACGGTGAGCCATGCCTGAAGTAATTTTCAACGGACCTGACGGTCGCCTCGAGGGGCGTTATCACCACGGCAAGGCTGCCAATGCCCCTTTGGCATTGCTGCTGCACCCGCACCCGCTTCATGGCGGCACCATGAACAACAAGGTTGTTTACGCCTTGTACCATTCCTTCGTACGGCGGGGGTTCTCGACGCTGCGCTTTAATTTCCGTGGCGTCGGGCGCAGCCAGGGCAAGTTCGACAACGGCCAGGGCGAATTGTCCGATGCCGCTTCGGCCTTGGATTGGATGCAGTCGTTCAACTCCAATGCTTCGGCCTGCTGGGTCGGGGGCTTTTCATTCGGGGCCTGGATCGGCATGCAATTGCTGATGCGCCGCCCGGAGATCGATGGCTTCGTATCGGTGGCTCCGCCTGCCAATGTGTTCGACTTCTCGTTCCTGGCGCCGTGCCCGTCTTCGGGGCTCATCGTCCATGGCACATCGGATGAACTGGTGCCCGAGGCCAATGTGGCCAAGCTCGCTACCAAGCTGTCGTCCCAGCGCAACATCCGGGTGCGCTATCGCACCATTGAAGGGGCCAATCATTTCTTTGGCACCCATCTGGATACGCTGAGCGGGATTGTTGATTCCTATCTCGACGAATCCATCATCGAGCGTCCCGCCGTCCGGGCGCCCGAGCCGGAATTGGCGGCCGCGGCGCCTTGACGGCCTGACCGGTTCCCCCTCCTCCCGATGGGGAGGGGGGCTTGTTCAGCTCTATTGCAGGCGCCCGCAATTCATCTGCGCCAGCACCTTCCATTCCGATGATTTCTTGCCCCGCCCGGTCGAGGTCATATCGACGATGCGGGTGACGAACACCCGTGCCTGATGGCGGCGGACCACGCCGCACATATAGGCGGCGTATTGGTCCCAGGCCACTTTGGGGTTGGGCTTGACCATGACCCACAAGGTGCCGCCGCCATCGATCTGGGCGTCGGTCACGCCCTGCTGGCTTTTAACGGCGTCCAAGGCGGTAATCTGATCGGCGCTGGCCGGGGCGGGCAGGCCGATCAGCAGCAAAAGGGCAAAAGCCGTCAGTCTCATGGCAGGTCTCCCACCGGATGGAAGCGTCCACCGCCGAGGGGCTGTGTCACGCCGGTAGTTTCGGGAAAGGTAAGGGGGAGGCCGCGTCGGCTGCGCACCGCCAGAAAGGCGAAGGCCTGGGCTTCGAGGGCGTCGCCGTTCCAGCCCACCGCCTCGACCGGCTCGACCACCATATCCAGGGCATCGGCCAGTGCTGCCATCAGGCCGGGATTATGGCGGCCGCCGCCGCAGACCAGCCAGCGGCAGGCGGGGGCGGGGAAGTGCCGGACGGCTTCGGTCAAAGCGGCGGCGGTAAAGGCGGTCAGGGTGGCGGCACCGTCCGCCGGGCTTAACCCCTCCACCAGCGGGCGGACGAAGGCGCGGAAGTCGTCGCGGTCCAGGGATTTGGGCGGCGGGCGGCGGAAGAAGGCGTGGCCGGTAAAGCCTGCCACCGCCGCAAGGGCGACCGTTCCGGCGGCGGCCAGCCTGCCATCCTCGTCCACCGGCTTGCCGGTATGGAGCAGCGCCCAATCATCAATCAGGGCATTACCCGGTCCGGTATCGAAAGCCAGCAGCGTCCCGCCTTGGCCGATCCAGGTGACATTGCCGACGCCGCCCAGGTTGAGGATGGCCAGGGGCGCCTCCAGGCCTGCGGCCAGGGCGCGGTGGAACACCGGCACCAGGGGGGCGCCTTCACCGCCAGCGGCCACGTCGGCGCTGCGAAAGTCGTTGACCACCGCGATGCCGGTCTCGGTGGCCAGCAAGGCACCGTCGCCGATCTGCCATGTCTGGCGCTGGGCGGGGCGGTGGAGGATGGTATGGCCGTGAAAGCCGATCAGTCCGACCTCGGCGGCGGTGACCTCGGCCTGGGCCAGCAGCTGGCGCACCACGTCGGCGTGGAACAAGGTGATGGCGCGCTCGACCTTTGCCACATCGCCCGCACCACCGAGGACCGAGCGCAGGGCATCGCGGTGCCGGGGCGGGTAGGCGACGGTCAGCGCGGGGCCGAGGCGGGCGATGGTTTCGCCGTCGGTCTCCACCAGGGCGGCATCGACGCCGTCCAGCGATGTTCCGCTCATCAGCCCGAGAGCAAGCATTTTTGTCCCCTTGGATTGTGGCGGCTCCCGCTTTGTGATAAACGAGCGGCCTCTCGGCAGCAAGCTGGACGATCCGCCATGACGAGCCTCAAGTCTGATTTTCTGCGCGCCATCACCGAGCGCGGCTACATGCACCAGTGTACCGACCTGGAAGGGTTGGACAAGCGTCTCAGCCAGCAGAGCTCGGCGGCCTATATCGGCTTCGATTGCACCGCGCCGTCGCTGCATGTGGGCTCGCTGATGCAGATCATGTTGCTGCGCTGGTGGCAAAAGACCGGGCACAAGCCCATCGTCCTGATGGGCGGCGGCACCACCCGCATCGGCGATCCGTCCGGCAAGGACGAGGCACGCAAGATGCTGACCGATGCCGATATCGGCCGGAACATGGACGGCATCAAGTCGGTGTTCGGCAAGTACCTGGCCTTCGGCGACGGCAAGACCGACGCCTTGATGGTCAATAACGCCGACTGGCTGGATAAGCTCAACTACATCGATTTCCTGCGCGATTACGGCCATCACTTCACCATCAACCGCATGCTGACCTTCGATTCGGTCAAGCTGCGGCTGGAGCGCGAGCAGCCGCTGACCTTTCTTGAATTCAACTACATGCTGTTGCAGGGCTATGACTTCGTCGAGCTGTTCCGCCGCAATACCTGCGTGTTGCAGATGGGCGGTTCGGATCAGTGGGGCAACATCATCAACGGCGTCGAGCTGGGCCGCCGTGCCGATCAGGCCGAACTGTACGGCCTGACCAGCCCGCTGCTGACCACATCGTCCGGTGCCAAGATGGGCAAGACCGCCCAGGGCGCTATCTGGCTGAACGCCGATATGATGGGGGCGTGGGAGTTCTGGCAGTACTGGCGCAACACCGAGGACGCCGATGTCGGCCGCTTCCTCAAGCTGTTCACCGAACTGCCCCTGGACGAGATCGCCCGGTTGGAGGCGCTTCAGGGCTCGGAGATCAACGAGGCCAAGAAGATTTTGGCCAACGAGGTCACCCGTCTGGCCCATGGCGAGGCCGCCGCCGCCGAGGCCGCCGAGACGGCACGCCGCACCTTCGAGGAAGGCGCCGCCGCCGACACTCTGCCCACCATCGAGATCCCCGCCACCGAGCTGGAGGCCGGGATTCCCGCCTTCGCTCTGTTCGTCCGCGCCGGTCTGGCCGCTTCCAACGGCGAGGCCAAGCGTCTGGTCAAGGGCGGTGGCGGTAAGGTCAACGACGCCACCTTGGATACCGAGACCCGGCCGGTGACCGCCGCCGATCTCAAGGCCGGCGTCATCAAGCTGACTGCGGGTAAGAAGCGCCACATTCTGGTGAAGCCGGTATAGGGGGGGCTTTATCCCTCCCCCTGACTTATACTTGTGTTGAATGGCGCTGGACTGCGCCCTCAAGCCTTGTACACTGCGGAAGATCCTGGGAGGGGCGGCGACGGGTGTTGGGAGTGACCCGGAAAACCGCAAGCCAAATACTTTAAAGAAGAGCGGTCATGCGCTTTGTCCGGCAGATTATTGTTCTGATCGGGTTGCTTGGCCTGCCGGTTCAGCCATCGCTGGCCGCCGCGCTGGAGCCTGCACCGATACGGGTGGGGTTGCTGCCGACTATTGCTCCCCTCAGTTTGCTGCGTCTTTATGATCCATTGCGGATACATCTTCAAAAGCAACTGGGGCGTCCGGTCGAATTATACTCGGCGCCCAATTTCCGCGCCTATCTTCAAGATATTGAGGTCGGTACCTTCGACGTGGTGATCTCGGCGCCCCATTTCGGGGTGGTTGCGCTGGACGGCGGCTATGTGCCGCTGGCGCGCTACAAGCTGGATTTAAGCCCTCTGATCATCGTTCCCAAGGGCAGCCAGATCAAACGTGTCCGGCAATTGGCGGGAAAGCGCGTTCTGACTGCCGACCGGCTGTCGGCGCTGTCGGTGGTGGCCGAGCACTGGCTGATGTCGGATGCGGCCATGCGGGCCGGGCGTGATTACAGTTTGATCGAGGCCTCCAACCACGCCACCGCCATCCGCGCCGTGGCCATGGGCGATGCCGAGGCCGCGTTCAGCGGTCTGTCGCCGTTGCAGCAGGTTCCGGCTGAGATTCGCGCCAAGGTCGACAGTATTCCGTGCCCGTTGGTGGTGCCGCATCAATTCACCATGGCTCATCCCCGTCTGGGGGCCGGGACCGTGGAAAAGCTGCGGGCGGCTCTGGCCGGTTTCGCCGATACCGAGGAGGGGCGGGCATTTTTCAAGGCTTCGGGATTCCTGGGCTTCGTACCACTTGAGATTGCCGAGATCGAGTCCATCCGCCCCTATGCTCAAATCGTACGGTCCATGACCAGGGAGAAGGAATGATCCATTTGCCCCCCAGGTCGGACGGTGTTCGCCCGCTGAGTTCGCTGCGTCTGCGCCTGCTGGTGGTCAGCGTCGTGGTCGAGATGGTGATGCTGACCTTGCTGGTGGCCAATGGCGCCCGCCTGATCCAGGAGCACCTGCTGCGTAATACCGTGGTGCGGGTGCAAGCCCAGGAGGCCTCGTTTAATATCACCCTGGCCGGGTTGCTGGCGTCGCGGGACTATGCCGCGCTGCAAAGCGTGCTTGACGGCTGGGGCGCGATCAAGAGCATCACCTATATGGCGGTGGTCAATTCGGCGGGCAAGATGGTCGCCGCCACCAATTGGAGCGAGGACAAGCCGTTGCCTCCGCCCGACCGCGAACTCAACCCCGCGGTCAATATTCACAACGGCGCGTTCGACATCACCTTTCTGGGTCAGCGCTATGGCCGCGCCCATTACGGCCTAGACACCACCTTCCTGGGGCTGGCGCGTCACGACTTGCTGCAACAAAGCATCGCCATCGCCGTGGTCGAGGTGGTGCTGACCCTGGGGTTGCTGGCGGCCATCGGCTATTGGCTGACACGGCATCTGGATATCTTGACGCGGGCCTCGCTGAAGGTGGCCAGCGGTGATTTCTCGCTTCGCCTCAAGCTGGAGGGCAGTGACGAGATTTCTGTGCTGACCCAGGCCTTCAACACCATGTCCAGCGCCGTGGAATCGCGCATTTCCGAACTGGATCAAAGCCAGCAGCGCTTTCGCGCCATTGCAGATTATACCTATGCCTGGGAGAACTGGATCGGCAGCGACGGTGCCTTGCACTGGGTCAATCCGGCGGTGGAACGCATCACCGGCTATTCGGTGGGCGAATGCGAAGCCATGACCGACTTTCCCCTGCCCATGGTGCTCGATGAGGATCGACCCAAGGTCCGCACCCATATGGACGAGGCCAGGACCGGCGGATCGGGCCAAGACGCCGAATTCCGTATTCTGCGCCGTGACGGCAAGGTGATCTGGGTCGCCATGTCGTGGCAGCCGATCTTCAATCAGGAGGGGAGGGCGCTGGGCTCGCGCTCCTCCATCCGCGACATCACTTTGCAAAAGGAAAGCGGCGACATGCTGCTGGAGGCCAAGGGCGAGTTGGAGCGTATGGTTTTCGCCGCCTCCCACGACCTGCAAGAGCCTATCCGCCAGATCCAGACCTTTGTACAGCGGTTGCAGCGTGACCTGGGCGACGACATTCCCCATGCCGCCATGCCGTCCCTGGACGCCATCCGCGAAGGCGCGACCCAGCTTGGCCTTCAGGTCAAGGGGATGCTGGATTACAGTCGCAGCACCCGGGCCATGTCGGCCTTCGTACCGGTGGATATCAAAGGTGTGGTGGAAAGCGTCGCCACCGAATGCGGCAGCATGGCGCCCAAGATGCCGCCGGTATTCACGGTCGGAGATCTGCCGGTGGTACCGGGCGATCCGGTCTTGCTGTCACTGCTGTTCGAGAATTTGATCGGCAATGCGGTCAAATTCTCCCGTCCTGGCATCGCGCCCGAAATCGCCATTGCGGCGGTGCAAGACGGCGCGGGCTGGCGGATCGATATCGCTGATAACGGCATCGGCATCGACCCTGAATACCTCGGCACCATCATCCGGCCGTTCTCGCGGCTGTATTCGCGCTCGACTTTCCCTGGTGCGGGTCTGGGGCTGGCCTCGGCGGCCAAGGTGGCGCGGGTTCACGGTGGGCGGCTGTGGCTGGATTCTGACGCGGGTGGCACCACCGCCCGCCTGTGGCTGCCCGCCCGCCACTAGAGTCGGTTTGAGACGGTCCTGTCAGACGGCCAGGCCCAGACGGGTGCCGTCCTCGAATGCGGCCAGGGCGTCGATCTTGGAGGCGTCGCGGGCGCCGCCGATGACGTGGACCTCCACGCCCAAGGCCTGCAACGGTGCCGCCAGATCCCGGCAGGAATCCTGACCGATGCAGGTGATGATGGTGTCGGCTTCGATCAACCGCTCGGCCTCACCCACACGGATGTGCAGGCCGGCATCGTCGATGGAGATATAGCTGACCCCGCTCAGCATCTCGACGGCATGGCGCTGAAGATGGGCCTTGTGAATCCAGCCGGTGGTCTTGCCCAGGCTGCTGCCGGGCTTGTCCGCCTTGCGCTGCATCATGACGATCTTGCGGCGGATCGGTTTCGGGGCCGCGGCGGTGGTCAGTCCACCCGGCGCCGCGAAGGTGGGATCGATGCCCCAGGTGGCGTTGAAGCCGGGATCGACCTCCTCCTGCCCCAGCAGATAAAGGGCGGTGTCAAAGCCGATGCCGCCGCATCCTAAGATGGCGACCCGTTCCCCCGCCTGAACCCGCCCCGCCAGGATATCGTCATAGGCCACCACCTTGGCGTGGTCGGCCCCCGGAAGGTCAAGCCGCCGTGGCGTGATGCCGGTGGCAAGAATCACCGCGTCGAAACCCTTGATGTCGGCCAACCCGGCCCGCTGCCCTAACCGGATTTCAGCACCGAGATCGGTCAGATTGCGGGCGAAGGCCTTGGGAATCGCGGTATATTCCTCCTTGCCGGGAATGATGCGGGCTAGGCGGAACTGGCCGCCCGGCTCGGCTTCGGCTTCGAACAAGGTGATGCGGTGGCCGCGTCGGGCGGCTTCGAGGGCGGCGGCCAGTCCGGCGGGGCCACCGCCGATTACGGCGATGCGGCGGGGAATGGTGATGGCTGCGGGGGTGAACTCAGCCTCGCGCCCGGCGCGAGGATTGACCAGACAGGTGGCCGATCCGCCAGAGAAGATTGGGTCGAGGCAGCCCTGATTGCAGCCAATACAGGCGGTGATGGCATCGGCGCGGCCCTTGGCGGTCTTGGCTGCAAAATCCGGGTCAGCCAGCAGGGGCCGCGCCATGGAGACCAGATCGGCCTCACCGCGCGCCAACAGAGCTTCGGCCTGTTCCGGTGTCTTGATGCGGTTGCTGGCGGCTACCGGGATGCCGACCTTGGCCTTGACCCGGGCGGTGGCCCAGGTCCACGCTCCCGCCGGGACGGTATGGGCGATGGTGGGAACACGGGATTCGTGCCAGCCGATGCCGCTGTTGAGGATATCGGCTCCGGCGGCTTCCAGGCTTTGGGCGATCGCTGTCACCTCGTCGGCACTCAGGCCGTCTTCGACCAGATCGACCATGCTGAGGCGCACCAGCAACAGGCGGTCATCGCCCAGGCTTTGGCGCACGGCCCGGACGATCTCGACGGCGAAGCGGGTGCGGTTTTCCAGGCTGCCGCCCCAGCGATCGGCGCGTTTGTTGGTGCGCGGCGTCAGGAACGCGTTGACGAGATAGCCTTCGGACGCCATCACCTCGACGCCGTCATAGCCCGCCGCCTTGGCGAGGTGCGCGGTGGCGGCGTATTCGGCGATGGTGCGGACAATGTCGTCTTCGCTCATCTCGCGCGGGACCACCGAACTGATGGGCGCGCGGATGGCCGACGGCGCGACGATATCCTTATGTCGGCCATAGCGGCCGCAATGCAGGATCTGCATGACGATGCGCCCGCCCGCGCCGTGGACCGCTGCGGTGATCTTGCCATGCCCGGCCAGCCCGCTTTCATTTGCCAGGACCGTGCCATCGGGGCCGAAGGTGCCTTCCGGGTTGGGGGCGACGCCGCCGGTAACGATCAGGCCGATGCCGCCCTTGGCCCGTGCCGCGTAGAAGGTGGCCAGACGCTCGAAGGCGTTTGCCTCGGCCTCGTAGCCCAGATGCATCGAGCCCATGATCATGCGGTTGGGAAGGCGGATTCCCCGGATTTCAAGCGGCGACAGCAGATGGGGGAAGGGCATGACGGGCGCCTCTAATTACATAAATCGGTACCATTATGCCAAATATCAGAGGCGGCACAAGGCTGGAATTGGTCCAGATTAGGCCGGAAGGGTGAAGCTGAAGACGCTGCCTTGATCTGGTGTCGAATCGACCCAGATCCGGCCGCCATGACGCTGGATGATGCGCTTGCAGATGGCAAGGCCGACGCCGGTTCCGGCATAGCCCTGATGGGGGCGCAGGCGGCGGAAAAGCTCGAACACGTCCTGCTCGCCGGGGGTGAAGCCAAGGCCGTTATCGGCGACGGTGATGACCCAGAATCCATCTTGCCGCTCGGCCTTGATGTCGATACGTAGCGGCCGGTCGGGGTGGCGGTACTTGATGGCATTGTCGATCAGGTTCTGGAACACCTGCATCACCTGAAGCGGATCGGCGGTGAGTTCGGGCAGGTCTCCAACCTCGATCAGGGCGCCGCAATCGGTCGCCGCCTGATGTAGGTTGGCGATGGCGTTGTGGCAGGAGGCCGCGATGGGGGCGGTATGATGCGGCTTTTCGTTGGCCGTCACCCTGGCATAAGCTATCAGGTCGTTGATCAGGCCGTGCATGCGCTTGGCGCTGGTGGTCACCAGATCCAGGTATTCGCGGCCACGGCTGTCGAAGCCTGCCCCGTAATCGCGCTCGATCAATTGCGAGAAGCAGGTGATGGTCCGCAGCGGCTCTTGCAGGTCATGAGAGGCGACATAGGCGAAGCGTTCCAACTCGGAATTGGCTTGGGTCAGGGTTTCCACCGTCTTGGCCAGTTTCTTCGCATGGTGGCGTTGTGCTTCCTCGGTGTTCATCCGCGCGGTCACGTCGCGCACGATATGAAATCCCCCTGCCGGTTTGCCATCGGCATCGGGAACCCAGCCGTAGGAGGTCTCGAACCACGATGGAACGCCATTCTGTTCCAGGTGTTGCAGCGTCACGAACGATTCGCCCGCGAGAGTCCGGTCCCAACACTGGGAGAACAACTCCAATCGGTCGGGAACATGGCCGAACAGTTCTTCGATGGACATGCCGGGGCGGATGTCGCGGTTGAAGAATTCCTTCAGTACCGCCTTATAACGCGGGTTGAACGCCGTCAGGCGCTTCTGGCTGTCCCAGGCGGCGATCAGGTCCTGGGAGCTGTTGATGATCCCCGACAGGCGGTTGGTCATTTCGACCAAGTTCCGCTCCCAGCGGCGCAACAAGATGAACAGCATCGCGGCGGTGACCAGGATGAAGGCCGAGCCCTTGATCATCTCCAGAAGCGACTCCCGTCCGGGAGTGGTGCCGATCTCAAGCCATACCGCCGTCGAGGACACGATGATCCAGGTCAGTCCGACGATGGTGTAGATGATGCTGATGCGCTGGGCGACACCACCTGTCACAAGTTTCTCCCGCCGAGTTGGCGCAGCTGCTTGGCTCTGATGCCTAAAGTATTCACATACAACCAAAGTATTGGCATCAAAAATCGTATGCTCAGCCCATCACCCGGTTGCGGCCGGCTTCCTTGGCGCGATAGAGGGCGGTATCGGCCCTGGCCAGCATTTGGTCGAAGGCGGCCTCGTTCCAGCCCCGCTCGGCCACTCCCTGGCTGATGGTCAGGCGGATCTCTTCTTTCGTTTCCGACTGTGAAATCACCTGGGCCTCCACCGCTTGGCGCAGGCGTTCGGCCAGTTCCAGCGCTCCGGTCAGCGGCGTTTCCGGCAACAGGATGGCGAATTCCTCACCGCCCAGACGTCCCAGCACATCCAAATCCCGCATGCCTTGACGCAGGGTTTCGACAGTTTCCTTCAACACGGCGTCGCCGGTGGCGTGGCCATAGCGGTCATTGATCCGTTTGAAGTGGTCCAGGTCGATCATCACCACCGACAGGGCGTTGCCATACCGGAGGGCGCGTTCCATCTCCTGCTCGGCGGCGATGAAGAAGGCGCGGCGGTTGAGGGCCGAGGTCAGAGGATCAGTGGTGGCCAGCACCCGCAATTGCTGCTCCATCCGCTTGCGCTCGGTGATGTCGGTCAGGATGCCGATGGTGCCGCCGCCGCGTTCGCCCAGCAGGCCCTTGCTGACCACGACGGTTTGGGATGTTCCCCCCACCTCCAGATTGGCCTCGACCATCATGGGCGAAGCTCCGCCGTTGCGCAGGGCGGCATCGGTGCTGGAATCCAGGGCGGCGAGGCCGGGGGGCATGGTGGCGCCGACCTCGGGGAAAAGCTCGCGGAAGGCGCGGTTGCACAGGCGCACATGGCCGTCGGCCCCCTTGTACCACAGGGGATTGGGCAGCATGTCCACCAGGGTCTCGGAAAAGTGCCGGGCCTCTTCCAATTGGCGGGTGCGGTCCTCGACCCGCTGCTCCAGCGAGGCGTTCAAGGCCTCGATGGTGGTGAGGTGGGTCCACGACCGCAGGCCGCCCACCAGGGCGGTGAACAGCTTTTGCGCCGTCAGTTCGGTCTTGGCGCGGTAATCGTTGATGTCATAGGCCAGCATCACGTCGCGTTCGGGCGCTTCGCCGGGCTGGCCGGTACGCAGCACGATGGACAGGCGCTGGTTGCCCATGTCCTGGCGGATGTGGCGGACCAGATCCAACCCGGCTGACGCCGATTCCATCACCACGTCCAACAGCGCCACCGGAATATCCGGGCGCTGGGACAAGATGTCGCGGGCCTCGGCGGCGGAATAGGCGCTGATGACCTCGAACGGGCGGTCCTGGAACGAGAAGTCGCGCAGCAGTACCCGTGTCATGGCATGAACATCGGGATCGTCATCGACCACCAGCACCGGCCAAGGCGCCTTCCTGGCTGCCGCAGGGGGCTGACCGGGGGCTGTTTGCTTGAACAGTCCGCGCTTCTTATCGGGAGAGTTTGGGCTCATCGACCGCTTCCCATGTGCGTCTTTCGTCCTTGATCATATCTCAGATGACAGCGGCAGGGTGACGGTGAAGGCGACACCTCTGCCATTCGCGGCTTTCTCGACACTGACGCTGCCACCCAGGGGGCCGGTGACCAGATTGTAGACGATGTGCAGGCCGAGACCCGAGCCGCCGCTGCCCCGTCGGGTGGTGAAGAAGGGATCAAAGATGCGGCTGAGATCGGATTCGGGCACGCCCTTGCCGTTGTCGGCATAGATCAGCCTTACCCATTGGGGGGTGGGCTGGTCGATCAGGATGGACAAGGTGCCGGTCTGGCCCGAATCAAAGCCGTGGATCAGGGAGTTCATGACGAAATTGCTCAGCACCTGGGACAGGGCGCCGGGATAGCTGTCCAGTATTAATCCAGCGGGGCACTCGACCTTGACCGTATGCCCGGCCTGGCGCAGATGCGGCCCCAGGCTGGCCAGGGTTTCCCGCACGTAATCGCCCAGGTCGAAGCGGCGCCGTTCGGACGAGGCACGGTCCACCGCCACCTGTTTAAAGCTGCGGATCAGGGCGGCGGCGCGCTCGCAATTGGACAGGATCAGGGTGGTGGTGTCGGTGGCGGTTGCCAGATAGCGTTCGAAGTCCTCGATGCCGATATTGTCGGCTTCGAACAGTTTGCGCAGCCCGGCGGTGGAATCTGCCAGATGGGAGGCACAAGACAGGGCGATACCCACCGGCGTGTTGATCTCGTGGGCGATCCCGCCCACCAAAGCGCCGAGAGAGGCCAGCTTTTCCGACTGGATCAGCGAGTCCTGGGCCGCCTGAAGATCTCCCAGGGCCGTTTCCGCCTCGGCTCGGCGCCGCGCCAGTTCCTGATTAACTGTCGCCAATTGGGCCTGTAACCGGTCACTGACCCGCACCAGCCGCCGTTGTTCACGCACGCTGCGGCTGAAGGCGTCCACCAGATCGTTGATGCCGGTCCGGATGGACTCGGGCTGGTCGGTCAGGCCTGCGCGAAGGATTTCCGCCTGTTCGAGGGTTTTTTCCTCGGCATCGAACAGGTTGAACGACATCAGGCGGCGTCTTCAACGGCGACCAGATTGAAGATGACGTGCTTGAGATCCTCGCTGAAATCCTCACCGAACTCCTTCATGGTGTCGTCATCGGGGGCAAAGAACCAGGACACGGTAATTTTGGTTCCGGCGGCGGCGGCATGGTCGAGCATCTGGAACATGTTCATCAGCGCTTTGGCGCTGGAACTGTTGAAATAGGTCAGGTCGAAATCCATCTTCACTTCCCGCTTTTCCCCCTCGGCCAGGAAGGTTTCCAGGGCGGAAAAGATCGGTCCGAATATGGCCGACGCGTCTTCGGGATAGGACTCGCCGCGCAGTACCAAGACACCGCGCTCAAAGTCGAAATCCACCTCGGGCGAGCGCTCGGTGGCAGCAATTTTCAAATTGTTCATAGCGACCTCAGATCGACACTTTCATGCAGAAGAAGAACGAGTCCTTATCGATGGGATCGAAGTCGAACTCGATCGGCTCGCTGGCCCGCCGGGCGATCTCGATGAGACCGATGGTGGCCCCGCGGCTCTGCTCTTCGGGAGCCTCGCGCAACTGTTCCTTGTAATAGGCCTTGATTTCATCCTTGCCCATTTTTTGCAGCCGCTCCAGCCGGTCGCGCAGCTTGGGCTCGTCGCTTGCCAGGACCACATTAGCGCAGACGATGAAAAACCGGTTGTTCTCGGTGCCGATGGTCACCATGCCCGATGACAGCTCCACCGCGCGGCCGATATCTCCCGAGACCTTTTCGGCAGAGTAGCGGATGATGTTCTGGGCTTGCTCGACAAAGACCGAGAAGACCTTCTTCACGGTGCTGATGTTGGTATCTTCCAAGGCCATTTTCTGGCGGAGGGCGTCTCCAAGCGAGTACAGAATTCCCTCGGACATATAGCCGGAGAATGAAAAAATTATACCGCGCTGATCGAGGTCTTTCTTGAATGATCGGTAGTATTTGGCGAGCATTTCAGCCCCTCATCACACCAGTAAATCGCACTTGGGTCACTCTCAGTGTCAGAAAAACGGTAGCACCCGCATGTCGGGGGCTCAAGCGCTCTTCTCCTCACGAACCCGCGGCGCAGGCCGCAATCTGACTGTGAAGCATGAGCCTTGGCCCTCCGCGCTGGAGACGGTGACGCAGCCGCCATGTAATTCCACGATCTGGCGCACCATGTGAAGTCCGATGCCCGAGCCCGGAATCCCCGCCGCGTTGGAGGCGCGGTGGAAACGCTCGAAAATATTAGCCATGTCGTCGCTGGGAATGCCGATTCCCTGATCTTGGACCGAGATGATCACATCGCTGCCTTCGGTTCTGCCGGATATGGCAACCGTCGAGCCTTCGGGCGAGTATTTGACGGCATTGCCGACCAGATTGTTCAAGACCAGTGCCACCATGCCGGGATCACCCCAGACCAGCAGGCCGGGCGCTGCCTCGACCTTGTAGAAATGGGAGCCGGAGGCGACGCGGAAATGTCCGACGGTGACCTCGAGCATCGGGGTCAGATCGAATGATTTTTCATGCAGTACGATCCGGCCGCTGTCGAGCTGCTCGTCGGCCAGACAGGTGTCGATCAGTCCCAGAAGGCGCTGGACGCCGCTGCGGATGAAGTCGAGGCGGGCGATTCCCGATTTGTCGAGTCCTTCAATCTTCAGACGCAGCATCTGCGCCGAAGAATCGATGATGGCCAGAGGCGTGCGGAATTCGTGCGACACCATGGACAGGAATTGCCGCAACTGGCCCTTGGCCTCGGTTTCGCGGACCAGGGCGGTTTCGGCCCGCTGTTTGGCCCGTTCCAGCGACACATTCGATTTTTCCAGGGCGCGGGTCCGTTCGACCACCCGCTTTTCCAGCGATGTGTTCAAGGTGGAGAGAGTATTGTTAAGCCGTTTGATGGTCACCACGTCACGCCAGGCCCGGATAGCGCCGACCAAGGCGGTGAACAGCCGTTGGGCGGTCAGCTCGGCCTTACTCTTATAATCATTGATGTCATAGGTCAGCATCACGTCCCGCTCGGGGGCGTCGCCGGGCTGGCCGGTCCGAAGGATGATGCGGATTTCGTCATTTTCCAGATCCTCCCGGATGTGATGGACCAGTTTGAGACCCGCATCGGGGGTCTCCATCACCACGTCCAGCAGGACCACCGGAATGTCGGGGCTCAGTTCCAAGATGACGGCGGCCTCGGCGGCCGACAGGGCGGAAATACAGTGGAACGGCCGGTTGTCGAAGGTCTGATCGCGCAGGATCACTTCGGTCATGGCGTGGACCTGCTCATCATCGTCCACCACCAGGACCAGCCAGGGTTCGACCCGGGCCGGTGTCTGATCCGAAGCATTGGGCTTCGGGCGGAGGATGAGCTTTTTCGGCATTGGTCTACCGCATGCCGATCGGGGCGGCGAAGGCATAGCCCACGGAATGGACCGATTCGATAGGAAGCTCGCGCTCGAACGCTTCCTCGCATTTGGCGCGCAGGCGGCGGACCATGGAATCCACCGAGCGGTCGGCGGGATCCCAGCCCCGTTTACCCAAGGCCCGGAAGATGTCATCGCGCGAGACCGGCTCGCCCGGGGTTGCTGCCAGCAGGGCCACGAACACCCGCTCGTTGCCGGTCAGCTTGACGGCGCGGCCATCGGGGGCGATCAGGGTCCAGGTCAATTGATCGTAGATCCACTCGGTGGAGATGGATTGGGCCGAGACCGCCGCATCCATCTCCAGGGATGGGGATGGGGCGATGGCTGGACCGGCCCGCAGGCGCCGGGCCAGGGTGCGGACCTGGGCTTCCAGCTCGCGCAGCTCCACCGGCTTGACCAGATAGACGTCGGCGCCCACCTCCAGGCCGACCACGCGATCGACGTTGAGGCCGCGCGCCGTCAGCATGATGATGCCGACCTCGGAATGGGAGCGCAGGCGTCCGGCGATGGAGAACCCGCCTTCGCCCGGCAGGTTCACATCCAAAATAATGATGTCGATGGGGTGGCGGTCCAGAGCGTCGTCCAGCTCCTTGCCGTCGCCGCATCCCAGCACGTCATGACCGCAGGCAGAAAGATACTCGACAAGATCAGCCCGCAGGGGAGCCTCATCCTCCACCACCGCAATCCGCGCCATGGGCTACCTCCGGCGGCTTATGCCTCTGACCCATTAGCGTCATCATCCGGTTTCGGGCGCCGCTTTT